>JAWKLZ010000001.1:0-600826 GCA_041392475.1 Chitinophagales bacterium | reverse complement strand
GCTGCAATGCACGATTCGACCAATTTGCAGATTCAGCCAATGGACTATTCAAATTAAGAAATCTAAATTGCCCATGATAAGCTTCAAAAGGTATTGCCAAAGCATTGCCGCCTACAATGACGCTGTATTCTCCAAATAGCAAAATTTTTGACGAAAAGTGTTGCATCGCTTTTTTGGGGTTAAATTTCCGAAAATTTGTAAAACTATTGGGTAAATTTGCTTTATTAACCAATAACAAAAAATACAAATGGAATTTAAAAATTTTGCCGAGTTTAAGGGAATGGAAGGTAAAGCATTGCCAACCAGTGAGTGGATTACGGTCACGCAAGAGATGATCAATGCTTTTGCAGAAGCTACTTTAGATTTTCAGTGGATTCACATTGATGTCGAAAAAGCTACAAAATATTCACCTTTCAAAACACCGATTGCACATGGATTTATGTCCGTTTCGCTTTTATCGAAGTTCGTGGAAAGTGTGGCAGTCATCAAAAGTGCCAAAATGGGTGTGAATTATGGTCTGAATACTATCCGTTTTCCCCATCACGTACCTGTTAATAGCAGATTAAGAGCACAGGTGACTG
The DNA here is from genome assembly GCA_041392475.1 of Chitinophagales bacterium. Classification (NCBI taxonomy): domain Bacteria; kingdom Pseudomonadati; phylum Bacteroidota; class Chitinophagia; order Chitinophagales; species Chitinophagales bacterium. The sequence continues at coordinate 600,245 of JAWKLZ010000001.1, read as the reverse complement.
TCGCAAAAATAGAAGACTATGCTGAAAATGCCATTAAAACGTTTTGGGATTGTGTCGTAGAGATTGAAGGAGTTGACAAACCTGCCTGTGTGGCACAGTTTATTACATTAGCTTTTGAATAGTGATTATTAGTGACTGGTAATTAGTTGCTAATTACCAATCACTTCACTAGCCCGCTTATGCTTCCATCTACGGTGCGTCCATAGCCAATATTGAGGTAATTCTCGGATTTGTTCTCCCAACAATCGTGTATGCTTTTCGGTAATTTCTCCATAAGCAGTTTGTAAAGGATGGTCTTCAATGGTTACAAACTCCATTTCGTAGTACCCTCTTTTTACCTTTTTTATATAGCAAAATAACACAGGCATGTTGTATTCTTTTGCATATTTTTCTGTGCCGAACAAAACAGCAGTATCTTGATTCAAAAATTCCATCCAATAGGCACGAGTGCTGGAAGAGGGGGATTGATCAGTACCAAAAAAATAGGCAACTGGACGAGAAGCATTTTCTGCAAAATAATCTTTGGTATCTTTTTTTGAAACCAAGTCAATACCAAACTTAGCCCGTGATTCTCTTAATTTTTTATCGAAAAATGGATTGGAGAGAGAACTGTAAACGCCCATCATTTGATGCGGGATTTGAGGATTGGTGCCAACTGCCAGCATTTCCCAATTATTGAAGTGACCTGCTGTCACCAAAATACTTTGTCCTTTGTGGAAATATTTATCAAAAATTTCTGGATTCTTGACCTTACATCTTTCTATTATCTCCTTTTCCGAAATACTAAATATTCGAATAGACTCGACTATCAAATCACAAAGATGTTGATAAAATTGCTTGCCAATACGTTTGATTTCCTTGGAGCTTTTGTTTGGAAAAGAGTTTTGGAGATTAGCAAATACCACTTTCTTACGATATCCTACTACATAGTACAAAATAACGAACAGCAAGTCAGAGATTCGCAGCAAAACTGCAATCGGAAGCAAAGAAAGTGGTTTGAGAATTAGGTAAAAAAGTATTCGACTCATGGTAAACTTTCGTCAGGTTGTATTGAAGTTTTCCCTAACATTGAAGCAGCATCTTCCAACATTGATGCTATTCTTCTTCATCAGATATTTCTCGGTTTTCAGTATTGCCGCTTTCTCCAGTATTCGTTACAGAACCTTCGGTTTTCTTTTTCGGTGCTACTTTTTTAGGGCTAATAAACGCAAACATTCTCTTACCATCTAAGCGAGGCATTTGTTCGAGTGCGCCATATTTGCTTAAGCGTTCTGCAAATTTCAGGAGTAACAATTCTCCTCTTTCTTTGAAGATAATCGCTCTGCCCTTAAACTGAACATACGCTTTCACCTTTGAACCTTCGATCAAAAAACGCTCAGCATGTTTAGATTTAAACTCAAAATCGTGCTCATCTGTGTTAGGGGTAAACCTAATTTCCTTAACAACAGTCTTTTGAGTTTTGGCCTTAATTTCTTTCTCCTTGCGTTTCTTTTCATACAGAAACTTACTGTAATCTATGATTCTACATACAGGAGGACGTGCAGTTGCAGCTATTTCTACGAGGTCTAAATTGAGGCGATAAGCCATTTTCAAAGCCTCAGATGTTCTGTGAATTCCTTGTTCTACGTTGTCACCTACGAGTCGCACTTCAGGTACACGTATTCTTTCGTTAATTCTGTGTTCAGGTCCTTTATTTTGAGGTAACCTGTTTGTCTTTCTTCTAGGTCTTGCCAATTATTATTGTTATTTAAATGAAAAAATAAGTTGCAGTAGGAACATTGAATAGTAGAGTATAGTTTCAATGAGTTAAATATTCCATCAATAAACCTACAATTATTAGACGAATATACGCTATAAAAGTTTTATTCGGTATTCTAATTTAAAAAAAAATATCTAATCTTCCAAGTTGAATGAAATATTCAGCATAATAAAAGAAAAATTTCAAATAAAAATCCACATATTCCTCATTCATTCTCAAGATTATTTAGCTAAGTTTTTGTACGAGAACAGGGAGCAAATTCATGACATCTTTACCTAATACAGTAAAAATCAAATGAATCAACATTTACTCATTCGCATAAAACTTCGGTATAACCGAGTTAAGCAGCTAATAATTAGTCACTAATAAATTCATTTCGGCATTAGGATTCCTGTTCTCGCAAAAAAATTATGCAACAACAGGTTTCAAATCTTGCAATTCTGCATTGCAAAGCTCCAAAAACTCTACCAATGTCATTGCTCCTTTATCTCCGTTGCCTTCTCCATGTCGTCTGACAGCCACCGTAGCATTTTCTTCCTCACGTTCTCCAATAATCAATTGGTAAGGAATTTTTTGCATGGACGAATCCCGAATTTTTCGCTTGATAGATTCTGCACGGTCATCAATTTCGGCACGAATACCATTCGCTTTCAATTCTTTTAAGACTTGTCCTGCATAATCCAAGAATTTATCGCTAATTGGTAAAATCGCTACTTGTTGAGGTGCTAGCCACAATGGAAAATTACCCGCACTGTTTTCAATCAAAACAGCAATGAATCGCTCAAATGAACCAAAAGGTGCACGGTGAATCATCACTGGACGGTGCTTTTGATTATCTGCTCCAACATACTCTAGCTCAAAACGTTCGGGTAGATTGTAGTCCACCTGAATCGTTCCCAATTGCCAAGAACGCCCAAGTGCATCCTTCACCATAAAATCCAATTTTGGGCCATAAAAAGCCGCTTCATCGTATTCGATTACCGTATTCAAGCCCTTCTCGGTAGCTGCTTCGATGATAGCATTTTCTGCCTTTTCCCAATTTTCCTCCGAACCAATGTATTTAGAACGATCTGTCTTGTGACGTAGCGAAATCTGAGCAGTAAATTCACTAAAACCCAATTTGGAAAACACCAAAGTCACCAAATCAATCACATCCTGAAATTCTCCCTTCAACTGCTCGGGCATACAGAAAATGTGGGCATCATCTTGTGTAAAGCCACGAACCCGCAGCAATCCATTCAATTCACCTGTCTGCTCGTAGCGATACACTGTACCAAATTCTGCCAATCGAAGCGGTAAATCACGATAAGACAACTGCCCCACTTTGTAAATTTCGCAGTGATGTGGACAATTCATCGGCTTCAACAAATATTCCTCACCTTCCCTCGGTGTGTGAATCGGTTGGAAAGAATCTTTACCATATTTGGCATAATGTCCAGAAGTTACATATAATTCTTTTTTTCCAATATGAGGAGTCATCACCATTTTGTAGCCACGTTTCGTTTGCTCGCTCATCAAAAAGTCTTGCAAAATATTTCGCAGCATCGTTCCTTTCGGCAACCACAAAGGTAAACCAGAACCCACTTTCTCCGAAAAAGCAAACAAACCCAATTCCGTTCCTAATTTTCGATGGTCTCGTCTTTTGGCTTCTTCCATCATCTCGAGATAATGGTCCAAATCGCTCGCTTTTGGAAAACTAACCCCATAAATACGGGTCAGTTGTGGATTCGCATCATTTCCCCTCCAAAATGCGCCTGCGATGTTGGTCAATTTGAAGGCTTTAATCAAACCTGTATGGGCAATGTGTGGACCTCTACACAAATCCACAAAACCACCTTGTGTATAAAAAGTGATGCTTCCATCTTCCAAACCTTCAATGAGTTCCATTTTGTACTCATTGTTTTTATAAAACTCAGCAGCCTCCGCTTTCGTCACATCGCTGCGAACAAATTTACTATTGAGTTTTGCCAAAGATTTCATTTTCTGCTCAATCTTTTCCAAATCTTTCGCATTCGGAATCTGTCCGCCAAAATCCACATCGTAGTAAAATCCACTGTCAATTGCAGGGCCAATCGTAAATTTAGCTTGTGGGTAAAGAGATTGAATGGCTTCTGCCATCAAGTGCGCTGTTGAATGCCAAAATGTTTTTTGACCATCCGTATCTTCCCACGTCAGTAATTGCAAGGTTGCGTCTTCGGTCAATGGGCGTGTGGCATCCCACACTTCATCATTTACTTTTACAGACAATACTTTCTTAGCCAAGCTATTACTCAATGACTTGGCAACGTCTAAACCTGTTACGCCTGCTTCATATTGGCGTACATTGCCATCGGGAAAGGTGATGTTAATCATAATACATCTTTGCTTTTTTGTTTGTCGTCTTAATTGACAATACTGCTAAACATTGTTTTTTTAAAATTGTAGGCAAAAGTATTCATTCTATTCAACCTACCCAAACATTAGTTAAAGTAAAGTGCAATTGCTACTTTAAATTAGTAGCCTACATTCAAGTAGCTATTTTTTACAAAAAATATACACTCTTCAAACTGGTTTTTTTTTCAGAATACTTTTTATCTTTAGAGAAAATTACCTCACCAAAAAAAAAATACATATCATGTTTAGAAAACTTTTATTTCTAGTTTTAATATCCTATTTCTGCACAGGCTGTGCTTCAATTTTAAGTAAAAGCTTTTATCCTCTCAAACTAACCAGTACACCTACAGGGGCAAAAGTAATTATAACCAATCAAAAAGGAGAAATCTTCACAGGTAATACTCCCGCAACAGTACAGTTGAATTCAGGAGTAAGTTTTTTTAAAAAAGCTATATATGAGATAACATTTAGTGAAGATGGCTTCGAACCCAAAACCTATCCAATCATTGCTACCTTAGATGGCTGGTATTTTATGAATATATTTATAGGTGGGGTTATCGGTATGTTGATTGTAGACCCAGCAACTGGTGCTATGTATAAAATAAATGAGCAATATCTTGATTGTAATCTAAGCAAAGATACCAGTATGAATAACCTCCGCGAAATCAAAGTCTTTGATTTGGCAGAAATCCCCTGTGAGTGGGAAGAAAACCTGATTAAAATAAATACCAAATAAAATAACTATCACTTCACTCGCTCCAAACCCTCCTCCGCCAACTTCAATTCAGGTTCAAACTTCAATGCTAACTCATAATCCGCTTTTGCAGCCGCTTTGTTACCCAATTTTTCATCGCAGTAACCACGCATATAATAGGCCTTCGCAAAAGCAGGAGAAACCCGAATTGCAGCGAGAAAACTCTTTTTGGCTCGTTCAAAATCCCCTTTTTGAAAGTAGATATAACCCGTATTGTAATGAGCATCTTGAAATTGTGGACTGATGGAAATTATCTTGGTATAAGCCTTTAATGCTTCGTCTTCCTGTTTATTTTCCTGCAAAAAGATGGCTTTGGCATAAACTGCTTCAATAGAAAGTGGGTCAATTTCAGATGCCTTATCGTAATACTTCACACATTCTGCACTTCCTTGTTCAGCCAATACCTGAGCCAAAATCATATTGGGATTGTAGGCATCTGGCTCCAATTGCAGTGATTTTTTGAGGTTGGTAATCGCATCTTTCGTTTTTTTCTCATCCCTCGCAATCATTCCTTTCCAAAAGTAAGCCTCTGCAATATTGGCATCTTGCGCCAATACCCCATCAATTTCTTTGGTCGCTTCTTTGTTTTTACCCACATAAAAATAATACTTTCCCAACTCTAAATGCAATTGCAGCGATTCCTTTGGAATGTTGCGAATCGCTCGTTCCATTATCCGAATAGCAGGCGGCAATTGTTGCGATTTGAAGTAAATTTCGGCAGCAGCCAAATAATAACTGCTTTGTGTAGAATCCAATTTGATGGCTTTGATGAAATCCCCAACAGCATATTCTGCTCGACCTTCCTCCAAATACGCATTTCCTCTAGTAAAATAAAGTTCTGAATTGAGTGAATCCTTGATAATGCGGTCTGACAACAAGCGAATTTTGAGGTTTTGTTCCATTGCAGATTGGGCAGAGGGCATTTTTTCACCTTCTATTTTGTCCGCTTCATCAGGAACTTCTTCTGTCTGTTTTACCGAAGTATCTGTATCCTGTTGATTACATGCCGAAAAAATCAAACAAATCGACATAAAACACGTCATAAAATATTGCCAATAACTGCTAATCATATTTTGTATCTTTTTTATAAAAAACTTCAAATGGATATTTTTCCTTTAATTTTCATTTATTCCTTAGGTTTGCAGCAAAAATAACACAAAATGCAAATTCACCGTTCCAAATTTTTGATAGCATTTTTAATGCTTCCCCTTTTTTTCCTTCAATGTACCAGTACTTCCAACGATACAAATGAGGAGAAAGATACTCATTCTGCGGTTGATACTACAAAAAAAGCTGCCGTAGAAAAATCTTCGAGGATAAATCCTGATTTGATTTACCCACAAGAAAAACACTTCCGAAACATGCGCCAACTCACTTTTGGTGGCGACAATGCTGAAGCCTATTTCAGTTTCGACGACTCCAAATTAGTGCTTCAAGTAACCGACAAAGAAAAAGGCGTTGAATGTGACCAGATTTTTTATGCCACTATTCCACAAACAGACAGCGAAACTTTCGACATGAAGTTAGTCAGCACAGGCAAAGGTAGAACAACTTGTTCGTATTTTTTGCCGGGCGATTCTACCATTATTTATGCCTCGACCCATCAAGCAGGTGAAGATTGCCCTGCACCGCCCGAAACCGATACCAAGGCCTACGTTTGGCCCATTTATCCAACTTTTGAAATCTATAAAGCCGACTTGAACGGTGATATTATTACAAAAATGACCGAGAATGGGTCTTATGACGCAGAAGCAACTGTTTCACCAGATGGCAAAATGATTGTTTTCACCTCCACCCGAAACGGAGATATTGACCTCTACACCATGGACATTTATGGTAGAAATGTGAAACAGGTAACGAATGAATTGGGCTACGATGGTGGTGCGTTTTTCTCGCCTGACAGCAAAAAACTCATATTCCGAGCTTCTCGCCCCAAAACTCCCGAAGACATCAAAAAATACAAAGATTTCTTATCCCAAAACCTTGTAGCACCGACCAATATGGAATTGTTCGTCTGCAATGTCGACGGGTCTGAATTGAAGCAAATCACCGAACTAGGCAATGCCAACTGGGCGCCCTATATGCACCCATCTGGCGAAAAAGTTATTTTTGCTTCCAACCACACCTCAGAGCGGGGCTTTCCCTTCAATTTGTTTATGATTAATTTGGATGGCACAGGATTGGAGCAAATCACCTTCGACACAACTTTTGATTCTTTCCCCATGTTTTCCTACGATGGTAAAAAAATCGTTTTTGCTTCCAACCGAAACAATGGCGGCACAAGAGATACCAATGTATTCATTGCAGATTGGGTAGATTAGATTTTTCACTCTCGCAATTTCACTTCAAAACGCTTCCAAAAAGCAGTCAAATCAAAATCAGGTCTTTCACGCCCTACCAACTCATACACTTCCGCAATGAGTCGCAGCATTTCTGCAACGCCCTCTGCTTCTTTGCTGTTCAACAAACTTTGCATTCTTTGCAGAAAATCAGTGGGTTGAATAGGCAGTTGCTGCTCAATGATCCAATTCAAACCTTTTGCTTTTCCAGGATGATACACCCGATTGAGGCAAAAAATCGTTTGTAACATTTTCTTCAAATCCTCTACCAAACATTCGTAAATGAACAGGCTGTCATTTCGATACACACCCATACCTTCATAGACCGATTTTGGAGTAAAAGTAAGTGATGTTTGTAAAGTTTTAAAAATCAAAGCTTCTGGATAGACTTCAATCTGCTTTCGCCAATCTGCTACAATACCTTTATCGTAGAAAACTTCCGAATTGTTGATGCCAAACAAAACAGCTTGATGACTCAACTCAATGTCATTGTTCTTAATCACTGCATCTACCGACTGCTGAAATTTGTCTGCTTTGATGCGGCCAAAGTCAATTTTGATGCCTTCCACATATCGCCCAACCGTCATAAAATCGTGTTCTTTGCCGCCAATGACATACACAGGATTCAAATACTCTGCGTCCTTTCTCCACAATTCGTATTGTTCATCAGAAATATCGTTGTAGAGGATAAGTAAGTCAATATCAGAATATTGGTCGGTCAACTCATAAGCGACCGAACCCACAATAGAAATGGATTGTATAGCAGAATCTTCTACCAACAAACGTTTGGCTTCTTGATGGGCTAAGTTTTTGAGCAGTTCATTGTTATTTTGCATGTTATTGAAGTTTGTATTATTTGATTTTGAAGTCCCAAAGATATTCCATCTCACTCCAAGTCCATTTCACCAAAACTGCTAAAAAACAGCCTATCAATTTTAGAATTAAAAAATTATCTTTGCCTACAACTTCTAATAAATTTTACTTCAAAACATGACTTACGAAACATATAAGGTATCAATCGAAAACCACATTGCAGTTGTTTCCTTCAATCGTCCTAACAAAGCAAATTGTTTGAACCAAAAAGGCTGGGAAGAACTGCAACAAGTATTTGAAGACATGGATGCAAATCCAGAAGTGCGGGTAGTCGTTTTGACGGGGGAAGGCAAACATTTTTGTGCAGGAATTGATACGAGTATGTTGATGGACAATGTACAACACAAAGGTATCAAATGTGAAGGAAGGCGGCGAGAAGCTTTTTTAATCGGAACAGGCAAATTGCAGCGAAATGTCACCGCTATTGAGAAATGCCGCAAACCTGTCATTGCAGCCATTCACAAAGCCTGTGTGGGGGGGGCGATTGACATCATTACGGCTTGTGATATGCGCTATGCAACGACCGATTCCTACTTTTCTATCAAAGAAATAGACTGGGCTTTGGTCGCAGATTTGGGAACATTGCAGCGACTTCCCAAAATCATCAATCCGAGCATTGCAGCAGAATTGGCTTATACTGGGCGGCAATTTGACGCAGCAGAAGCCAAAGAAATGGGTTTGGTCGGACAAGTGTTTGAAGACAAAGAACAGATGATGCAACATGTTATGGATATTGCTACTACGATTGCCTCAAAATCACCACTTTGTATTCGTGGCACAAAGCAAATGTTACTCTATACCCGTGACCATACCGTTGAAGAAGCATTGAACCATCAAGTTCTTTGGAATGCTGCCATGATTTACTCCGATGATTTGATGGAGGCAGGCATGGCGAATATGCAAAAACGTAAACCAACTTTTAAAAATTAATCACAGATTTTAGAGATTTTGCAGGTGATAATAATTGGACACAAATAGAAAGATATAAGCATTTAATTACAAATAAATATAATTTTTATTAAATACGCTATTTCTGAGGTTATACTAACATTTACAAGGGCATAGCCCTAACACTATTTGTAGGAAAATACTGTAGTGATAGTAACTTAGGAGCGTAGCTTCGGCACTTATAAATAATGGGTTTTTATGGGGTCAAGACTATCTGTACCATCAGTGCAATCTGCAATTAACAAACAATTCAACAATATATGAAAGCAATTCTCTGCAAAGAACTCGGACCACCTTCCAAATTGGTCTTAGAGGACATTCCCTCTCCAAAACCTGGCAAAAAAGAAGTTTTGGTACAAATCAAGGCTTGTAGCATCAACTTTCCTGACACCTTGATTATCCAAGGTTTGTATCAATTCAAACCCGAATTGCCTTTTTCTCCTGGGAGTGATATTGCAGGCATCGTGAGGGCGGTGGGCGAAGGTGTGAAACACCTCAAAGTAGGCGATGAAGTATTTGGACTGGTATCGCATGGCGGTTTTGCAGAAGAGGTGCTTGTTCCTTCAAACAGTTGTTTTCCAAAGCCTCCGATGATGGATTACAAAATTGCGGCTTCTTTTATGATGGCTTATGGTACTTCGTATCACGCCCTGAAAGACCGAGCCAAATTGAAGGAAGGCGAAACTCTTTTGGTTTTAGGTGCTTCTGGTGGTGTGGGTTTGGCGGCTGTTGAACTGGGCAAAATCATGGGTGCAAAAGTGATTGCAGCGGCTTCAACGGCAGAAAAATTGGCGATTTGTAAGGAAAAAGGGGCGGACGAACTTATCAATTATACGGCCGAAGATTTGAAGGAAAGGGTGAAGGAACTGACGGGCGGCAAGGGAGCAGATGTAGTGTATGACCCTGTTGGAGGAGCTTATACCGAAGCAGCTTTGCGGGCTACAGCTTGGGAAGGGCGTTTTTTGATTGTCGGTTTTCCTGCGGGTATTGCCAAAATCCCGATGAATTTACCCCTTTTGAAGGGTTGTCAAATTGTGGGCGTTTTTTGGGGTAGTTTTGCGATGCGTGACCCTCAGCGAAACATGGCTAACACAATGGAATTGATTCAAATGTACGCCAAAGGACAATTGAAGCCACACATTCACGCAACTTATTCTTTGGAGGATGCGCCTAAAGCATTGGAGGAAATGATGAACCGAGAGGTGAAAGGGAAGGTTATTATTGAGCCTTGATAAAATAAAACATCGAGTTTTGTTTTATCAATTGAGAGGAATTCTGTAAAAAGAGGCTTCTACAGCAATGAATTGAAAAGTAAACAATCAACCAATTATAAATTAAACACAAACAAAATGGCAGCAGCACTTAAAACATTGATTGAATCCTTCTATGACAAGGAAAAAAACGTTCCTAACAAACCTTTTCTCCGTCAGCCTTTTGGCGATAAATGGGAAGTTTATACCTACGGAGAAGTAGGGCAAATGGCTCGAAAACTGGCAACGGGCTTAAAATCTTTGGGCTTGCCTCCAAAAAGTCACATCGGTTTGGTTTCCAAAAATTGCAGAGAATGGATCATTGCAGATTTGGCGATTATGATGGCGGACTACATTTCTGTGCCTTTTTTCCCAACTTTATCAGGAGAACAGATTGCAGAAGTATTGAAATTGGGAGATGTAGCGGCTTTGTTTGTAGGCAAATTGGATGTTTGGGATGACATGAAAACGGGTGTTCCTGCTGATATGCCGATGATTCGATTTCCGCACTACAAAGGAGGTTCTAAGGTAGAAGTAGGTGAAGATTGGAACGAGTTCATGAATCGTTTTGAACCCATTGAAGGAGAGCCTTCTGCAAAACTCGACGACCTTTGGACCATTATTTTTACCTCTGGCACTACGGGTACACCCAAAGGAGTGATGCTTCCTTACCGTGCACCTTCTGAATTGATGGAGGCAGCTAAGGTTCGCAATGTATTGAAGTTGGACTTCAATGGCGACAATGATTTTTTCTCTTACCTGCCCTTGAATCACATTGCAGAACGTGCCATTGTTGAAGGCGGCTGCTTGGCTTTTGGAGGTCAGATTTCTTTTTCTGAATCCTTGGCTACTTTCGCTAAAAACCTACAAGAATCCTACCCTACTACTTTCTTTGCAGTACCTAGAATTTGGACGAAATTCCACCTGAGCATTCTGGCCAAAATGCCACAAAAGAAATTGGATTTGCTCCTAAAAATTCCAATTATTTCGGGAATTATCAAGAAAAAATTAAAGGCAGGTTTGGGCTTGTCTAAGGCAAGAGTCTGTGTTTCAGGTGCTGCTCCTATTCCACAGTCACTCAAAGATTGGTATGCTAAAATCGGTGTTCCCATTGCAGAGGGTTATGGCATGACCGAAAATTGTGCTGCCTGTACTTTTTTGACCACTGATGAAAACAAACCTGGTTCGGTCGGTAAACCTCAAGACAAGGTAGAAGTGCGAATTGACCCTGAAACTGAAGAGGTTTTGATGCGTGCGCCTTATGTGATGACAGGCTACTACAAATCTCCTGACAAAACTGCCGAAACACTTGAAAATGGTTGGTTGCATACGGGCGATCAAGGGCGAATTGACAAAGATGGTTATCTCTATTTGACGGGTCGGGTGAAAGATACCTTCAAAACTGCAAAAGGTGAATTCATCGTGCCTGCACCTATCGAGTGGGGTTTTGAGAACAACAGCGACATCGAACAGCTTTGTTTGTTGGGTTTGGGTCTGCCACAACCTGTGTTGTTGGTCGTTCCTTCTGAAATTGGAGTGACCAAATCTCGACAAGAATTGAGAAGAAGCCTTGCCGACACATTGATAGAGGTCAATAAAGGCTTGGAAAGTTACTGCAGAGTGTCGACGATTGTGGTGGTGCAAGATGCGTTTAGCGTGGAGAATGGAATGTTAACCCCTACTTTGAAGGTAAAACGCAGCAAGTTGAATCAACGATACAAAGATTTGTTACTGGCTTGGCACGAACACAAAGAAGAGGTGGTTTGGGAATAGGTTGGATGGTTGGCAACCAAAACATATTTTAGTTTTAATTTTAATTTTCACTCCCATTCCTATACCGCATTAGCCCAAACACCTCGCCTGCTGCAAAATCGTTTCGATCACTCGGCAATTCCAAAAAGCCGTCTGCATCTACCAGATTTGCCAAATCACCAGAGCCTTGCCCTTCAACGGGAATCGCCCAAAGTTTGCCATCCTCACCATTCTTCAATTTCACCTGCAAAAAATAAGTCAAGGCAGGTCGAAAATGAAAATCAGATTGGAGGATGGCAAACTCTTTTTGGAAAGGAGGCAAACCCAAACTTTTGCGAAGCCACGGCTGAAAATAGCGGTGGGCGCACATAAAGGTCGAAACGGGATTGCCAGGCAAAGCAAAAATATGCACACGACTGTTTGCTGTTTTTCCAAACCAAAAAGGCTTCCCAGGTCGCTGTGCTACTTGGTGAAACAACTTTTCGACCTGCAATTCCTCCAATACCTCTGGCACAAAATCCAACTTCCCTTTTGATACGCCGCCACTCAAAATAATCACTTCAAAATCTTGCAAATACTCCGATAATTCTTGGTGAATGTGCGCCTTATCGTCTGGCAAATGTCGGGTTTCGGCTGCAATGCCCCATTGCAGCAGTGTAGTTTGAAGCGAATAAACGTTGGATTTTCGGATTTGATGCGGCAAAGGCGTTTCTGCGACATCGACCAATTCATCCCCTGTTGAAACAATGACCACTTTTGGCAAACGACTTATCTCCAGATGTGTTTTGCCAATCGTTGAAGCCACTGCAATTTCTGCCGAAGAAATAACTCGACCTTTTGGAACAATCAGCCCTCCTTTTTGCCGATCCAGCCCTTGCTGATGTACGTTTTGACTGTCGTTGATTTCTTCAAGCAGTATGGTCGCCTTGCCATTCACAATTTCCACATCTTCGTAGCGAATGACCGTATCTGTATTTTTGGGTAAAATGGCCCCTGTCATCACCTCCAAACAATTGTCGCTATTTTGCAGCGTTTTCTGAGCCATTCCCGCAGCCTGCAAATCCTCTATCGAAAAAGTGCGCTTACCTGCTGCAAAGGTTTGGTATTGAATCGCTATGCCATCCATCGTGATGCGTGGAAAGGGAGGAAAATCTCTATCTGCCTTCAAATCTTCTTGCAGCACTCGCCCCAAGGATTGAACCAAAGGCACTGTTTCTGTGCCTATATTGCAGATATGGTCGAGGACTATTTGGGTAGCTTGTTGGATGCTTATCATGGAAATGAAAATAAAAGTGAAAATGAAAATTAGTGATTTGGCAATGGTTAACAACCTTGCCAATCTCAGATGCCGAAGAAATCAGAAATCGGTACAGTTGAGCGACAAATCTACTCAATCACCACCTCATCCACAAATACCCAACACTTTCCGCCAACTCCCTTGTGCCAATACGGAACATCACCTCGATTTTTGGCTACCACCTTCACATACCTCGCCGATTTGTTCACCTCACACACATAGTCTTTCACCTCCGAACCCTCCAACATTTCCACAGGAATAGCAGCCGTTTTGATGGTTTTCACCTCCTCAAAGTCTTTACCATTGTCCGAAGTCCAGAAAGTAACCGAAGTAGGCAAGAAAATCCACGAATTTTGGTCACGAAGACAGCCAAGTGTCAGTTGGTGAACCTCTTGCGATTTACCCAAATCAATCACCGCTTCCATGTCCACCCCTTCATAGCCCTGCCAAGAACCTGTCCTAAAATCGGCTGGCGCACGGATGAAGTCAATCAAAGCCAAATCGCCTCCACCAGAATATTGTGGAGCGTATTCGGTGAACAATTCTATTTTACGGTTTTCGGGAATTTTGAAGAATTTGGCTTGAATCGTTTGGCTCTTTTTGCCGTTCTTTTTGGCTGCAAAGGCGGTTAAAGTAGTTGTTTCAGTTAGTTGGATAGAGGTTTGATAAACAGGTGATTCCATTGAAGGTTGGCTACCGTCCAAAGTGTAGTAAATCGCATCGTCGCCCAAAACTGTTCCCAACTCCACCGTAGTTGTTTCCATAAACGTTCTGTCGCCTTTCGCTACAAAAGGCACAGGCACAATGAGGTGTTCGGTGATGGCGGAGGAGGGAATATCACGGTTGCCGCTTCCCCATTTTTCATTGGGTTGGTCGCCCATTTCAAAAACCAAAACACCCCCTCGCATGATGTCTTCGTGCCGCAAAAAAGAAGCCGTAAAAATTTGGTCATTGAAGGTAGCCCGCTGAATGTATTTGTTTTGGCGGCTGTTGTTTTTCGCTTCAATGACAAACTGTTTACCGTCCTCAAGATTGAGCATCACCTTATCAAAAAGCGGTGAACCAATAGCATACACATTTTGGGCGGGAGTCACTGGATAGAAACCCATTGCAGACAGCACGTACCAAGCCGACATTTGGCCACAGTCTTCATTACCCGACAAACCATCTGGCGCATTGTGGTACATTTCCTCCATGATTTGCCGCACCTTTTCCTGCGTTTTCCACGGTTTTCCGACATAGTTGTAGAGGTATGCAATGTGATGACTCGGCTCATTGCCGTGTGCATATTGACCAATCAAACCTGTGATGTCCGCCTGTTCTCGCCCCGAAGTTGCAGATTCTGCCCCAAACAAAGCGTCTAAACGAGCTTCCAAAACCGATTTGCCGCCCAACAACTGTATGAATCCTGCAATGTCTTGCGGCACATAATAGCTGTATTGCCAAGCATTTGCTTCGGTATAATTGAAGTTTACCTCAGCAGGGTCAAAGGGTTGCCACCACGTATGATTGAGTTTTGCCCGCATGAATTGGGTCGAAGGGTCAAAGATGTTTTTGTAGGATTGACTACGCTTCAAAAAATATTCGTAGTCCTCCGTTTTGCCCAAATCTTTCGCCATTTGGGCAATGCACCAATCATCGTAAGCATATTCGAGGGTTTTGGAAACCGACTCCGATTCAGATTCCGAGGGTATGTAACCCAATGTTTTGTAGGCATCCAAGCCCAAATGATTCTGCTCGGCACTGTGTTTCATCGCTTCAAAAGCCAATTCCACATCGTAGTCCCGAATCCCTTTACGGTAAGCATCTGCAATGACAGGAATGGCGTGATAGCCAATCATACAGCCTGTGTAATTGCTCGCCAATTCCCAAATCGGCATGATTCCGCCTTCACGGTATTGCGACAAAAAAGTTCGGATAAAATCGTTGGTACGCTTGGGTTCGATGAGTGTATAAAGCGGATTTGCAGCACGATAGGTGTCCCAAAGTGAAAAGACGGTGTAGCGGTCAAAACCTTTGGCAGTGTGGATTTGATTGTCCATTCCTCTGTATTTGCCGTTGGTATCCGTATAAAGATTTGGGGCAAGCATGGTATGGTAGAGGGCGGTGTAAAAAATGGTTTTTTGGTCTTCCGTTCCTCCTTCAATCTGTATTTTGTTCAATTGCTGCTGCCAATTGCCGACATTGTCTTCCATCACCTCCACAATTTTCTCCAAATTCCAATCTTTCGGACTTTCTTCCTCCAAATTTTTCCTCGCTCCTTCAATGCTTACCGCCGAAATAGCCACTTTCACCATAATAACTTCATTGGTGTCTGCATCAAATTTGACATAACCTTTGACGTTGGTTCCCTTCAATTCTTTTGCACCAATTTTGATAAGGTCGTCCAATGCCAAACCAAACTGCTTGAAGGGTTTAGAAAATTGCGCTACAAAATAAACGTGTTGTTCTTTCGCCCAAGCGTCTGAAATGCGGTAGCCTTCAATTTCGGTATCGCTCACGACCTTCAATGAAGCCTCCAATACTTTGTCACGGTGCAACAAGTCGATGATGATATTGGCATCTTTTGATTTGGGGAAGGTGTATTGATGGTAGGCAACTCGTTTGCTCGCCGTTAGTTTTGCATGGATGTTGTAACTTGTCAAATCCACACTGTAAAAACCTGCTTTGGCGGTTTCGGTATCGTGGCTAAAAGCCGAACGGTAGCCCAATTTGCCATCTGCGCCATTGTTGAGCGTCACCGTTCCCACCGTTGGCATCAACAAAATATCGCCATAATCCGAAACCCCTGTTCCGCTTAAATGTGTGTGGCTGAATCCATACAACAAACTATCGCTGTAATGATACGCCGAACAGCCGTCCCAACCCTCCAAACGGGTATCTGGACTCACCTGCACCATACCGAAAGGTGCAGTCGCTCCAGGATAGGTATGCCCATGCCCACCTGTACCGATAAAAGGATTGACATATTTCAAATAGTCTTGAAGGTTTTCTGTGAGGATTTCGTGTTGAGCGGTTTCCGTTTTTGTTTGCTTGTTGCAACTTGCGAAAAGAGCTAAAAAGCCGATGAGGAGGATTGCAGTTTGTTTCATTTTGCAGTGTTTTGGTTTCGTCCTCAAATGTCGCCAAATCTGTTAGATGTTGGCGAATTTTTGGCGTGGATTTTTTTTTGAAGTGGCTATACAATTTGACCATTTCAAAAAATCAATGGATTTATAAGCTAAAATTTCTACATTCAACGTTGAATATAGAAATTTTTATTTCTTCATGTTAATCCATCTTTTTCTTATGAAACACCTTCTTTACACCATCGCATTGTTGTGCGTATTTGTCCATCTGCAAGCCCAAACCCTTGATTCAAAAGCCAAAATTCTGCAAAGCCAGATTACAGCAGCGACCGTTTACCTCAATGCCGCAGAAGTCCATCGAACTACAAAAACACAACTTTCGTTGGGTACAAATCAATTGATATTCACCGACCTATCTCCGAAAATGGACAAAAATAGCATCCGCCTGACTGCTGCAAAGGGTGTCAACATCCTGTCTGTCACTGTTCGCAACAAAGACCGCAAACTAGAAAATAAATCCGATTTTATCAAAGAAATGGAGGATTCGGTAGAGTGGGCAAACGACCAAATTACCCTACTCAACAACGACTTGGAAGCCTACAGACTCGAAAAAGAACTACTGCTGCAAAACAAAAACATTGGCGGCACTCAAACGGGAGTCGACATCACCGAACTCAAACTAGCGGCTGACTTTTACCGACTTCGCCTCAAAGATATTCACCAATTGCAGCAAAAAACACAAAAGGAGATAGAAGAAAGTAGAACCCTTTTGTCCAATTTGAAACACCGCCTGCAAGAACCTTTGCAGCAATGGAACACACCCAAAAAAGAGGTTTTGGCAACTGTTGAAGCAAATACTGCACAAAGCGTTGATTTTGAATTAAAATATTTGGTATCTGATGCGCTTTGGAGTCCAAGCTATAATTTGCGGGCAACCGACATCACCAAACCCATCACCCTCGAATACCAAGCCCAAATCTATAACAACACAGGTATTGACTGGAAAAACATCCAACTCAAACTCTCTACTGCCGACCCCACACAAACCGCTGCCAAACCAGAATTGGAGGTTTGGACGCTCAACCACCAACAACAAAAATCGTACGGAGAAGGAATTGTTGATGCCAAACTTTATGGCTATGGTTTAGATACTGTTTTTGTAATAGATCCCATCACTTATGAGGAAAAAATGGAAATAGTACGGAATGATTCAAATATTCAACAAGTTGAAGTAAGCGAACTCAGCACCGAATTTGTAATTGAAAAACCATACGATATCCCTTCTACTGCAAGCCCTTATGAGGTTGCCGTAACACGATACGATTTGGATGCTCACTACAAACATTTCTGTGTACCCAAATTGGACAGAGGCGTATTTTTGTTGGCGCAGGTAACAGGTTGGGCAGATTTGAACCTCATTGAAGGGCCTGCAAAAGTGTACTACCAAGATACGTACATGGGAACATCTCTCATTCAGACAAGTGGCATCAAAGACACCTTGGATTTGTCTTTGGGCAGGGATGAAAAAGTGGTCATCACACGCACCAAACGCCAAGACGAAAGTGGCAAAAAGTTTTTGGGCTTCAATGTCAAAGAAACTTTCCTCTACGAAATTGCCCTCAAAAACAACCGTGCTACACCCATACAAATTGAAGTACAAGACCAAATCCCTGTGTCACAAGAAAAAGACATTCAAGTAGATGCCATCGAAATCAGCAATGCGGAACAAGACGAATTGAGTGGCAGATTGTTGTGGCAGTACAATCTAAAAGCTGGGGAAAGCAAAAAATGGGTAGTGGCTTTTTCGGTGAAATATCCAAAAGGGAAAAATGTGGTGATTCGGAAGTCAAGGGCTATTTATTCTCCTCGCTTTTTTTAGTTGGGATAGTGACCTCTTTTTTCTTTCTACTTTTGTATGACTTCCAAAGTTCAATACTACACATTCACCATACAAGTGCAAAATGATGAAAACCAATTTTATACTTTTTTTTCAAACCATCATCTTGGGTTTATTCTTGTGTTCATTTGCCGATTTAAAGGCGCAAAATAAACCTAACACCTCTTCCAAACAAAGCGATATAGCTGCGTGGTACAAAATCACCGATGAAGAAGCCGAGCAAATTTTGAAGGGAAAGCAGGAAATTGAAGATAGCACTTTGCTGCACAGCTTGACGGGTATGGCTTCAAGAGAAGAATTTTACCCCAAAAACATCGAACACAAAGGCTATTACCTAAAAGTGAGTGTAAACGCCGAAAATCTTGATTTTGAACTTCGAAGCTTCAATAGCATTTCTGCACAAATATTGAACATTCAGCGAGGATTTGCGCTCCGTGTGGTAGATTCAATGGGGATTTTACTGCAAAATGCAGATGTCACCTACAACAACAAAAGACTGCCTTTTGAAGCCGCAACACAAACCTACCGATGCCAAAAATGCAAGAAAAGAGGCTTATTGGTCATCAAAGCTTTGGAGGAAACGGTCTTGTATGAAGTGGAGAAAGAAGATAACTATTGGCGTTCAAAACCCTTTTTTCAGACCAAAGTGGGCAAAATTGTCAAGTTTCCCTATACGCTTGCCCAACGTTTTTGGAGGAAACTAAAGACCTTTAGCTTCTTTGAAAAAAAGTATCATGGCAAGGAATACCAAGGTTATATCGCCTGCAACCAACCCAAATACCAACCGCTCGACACCGTAAAAGTGAAAGCATTTATCACCAACCGAAAAGGCAAACCTTTGACCCAAATCCTAGAGGCAAGGCTTCAAAAAGGAAAGTATGACCGAAAAGCGATTTGGAAACAAGATGTTGAACCCAATAGAAAAGGAAATTATGAAGTAGAGTTGGTCTTGGGCGATTCCCTTCAATTGGACGAAACCTATAGCATTGGTTTGTATAACACAAAGCCAAACCAATACAGTTCGTTGATGTCTCAATCCTTTGACTACGAAGATTATGAATTGGATGCCATTGAATACAGCTTCAAAAGCGACAAGGAAAAATACGCTGCCGAAGATTCGATTGAACTACATTTGTCTGCCACATACAAAACGGGTTTGTATGTGCCTGATGCGTTTGTGAAATTGACCGCAAGAACAAGGGTACTCGATTATACGGATAAGGTTGACAATTTTCAGGCGGATGAAGTCTTGGTGAAAGATACGATTTGGACACACTCACAAGTCCTCAATGCAAGTGATACGACCTTGATTTACTTCCCTTTATCTGCTCTCCCAAATGCCAATGCCAAAATATGGGTGGATGCTGAGTTTACAGACAGCAGTGGAGAACTGCAAGGTCAATCACTTAGTTTTGAAGTGACACAAAAAAATGTTGAAGCAGGTTGTTTGCAATTGCGATTAGAAGGAGCGTATGTCATTGCAGAATGTATCGAAAATGGAACATCTGTTCCCAAAAAAGTAAGTTTTGACATCATGGGAATGGATAGTGAAATTTACGGTCAACGTGTAGTAGAACTTCCTTACAGTGAACGGGTTAATGGTGGCGTTTCTACCTATTGGATACTAAGCATAGATGGTGATGAAAGCACCTCTTTGGATATGGAGAAATTGCAGCCCAATATTGAAGCAGGCAATTACCAACAAAATGACTCTATTTATATTTACCTTCAAAACCCTCGACAAATACCTGTTTACTATTCCATTTACGAAGGGAAAAAACTGCTTCAACAAGGCGAAACCGAAGAAGAACGATTTGTATGGCAGCACATAAAAGGTGGTAAAGAAAATTATTTCATAGAATACAGTTATTTGTGGGCGGACGAACCGAACAAACAATTGCGGCAATTTGATTTCCCCAAAAACCGCTTGGACATTCGCATCGAACAGCCCAAAAACATTCAGCCAAGCGAAAAAGTCACCGTCAAAATCAGCGTGAAAGACCACCAAAAAAAGGCAGCCTCAAAGGTCAATTTGCTTGCAGGGGCTATCAATGGTCAATTTGAAACCTTTGACAATTTTTCGGGCCCTTATTTACGACAGAAAAAAGCGAAAGAACCCAAAGGTTTTCCTGTATTGGAATTGAATCTTCTGGATAGCGAAAAGGGTAAAAAGAACGTGGAGCGAATGTGGTACAAAAAACTGCAATTGGAGCAAAAAACCTACTACCAACTGCGCTATCCCGACAAAGGAGTTTTCATGCAAATGGATAGCATTGAAGAAATTAGCCCACAAGATACTTTTTACAGAAGCATCGCCCAATTTGCTCCACATTTGGTAAAAGATGGCAAAGAACAACCGATTTACCTAATTTTTTGCAACAGGCAATTGGTGCATTATTATGAGGTCAATAGCAATGCCCCCTATAGTTTTGTGGGGCAAAATGGCTACAACCAAATAGAAATTCGAGGCAGGGATTTTTCTTATACCATTGACAGCGTGTTGTTGAAGAATGGGCATAAACTGACCTTTTCGATAGACGAAAATCACTACCTTCAATCGGAACAAGCCAGACACATTCACCGTCAAGCTGCAAAACCAGAATTGAGCAAGCAAGAACTCAATTTATTGAAGCAACAAATCTTCTTTTTGCGAACACCCTATGAAAAACTCGGTGATTATTATGTACTTCAAGATGCCCATACGATTCACCCAATTGAAGCAAAACGAAGCGGCACTTGGCAAATCGGGCCCTTTTTCCCCCGCAACAATTTGACCCTTATTCGCAAAAATCACTACCACAATACCTTTTTGTTTGAAGAAGGATTTGAATACGAAATTGAAGCACAACGAGAGCGTTTGTACGAAAACAAACACTTTGACAAGCCTTTTCCCTTACCCTATTCGCTTCCCCAGAAACCCATTGGACAAGTCCTTTTTCACCCCAAAAATATCGTAACCCAAGACACGCTTCTAAAAATATCATTTGACACAAAAGCGTACCGAACCAATAGAAAGAATGGGCTTTACAAATTAGAATACATTACCCAAAAAAACCTAAAAGACGATTTGTTCGCCATTGTTTTGATGGCAAACGACAGCACCTATGGCGTTTATGAACCCAATACCCGACAATGGAACAACCTTCCTCCTCATGATTACCAATTGTTGTTGGTCAAAAACAGTGGTGCTTACTTCCAAAAAAGCTTCAAAATCGAAGCCAATGCGCTTACTTTTCAACGAATAGATACGACTGCAAATTTTGTGGTAGATAGTGCTTATCAGTTCTTGAATGGATTGACGCAAAAGCGGTTTCAGCCTATTTCTAAAAAGAAAATTCCAGAACAGAAAGTAAAAAAATACTTTGGCAATATCAAAAGTAATGGTGTTTCGGGTGTTGAAGGACAGATTACGGATAAAGAAACGGGTGAGCCTTTGATTGGAGTGAATGTAGTAGTGAAAGGAACAACTACAGGAACTGTGACAGACATAGATGGTTTTTATCGTTTAGACTTGATTGCAGATGATTATACCCTTGAAGTGTCTTATATTGGTTATGAAACAACTACAATGAATACAATGGTAACGACTTATGGTCATCAAGAGTTCAATCTTGAATTGGAAGAAAGTAAGCTTTCTTTGGATGAAGTTGTGATTGTAGGATATAGCACATTCAAACGAGGCAGAGGGGATTATATGGGAATCATAGGAAACTTGAAGAGAGAAGATCAGACTGTTACATCCAAAATGATAGTAAGTATGCCAACACTAAATGTGAGTTCAATTGCAGGTATGGCAGCAGGAGTTTACCAAGGTAATGATAAGTACGATGTGCTTACAATAACAGGCGCACGTGATTCAGCAACGGAATATTACATAGATGGCATTAAAGTTAGAGGGCTGGATTCATTACCAAATTCAGCCCTCTCAGATTCAAAAGTACAACTCCGCTCCAACTTCTCAGACTACGCCTATTGGCAGCCCAACCTGCTTACCGACCAAAACGGAGAAGCCTATTTCACCGTCACCTTTCCCGACAATTCGACGCAATGGCGCACCTTCGTTTTGGGAATGAACGACAAAGAGCAAGGAGGTTTTGCTTCTACAAAAACCAATGCCTTCAAAAAAATCATGGGACAACTTTCCGTTCCCCGTTTTTTGATTGAAGGAGATGAAACCGCTATTTTGGGTAAATCCTTGAACTATACAGAAGACTCCATACACATCGAAACCCAATTTAAAATGAACGAAGAAGTGCTGCAAAGCAATTCTGCTAACATCAAAGAAGCACTCATAGAAAAAACCAACATTACCGCCCCTTCAAACCGTGATAGCCTGATTATGACTTATTTATTGACCACACAAGATGGATATGGCGATGGTGAAAAGCGGCAAATTCCTATTCTGAAAAAAGGCGTAGAAGAAACAACAGGTGATTTTTATGTCTTGGAAAACGATACGCCCCTTCAGCTTTCCTTCAATGGAAACTTGGGCGAAGTCCATCTCTATGCCCAAAACAGCATCTTCGATTTGCTGCAAAAAGACTTGGATTACCTTCAAAACTACCCCTTTGGCTGTAATGAACAAAACGCCAGTCGTTTGATGGCGTTTTTGCTCGAAAAAGAAATCAAAGCACAATTGGAGGAGCCTTTTCGACACGAACAAGAAATCCGCAAAACCATCAAAAAACTCGAAAAAGCACAAAACAACAACGGTTCTTGGGGATGGTGGCAAAACGGTAAAACCAATCCGTGGATGAGCCTCTATGTGACCAAAGCACTGCAAAAGGCAAAAGACATGGGCTATATTATTCCTGCAATAAATACTGCATTGAAGCACATTACCAACAGTTTGCCCCAAAATCTATCTGCTTCAATATCTACATCAAGGAACTTAAACCCTCCTCTTTTGATGAAGATGAAGATGAATTCCAACCGACAGTTGTTGAACACCTTAGCATTTTTGAGTGAAATCGGGCAAAATGCCGACTATGAAAAATACTTGAAGTCAATAGA
This sequence comes from Chitinophagales bacterium, assembly GCA_041392475.1. Lineage (NCBI taxonomy): Bacteria > Pseudomonadati > Bacteroidota > Chitinophagia > Chitinophagales > Chitinophagales bacterium. The sequence goes on along the minus strand of JAWKLZ010000001.1, from coordinate 576,922 downwards.
GTCAAATCTATCAGAACCCACACTTTACGACCAACTGCAAATCTTGAAAATTCGCCAGATTTGGGACTTGCCCCACGACCTGCAATTGTTGGACAGCCTCCGACAAGAAAGCACTTTCGGGAATTTTTATTGGGGTAAAAACGGGTATGGATGGTATGACAATGCGATTCAAAACACACTTTTGGCCTTTAATATTTACCAGAGAGCCAATCGAACAGAAGATTGTCAAAAAATCATTGGCTACCTTTTGGAGCGAAGAGGGCGCAATTGTTGGCGCAATACCTTTGAAACTGCCCAAATTTTGCAGGCGATTCTGCCGACTTTATTGAAGGAAAGTGGAGGAAAATTGGAGGAAAACCAATTGGTTTTATCGGGTGCTTTTGACCAAACGATTACCGAATTTCCTTTTGAAGCCAAAGTATTGATAAACAAATCTTTGACTGTTCACAAAACAGGCAGCACGCCCCTTTATTTCACCACCAATCAATCCTTTTGGAATCCAAAACCGAAAGCAAAATCTGATGTTTTTGCAGTTCAGACTTCTTGGCAAAATGCTCAAAGTGAGTCTCTTCAATCATTGAAGGCTGCGGAGAAAGCAACATTGAAGGTGGATATTGAAGTGAAAGAATCGGCAGAATATGTAATGATTGAAGTGCCGATTCCCGCAGGTTGTTCTTATGGAAACAAGGGTAAAAATTCTAACCCTTATGAAGTCCATCGAGAATATTTCAAGGAGAAAGTGGCGATTTTTTGTGAGAACTTGCCAGTAGGCAAGCATAGTTTTGAAGTACCTTTGGAAGCAAGATATACGGGAGATTATACAGTGAATCCTGCAAAAGTGGAACAAATGTATTTTCCTGTTTTTTATGGGCGGAATGAATTGCAGCGAATTGAGATAGATTAAAATTCCAATTCCCCTGGTACTTTTCTATCTTCAATTTCCAAAAACTGCTCCAATTCTTGCTCCAAATACAAGGCTTGTTCAGGTGTTTGGAGGTTGGTTAACAGCTTGGTATGTTTCCCTGTCACGTCAATCAAATACAAGTGGTATTCCTGACTGGTTGAACCATTTTTTCCACGATTGATTTGAAGTTTGCAGAACAATTGGTCAATTTCGCTCACCTCCAATTCACAACTGCCCCGCCACGGAAGTGGTTCATGCAAAATTTTTAGTCTAGCTGAAGTTACATTGATGTGGGTGGTATTGAAAAAGCCTGCCAACACAGTGTAAATCAAACCTACTCCAACTGAAAGATGGATTACTCCAAAAATTGCCATCATCCATATACCTTCTGTAAGCGCAATGTAGTACCAAACAGCCATAAATCCGTTCCAAAACAAGGCGAAAAAAGCCAAGAAGATGTATATAGGTGAATACCATTTATAGCTGATATCTAAGCTGCTGCGAAGTTTTAGAATTTCGAATTTCTCGGGCATTGGTATGGCAGGGCGGGGAATTTTCACTTGCTCTTCAATACTAAAAATGGCATTACAATTCGTACATTTTGCGAGTGCTTTTTGAATATTGATGTTTTCGGCAGGAATTACCTCGCCACAATTCTTACATTTGATATTGGACATTATTTTGTGCTTTTCGGATTTTGAAGGTTTTGATATTGAAAATACGGCTAATTTCCGATATATTGCAGTAAAAATACACTGATTTAATAAAAACGATGGCAACACAAGAAACGGAAATACACTTATTGCAGCACCAACCTAGCAAGTTGGTACTATTGTATCAGCCTTTACTGCAAAAATTGATACAACATTATTGGAAACGTTTGGACAATTCTTATAGTTCCCCTTCTGAGTTATTGCAATACACTCAAAAAAACTTACCTTCTTTACTGCAAAAAATCTTCAAAAAACAGGGAGAAAAAACAAGCATCAAAACCTTAATCGTTGAGGCAGCAAGATTGTTGTTCAATGATTTTGAAGACACCTATTTTTTGAAAAACAATTCCCCGCAATTGGTGGTCAAATATTCATCCATGATTGTGGCAAGAGTTCGGTCGTATGTGAATACACAAAATCTAAAGGAATCGGATGCCGAGGATGTCATACAATCTGTTCAAGAAAAGCTGATTCTCAAAATACAGGGTGGGCAATTGGCGAGTTTTCAGGGCGGTGCTTTGGTGCGGACTTTTTTGTTTCGTGTCATCGAAAACCTCATCAAGGATGTCTTGAAGTCTTTGCGTACCAAAAAATCTAAGATAAGCAGTAGTGGAACTGAATTGAAGGAGAACCATGCGGTTGAAAATTCAGTTTTTAAGTCTTTGATGGGTAAAATAGATTTGGAGCAACAGACAAAAGTCCTTAGCTATTTACTGCAATTGTACAAAAACATTGACCGTCAGAAGTTTGAATTGAGTTCTAAGGTTAACTACCAAATAATACTGGGTGGTAAAGATTTGAAATTCTTGGCATTGTCCGATGATTACAAAGTAGAGTTATTGGTCGTTTTTGGCAAAGACTACACGCATCTATCTACGGAGGAAATTTGGAAAAATTTGATTGTGTTCACCAATGAACTTGAAGGAAAGAACAACACACTTGACGCTCTTTGGAAATGGTTCACACGTCACCGTAATTGGATGACGGTCAAAATATTGTTTATCCAAAGATACGATGGCGAGTTGAGCAAAAAAATGACAAGTGAAGAGAAAACTTTATTGACAAAAATAAGTGTGAGGAGTTTGAGCAAGTTTGTAGATGATTATTTTGGCGAAGTAGTTCATGCTTATTATTCACGCTGATTTACCTTTTTTGGGAAAAACGTTTATATTATTAGAGGCTTCTGTATTGTATGAAGAAACAAGCATTTGAGCAGTTAAAAAAATCGGTTCAGCAGGGCGACACGTCACCTTTAAGTTTGGTTGTCAAGGCAGTAGCCCCCAAATGCATTCGACAACTGCAATTGAAGTTTGGCTGTTCCGTTGCCGAAGCAAAGGATATTTTTTCAGATGCCTTCATCAAATTCCACGATTTATTGGTAGCCAATAAAATAAATCACGGAAACATCAGTGCCTATATTTTTGCAATCTGTCGAAGCATTTACATTGACAAGCACAGCAAAAAACGAAACTTGACCAAAAGGAAAGAGGTGCTAATAGACCATCAAGAGGAAATGACAGCACAACAGTTGTTTCGGAAAGAAGATGCTCAAAACGATCTCGTTTTCAATCCTTTGATAAAGGAAGAGGAGGAACAAGAACAACTCAAACAGCAAAAAAACGAAATGGAAATCATCGTCAAAGCATTGAAACTTATGCACCCACGCTGTCGTCAATTGCTGACCTTGGCCATCATGCATAAAATGCGGTATGCAGAAATTGTGGAAATTATGGGTTTTGCGAATACCCAAACAGTGAAAAGTGCCAAATACAATTGTCTGAAGAAACTCAAGGATATTATCAAAAATACGGACAAATGAATGGTTTTTTAATTGAAAAATACCTGCAAAACGCCCTCAGTGATTCGGAAAAAAAAGCTTTACTCCACGAGCTTCAATCCAATCCAGCGTTTGCGGAAGAATGGCAGTTTCAGCGATTGCTGCGGCAAGTCCTGCAAACTGAAAAGCACAAAGTCTTAAAAAGTAATATTTTGAAGGAATTGGACGCATTGGAGGAAGCTGGAGAAATTCAGCCTTTACCCTCCTTATCGCCTACTTCAAACATGACCGATGTTATTTCAAAATACATTGCAGATAATTTGGCTTTGCTTCAACAGTGGTTTACGCCCTATTCCTACCCGAGCATTGCGAGGGGTGGAAATCTGGAGGTCTTGATGCCTGAAGAAAATACCAATGCACAATACAGCCTTGATTTTGAGCTAAAAAACCCCATTAACTTAAAGCTGAGTTTGAGTATATTTAATGCCAAAAACGATTTGGTTTTTGCCGAAAAAATTCCTCCTCAAAGTCGTACATTTACCATTTCTCTGATGCCTATTGCAGAAGAATTGCACCCAGGTTGGTACTATTGGCAGTTGGGCCATAGCCGAATTGGAGAAGTCAAACGGGCATTTTTTATCAACGCTGAGTTGAATCCATTTTAAAATAATTCGTTTTATGAATAAATTAATTCACCTATTAGAACGCATTAGCGAATGGGCTGGAAAAGCGGTAAGTTATCTCACAGCAGCTTTGGTCTTTCTGATTTGCTACGATGTATTGATGCGTTACCTTTTCAATTCCAGTCAAATTTGGATGACCGAAGTAGAAATTTATTGCTTTGCGTTGATTTTTTTGTTTGGAAGTGCCTATGCTTTCCAAAAAGACAAGCACGTTCGAGTAGATGTATTTTACGCCAATTACCCTCCCAAAAAAAAGGCATGGATTAATTTGTTGGGAGGCCTATTTTTACTGCTCCCGTGGTGTGTGGTCATTCTAATCGTTTCGTTTGACTACGCCATGACCTCTTTTAATATGGGCGAAGGTTCTCCACAACCCGGTGGATTACCCGCCTTGTACCTTTTGAAGTTTTCTATATTTATTGGCTTTTTGCTGTTGTTTTTACAGGGCATTGCCTCCGTTTTGAAGTCTATCGCAGAGATTAGGCAGCCCATTGATTCTTAATTTTTTTGGATTGAATTTGTAAACTGTATTTGAACTTTCACATAGCAACCAACCCTTCAAATGGAACTATTAGCAATCATTTTATTCATCACCATTTTTATCCTGATTCTTAGAGGTTATCCCGTTGCCTTCACTTTAGGCGGCGTTTCCACCTTATTCGCATTGGGAATCATCGTTTTTGCGCCTGAATACTTGAGTTTTTCGGATTTTAGGCTGTTGGTTTCGAGGTACATGGGACAGATGAACAACTATGTCTTGATGGCAGTTCCTTTGTTTATTTTCATGGGCATCATGCTCGAAAAATCGGGCTTAGCAGAAGGACTTTTAGAAACTATGGCCTTGTTGTTTGGTAAATTGAAGGGAGGTTTAGCCATTTCGGTCGTGCTTGTAGGAGCATTGTTGGCGGCTTCAACGGGTATCGTGGGTGCAACCGTTGTTACGATGGGTTTGATCAGTTTACCGACCATGCTCAAACGTGGTTATGACATTCCGCTTGCCACAGGAACTATTGCCTCATCGGGTACTTTGGGTATCATTATTCCCCCTTCTATCATGTTGGTTTTACTGGCCGATACCATCAACAGCAGCAACAGAGGGGCTTCTGCTGTTGATGTCGGAACCATGTTTGCGGCTGCTTTATTGCCAGGATTGTTGCTTGTCATAGCCTACATTGTTTACATCCTCATCTATTCCAACATACGCAAAGATGTTGCCCCACCTATGACAGACGAAGAGATTGCAGTATTTAGAGGAGAAGGATTTGTCAAACGAGTTGTACAGGCTTTTGTATTGCCATTCGTCTTGATTGTTGCTGTATTGGGTTCTATTTTTGCAGGTATCGCCTCTCCAACCGAAGCGGCAGCCGTTGGGGCTTTGGGTGCAACTTTATTGACGATTCTCCAAAAAGGTTTGTCTTTTGATATTTTGAAGGAGGTGATGCAAGAAACTACACACATCACTGCAATGGTGTTTATGATTCTACTGGGAGCAACTACTTTTACACTCATTTTCAGAGAATTGGGAGGAGATGATTATTTGGTGGAGTTGATTACACAATCCAACCTCTCCCCTATGCTGTTTTTGGGTTTGGTCATGGTGGTAATCTTCATTGCAGGTTTTTTCATTGATTTCATCGAAATCATTTTCATCATAGTTCCAGTAGTGACTCCTATCTTCAATGCTTTTGAAATGGATATGCTTTGGGTAGGTATCTTGATTGCCATGAATTTACAAACCTCTTTCCTTACACCTCCTTTCGGATTTTCCCTATTTTACCTCAAAGGTGTGGCTCCACCAGAAGTGACCACACAACACATTTACAAAGGCATTGTGCCGTTTATTGCTGTCCAATTGATGTTCATTGCCATGGTCGTTGCTTATCCAGAGTTTATTTACATGCTGTTTGGGAAATCGTAGATTGAGAACAGGCTTTACATCCTTTGCCATCCTCCAAACACTACACATATCTGAGTCCATTTTAGATGAAGACAAGTTTGAAAAATTCGAGACATTGTTCATACCAAAATACCCAAATCAATGAAAACAGCCCTCTACAATTCTTATGGTAGCACAGAAGTTATTGAAATCAAAGATGTTCCCATCCCTACTTTGAAGCAAAGCGAATTACTAATCAAAGTCGAAGCAGCAGGACTCAATCCCAAAGATATTCTACTGAGAAAAGGTAAGTTCCAAGGACTTTCAGGAAAAAAATTCCCCAAACAAATAGGATTTGATTTTGCAGGAATAATTGAAGACAGCCATCACAGCACTATTTTCAAAAAAGGTGATGCTGTTTTTGGAATGGTAAATGGTTGGAATGGAAGATGTTGTTCAGAATATGTGAATGTTGCAGAAAATGAATTGTATCACCTACCTACAAACATTTCTTTTGAAGAAACTGCAGGTATTCCTCTTGCAGGTCAGACTGCTCTTCAGGCCATCAGAGATGAAGCCGACCTTCGAACAGGTCAAAGCATCTGTATCAATGGTGCTTCGGGAGGTGTCGGAACATTAGCCATACAAATTGCGAAGGAGTTGGGCGGAATTGTAACCACCATTTCAAGTCAAAAAAACATCGCCCTATGTCAATCTTTGGGAGCAGACCATGCCATTGATTACAACCAAACAGACATCAATAGAAGCCACCAAAAATTTGATGTATTCTTCGATGTTTTCGGGAATTATTCCTTCAAATTGATTTCCCAGAACTTAACCAAACGTGGTGTGTATGTAACGACTGTCCCAAGTCTCAGCATAATAAGAGACAAAGCTGCCAACCTTTTTAGAAGGAAAAAAGCCAGATTGGTAGTTGTTAGGTCCAAATCATCTGATCTTCAATGGCTCTCTAACAAAATTGTATCTCAAAAAATAGTTCCTGTCATTGACAAAATTTTTCCTTTGGATGATATGAAAGCAGCCCAAAAGCAAATTGAAACAAAACGAGCCAAAGGAAAGGTAATTATCAAATTATAAAAAAATTATCCATCATGCACACACGCCGCAACTTCTTATTCCAATCCATCTTAACCACTTTCGGTTTGACCTTCAACAGTTGCTATACCGAAACCAATGCTACTTCAAAAATGTCAACAGATCCAAAAAACAACTTCAAGCCCACCGTTATCTCGACTTGGAACCACGGTTTATCCGCCAATGAGACCGCTTGGAAAGTCATTGAAGCGGGTGGCAAAGCGATTGATGCCGTTGAAGCGGGAGTACGAATCGTTGAGGCCAACCCCAATATCACTTCGGTAGGTTATGGCGGATTTCCCGACAGAGATGGCAAAGTTACTTTGGACGCTTGTATCATGGACGAAATGGGCAATTGCGGCTCGGTTTGTTTTTTGCAGTACATCAAACACCCTATTTCCGTCGCTCGAAAGGTAATGGAGATCACGCCTCACGTTATATTGGCAGGAGAAGGTGCGCTTCAATTTGCAGTCGAACAAGGTTTTGAGAAAGAAAATCTGCTCACCCCCGAATCAAAAACTGCATGGGAAGAATGGAAAAAGGAATCCAAATACCAACCCATCATCAATATCGAAAACCACGATACGATTGGCTTGTTGGCAATTGACCAAAAAGGGAACATTTCGGGAGCTTGTACTACCAGTGGCTTGGCCTTCAAAATGCACGGACGGGTTGGTGATTCTCCAATTATCGGCGCAGGTTTGTTTGTCGATAATGAAGTCGGCGGAGCAACTGCCACTGGTATGGGAGAAGCAGTTTTGAAAACGTTGGGTTCGTTTTTGGTGGTGGAATTGATGCGGCAAGGCAAAACACCTCAGGAGGCTTGTGAGGAAGCAGTGATGCGGATTGTGAAAAAACAGGCATACCAAGATTTTCAGATTGGTTATTTAGCGATAGACAAACAGGGAAATTATGGAGCATATTGTATTCATTCGGGATTTGACTTTGCAGTGCATCAGGAGGGGAAAAATCAGTTGGTGAATAGTGATTTTTACACCAAGTAACCAACAAGTAACAAAGCGGTGAATAATAAATTTCAAACAAAAAACCCCTTTGAAGTACCATGACTACAAAGGGGTTTTTTCGTTTAGTTAATGATAGAAGGATATTCCAAAAGTCTTTATTTCCTTCAATTTGTTGATGCTTCTTAAAAGTTGAAGGTCAAACCAGTGCTGATAATCCTCGGCATTACAGAACGAAATAACATCGGTAATTCTACTGCTGTTTGTGTCTTAATTAAGTCTGGAGTAACATCTTCAACGCTCAAACTCAAAGAACCTGGATCGATAAACAACAACAAAGCCTTTGTATCTGCAATGTTTGTTGCGCTGACATTTAGGTTAATTTTCTCACCGAGGCGAGCAGAAACGCCTACACTCAACAAGCCAAAACTATCCAACTCTACGGTATTGCGGCGATTTCCCCATCTTTTGCCTGTGTAACGATAACTCGCATACAATCTAACATTTTTGATTTGATAAGAAGGTGTAATTTCAAACATCACTTTCGGTACATCTGGCACATCATTGTCCGAAAAATCTTCAATAAAATCATCGCTTGGCGTTCCCGGGGCAATCGGCATGCCATCCAAATCCACATAAATTGGTGATTCAGGATAGGTGTCACCAATGAATACTGGATGGGTTGTGCCATTCAAATTGTAGTAACTAAATTCGGCTAATGTGGGATTTTGAAGGGTACCAATCAAACGGACATCGAAGTTTTTCGCCAAATTAAACACTCCTTCTATTTCCATTCCTATTGTACGAATGGTATTGAAGGTTGTTGGTGATCGAACAGTTGTGCTATTTGCTCCAATAGCAAATTGCTGGAAGGGTACTTTCTCCATTTGACTGTAAAACCCATTTACAAAAAGTGATGCTTTCGACACATTGAGTTTGTAACCCAACTCCAATTGGTTGATGATTTCTACTTCTCCTCTGCCGATGTCTATATTTGTAAAATTATTTTGGTAAAAAGCCAATTCGGGTGCTTTGTTACTCAATGTCAAACGCCCATATACAGCACTGTTTTTATCCACTTCAAGGTTTGCTCCCAGAGAAGTAGATACATAGCTGTAATTGTAGTCAAAATCTCTCCAAATACCTGTACTCCTACGGGTCGCCAAGTCGTACCAAGTCGTGTAATCACCATCCTGACCTACTGGGAATGCCAAAGGTGCGCCCGTTGTAGGATTCAAAATTGGAGTTCCTGTTGCTGGATTAATAAACAATTGCAGCCCATCACCCGTCAAGGGATTGATATCGTCAAGAGGTCTGTCATAATCTTCTTTTCTGCCTTTATGAGTAATATTTTCATATCGAAGTCCAAAGTCTATGTTTAACTTATCGTTTACTTCCCAAGAATCACTGAAAAAGAAAGATACATTACTAGCAGTTCCTTCGTAGTTTACATACGAACCTCCGCCATGTGTGAGCAAACCGTTTTCATCACCAAATACAAAATCGGGTTGAGGGCCTAAAATAGCCGACATGGGATTGGGGTGAGTAGCCATCAACAAACGAGGCTGGGCTTCATTGGTTCCGATGCTAATATGAGCCGTAAAAAAATCTTCTTGGTCAAAATGGCTTAAATAACTTCCAAAGGTCAATTCGTGATTGCCTACTTTCTTGGACAAGGAAATTTGCTCTATGATGTCAGTGAAATCTCCTTCAAAATCAAAGACTCCCACTCCTGTAACAAAATTGGTGGGCAAATTGTCAATACCATCCAAAGCACTGTACAAAACCTCTCCTGTTTCGATATCTGTGTAAGTGAATTTATCAAATTGAGGCTGTCCATAGAAAAGTGCTGGGCCATTCGCCTTGGGCAGAAATGCTTGAAGTTCAAAACGTTTGTCATCTTCTTTGAAAATAGCATACTTGATGTTGTTCTTCAATATCCACCCCTTCCCCAAATCTTGACGAATTTCTAATCCTGCTGAGTAGGTCTGAGCGTGCATACCATCATCTATGTGAAAATCTCTTTTGGCATTTGGATTATTCTTTACAAAACGTCCATCAATAATGTTATTGCTTTGAACATTCACAAAATAGGTGTCTTCTGTAATGTCAAAACCTTCTAATGGTGTATTATTCTTTACATCTACGATTGGCACACTTTGATAAAATGTCACCCTATCATTGAGCAATTTACCATAAAATTTAATTGTTCCTTTGTCGTGTGTTTTCTTAAAGTTGAATTTTAGCTGTCCTCCTACATTCGCATCATAAGGAATATTTCGTGCGCCTTCATCACTTCGGTAAAAACCTCCAATATTGTATGTCCATCCTTCTTTTCCAATAGGCCCTCCCATGTCAAAATCTCCTCTCAACAAAATATTTCCACTACCCTGAACAGCAGATTCTAGTTTTACCAAACCTTCAAACTCACTTCCTCCTTCATTAGAAATAAAATTGACTATCCCCCCAGGTGAATTGGCTGAAGTAATAGAAGCACTACCTCCACGAATCGCTTCAACACGACTTACTGTTGCATCAAGACGATGAAACATGTCTATGAATCCATAAAATAATTGGGAACTCATAATGGGAAGTCCATCTTCTTGCAGCGAAATGTAGCGATATCCCGGTTGTGAACGTGATCCTGAAGCCAGCCCTCTTGCATAAATCTTTGCTCCTACTTCTCCCCCTGCATTGTCAACATAGACTCCTGGTACAGCTTGCATTAAATCACCAGCACTACGAGCGTTTCTGTCTTCAATACCTGTTGGGTTAATGGTTGTAATACCGATACTTGATTCGAGTTTTGTTCTTTCATCAAAAGCTCCTGTCACTACAACTTGTGACATTTGAAGGGCTTGTTCTTCTAAGGTGATGTTTAATATAGTTACTTGACCTTCACGAATAACAAACCTTTTGGTTGTAGGTTTGTAACCAATAAACGAAAAATTAATTTCTACTTCGTAAGAACCCGATACTAAATTTGAAATCTCATAATCCCCATTTTCATTGGTAATGGTTCCTCTTGGAAAATCTCCTTTAATGACAACGTTAGTTCCTGGTAATGATTCTCCTTGGGTATTGGTAACAGTTCCTTTTACTGAACCTGAATTTTGGGGAAACAACTTAGAGGTAACAAAAAATAGTAAAAAAGAAAAAAATGCTATTTTGTAAATAGTTCTTTTAGTGATGGTTGCCATATAATATAATCTATTGGGTGAATATAATTTAAATATTAAATTACTAAAGATAAAAACAAAATAAGTGTTTCACAAATACCATGCCTTGCTTGAACAATAAATCATATTTTATTGATACAATAATTCTACATTCTACCATACTACTAATTTTAAATGAAAATATTCAACAAGTAATGAGTAAACTATTATCATATACAAAAATTTATATTAATGGCGTATTGGTAAATATATTATTACAATAAAAAATCCTTACAGTCTGATTTACAAACCATAAGGATTAATTGATTGTGCAGTATTTCTCAAACTACTCTAAGTATTGTAAAACCTATAACTATCGTTTGATTTTGGAGTAGCGTTACTAAGTTTAGGCTTTACCTATTAAAACGTAAAAGTCAATGCGCCTGTTACAATCCTCGGCATTACTGCACGAAACAACATAGGGCGGCCTTGATCAGCAAATTCTTTAATCGATTCAGGTGTAACATCTTCAGCACTCAAAGTGAAAGAGCCTGCACCGACAAATAATAACAATGCTTCAGTTCCAGCTAAATTAGTACCACTTACATGAAGATTGATATTTTCTGTCAGGCGAGCAGAAATTCCTGCACTCAACAATCCAAAACCATCCAGCTCAACTGTATTTCGACGATTTCCCCAACGTTTACCCGTGTAACGATAATTTGCATAAATCTTGACGTTCTTAATTTGATATGATGGTGTAATATCCAACATCACTTTAGGAACATCAGACACATCATTACCCGAAAAATCTTCAATAAAATCATCACTTGGTGTACCTGCTGGAACGGGTACTCCATTGGGATCTAAATAAATGGGTGACTCTGGGTAGGTTTCGCCAATGAAAACAGGGTGCGCTGTGGCATTGAGGTTGTAGTAGCTGAAATCCGTAAATGTTGGATTTTGAAGAGTTCCAATCATCCGTAAATCAAGATTTTTAGCTATAGTAATTACAGCTTCTATCTCTGTTCCAATGGTACGAATATTATTGAAGGTATTAGGACTCCTAACTGTCGTACTGTTTTGACCAATAGCGAATTGTTGGAATGGTACATTTTTCATTTGACTATAAAAACCTGTTAGGAACAAAGAGGCTTTTGATACATTCAATTTATATCCCAATTCCGCTTGGGTGATTTCTTCTATCTCTCCTTTTCCAATTTCAGAATTTAAGAAATTGTTCTGGTAAAAAGCCAACTCTGGTGCTTTATTACCTAAAGTGAAGCGACCATACACTGCACTATTATCATTTATTTTCACGTTTCCACCCAATGAAGCAGAAAGATAACTGTAGTTGTGTTCAAAATCTCTCCATACATCTGTACTACGACGAGTTGCCAAATCATACCAAGTCGTATAGTCACCGTCTTGTCCTAATGGAAAAGCAAGAGGTCTGCCAGTAGCGGGGTTTAATATAGGTGTACCCGTTTGTGGGTTGATAAACAACTGTAATCCAGCACCTGTTGCAGGGTTGATTTCATCTGATGGTCGGTCATAATCTTCTTTTCGTCCCTTGTGTGTAATGGATTCATATCGTATTCCAAAATCTAAATTCAATTTCTCATTGACCTGCCAAGTATCATTTGCAAAGAAAGAAATATTGGTAGAAGTAGATTCATAGTTTACGTAAGCACCTGCACCATGAGCAAGTAAACCGTTCTCATCACTAAATACAAAATTGGGTTCTGTAGTCAAAAAAGGAAATGCTTTCACAGGATTCGGATGAGTTGCCATCAACAATCGTGGCTGTGGCTCATTTGTACCCAAGCCTATGTGTGCAGTATAAAAACTTGTTTGGTCAAAATTACTGAAATATCCACCTACTGTTAAATCATGATTTCCTACTTTTTTGGACAGAGATAGTTGATCCACAATATCTTTAAAGTCTCCTTCAAAACGAAAAACACCTAAACCAGAAAGAAAATTGGTAGGAAGGTTATCAATACCTTCTGGTGCGTTGTATAAAACTTCTCCAGTTTTAATGTCCGTATAAGTAAAGTTGGTAAACCCTGGCTGTCCGTAAAATTCGCCGGGGCCGTTTACTTTCGGAAACATTGCTTGTAGTTCAAAGCGATCATCATTTTCTTGAAAAGAAGAATATTTAATATTGTTTTTCAATGTCCATCCACTCCCTAAATCTTGACGTACATCTAAGCCTACCGCAAAACTTTGTGCGTGCATTCCATTGTCAATATGAAAATCGGTTTTAGCATTTGGATTTTCTTTCACATTTCGTCCATCAATGATATCGTCACTTTGAACATTGTAGAAATAGGTATCTTCGGTAATATTCCATCCTGATTGTGGCGTATTGTTTGCTAAATCTACAATCGGCACACTTTGATAGAAAGTCACTCGGTCATTCAACAGTTTTCCATACAATTTGATAGAACCTTTATCATGTGTTTTTTTGAGGTTGAACTTTACTTGTCCTCCAATATTGGCATCATAGGGTACGTTCCGAGGGCCTTCGTCCCATCTGTAAAAGCCTCCTAAATTGTATGTCCAGCCACTATCGCCCATCGGTCCGCCCAAATTGAAGTCACCTCTTGCAAGTATGTTCCCACTACCTTGAACAGCAGTTTGCAGTTTTACCATACCTTCAAATTCGTTTCCTCCTTCTTTGGAAATAAAATTGACGATACCACCTGGGGCATTTGCAGCAGTAATAGAGGCACTTCCTCCACGAATTGCTTCCATGCGGCCTACGGTAGCATCCAATCTGTGGTACATATCAACAAAACCATAAAACAATTGACCACTTGTGACGGGTAGCCCATCTTCTTGAAGAGAAAGATACCGATAGCCTGGCTGTGAGCGTGAACCAGAAGCGAGTCCACGAGCATATATTTTTGCTCCAACTTCTCCGCCCGAATTATCGACATAAGTGCCTGGAACAGCTTGAAGTAAGTCACCTGCACTTCGAGCATTTCTTTCTTCAATGCCTTTGGGATTGAGGGTAGTGATACCCACACTCGACTCCAATTTGGTACGTTCATCGAAAGTACCAGTCACTACCACTTGTGACATCTGAAGAGCTTGTTCTTCTAGTATCACATTCAAAGTAGTCACTTGTCCAGAACGAACTGTAAATCTTTTGGTAGAGGGTTTATACCCAATAAAAGTAAAACTAATTTCTACTTCATAAACCCCTGGTGGCAAATTTGATATTTCATAATTGCCATTTTCATCGGTAATTGTTCCACGCGGAAAATCTCCTTTTAGCACCACATTCGTTCCCGGCAAAGTTTCACCCTGCGTATTCACTACCGTTCCCTTAACCCCACCCGAATTTTGAGAAAACAGATGCTGTACAGTAAAGAACAAGAATGTAATTAACATCAATTTGTAAACAATAATTTTTTTCATAAAATACCCTATTTTTAAAAATTTTATGTGATAAATAAAGCTTAATTTAACATTCGATTACCCTATAACCATTTTGTTTTCGCTAAAATGGAAAGAAATTCAAAGAAAACCAATTATAATAAATTAAATAAACCTGAAAGTGTAAACCTTTAAAAAAGAACTCTGGATGGGTAGGATTAAAAATAACATTAGTAAAGATAATAATAAAGTCAATTACTTGCAACAATATTATAATTCTTGATAAACGCAGAAACTTTAGTTAATGTCTTGTGATTATATTGAAAAAAAAAAACTTTTTAGTAGAAAAATTATCAGTTAATAGAATCCATCTATCTTTTTACATATAAAAAAGGTGAAACCAATTGATTTTTTTTACAGGAAATATCTGAAATCTGCAAAAAGCAATTCTCATAGTGTAAACTAAAAATGACTAGAAAATTTTCCGCATCATTTTTGGATGATTATTGGCTAATTTTAGTATTTTTACGTTCTTTTTCTATTTAAAATAAATTAATAAAAAAACTATACATTTTTGGCACTTATCAAATCAATTTCGGGTATCAGAGGTACTATCGGCAATTCGGTAGGAAATGATTTAACTCCAATAGACCTTGTCAAATTCACAGCAGCATATGGTACTCATCTACTGCAATCTCTCGGTCATACTGAAATGAAAAAAGCAGTTGTAATAGGTCGAGATGCTCGCATTTCAGGTCAAATGGTCAATAATATTGTTGTTGGCGCACTTCAATCAGTGGGTATTCATGTAATAGACATAGGACTAGCTACTACACCAACTGTAGAAATGGCAGTAACTGCCGAAAATGCAATTGGAGGAATCATTCTTTCAGCAAGCCATAATCCGAAGGAATGGAATGCGCTGAAATTACTGAATGAAAAAGGCGAATTTTTGAGCAAAGAAGCAGGTGAACAAGTGCTACAAATTGCCGAATCTGGCACTTTTCAATTTGTAGATGTAGATGAAGTTGGTAGTTACACCTTTAAAGAAGACTATCTTTCTTACCACATTGCGCAAATTCTTCAACACGAATTAGTAGATGTAGCCGCAATTTCATCTCGTTCCTTCAAGATTGTGGTAGATGCGGTTAATTCTGTAGGTGGTTTTGCAGTTCCTACTTTATTGAAGGCTTTGGGAGTAGAGGATGTTTTTGAATTGTACTGTGAACCAACAGGCCGTTTTCCACACAACCCAGAACCTTTACCAGAACATTTATCCGCTATTTCGAACGAAGTCAAACGCCAAAATGCAGATTTAGGTATTGTTGTAGATCCTGATGTAGATAGATTGGCTTTGGTATGTGAAGATGGTGAAATGTTTGGAGAAGAATATACTTTAGTAGCTGTGGCAGACTATGTTTTGAAGCATCGAAAAGGTAGCACGGTTTCTAACTTGTCTTCTACAAAAGCATTGAAGGAAATTACCGAAAAAGCTGGCCAAAAGTATTATGCAGCAGCAGTGGGAGAAGTGAATGTAGTGGCTCAAATGAAGGCTGTTGACGCAGTTATTGGAGGTGAAGGAAATGGCGGAATCATTGTTCCAGATTTACACTATGGACGAGATGCCTTAATAGGTATTGCTTTATTTTTGAGCTACTTAGCCAAATTTGGAGAATCTTGCTCCATGCTTCGATCTTCTTATCCTACTTATCATATTTCTAAAAATAAAATCCAATTAACCCCTGATATTAATGTAGATGTAGTTTTGGAACGTATTGCTAAGAAGTATAAAAATTATCCACAAAGCACCATTGACGGATTGAAGTTAATTTTTGATGGAGGGGACTGGGTACATCTTCGAAAATCCAATACGGAACCCATTATTCGTATTTATTCAGAAAGTAATTTGAAGACCACCGCAGAATCAATGGCCAATAGAATCATGCAAGACATTAGAGAGATTTCAAAAGAATAAATACCAAATCATCATCGGTTAATCAACTCTAATATGGCAATGCCAATATCATCTACTCTCCTATTGTAGTTAGACAACACAACTACTGCCGTTTGCGTTTTTTCAATAAAGGCTACATAGGTACTGAATCCTCCTGTTTTGCCGCTATGCGTATAAATGAAGGGATATTTTTTTTGATTTCCTCTTTCAATAATGAACCATCCTAAACCTACGTGATTTTTTTTCAAATCTGTATCATTCTTTATCTCAAAACATTCTTTTAAAAAAGAATAACCAACATCTTGACTCATACACGCTTTTGTGTATTGAAGTAAATCACGAAGACAACTATATAGTCCTTCACTGGCATACAAGGAGGCATACTTCAATGGAAGTTCAACATTCCCCGAAAAATCATGCCCTTGTGCCCCTTCATTTGGCAGAAGATTTTCCACCAACTTTGTATCCTTCAAGTTCAATGGCTTCAAAACATATTGTTGAAGTAACTTGGTATAAGATTTTCTGCCAGCCGTTTCCAACAAATGTCCGAGTAAACCTATCCCAAAATGAGAATACAAAAACACTTTTTCATTTTTTCTAAGAGCCTGTATGTGTTTTCTATCTATAGCAGGGGTGAAATCCATCAAAAATTGATATGCATCTCTAAGTTGGTAGTCAGCAAGAGGATCTTCTTTATTCTTCATTTTGAAGGGAAGATTGCGAGGCATTTTAGGGAAACCCGAAGTATGGGTAGCAAGCTGTTCTAAGGTAATATTTTTCAAAATGGAATTTGCAGAAACTACAGAATCGGGTAAATAAAGAGCAATTGAATTTTCCAACTTTACGACTCCCTCTGCTACCATTGCTGCAAGCAGTGCCGCTGTGAAGGTTTTGGTAACAGAGCCAATACCAAAAAGTAGCGTGCTGTCAGTTTTTGTCTTTTCTATTTTATCTGCACCTTCAAATTGATAGTAATAAGTATAACCACCTTCTACAATACCTACTTGCAGTTGCTGCATGTTTTCTTCTTCCGAATAAGCATCTACAATCTGCTTAACCAAACCCTTCAATGCTTGACTCGGCTGAGCTTGTCCTGATATTGCAGTAAAAAAACACAAAATAGCTATGAATATAGGGCGTTTTACCATTTGCAAAAATTAAAAAAAGCCCGTTAGTGATGAGGACCAACGGGCTTTCTATTTAAAATCATATTCATTCTGACTCGTTATTGACTGCTTTATTTTTCTAAACAGCCACATCATAATCACGTAGTGCATGATTCAAAGATACCTTTTTATCGGTTGATTCTTTGCGCTTTCCAATAATCAAAGCACAGGAAACTTGGTATTCGCCAGCAGGGAATTTTTTTGTATAACTGCCAGGAATAACTACCGATCTTGCAGGCACCCTTCCTTGGTAATAGATAGGCTCTTCGCCACTCACATCGATGATTTTTGTAGATTGTGTGATGACCACATTAGCACCTAATACAGCTTCTGTTTCTATCCGTACACCTTCTACCACTATACAACGAGAACCAATAAAGCAGTTGTCTTCAATAATGACTGGACTTGCCTGAACAGGTTCCAACACACCACCAATTCCAACACCTCCACTAAGATGCACGTTTTCACCTATTTGAGCGCAAGAACCGACTGTTGCCCATGTATCAACCATCGTACCACTACCAACATATGCCCCAATATTGACATAAGAAGGCATCATAATAACTCCAGGAGATAAATAAGCTCCAAAACGGGCAAGGGCGTGCGGTACTACCCGCACATTTAGGCTTTTAAAATTTTTCTTTAAAGGGATTTTATCATGAAATTCAAATGGCCCTATTTCAATGGTTTCCATCTGACAAATAGGAAAATAAAGAATAACTGCTTTTTTTACCCATTCATTTACCATCCAATCTCCATCATCTGAAGGAAAAGCGACTCTAATTTTTCCCTTGTCCAACGCTTCAATAACTGTTTCTATAGCCAATTTTGTTGCAGGTTGCTGCAACAATGTTCGGTCATTCCATGCTTCTTCAATGAGTTGTCTTGCCTGTTCTAACATGATTTTCAATAAATAAAAAAAACTAAATTTGAGGAGTTAAATACAACATTATCGTTTCCCTGTCAAGCTTTTAACAAAACGCATCACTTCATCAATACGCTCATAATTCAACGAATAATGAATGTATTTACCATCTCGCTTTGTAAAAACAATATCTTCATTCCTCAATATAGCAAGATGCTGAGAAGCAGCAGATTGCTCTATACGCAACTTGATAAAAATCTCGGTAACGGTCATTCTAGTGTTTTCTTCCAGCAATTCGATAATTCGACGGCGAACCTTGTGGTTAACTGCTCTTAAAATTTTACTCGCCTTTTTTACCGATTTGAAAGGTAATGAAGGAGGTAATAATTCATTGCGATGTAGTTTTTCTACATCAAACTCCAAGTCATGATTACCCCAATGAAGCTGACCATCTTCTACCATAAATTCTTGAAAAACATCCTTATTCAAGTAATATCGGGTATTGTGATGTGAGGAAATTTTAAGAAATTGTTCAAAATTTACAACTTGTGTAGTTCCATCACTAAATTCAATCTCTAAAACGTAATTATCAATATACTTTGCACTAGAAACGTGTAAACTATTTTTAGCCATGCTATAAAAATTTTAATGAACCAATAGTTAAGAAATATACTAAAAGTAGTATCGCATGTAAGTTACATCTTTCTTCAAAATTTTCAATAAGTCTTCATCTTCATAACAGTATATTTATTTCTAATATCCTAAAAACCAATTTGCTAAAAAAGCATTTTTTTAATTTCGTTTTGTAATATGGCATTTTAATGACGATAAAAGCGAATAGCCTATATGCCAATTTTGAAGCAGTAAAAAGTAGAAAATTACAAAGATGTAACTAAGAACAACTAAGACATTTAACTGCGTAAAAAAACTTATTCTAAGAAATAAGATTCTCTATAACAGTCCTTCAATAATACTTTCGATAGAAATGCCTTCAGCTTCGGCTTTGTAGTTTTTCACAATACGATGACGAAGAATCGCTTCTGCCACGGCTTGAACATCTTCAATATCAGGAGAGTATTTACCATTGATAGCAGCATGACATTTAGCTCCAACTACCAAGTATTGAGAAGCTCTTGGGCCAGCTCCCCAAGACAAATAATTGTTTGCAGAAGGAGAGGCATCTTTGGTATTTGGGCGAGTTTTACTTGCCAATCTAACAGCATATTCCAATACATTGTCTGCAATAGGAATTTTACGAATCAATTGTTGGAAAAAACGAATTTCGTCTCCCGAAACAATTTTCTTTAAATCTGTTATTTGGTTTGTAGTAGTCCTTTTTACCACATCTACTTCCTCCGCAAAACTCGGGTAATCCAACTTGATATTGAACATAAAACGGTCCAATTGCGCTTCTGGTAGAGGATAAGTACCTTCTTGTTCGATAGGGTTTTGAGTAGCCAAAACGAAGAAAGGAAGTTCAAGTTTATGGGCAATACCTGCCGCCGTCACAGAACGTTCTTGCATCGCCTCAAGCAGAGCAGCTTGTGTTTTAGGAGGCGTACGGTTGATTTCATCTGCCAATACGATATTGGCGAAAAGGGGGCCTCTACTGAATCGAAACTTTCGGTTGTCGTCCAATATTTCCGCTCCTGTAATATCTGATGGCATCAAATCGGGTGTAAACTGTATGCGTTTGAAGGACAAGTCGAGCACATTAGCAATGGTTTGTACCAAAAGGGTTTTCGCCAATCCAGGTACACCGACCAATAAACTATGCCCATCACAAAAGATACAAATCAATACTTTCTTCACTACATCGTCTTGACCTACAATAATTTTACCTATCTCACTTCTTAAATTTCTATACGTTGCGGCTAAAGCATCTACCGCTTCTACATCAGATTTATATGTTGCCATACTTAATAAAATCAAAATTGAAAATGTATAATTGAAGCAGAAAAAATCTAAGAACAAATCGTTTGGGCTTCAATCTACACTGATTATGCTTGGAATTAGGTTTAAAACTCGTTTTTTCAATAAAAACGGATGCGAATATACAAACAATATTGATAGGGGATTGCATTTTGGTAATACGGCTCTCACCCTAATCCATAATTTACCTTTTTTTAACCATTCAAAACTTAGTTAATCCACTTCTCCATCATCGTGCAATCTTTGTATTCTTCATTCACAAAAATATAGGTGCGTTTGACTTTACGATCCAACCAATTTATCAAAGTTTCGTTTTGCTTATTGCTTTTTACAATTTTCTGTACTTTGCTGTAATCATCTTTCAGGTTTGCGACATGCGGACTTGTTCGACTATATAGATACAAAATACGGTAAGCATCATCACCTTCTTTTGTCTGATATTTGATAGGCTCCGAAATTTCCCCTTCTTTCAGTTCTTCAATTGCAAAAAAGTCATTTGGATCCAATTGATTCATATCATATACACTTGATCCAGATTGCTCACTCACAATCAACCCCCCTGTTTTTTTAGTAGCCTCATCATCCGAGAATTTTTCTACTGCCTTTTGAAAAGTCAGTGAATCATCCTCCATAATCAATGTGCGAATACTATCCAATTGTGTTTGAGCGTCCTCTAATTGCTGATAGGAAATTTTTGGTCGCAACAAAATATGGCGAACATGGATTTTATCCCCTCGTCTTTCAAGCAATTGAACGATGTGAAAGCCAAACTTTGTTTCCACCGTTCCCGAAATATCGCCAGGATTTCGAAGTCGAAATGCCGCCCCTTCAAATTCTGGCACCATCTGTCCTCGCCCGATAAAACCTAAATCACCTCCTTGTGGCCCACTAGGCCCTTCCGAAAACTTTTTAGCCATGTCTCCAAAATCTGCTCCTTCCTCAATTTGCTTTTTTATCTCAGCCAACCTCGCAATTGTTCCTTCTTTTTCAGTTTTTGTCAATTCGGGTTTAATCACCAGGTGCCCCATTTCTATTTCAGCATTGAAGTAAGGCAAACTGTCTCTTGGAATCTGATTGAAAAAAGTTTTTACCTCCTTAGGAGTCACTTTGATATCACTCAACACTTTTCCTTGCATGCGTTGTGCCAACAACAAATCCTTCACATCGTCACGAAACTCCTCCTTCATCTGCAAAACCGTCTTATCATAATAATCTTCAAACTTTTGCTCATCACCACCAAAAAGTCCCAAGAAATAATCCATCCTTCTATCAATTTCAGACTCTACTTCTTCCTCTGAAACCTCCAAACTGTCTATTTCAGCGTGAGTGACAAACATTTTCTCCAAAAGCAGTTGGTCCAGAATTTGGCAACGTAGCCCGTCATCTTCCATGCCTTGATTGATTGCTGCCCAATACTGTTCTTCTATATTTGACTTCAATACAATTTTATCCCCTACCACTGCAATAATTTCATCTACTAAGATTTTTTCTTGCGCCTGCACAAAGGCAGAGCTCAAAAACAGTGAAAAGACAAAAAAGATTATCCAATTATTTACGCTCATATTGTTATTATTGATACTTTAAGTTTTATTTAATCAATCGAACACTTCATATTGATTCTTCTCAAGGGCATCTTTATAAATCTCATCCTTCATCTCTTTGATGTGTTCAATGCGCCGTTTATTCACCATCATTTTGGTAATCTCTCCCTTCTTGTAATCCAAAGGAGCAAGTTTTCCTTGCAGTCCATAATCTTCAATCTTGACGAAATAAATATTTACTGCATCTCTAGTCTCAAACAAAGAAGCATCTGATAATAATTCATCTACTTCTTCTTCTGAAATAGGAATTTCTTGGCTAAACTGCTCCAAAGTATGCCAAGTAGGACTCAGTGAAAAATTGATAGCATACTGAAAACAATACGTTTGCAGTGATTTCATAGCCATTTCACTTCCACTCTTTAGCCAATATCGTACAGAATCCAACTGAGGCGATTCTTTTTTGAGAATGACAAATTGAACCTTCAATATAGGATCACGAAGCAAAAAACTTTCTTGATGTTCTTGATAATAGTTGCTAATATCAGATTCAGTAATCACTGTATCCATATTCTTTTGAAGCAAATTTTGTTCGTACAAAAACAGTAACAAAGAAGCGCGATAATCTGCTATTTTTTGCTCTATTTCGTCCTTGCTATTGGGGAGTTCTAGTTCCGCCTTTTTCAAGAGAAGATTGTGATGTATCCAATCATACATATAATAATTGCTGAGATTGACACTATCTTCTGATGTATAATTATCACCCAACATCTTCTCTAAGTCTGAACGATAGAGAAATTGATTGAATACTCTTGCTATTGGTTCATTTTCATTGCTCGCATCACTGCTACCAAACAAGCTACAAGCCGACAAAAATGCCATACAACAAAACAGAAAGACAATTGAAAACACAGCAATAAGTCTGGAAATCATCTACAAAGACTCGATTTATCACCCATTGAATAAGATAAAAACTAAAACGACAAAAAGCTACTTATAGATGCTTTTCAACACCTCTTCATTTACTTTTATAGGATATTTTTGGCGCAGTTCTTCCACCCATTCTTTTTCAAGTTCGGATTGGTAATCTGCAATTATGTATCCCCTTGCTTCTCGTAATTCTTTGGTCATTGCAGGAAGCATCTCATTGATTTTGACGTAAGTAAGGCTACCATCTTGGTTGTTAATTGGAATAGATATCCCTACCTGTTGAGGCATATTATCAACCAATTCATTTTGCCCAGTTTCATATTTACCTTTCTTTACTGTCACAACTTTTTCTGCTCCTTCTTTATTAAAGTTAGCCTCCAAAGCATCGTAGTTAGTCGGTGATTTTTTCAATAACTTATAGACTTTTTTGGCAAGTGAAGGGTCTTGAATGGTGATAACAGCCGCATCTACTCGTGGGGGCCATTGGTAATTTTGTTTATTCGCTTCATAGAATTTATTTAGCCCTGTTGTATCCTCCAATGCCTTGTTCCATACTTTTTGTTCGGTCAATTCAAACAACAAAGTACCATCTCTAAATTCTTTCAACAACTGCTTAAATTCGGGATATTTTTCACTCAATCGGCTTTCCTCCACTTCCATCAAACTCTGCTCAACGAACATGTCGTACAGTAAATTTATAGTTGATTCTTGAGTTTTACTTCGAGCTTTCAATTGGTTATTTTGGATAAATCGTGCAAAATGTTGCTGGGTATATTGGGTTTTCCCCATATTTGGAACTTCAAGAGAGAACATCACATCCGACAAATTTTCTGCCTGACTCATCTGCCATCTCCCTCTCACCACATCTTCCTGTTTTGGATCTTTGAAAGGATCTAATTTGTTTGGATTCTCTTTGAATTTGTAATCGTTTTTCAATCTTTTCAAAAAGACTTCTTTCGATACTTTGGAACGGCTATCTCGTTTGATTTTCTTTTTGATTTCCGCTTCTTCCTCTTCAAAACTACCCACTTCTTCTTTCTCCAATAATTTTACGATGTGCCAACCCAAGCGTGTTTGAATAGGTTTGGAGACATCTCCTACTTGCTTTAAGCCAAATGCTGCCTCCTCAAACTCTGGCAACATACGTCCGCTTCCAAACCATGGAAGTTCGCCTCCTTTATTAGAAGTCTGTTTATCATCAGATTGTAATTTAGCTCTTTCTGCAAAATCACCTCCGTTTTTGATTTGGTCATACAATTGGTTTATTTTTTCCTTTGCAGCAGTCTTTGCCTCTTCCGTATCCGAATCTTTCGATTTTACCAAAATATGTGCAGTCAAAACCCTACCTTTTGCAGCTCTTATATCGTGAACCTTTACTATATGGTAGCCAAATTTGGTGCGAATAATATTCGAAATTTGCCCTTTTGGAGTTTCATAGGCAGCCGATTCAAATGGATAAACTGTTTGAAAGGCAGTAATATATCCAAGCATCCCATCATTATCTTTCACAGAAGGATCTTGTGAATACATCTTTGCCATCTTTTCAAAACTCTCTCCTCCCAGTATTTGTTTGCGAATACCTGCCAATTTGTTGTAAGCCACAGTAGTATCTTGCGGAGAAGCATCTTCTCCGATTCTTATCAAAATATGACTGGTCTTCACTTCTTTGGTCATTCGAGAGTAAGCTTCTCTTATTAAATTAGCACTTACCTCCTTGTCATACAAGTAGCTCTGTGCTAATTGCTTGTAGTATTGTTCCAGTTGAGGTGCAATGTGTGGAAGTGTATCAATTCCCAAATTTTCTGCCTCTTTTACTTTCAATTTGAAGTTGGTATATAGTCTCAAATATTCATCTACTGATTCAGGACTGTATTGATTCTTATCCTGTGAGTTATGTTTCTCATATACATAAATAAATTCAGACAAAGTGACCGATTCATCGCCAAATGAAAATAAAATCGGATCGTCTCCTTGTTGATTGGCATACACGTTGACAAAGGAGAATTGTGTCGCAACCGTGAGGCACCAAAACACTATGCACTTAATATTCATTTTATCGTAATATTTGTTTGTAAAAATTTGGCTGCAAAAATAACGAATTTGAAGTAGTTTTTATGGTATAACTAATAAATGACGTTTTTCGAGGTAAATTTTGCAGTAAAAAACGAGATGAAAAGCGTTTAATTTGCTGTATCAAAGAAGAAAATACAAGATTTTTTTTCTGTTCCTTAGTAAACAATAAACCTCTCATTTACTTCTATTTGAACGGATTTGAAAAGGCTGGGTTATTGATAAATGTGGTGTCGGTTAAAGATTCCAAAAAGACGACCAATTGCCTTTTTTGTTTTTCGGTCAAACCCAATCCTTGATATACTCCATTTTTGAAGCGAACCGCAAAATTAGGATCAAGGTTAGGCGAATATTTCATACCTGAATTGTAATGTTCTACCACTTCTTCCAATGTTTGAAAACGTCCATCGTGCATATAAGGTGCTGTAAGATCAATATTTCTCAGTGTTGGCACACGAAACATACCATTGTCTATCACATTGTTGGTAATAGAACCCAGTCCTTTATCTTCTAATGACAAATATTCTTCTGAAGAATTTAGTCCATCATTGGCAAACAAATTATCTGCGAATAAATTGTTGACATCATTCCCGTGACAATGAAAACAATCTCCTTTTTCACTGAAAAAAATTGCTTTCCCTTCAATCGCATCCTCTGAAAGGTCATCATTTAGTCCAAGATAATACTGATCATAAGGAGAGTTTATGCTTATTAAGGTGCGTTCAAATTGGGCAAGTGCATTGGCAACATCTTCTTTCTGAATGATTTTGATACCAAAAGCTTTGTAAAAGGCAACTCGATAATCTGTCTGCTGCATCAATCTTTCTACCGCTTTACCCCATTCTAAGTGCATTTCGATAGGATTCGGAACAGGCTCAAGTGCTTGTTCTTCTAAACTTGCTGCTCGTCCCGCCCAAAAAAAGCGGTCTTTCCATGCCAAATTAATGATAGCCATTGAATTACGATTCCCTGCAATACCGTCAATACCAACACTGAAAGCACTTCCGTTGTCAGTGAAACCAAACTGCTGATTGTGGCAACTTGCACAGGATTGAGTGCTATCCCCCGATAGAATAGGATCATAAAATAACATTCGCCCCAACTCTACCCCTTGTTCGGTCAGGAGATTATTAGGATTTGAAGGAAATGGAGGTACCAGTTCATGTACTTCAATTACTCTCAAAGTAGGATTATAATCAATAGTATCCCAATTAATCACATCAATTTCAGGAGGTTCAGGAAGATCATCGTCTGTTCGACAAGCATCCAAAAATAGGATGATTGGCATTAAAATAATAAGTAGTATGATAATTTTTTTCATAGATGACAAAACCGTTTTCTTTCAAAAAACATTATTACAAACTATTAGAACCGTGAATAAGTTGCGTCTTTTCTCCATATTCTTTTGAAAGTACTATGACTTTTTTGTCATCTATCCTTTTTAGGCATACAAATTGTTGAAATAAACAGTATGCCTAATAGATTTAGAAGTGTTATTTTTACTTTTTTATTCGATTCAAATAAACTTTGTATCAATATAAGTCCTTATATTGACGTTTACTTCTTGGCATTTAGCTCACTTCACCCATAACTTAAATATTTATATATTTTGCCAACAGCACATTTCAATGAAAAATGACACCATCTAAACACACTCTTTTTCAAAAAATAACAACGGCTTTGAAGCAGTGTGATTTATCAAAAGCACTCGAACTTGGGGAACTCGCTTTAGAAAATGCCAAAGCTGTAGAAAACCATGAAGAACTTGCTCAAGCCTATATTTTGATGGTCAAAATTTCGCAAAGGAAAGGACTTTATAGCGGTAATCATGTGCAAATTGAAAAAGCATTGGAGTATGCAAACAAAGCATACGAACTAATTCCCTATTTAGATTCACCCTTTGCCCAAGCAGATATTTACAATTCTATGGCCCATGCATATCTTAATAATCAAGATATTAGCAAAGCCTATGATTTTGTAGAAAAAAGCTTAAAACTGTGTGAAGAAAATGATTATACAAAAGGGAAATACAATGCCTATATGATTTTTGTGGGTTTGTATGGCTTACAAAACAATTTTAGCACTGCATTAGATTATGCCTTTGAATGTTATCATTACTCCAATGAAAATGATGATAAAGTGCTGTTGATGCGTTCATTGCACTCTATTTCTTCTCTATATATTGCTACCCTTCAATACCACGATATTTTTGAATATGCCAAACAATTGCTCGTATTGGCTCAGTCGCTACAAGACAAGGAAACTGAAATGGTGGCACTAATCAATCTTTCGGTAGCTTACGGAAGTACGGGCGACTACAAGAATTGTATGACACACCTAATGGATGCCTTGAAGAAAAGTGAAGCCATTCAATATAGAAGCAACATTGCCAAGTGTCATGGAAATATAGGAACGCTTTATACACTTCTCTCTAATAACGAAGAGGCACTTAAACACTACGAAATTGTATACAACAATTACATTGATGCCATTGACAAAAGAGATGAAACTGCATTGTTAATTAATTTGGGTGATCTCTATTTTGGTCGTGGGGAATTAGAACTTGCAGATACCTATTATACTCTTTGTTTGGAATTGTCAACCCGCATCAACTTCAATGAAAGGATTGCGACTTCTCTTGTCAATAAAAGTCAACTCTACAACTCAAAGGGCAATCATGATGAAGCATACGCTTTAGCACTTCAAGCGCAACAATACTTCGATAAAATGAGTCATGAAACGGCTGATTATCATGCTCACTTAATCAACTTGGCCGAAATATTCTTGGCAAAACAAGATTTTGAAAAATGCATCAAATACGGTGAAGAAGGTCAAAAACTGTGTTTGAGCCGAAAAGATAAACACCACCTTTCACAAGTTTTTGATGTGTTGTCCAATGCCTATGCAGAATTGAAAAGTTTTGAAACTGCATTGGCATTCAGAAACAAATATGTAGAACTGAAGCAAGAATTGCTGGACGAACAAAAGTATTATCAAATCATTGATATGCAAATAGCGTATGAGACTGAGAAAAAAGAAATAGAAATAGAAATTCTCACCAAAGAAAACCAATACCAAGCATTGCTGCTCGAAAAACGGAAAAAAATTGAAGTTCAAAACGAGTTGTTGAAACAAGCCAATCAAGAATTGCAGCAATTTACCTACGCAGCTTCTCACGATTTGAAAGAGCCGCTTAGAATGATTGGTAGTTATACCACATTGCTGGAACACAGGCTCAAATCGCACCTTGACGATTCTACCAAAGAATTTATGGGCTTTATTTCATCGGGTGTTAATAGGATGAATAAACTACTTGAAGACCTATTGAAGTATGCTACACTGTTGAATAACAATCAACAAGAGGATTTAGTTGACCTCAATAGCGTGGTTCAAGATGTTTTGGATAATTTTCAGTTGAAAATACAAGATACCAATGCACATATTGAAGTAGTCCAACTACCTATCATCAAGGGTTATTACTCTCAATTATTGCAGCTTTTTCAAAACCTGATTAGTAATGCCATCAAGTTTAAAAAAGACAACGTTTCACCTCACATTATCATTTCAGTACAAGAAGATGTTCGACAATATATCATTAAAGTAGCAGATAATGGTATTGGTATTCCGGAGGAGTTTCAGAAAAAAGTATTTGACATTTTTTACCGCCTACATCGCCAACAAGACTACGAAGGAACGGGGATTGGACTTGCGCTTTGTCAAAAAATAGCCATCAAACATGGCGGCATCATCTGGATGGAATCCGAAGAAAACAAAGGCACTCACTTTTATATCTCCTTCCCTAAAACCTGAATTTCTGCAAAGGCAGCTATTTTTGGTGAACATACGTTGGAGGAAGTAGTTTAAGTGTTATATCTTTGCCCTTACCTTTTTAATTAAAAATTTTGATAATGAAAAAAATCTTCTGGTTCGTTGTGTGTGTGTGGATGAGTATGCCTTTGATGGCCCAACAAGAAGAAGACCCTACTCCAAATCCCAAAGCGATAACAAGAGATAGGATTACGATTGAATTTGTACACAGTAATTGGATATGGGACACGCAACCCACCACTGTTGAAACAAAATGGCATAGCCGTGGCATTAACTTTTTATATACCTACGATATTCCCATCGCCAACTCTAAAAATATCAGTGTAGCACCAGGTTTGGGCATCACCAATTCCAATGTATTCAGTAATGTAAGGCTGGGTTATGATACCCTTGACAATGTGGTAAGCACTACAATGACCGCCTTTGCTGAAAACCTTACTGTCAATAAAAACAAAATTAGCACTACCCATCTGGTCATTCCATTGGAACTTAGACTAAGAACCAACCCCAATAAAAGCAATAAAACTTGGAAGTTGGGCTTAGGAGTTCGTGTAGGTTATCTACTGGAAGCCAAGCACAAATACAAAGGTTCAGACATCATTGACAATACATCTCGTGAAATATTTATCAAACAAAAAGACCTTTATAACTTCAATAGACTGAAATATGCAGGAACTGTAAGAATCGGATATGGTAGCTTCAATTTGATTGGAGAATATTCATTGGCTACCTTACTTCAAAAAAACAAGGGGCCGAAAATCTATCCTATTTCGGTTGGTATTACTTTCAATAGCCTTTAACTTAATGGTTGATTGATAACAAAATCCCGATTTTTCATTGGGATGTAATCAACAATTCCACAGTTCCCACAATTTTACAATCAATTATTTCAAATTTACTACCATGAGCGATTCCATTTCTCCAATGATAGACATTGTCGAACTAAACGAGCGCATAGAGCGTGAAAGCGCATTTGTAGATATACTCAACGCAGAACTGGGCAAAGTCATTGTCGGACAGAAATACATGCTGGAAAGACTTCTGTTAGGATTACTTTCTAAAGGACACATTCTACTAGAAGGTGTTCCTGGGCTGGCAAAAACACTGGCCATCAAAACACTTTCACAAGCCGTACAAGCCGATTTTAGCCGAATTCAATTTACCCCCGACCTCTTGCCTGCCGATTTGATTGGTACACTGATTTATAATCAAAAGGCACACGAGTTTACGGTCAAAAAGGGACCAGTTTTCTCCAATTTTATCTTGGCGGATGAAATCAACCGTGCGCCTGGAAAAGTACAAAGTGCTTTGCTTCAAGCGATGCAAGAGCGTCAAATAACCATCGGTGATACTACCTTTGACTTGGAAGAGCCTTTTTTGGTGATGGCCACTCAAAATCCATTGGAGCAAGAAGGTACATATCCTCTACCCGAAGCACAACTCGACCGATTTATGTTGAAGGTCATTATCAGCTACCCAGAATTTGAAGATGAACGCCACATCATGCGGATGAACATCAACCAAACTTTTGGGAAAGTAAATCCTATTTTAAGGAAAGAATCTTTGCTGAGAGCCAGAGAGGTAGTGCGTCAGGTATATATGGACGAAAAAATAGAACGCTATATTTTGGACATCGTTTTTGCGAGTCGAAACCCCGAAAAATATGGTTTGGGACATCTCACCCCTTTGATTAGCTACGGTGGTTCGCCTCGTGCAAGCATCAATTTGGCTTTGGCGTGTAAAGCGTATGCGTTTATCAAACGACGAGGTTATGTGATTCCAGAAGACGTTCGGGCAATTTGTCACGATGTCATGCGTCACCGCATCGGCATTACCTACGAAGCGGAAGCCGAAAACATCACTTCCGAAAACATCATTGACGATATATTGAACAAGGTAGAAGTCCCATAAAATACTTCAATACAAACCGTTTTATATTAAACGCCGTAGATAGACAAATAAATATAGTCTCTTCTACGGCGTTTTAGTTTGTAAGTTCATGAAGTGTTAATTTTTCCAAAAATTTAGTTGCACCAACAACTTTTTACCTACTTTTGCATTGTAACGATTATTCTAATCAAAATCAATGTCACAACTTCCAAATTTAGAAACAACCTTACTTCCTTGGATCGGTAAAACTGCCAAAATGTTGCGGGTATTTATGGCAGATCACTTCAAAAAACACAACTTCGATTTGACAACCGAACAGTGGATTTTGTTGAGCAGACTGCATGAAAAAGATGGGCAGGCTCAAAACGATTTAGCACTGATTACCGAACGCAATAAGGCCTCATTAACAAGGCTTATCAATACGATGGAAAAGAAAAACTACGTGGCACGAATACCAGATGTGGATGACAAAAGAGTGAATAAGATATTCTTGACTACCAAGGGAAATAAAATATTTGAAGCTACTTTTGAAACCATGAAAGGGGCTGTAGAAGAATTAGAAATGGGTATTACCGTGACGGAGGTACTTACGGTCATTGAAGTGATGAAAAAATTACAAAAAAATATTAAAATACAATACAAATAGTTGCAGCACAAACTACTTTTTAACCTATGAATTTACGCACAATTATTACATCCATTCTTGCCATTTTACTAGTCGTAGGGGCAGTTTTTATGAACAAAAAACTAAGCAACACGCAAAACCCTCCAAAGCCCAAACCTCAAAAAAAGGTCGCTATGGTCGTCACCGATACGGTAAAAAATGGCAGTACCCCTATCACCATTACTACCAGTGGTAATTTGGCAGCCAAAGAAAGAATCGAATTATTTGCCGAAGTACAAGGTATTTTTGAAGACACAGGTCGAGATTTTCTTCCTGGCGAATACTACAAAAAAGGAGATTTACTCATAAAAATCAATGCCGACGAGCATCGTGCCAATATGCGGGCTCAAAAAAGCACTCTTTATAACCAAATTGTTGGTCTTTTACCTGATTTGCGAATGGACTACCCCGAATCTTTTCCAAACTGGGAAGCCTATGTTCGTGACTTCAATATTGACAGATTTGTTCCTCAATTACCTACGCCCTTCAATGAAAAAGAAAAACTCTTCATTGCAGGTCGAAACATACTGCCTACTTTTTACAGCATCAAAAATATGGAAGAACGCCTGTCGAAATACACCATTCATGCCCCTTTTTCGGGCATTCTCACTCAAAGTTTGGTTCGTCACGGCGCATTGGTCAGGGCTGGGCAAAATTTAGGAGAACTAATCAATCCCAATTTGTATGAATTGGAGGTAGCTATCAATACGAGTTATGCAGATTTATTGAAAATCGGAAAGACCGTTGATTTGCACAATGTAGAAAAAACCAAAACTTGGAAGGGAAAGGTAGCTAGAATCAATAGTTTGGTAGAAGAAGCTTCTCAAACAATTCCTGTTTTCATTCAAGTAAGTGGCAGTGGGCTTAAAGAGGGAATGTATTTGGAAGCAGAAGTGACTGCAAAAGAGGAGGTGAATACGTATGAACTCTCTCGAAAATTATTGTTTGATGAAAATAAAGTATTTGTAGTTAAGGATAGTTTCTTGGTTATTCATGAAGTAAATCCTGTCTTTTTCAAACAAAATACAGTAGTTGTTCGTGGATTGGAGAATGGAACACAGGTTTTAGCCAAATCTTTGCCAGGCGCATACGATGGCATGAAGGTCAAAATTTTTGAATAAGAAAACGGCTAAACATTTTCTCTTGGTATAGGATACAATTTTTAGACATTCCAAGCAATCTATTCTTTCAACATCCAGTATTTTTAATATCCAACTATGAAACAAATAATCGCCTATTTTATTAAATATCCAGTGGCAGTGAATGTGCTGCTGATAGCCATTGCGCTTTTTGGGCTAAGAGGAGTTACCCAAATGAAATCTTCGTTTTTTCCACAAGTACCTTCAACACTTATCACCATTTCAGTTGCCTATCCAGGGGCTTCTCCAGAAGAAATTGAGGAAGGGGTTGTTTTGAAGATTGAGGACAACTTGCGTGGTTTGGTGGGAATTGATAGGGTGACATCCAAATCATCTGAGAACAGTGCTACCA
Source organism: Chitinophagales bacterium (assembly GCA_041392475.1). NCBI lineage: Bacteria > Pseudomonadati > Bacteroidota > Chitinophagia > Chitinophagales > Chitinophagales bacterium. Next base: position 544,039 of record JAWKLZ010000001.1, on the reverse strand, counting down.
TTACTGTCGAAACCTTTGAGGATGCGGACATTGACATTGTGTTGGCAGATGTAAAAAATGCAGTAGATAGAGTACCCAATTTTCCAACAGGCATGGAGCCTATTGTAGTAGCTAAGCGGGAATCTATGGACGAAGCTATTAGTTTTACAGTTAGTGGAGAAAATGTTCCACTCAAAACATTGAAGCAAATAACTCGAACCATTGAAGCAGATCTCAGAGCTACGGAAGGTATTTCGCAGGTAGAAGTAACAGGTTTTCCGCAAGAGGAAATTGAAATTGCGGTGAGAGAGAATGATTTGCGTGCATACGATTTAACTTTTGAAGAAGTGGCGAGAGCAGTATCAAATGCCAATATTTTGACAACAGGTGGAAATATCAAAACCGACACTGAGGAATATTTGATTCGAGCCAATCACCGCTCTTATTATGGTGATGAACTGGACTATATTGTGGTTCGTTCTGACCCTTCAGGTAGAAAAATCCTTTTGAAGGACATCGCTTCAACTCGTGATAAATGGTCAGAAAGCCCCGATCGTTTGTACCACAATGGAAATACAGCTATTCAAGTACGCATTTCTACCACAAACAATGAAGATCTTGTTTTTGCAGCAGCCAAAGTGAATGAATACATAGAAAAATTCAATCAAGAGAATAATAATATTCAGCTAAATGTGAATCGTGATGCTTCTATAACCATTGCTCAACGAACACAACTATTGATGGAGAATGGAGGCATTGGTATTTTATTGGTGTTGATTTTGTTGTCTTTGTTTTTGAAACCTACGCTTGCTTTTTGGGTGGCCGCAGGTTTACCTGTCTCTTTTTTGGGAATGTTCATTTTTGCTCCAAGTCTGATTACCATCAATGTGGTTTCGCTTTTCGGAATGATTATCGTGATTGGGATATTGGTAGATGATGGAATTGTGATTGGAGAGAATATTTTCTACCACTATGAACTGGGGAAAACCCCCATTCAAGCGGCGATTGACGGAACGATGGAAGTGATTGTTCCCATTATTTCGGCAGTACTCACTACCATCATCGCTTTTTCTACCTTCTTTTATGTGCAAGGAAGAATTGGACATTTTTTCAGTCAAGTAGCCACTGTAGTGTTATTGACCTTGGGTATTTCACTCATTGAAGCCTTGATTATTTTGCCTGCCCACATTGCCCATTCTCGTGCATTGCAGAGAGAAACAAAACCTTTTTTATTGAACGTCTATGCTGATAGATTCATGCTTTGGCTTCGGAATAATATTTATACGCCCGTACTTGTGTTTTTTCTTAAAAATCAATTATTGGGTTTTGCCATCCCAATTGCACTATTTATCATTACTTTAGGTGCAATGAATGGAGGGATTATCAAATTTACTTTTTTCCCGTCTGTGGCGAGTGATCAGGCAACTATCACGCTGCAAATGCCGCAAGGTACGAGTGAGCACATCACAGATTCTTTGATTTCTATTATTGAAGTGGCGGCATGGAAGGTCAACGAAGATTTTACGGCTCGTCAAACAGGTAACTTATCGGTTATCGAAAACACCATCCGACGCATTGGCCCTGGCACTTCAAATGCCACTCTTTCCGTCAATTTGTTACCTGGTGAATCGCGCGATTTTTCGTCGGACGAAATTTCTAGTGCAATAGAAAGGGAAGCGGGCCCAATTTATGGTGTTGAAAATTTGGAATACAATTCGGGTAGCAACTTTCGGGGCAAACCAGTGTCGGTTTCTTTGGTCAGCAATGACATCAAGGAATTGAAACAAGCAAAAGAAGTTTTGAAAACTAAGATGACTGAGATGCCTCAACTAAAAGATATTTCGGACAATGACCCTATGGGAATCAAAGAAATTCGATTGACGCTGAAAGACAATGCTTATTTGTTGGGTTTGTCGCTCAACGAGGTGATGACGCAAGTAAGAAGTGGCTTTTTCGGACGTTCTGTCCAAAGATTTCAGAGAGGTCGAGATGAGATTCGGGTATGGGTTCGCTATGACAAACAAGAACGAAATTCTATCAAAAATCTGGATAATATGTGGATTGTCACACCTTCACAAAACCGTGTGCCACTTTCGGAAATTGCAGATTATCAAATCGAACGAGGTGAAGTATCTATCAATCACCTCAATGGTAAACGTGAAATTCTAGTAGAAGCCAATTTGAAGAACTTCAAAGACAGTGCTACTGAGATGTTGGATTCTGTAAAAGTAAATATTATGCCCTCTATCTTGTCTCAACATCCCAATATAACGGCATTGTATGAAGGACAAAACCGTGATGCGATGAAAACGACCAATTCTATGAGATCGGTACTACCAGGTATTTTGTTTCTTATTTATGCCATTATTGCTTTTTCATTCCGTTCTTATAGTCAACCTTTGCTGCTGTTTACGATGATTCCTTTTAGTTTGATTGGTGTTGCATGGGGACACTATATTCATGGTTTTCCGATTAATATGCTTTCAATGTTAGGTATCATTGCTTTGATTGGGATTGTGGTCAATGATGGTTTGGTTCTGATTGGCAAATTCAATGGCTTTTTGAAGGAGGGTATGCCTTTTGGTGAAGCACTCTATGAAGCAGGCAGATCTCGATTTAGAGCTATTTTACTAACTTCTATTACCACAATAGCAGGATTAGCTCCGCTTATCTTTGAAACAAGTCGTCAAGCACAATTTTTGATTCCAATGGCCATTTCTATTGCCTATGGTATTTTTGTGGCTACTTTCCTAACTCTATTCATGTTGCCTTTGTTGCTTTCTGTCAATAATACCTTGAAAGTTGGTGGAACTTGGGTTACAACAGGTAACCGACCTACAAGAGAGGATGTTGAAGCAGCCGTTATTGAACAAAAATCAGAAGAACATGAGTTGGAAATGAGATAATACTCAGTTATCACACAATTTTCCATCAAACCATCACATTTAACAATTCAGTAATTTAACAATGAAACAATTTATCTATAAAACCCTCATTTTATTACTATTCCCCTTTGCTTTTCTGCAATCTCAAACTATTCTGACCCAGACTCAAGCTGTTCAAACTACACTTCAAAACAACTATGGAATCAAGGTAGCAAAAAACAATATTGAAATTGCAGAAAATAATACGAGCAAAGAAAACAATCGTTTCCTTCCAACTCTGAACGCCAATGCCGGTTCTAATGCTAACTTGGGAGGTTCGACTCAAAAATTCGGAACTGGAGCTGAAAACAATGTGAAAAATGCATTTACTTGGAGTGCAAATGGTTCGGTGACTGCAAACTATACGCTTTATGACCAAACACGCACCTACAATTTGGAGCAATTGCGAGAAGTTCTGAACCTTTCTGAACTGCAATTGCGACAAACCATTGAACTCAATTTACTGCAATTGCTAAGTGGCTACTACGAAATTGCTCGTTTGACCGAAAGTCTTAATTTACTAGCTCAAACACTTGAAGTATCCAAAAGTCGTTTGCAGAGAACCCAATATCAATACGAATATGGTCAAGGGATTCGCCTCAACGTGCTGAATGCAGAGGTCGATATACAGAGGGATAGCATCAATTATCTAAATACACAACAACAACTAGCCAATGCCAAACGGAGTTTGCAAGTGATAATGTCGAGTACAGAAATTGGCGATTTTGAAGTAGATACAACCGTTGTATATCAAGAGAACTTGTCTTTAGTTCAATTGATTGCAGATGCTCAAAAAAACAATGTGGATGTCCTGTTGGCGAATAAAAACATCTATATCTCCAACTACGACTTGCAAATTATTGATGCCCAAAGAAAACCGATAGTAGGCGCAAGTGCTGCTTACAATTACAGCTTTCAAGACAATGCACCTGAAGCGTTTATCACTTCTTCAACTAGTAGAGGCTTGACAGCAGGTGTGAGTGTTTCGTGGAATATTTTTGATGGCGGGGCTAGAAAAATCAGAGAACAAAATACGCTCATCAATATCAGCAACCAACAAATTCAAAAGGAACAACTGCTTCAACAACTGCAAATTAACATCACAAATGCTTGGGAAAGTTATCAAAATGCTTTGTACATATTGCAGGTAGAGCAATCAAATTTGGTAACAAATCAAGTGAATTTTGATTATACACAGGAACGCTTCAAAACAGGACAGGTTTCTTCGGTTGAGTTTAGACAGGCACAGTTGAATTTACTAAATGCTGCAACAAGTTTTAGCCGTGCTAAATACAATGCAAAGGTTATTGAATTGGAGATGATTCAGTTAGCAGGAGGTTTGTTGGAAGTGAAATTTTAGTTTTTCAAATATTTCTATTCTCCTCTTTAGTTTTTAGATATATTTGAGTGGGAGAAGGCAACAAACTTCCTCCAACAGGCTCTAAGGTAATGAAGAAAGATATAGCTTGTTTTTGAAGTTTTTGAAGTTTGAAAAAATTATCTTTGTTTTTTTCCATTTTAGGTAGCAAACCTAAATTATAAGGACTAGCAACATTGGAAATTTCAGCCCATACTTGCCATTGTTTGTTATTGGGTGGAACAGGTAATTTACTCGCTTCAATATAAGTATCGCCTTCATGATTGTTCCAATAAATGATTGCCTCCATATTAGGCATATCCTTTTTTGTTGACACTAAAAGAACTTCTATTGAAGAAACAGAATTAGCCATGAAGCTATTGCGATCATCACTGTATCCTGCCTCCAGTCCATCTATAGCTTTTGTATTGCCTATATCCAATACTGCTATTTGTTCACTGGTTTTACGAAATTCATTCATCATAAAGAAACTAGCCCCTGCACTAATCATTAATATTAAAGCCGCAGCGGCAAGGTATTGCCAATTTCTCTTGGCAAGATTATGGGTATGATATTTTTCGGAAATATCACTTTTCCTATTATTATGTTGTTTTTGTCGAATATGATTAGAAGAAACAGACATTTGATGAGAACCTTCTACTAAATCATCTTGAATTTTATCTATATTATTCAGCATATTAAATAAGCTGAACTCGTCTAAGGTAGGTGCTTCTGAAATAGATAACTGAATATATGCCTTCTCAACTTTCTCAACTTCAACCTGTAGATATTTGTCTTTAGCAATAAGATGTGTAATTTCTATAGATTCCTCTTCTGACAGTGCTCCTGCTACATACAGTTCCAATATACCAGAAGATGCGATATCTCGGTTATTGGTAATTGACAAACTTTGGGTTTGATTGTCTATGCTCTCAATTTGATGAAGTATATCATCGAGTGTATTGTCATTTAGGTAAGGTGCATATTCCAAACCTATTTTACAGTATATACGCTCAATTTGTTCTACTTCTTTAGCGAGTAGAGGATTAGTAGCGATTTGTTGGGTGATTTCAGCAGATTCTGATTCATTAAGTACCCCAGCAATGTAAAGTTCTAATAACCCTGATGATAAATATTCTTGTGTTTTCACCTAAATGACTACAATTTTCCTAAGTAATAAAATAGCTGTTCGCAATCTGGTTTTTACAGTTCCCATAGGTAGGCTTAATTCTTGAGCCGCCTCTTGCTGGGTATATCCTTGAAAATAAATCAAGTCAATAAGGTTTTTATATTTAGGTTCTAAATTATTAATTAAATCTTTGATACCTATTAAGTCGGTATTATTGGAGTACTTTAATCCAAGAAAGTTATTTTCAATTGTTAATTGTTGATCTTGGTATTGAGTTAATTTTTTGTACTCTTTGGAGCGGGTTTTATCAATGGCAGAATTTCGAGCAATATTCAACATCCAAGTGAACAAGCGTCCTTTTGAATCATCGTATTGAGAAAACCTTTGCCATATTTTGCAGAAAGTTTCCTGTAAAACATCATTTGCAAGTTCCTTATGATCAAGTATCTTGAAAATTACTCCATAGAGTGTTTTTGCATATTGTTGATACAATACACTAACTGCTCGTTTGTCTTTTTGACGAAGGAGTTTTAGTATTTGTTCTTGGGTGAACTGTTGTCTGTTTTGCATATTAGGGTTATAGTGAACTAAAAATAAGCTTTTTTTTCTGAAAAAAAAAATAAATATGCCTGAATTGTTTAGAAAAATTTAATAGAGGTCATCAAATTTCATTTGAAGATACTTGTACACAGCTGTGCGTGTACTCCACCAAGAAAGCATAACACCTATAATTATTATTCCAATGCAAATAAAAACAAAGTAAATAGGATTGGCAAGCAATCTTAACTCTGCAATACTTCTCTGAGTTAGAACCAAAGTTAGCAACAATAAAAAAGAAGCTATCAATCCACTCAAAACGCCATTGTAAAGGCTTTTTATAAGAAATGGATGGGCGATAAACATTCTGGTTGCTCCAACCAATTGCATACTTTTCACAAGAAATCGATTGGAGTACATATTTAGTTTGATGGTATTATCTATAAGCATAAAGGCGATGAACATAAATACGATACTTAAAAGCCCAAAAATAATGCTTATCTTTTGTATATTGGTATTTACCAAATCCACCAATGCTTCTTGATAAAAAACTTCCCGAACAATAGGCTGTTCCATTAGGTCTGCCTTTATGATGTGAAGGCTATCTGTATTGGCAAAGGATGATTGTAGGTACAGATAATATGCCGAAAATAGCGGATTATAACCCAACACCTCCACAAAATCTTCTTCGTAGTTCTCTACAAAATCTTGAGCTGCATCTGCTTTGGATACATACTTAGATTTTTTAATGAAAGGTTTTTTTTGTAAGTATTCGTCGAATAATAACAATTCTCGCTCTTTGGCTTGGTCGGTGAGTATGACTGTTACTTCAATGTTTTCTTTGAAGTGCGTAGAAAGTGCTTGAGCATAGGTTAAAAAAACACCCAATAATCCCAACATGAACAATACAAGTGATACGCTAACTATAGCGTATAAATAGGAGGGTTTTGAAGCGTTATTTGCCTTTTTTTGCACTTTACGGATTAAATTAATTGAAAAAAGTTAGAAAAGCTACATTAGTTGATAGGATTCCATACATCGTCACTTACATCTGATTCTGTAAATTGTTTGATCATATCAAAAATCAACTTGCTTTCAGTTTGTTTTCTATCACTCGCCATGCGAATGAGTTGTTCATTGACATTTTCAGACAAAGATACCAAGTTAATTTTCCAATCTGCGGTCTTGTCTTCACGTGTAAACTCGATGAATGTATTGGTATTTGCTTTATTGACCCCCATAGAAGCTCTTGCTCCATTTTCACCTTCTTTTCTGATTTCGCCGAGATTGGTCATTTGCACAGTCGTTTTGTTTGTCCATTCATGATCAACCGTATAGATTAACAAATCTCTACCTGTCATTTTTTTTACTTCTCCATGAGGAATTCTTTTACGAACAGACAATACCATGAATTGATCTACAGGAGTCAGTTTTTCTACTTCACTTTTCGAACTGTTCAAAGCCCAATCTAGCACTTTGCCGTAATAGTCTATAGAGTATTTGTCGATATTTTCAATTGCATCTTTACCACTACTGGCTAAAATAGCCTTTTTATAGTTTTCATAACGTTCTTGAATATCCGTTACTTCCTTTGAAGTAGGAACAATTTTTTTGAATTTTTCGAGCTCTTCCTTCGTATTACCCGACAAATCCGTGTCCTCATCTGTTTTTTCAGTTTTATTCTCTACGGTTTCTTCTTTCTGTTCATTTCCCTCTGATTGGCAAGCACTCATAAAAGCAACTATACAAACCATCAATAAAATCGAAAACTTTTTCATGTTGAAATATGATTATTTTATTTTAAATCAAATAATTAAACAAACTGGGATTTTCATTCACCAACGTATATTCTATATTGTTCTCATTCATTCTTTGAAGGAACATTTCGTAATTCTCTTTTTTCTCCAACTCAATACCTACCAAAGCAGGCCCTTTCACTCGGTTATTTTTTTTTGCATATTCAAAATGAGCAATGCTGTCATTAGGTCCCAAGACTTTATCCAAAAACTCACGCAAAGCACCTGCTCGCTGTGGAAAGTTAATAATAAAATAATGTTTTATTCCTTCATAAATAAGTGACCGCTCTCTGATTTCAGGCATTCGTTGGATATCATTGTTTCCCCCACTAACCAAACACACCACATTTTTACCTTTGATTTCCTCTTTGTAAAAATCCATTGCTGCAATGCCTAACGCACCTGCGGGTTCAACAACAATAGCATCGTCGTTGTACATATCCAAAATAAACGTACATATTTTCCCTTCTGGAACCAATTGAATAGCATCCAATACTTTTTTGCAGATACCAAAATTCAATTCTCCTACTCGCTTAACAGCTGCTCCATCTACGAACGTATCTATATTTTGAAGCGTCACAACCTTGTCTTGTCGAAAAGCTTCCCACATTGCAGGAGCACCTTCGGGTTCTACTCCAATAATTTTTGTATTCGGACTAAGTGACTTCATATAAGTTCCCACACCGGAGGAAATACCTCCTCCTCCAATCGGCAAAAACAGATAGTCTATATGCCCATTGAATTGTTCCAAAATTTCGTAGCCCACTGTCCCGTTCCCTTCAATGACCAGAGGATGATTGAAAGGCGGAATCACCACCTTATTATGTTCTTTAGCATACGTCAATGCTTCAGCCGAGGCATCATCAAAAGTATCTCCAACCAATACAACCTCAATCATCTCCTTACCCAGTTGTACTACTCGTTTGATTTTTTGAGAAGGTGTAGGTGTAGGCATATACACCTTGCCGTGAATACCTAATAAACGACAAGAATAGGCAAAACCTTGTGCATGATTGCCTGCACTTGCACAGACTACTCCATTCTCTGCCTGCTCTTCGGTCAAGTTAGACATCAAGTTATAGGCACCACGAATTTTATAGGAGCGAACGACTTGTAAGTCTTCTCGCTTCAAAAAAACGTTTGCGCTGTATTTGTCTGATAAATTTTCGTTTCGCTGTAGCGGTGTTTCTACTGCAATCCCATTGAGACGATGGCTGGCCTTGATGATATTTAATACATCAACAGCTCTTTCTTCATGAATATTTACTTTCGGCACGATGCTAGACATCTGAGGTAAGTTGGTTAAATAGAAAATAATGCAAAATTAACAAATTATACATCTTTTCCTTTCGGTCCTTGACTTTCGCCAGGAGGAGTTGGGTCGGAAGGGGCTTCACTTTCCCAATTAAACAAATCATCCAACTCATCTAATTCAATGAATAAGTTGTTTAGTTCTTCCCATTCCAAAAAAAGTGTTACCTCTTTTTGAATGATGTTAAGCAGCCAAAAAAGTAAACTAATATCGTCTAAAAAGCCTACTATTGGAAGCACATCTGGGATGAGGTCTAAAGGTAAGACAAAGTATAGAATGGTTGCAAGACTCAACGCTAAATTTTTCCGAGAAAAATCATGGTAGTCACCATTTATTGAGGCAACAACAAGACGATAAATATCTTTCATCGGTTTCAAAACTTCTTCTTGAAGGCGGCCGTCATTCTCCGCTTCCATCAATTTTTGGGCAGCCGACTCAATAGTAGCTACCAATTTAAGTGGATTGGACAAAAAACTACCCGCTTTTACCAATAACAAGCGAAACAATACGGTTTTGGAAATCTTCAAGCCATTTTTTATCAAGTCAGGTAAGGCCATGGCTAAACAATAATTTATGGGTTTACTTGCAAGTGTGAAAAATAATGTTCAATTTACTCAAAAAAAAGCACAATTGCCCTTTTGCAAATATCTTTTTAACGCAATAACGTTATTTTAATATTGATTGAAGTAATATGGAATACTTAGAAATAGAAATCGTCATTAAGAACACGGTCGCAACTGCAATCGACGAAAAAGGTTGGGCTAATTTAGCCAAAATAGGGATTCTCTTGCGTCAAAATGGAGTCAAATATGCCAATCTTTCTAAAATGCTCCAAAATTATGGACATATATTAGAATTCCGAAAGGATGCCAATTTTGAACCTCCCGTTATCTACGTCAAAATCAAATAATTATCAATGTTTATCCACTTTTCCTGCAATTGTTTCAATTGTAGGAGCTTTCCACCTTTCATAGCCCACAGGTGCATCTTGCGCTTTACGTACTGCTCGGCTCGTTCGTTGTTTGTCGTAAATCATCGCTATCGTCATGATTAAACTCGTTGCAATGATGATAAACAACAAAATACCTGCTTCAAAATTGGCTACTCTCGCATTTGGAGGAATAGCATAAAACAATAGAATGGTTATCAATCCACGAGGTGCTATGAACAATTGAGGAACAATATCTTTCCCTACAAATATCCGCAAAACCACAAAACGAATCACATAAATCGATACAATGATTAAGCCGCTAATCATCGCTACATTCAGGCTTGCCAAAGATGTAAGTGAAATGGTGATTCCGAAAATGACAAAGAAAAAAGTTCGCACTACAAAAGCAGTTTCCATTGTAATGATATGCAAACCTTCATAAATCTCCTTGGCTTTTTCCATATGCAGCCATTGCTTCATTCTCCCTCTAAAAAACAATGGCATATTGGCAATCAATAAGCCAAAAACGAGAATAATAATCAAACTGGAAAGATGCATTTTTTTACCCACCGAATACAACAACAACAACACTGCAATAAGCAAAAACAACTTGGTATGGGTCTTGATTTTTTGAAAAATTAAGACAATCAAATAACTGGCTATCAACGAAAGTACAACCGTCAAAAGGACATTGCCACCAAAACCAATGAAACCACTCGAGTGTTCGGCGGCATCCATTTGCCCACTCAAAAAATAAAAAACCATGATCCCCAAAATATCGGAAAAGGTGCTTTCATAAATATGGAATTCTTTTTTAACCTCGTTCAAGCCCGACACACTTGGAATGATGATGGCACTCGACAAAATAGATAGTGGAGTGGCATAAAGCCAAGCAGCTTGCATGGACATATCTGGAATAAAATGATGCAAAATCAAAGCCGCCACCCAAATGGATAAAAGTAATCCCACAAGCGCAATTACAAATGCCTTGGCAATGGGTATGGATTTCTCTCGCTTCAATTCTAACTCCAATGCAGCTTCTAATACAATCATTATCAAACCTACAATTCCCAATAGTTCGAGAACAGGAAAGAAATTAATTTCCTCTCCACCAATAGCATCCAATCCAAACTTCAATCCAATACCCAATATTATGAGCATCAGCACAGAGGGAATATTAGTCTTACGTGATAGTTCTCCAAAAAAGAAGGAAAGGATAATGATTACAGATGCCTCAATAATCAAATTATAAGAAGTTAAAATTTCCATATATACGATTCTTATTTATTTTTTAGATATTTTGCAAGTAAAGCCCCATTCTTCAATAAGTAACATCAAATCATGCACATGACTTTCTTCTTTGATAATCATCTGTGCATCAATTTGATTAGGAGTTTCATTTGAAGCCAATAGCGCAGGCTTGTGATTCCAATCAAGATATGGAGCAGTTGCTAACAAATCCATCAATTGAAGCACATAATCTATCTTTTCGGCAGGTTCTTTGGGACTTATTTTCAAATGGTACAAACCACCTATCTCTTCTCCTGACTCCAATAAATAACCTTTTGACAACAATTGTGAATAACTCACAAACAATAAGCCTTTGACTGTACTGAGCTTCAATCCCAATCGTCCTAAATATAATATAATTCCCTTCAAGTCATCAGTAACCAATTTTTTGCCCACACCAATCGCATTGTCAAACTGCACAATGCGTCCACTCATGTAGTTTTTGATGTGTGAAAACCCTGCTAATAGCAGCAAGCCAACCAACAATCCATGAAAAAGAGGATAAATGAGTATAAACACGCTTACAAGAATCAACACTACCAAGGGTTCATAAACCAGCAGCAGGTGGTAAATCCATTTTTTAGGATATTTCTGAAAACTGCCAAACACATCCAATCGCTCCAATATTTGGTGTATAAATTGCAGCAAAAAATAGAGTGCAAATAAAACAATGGCAATCGTCAAAAAACTCCCCAAACTAAATTGAGTATATGTATCCATCTGGTTTTTCTATCTTTTTTCACTTATGAAACTTCAAATGCCCTTTTTCCTCCAACAACCGCCCAATATCATTGGCAATCGCCTCATTGATTTCAAGCCACCCGTCCAAATGACGAATCAAAATTCCCAAACTAATCAACCTTTGAAGAATATTGTTATACTTTTCCTTAAAGGGCGTGCCAAACAATTTCCGCAATCGGTATTCATTCGTTCGTTTTTCTATCATAATGGCAGCCAATAATATAGTTGTATTTGGAGTAAGAAAATCGGGTAAATCATAAGGAGGATTAGCGTCATGAACCACCCTTTCGGCATCCAACTTTCGGGTAGAAAAAGACCAATGATTGAGCGCATCGCCCACATTGCCATCAGAACCCTTGTAAATATCGTTGGTCATTTTTTTGAATTGTTGAGGAGTCACCTCCCTATCTTCCTTATCTATCAGAACCTTATGAGTAGCTCCGTGACGAATCAAAATAGCTTGACGTATTTCCTCTACTCCCATCCGATCGAGGTTAATTTCCGCTTGAAAAATTTTATCAATCCCGTAAATCTTATCCAAATGCGCTTTGAGCCAGTTACTCATAGAAACCACGAAGAAAATTCGGCCAGAATAACCATCAATAAAATGGCTCAACTCCCGTACATTTTGACTTAATGAAATAGTAGGGCTAGCCCAAAGTTCGAGGTCATCTATCCAAACCAAAGGAAAATCATTGAGTGTATAGTTTTTGACAAACTCCAAAGCAGCACCCAAATCATAGCTACCATTCAATTTTCTACCCTTTACCTGAATCACTGAATTAGGCAGAAGTCGAATAGTATTCTCTGAAAAAAATTGATTCGCTACCAATTCACCAAAAAGTGATTTGCCCGAAAAACGCTGTCCACTCAAAATAATCGCTCCTCGAAAACCCAGTTTCCACTGTCCTATCAGCGACTTAACGTGTTGAAGTTCTGCTTGTCTTCCCACCCAAAAAGACTCACCTATATATCCTTTGGTCAAAAAAATACTTGAATACTGATTGTTAGCTGCCTCAGGTGTACGGCTTTGCACGTACCGCACAATTTTTTCGGATATACTCAATGATTTTTCGTCTTCCATTGAAGACTTCAATTGTCGAATAAGTCTTACTTGCTGCTTCAGCCAATCTTTTGTTTTTATCAACCATTCATTTTGATTGATTTTCAATTGATTGATAGTAGATTGCAGTGCAATTGGCAAAAAATCATCCTCGTCATAAACTGACGTAACCCTAAAAGTTTCCTTCAATCTCTCTTTTACCAGCATTTCCAATTCAAGTAACTCTTGCTCCCAAATAGCGGTTTTCTTCAAAAAAGCATTCAATGGCTGGCTAATTTCTTCTTTTTTAACCTCCAATATTTTACCATCCTTGCTTTCATTCGACAATAAAATGGCTCGATTGCGAATATTCAACAAAGACATTTTGATACCATTTGTCACACTTTCGGTCAACTCCCACACTTCGTACAACAAAGGCAATATCTCAGAGTCCAACCACTGCCTCACACTCTTCTGAAAATTAATTTCTTTAAATTGAAGTAAACCCTCATTTGTACCTACATAAACTTTCGTTTTTTCTACCAAAGACTCTAACTTTCCCTCCAGTCCAATCGCAAAAACTTTATTGTGGTTTAGTGTTCTAATGTTTCCTTCCACATCTTCCAAATAGACCACTACCTTACCAGCTCTTTCTGCAATGTGTTCTGATATATATTCAATCGTCTGTTGAGCACTTGTTTTTATATTCGCTATTTCTTTTTCGCAAAGAGCAATCGTTTGGTTTACAAAATCTCTAATCTCTGCAAAGTGCTCGGTTGTCACTTCAAGTTTTTCACCTTGATGCCACAAAACCTTAATTTGTTGGGGCAATTGTTGTAGCTGTTCACGATAAGTTTGCCAAGGATTTGCTTGAAGTTTCCACTGATCAATTTGTTTTCCACTCCCTCCTTTAGATAGGTGAATGTGCTTTATTTGCTCATCAAAGTAGGCTTTCAAAGCTTCAAAAGCATTCACAACTGTCTCTTTAGATTGTAGTTTCAATTGAAGCATATCTGATTCAGCTACTACTTTATCAGCAAACAGGATTTGTGCTTTTTGTTGTTCAAAAAAAACATCTCTCCACAATACCAAGAAACGCTTTGCACGATCTGCCCACAAAAAATGAATCACATAAAAAGGCAACAAGACTTCGGTTTCTTCAACGTTTTTTTCCAGCGTAATCTTCAATTGTTCCAAGCTAAAATCTCCGATTTCTATCATTTTTTTAGATAGTAATACAGAACCCTCTACAAGAGCTTCCGAATATTTAGGCCAATCCTCATGCGACCAAGTCCTTTCTATAGCTTGTTCAATCGGAATATCAAAAGCAGATAATTGAGTTTTTAGTTGTTGCATTGATAGAGTTTAGCAGATACTGTTTATTCAATAGCTAGGATTAAAGATATAATTTTTTCAATGCCAATTGAGAAAATCTTGATAAAATTCAAGAAAACCTCTTAAATTTTAATATTTAGACAAACTTTTGAGAATTGGTAACACCTTGACATACCATAATCCACCACTAATCAACCCAAAAAACTTTGATTAAATGAATGAACTTTCAGAATTTTGAAGCAGAATGATTGTTTATTTTGCTCATCTATCTCCAATTAGCCCATCCACAATCTTTGCCGACAACAAACAAAGCGGAATCCCTCCCCCAGGATGCACACTACCACCACAAAAATACAGTCCCTTTATACTGCTCGAAAAATTGGGGTGCCGCAAAAAAGCTGCAAACTTGTTGTTAGAATTACTACCATACAAAGCTCCTTGGTGCGAAGCCGTTTTCGCTTCAATGCTTCGAGGGTCTAACATGGCTTCCGTAACAATATGTTTGGAGATATTGACCTTCAACATTCTGCTCAATTTTTGCAGTACATTCTGGCGGGTCACTGCAATGAGTTGTTCCCAATCCTGTCCCTCATTTGCAGGAACATTCACCATCACAAACCAATTTTCACTGCCTTTTGGCGCATCGTTTGGCTGGTATTTAGAACTGATATTCAAGTAAATAGTAGGGTCTTGATAAACTGTTTTTTGCTGAAAAATATGGTCAAATTCCGCTTTATAGTCTTTGCCAAAGAAAATATTGTGCAAATCCAATTGAGGAAATTGCTGCTTAATGCCCCAATAAAAAATCAAGGCAGAACTTGATTTCGGTTGCTGCAATGTTTTTTCGGGAGCTTTTTGATTGGGCAACAATTTTCGGTAGGTGTAAAAAACATCCATATTGCTCACCACCTTGTCAAATTTCCACCGCTTCTCTCCTACCTTCAATCCCAACACTTTTTTGCCATCTACTTCAATGCTTTGCACTCGGCTATTGAAGTGAAAAACCACACCCAATTCTTTGGCTACCCGCAAGAGTGTTTGGGTAATCGCATACATTCCTCCTATCGGAAAATAGGCGCCAATATTGTGTTCTAAGTGAGGAATAATGTTAAGCGTTGCAGGAGCTTGATAAGGATCAGAACCATTGTAGGTAGCAAAACGGTTGAAAAGTTGAACAACTTTTGGGCTAGTAAATTGCAGTTCATTCGCCTCATTCATGGTTTTGGTCAAATCCAATTGAGATAATTTTGAAATGGCATTGAAGGTTTTGGGCATCAAATATGTTTGCATTTTATGAAGCGAACTTTCAAGAAAAATCTTTTTGGTCAAATCGTATTTTTGGCGGCTTCTCTCCAAATGCTCATAAACCTTTTGGGGATGCTCCCCCGTTTTTTTATAGACTTCAATACAAAAATCCTTGGGCTTCGACAATCCTTCAATAACCGTCCCGTCCTCATAAAAATATTTGCAGACCATCGGCAAACGGGTATAAGCAAAATAATCCGTAGTGTTTTTGTCTGCCAACTCCAACAATTCATCTACCAAAGTCGGCAAAGTAAACAAAGAAGGCCCCGCATCAAAGCGAAAACCATCCTGCTCGATTTGCGACAACTTGCCACCCGCATAGCCATTCGCTTCAAAAACAGTCACTTCAAAACCTCTACAAGCCAAACGAATAGCGGTTGCCAATCCTGCAATACCTGCTCCTATGATGCCGATTTTCATACAAACTCAATTATTCTTTGCTTCAAGATTACGAAAATTTTTTGATAAAAAAACTCCCTACCAAACCAAAAGTTCGATAGGGAGTTCTTTTCATTAAATGTTTAAGTTTTTATTCTAAAAACTCAAGTTCATTTTCAGGATGTCTATTTGGTCAAGAACAATTTGACAAATTGAACATCACCTTCAGCAGTAGTCAACCTTGCAATGTAAGTACCAGAAGGCATCTCGTTGCCAAACTGTATTTCATAACTTTGACCAGCTTCAACTTGACCATCGAACAAAGTAGCCACTTTCACACCCCTTATATCAAACACATCCACACTGACCTGTTCTTCTGTAATCAACTCAAAACTAATGACTGTTTGATTGGCAAAAGGATTTGGCGTTGCTGTCAATATAGTAGTTTCTCTAAAGTTGGTTTTTCTTCCCCTTCCTCGTGGACGAACTGGAACTTTCACCATTATCGTTGCTACATTGCCATCACAATCTGTAACAGTAAGGATATAATCTCCTGCTACTGTAATTCCCGTTGCATTTTTAGTAGAAGCGGTATAAGCTCCAGGTCCTGTCCAAGAATAGGTCAATGTTCCACAATTTGCATTTGCACTTGTCACAGTGACAATAATAGATCCAGTTGCTGCAGGATTAGCTGAAGAAAGACCAATCACGTTATTCACTGTAATAGAGATGCAGGCAACACAATCTGTTCCGCCACAATCAGCACCTGTTTCATCGCCGTTTTGAATACCATCCGTACAGGTAGGATCAGGACAAACTGCTGGGCAACTTCCACCACAGTCAACACCTGTTTCATCGCCATTTTGAAGTCCATCACTACAAGTAGGACAAGCTGTTGGGCAACTTCCACCACAGTCAACACCTGTTTCTGTACCGTTTTGGATACCATCTGTACATGTTGGGCAAATACTCACACAACTTCCTCCACAGTCAATGCCCGTTTCGTCTCCATTTTGAATACCATCGGTACACGTTGGACAAGCTGTTGGGCAACTTCCACCACAGTCAACACCTGTTTCATCACCGTTTTGAATGCCATCGGTACACGTTGGACAAGCCGTTGGGCAACTTCCACCACAGTCAACACCTGTTTCATCGCCGTTTTGAATGCCATCGGTACACGTTGGGCAAGCTGTTTGGCAGCTTCCACCACAATCAACACCTGTTTCATCGCCGTTTTGAATGCCATCGGTACACGTTGGGCAAGCTGTTGGACAGCTTCCACCGCAATCAACACCTGTTTCATCACCGTTTTGAATGCCATCGGTACACGTTGGACAAGCTGTTGGGCAACTTCCACCACAGTCAACACCTGTTTCATCGCCGTTTTGAATGCCATCGGTACACGTTGGGCAAGCTGTTGGGCAACTTCCACCGCAATCAACACCTGTTTCATCACCGTTTTGAATGCCGTCGGTACAAGTAGGACAAGCTGTTGGGCAACTTCCACCACAGTCAACACCTGTTTCATCACCGTTTTGAATGCCATCCGTACAGGTCGCACAAGCCGTTGGGCAACTTCCACCACAGTCAACACCTGTTTCATCGCCGTTTTGAATGCCATCGGTACACGTTGGACAAGCTGTTGGGCAACTTCCACCACAGTCAACACCTGTTTCATCGCCGTTTTGAATGCCATCGGTACAGGTTGGACAAGCTGTTGGGCAACTTCCACCACAATCCACACCTGTTTCATCGCCATTTTGAAGTCCATCACTGCAAGTAGGACAAGCCGTTGGACAACTTCCACCGCAATCAACACCTGTTTCGTCTCCATTCTGAACGCCATCACTGCAAGTAGGACAAGCCGTTGGGCAACTTCCACCGCAATCAACACCTGTTTCATCGCCATTTTGAACGCCATCACTGCAAGTAGGACAAGCTGTTGGGCAACTTCCACCGCAATCAATGCCTGTTTCATCGCCATTTTGAAGTCCATCACTGCAAGTAGGACAAGCCGTTGGGCAACTTCCGCCACAATCAACACCTGTTTCATCCCCATTCTGAATGCCATCACTACAAGTAGGACAAGCCGTTGGGCAACTTCCACCGCAATCAATGCCTGTTTCGTCTCCATTCTGAATGCCATCACTGCAAGTAGGACAAGCTGTTGGGCAACTTCCGCCACAATCTATACCCGTTTCATCGCCATTTTGAAGTCCATCACTGCAAGTTGGACAAGCCGTTGGGCAACTTCCGCCACAATCAACACCTGTTTCATCCCCATTTTGAAGTCCATCACTACAAGTAGGACAAGCTGTTGGACAACTTCCACCGCAATCAACACCTGTTTCATCGCCATTTTGAAGTCCATCACTACAAGTAGGACAAGCTGTTGGGCAACTTCCACCACAGTCAACACCTGTTTCATCACCGTTTTGAATGCCATCGGTACACGTTGGACAAGCTGTTGGGCAACTTCCACCGCAATCAACACCTGTTTCATCACCGTTTTGAATGCCATCGGTACAGGTCGGACAAGCTGTTGGGCAACTTCCACCGCAATCAACACCTGTTTCATCGCCGTTTTGAATGCCATCGGTACAGGTCGGGCAAGCTGTTGGGCAACTTCCACCGCAATCAACACCTGTTTCATCGCCGTTTTGAATGCCATCGGTACACGTTGGAGTAACCAATACCAGTTGGAACATTCCATTTCCGTGTGTTCCTGCTACCAAAGTATTGTCACTTGCTCGCAATCGTATATGGCTGGTTACAGCATAACCAATATCATTTGGCCCCACTCTTTCCCATACCGTAGTTGCTCCACTCAAGGTGCTGGTGCAATACAAACCTGTTGAAGTTCCTATTAAGTAATACGTTGAAGTTGCTCCTTTCACAATGCTACTTGAGCGAATAGAAGCCAATTGTACTGCTGTGGTCGAACCTTCCACATTTGTCCATGTTGGGCTTGCTGCATTGGCATTGGTCGTGTGATACACATTGATGATGCCGTAGTTGGAATAGGTGATCAACACTTCATTGTCATTTTCTGGATTCACAGAAATACTGCTCACTACTCCTGAACCTCCTGCGGGGGTGATATTGACGGGGGCAGTTGCAGCAGTAGAAAACGCTGGGTTGTTCAAGCGAAACACTTTGCCATCGCTCGTGCCGATAAATAATTTTCTATTGGTATCGGTAGCAGAATAAGTACTTCCTGCAAAAGCACCATTTCGTGAAGTTGACATGGATTGAATATCCCCCGTTGTTGCAGTGCCTACTCCTGTCAAGTTTTGCCAACCAGTCGCACTATTGTTGGTCACAGTTCCATCTTCAATTGTCGAGGCGATTCGTGTTCTGTATAGGTTTCCTTCAGACGCATAGTACAAATAATTGGTATTGTCTTGGTCTAAGTGAAAGTAGGTTACGAAAAGACTGGTTGAACCTGCTGGTTTGATGTCAAAGTAATCTTCCACTCCTGCGGTAAAGACACTGCGGGAAATATCTCCATTTTGTGAGCCGTACAATACGTTTTGGTTGTCGGTGTCTGTACCCGATATGCAGCCTACTGCAACTCCATCTCCTCCTCCAATTGATTTTGCAGTCATTCCTGTGCTGATGCTGGTTGTTCCATTGTCTTGTGCGCCACCAACGACCAAACTGTTTCCTGTGGTAGGGTTGATGTCCACATAGTAGTATTGGTAGGTGACATAACTGTTGTTGAGGCTCGTCCATTCTACAGGTGTCACGGTAATGTCTGCTTTGTGGATTCCTCCATCTGTGCCTGTATATACAATATCGTTGTTGCCTGGGGCAAAAACAATTTCATGTATATCTGAGTGATGTGTTACACCTCCTACATTGTATTGAGCAGCACCATTCGCATTCAAATAACCTCCAATGCGGGTTGTTCCTGCTGTTGAAGAAAAACCATTTGTGGAGCGGTAAATGTTTGTTCCGCCAATAAATACCAGATTCGCATTGGCTGGATTCACAACTATGGTCAAATCATATCCTCCTTGATGGGAAAAGGGGTCGTTGCCTATGTCGCAACCTGGTTCGTCGGGCAAGTTGGCGGATAAATTCGTCCATGTAGTGGTGGTTTGATTCCATTTGTAAAAATCTGCTTCGGGGGCAGGCGTTCCTGCGCAATCGCTGACGGTTTTGTTGTCATAGAGTACATACAAGATATTTTCGCTGCTCGGTGCAATGGCTATCACGATTCGACCATAGTTATCTACTGTGTTCCAACCTGCGGGTGTCGTTGCAGAGCCTGTTCCTGCAATTTTTGTCCAAGAACCGTTTGCTCCTGTGGTGGATGTCCAAACGCCATCGCTGTCGCTTGTGCCGTCAAAGGCGGCATATAAGCGTCCTGTGGAGGTGACGGCTATATCGGAATACACATCAAAGTTAAAGATTCCCAACACTTGTTCCCAAGTCGTGCCACCATCGGTAGAACGTTGGATCACATCGGTTGCGGCGGCATATACAGTGCCATTGGTCGGATCTACTACGATTCTGTGGACAAAATCAAAGGGGTTATCGCCTCCTTCTAATGTTCCTGTTTGGGTGGCGGTTAAGGCTGTCCAAGTGACTCCATTATCGGTTGATTTCCAGATTCCAAATCCTTTGTAGCCTGCATCTCCTAAAGAAGTGGAAGCCTCCAATTCTCCTGTGCCGTAGTACCAGGTGTCTTCTTGTCCTGCACGGGTATCTTGTGCAAGAGAGGTGACATTGTGGATTTGATCGTTGGGGGAAACTTTTACCCAAGTCGTTCCGCCATCGGTGCTTCGGAATACACCTGAACTCACTCCTCCTGCCAACATGATGTTGGCGTTTCGCACGTCAAAACGGATAGAACGGGTGCGTCCACCCAAATTGCCAGGGCCTCTTGGGGTAATGGTAAAATCAGATGCCCCTTTTTCCAAGCTTCCTGAACCTCTAAAAATAGGGACTTTCATGGCGGCCTTCAATTCCAATTCTTTGACCCCTTCTGGAATTTTTCCAGTTTTGGGATTTTTTTGAAGGTCGTACTCATATTGAAGTCGCTCGCCTACTGTCCGAGCCTTTTCTTCTTTTGTCTTTTCTTCTTCTGAGGGCTTTTCTCTGATCTCTTTTTTGTCAGTGATTCCCTTGTCTTTGATTAGAAAATTTTGGGCGATAATTAGCACAGAAAAACAGAGTAGGGCTGTTAGGAATAGTTTTGTTAATAAGTTGTTCATACGCTTAAGTAAATCCTTTTAAGGTTTATATTAAAAAAAGCTAACAAACAAAGTAAGCGTATTAATTTGTGATTTAGGCAAATTAAAGGGAGTACAGATAGATGGACATGCCAATTTTCAGACAACTTGAAGGCAGACAGATAGGGGGACAAAAGTACTTTTCATATCCAAATTATTGAAAGTCATTTTTTTGAATACTATTCGTTCCTTTGAATATTCATAAAGATGAAAACATCTTAAAAATAACCCATTTTATCAAAACGAATGAATGAAGTCTTCTAAGGAAGCTCCCTCATTAATTTCCAATCTCTTTCGAAGCCTATATCGTGTTTTTTTCACTCCTCCAATAGAAATTCCCAATATTTCAGCAATTTCCTTACTATTTAAATGGAGCTTTATGAAAAGAAACAAGCGTTCTTCTGCCTCACTAAGTGTAGGATGAATCGAACGCAAACGAAGCAAATAACCTGGGTGAGCTTTCTCAAAATTTGTTTTGAACAGCTCCCAATCCGAACTTGTTAGAATTTGTTGGTTGTAGAATTGACTATCAAAATTTTCTTCTTTTGCAGGAGATTTTTCTTCCTCTTTTTGTAGCAACGATATTTTCTCCTTTTCCAAAATCTCTAATTGAGCATTTTTTTTCCTCAACAGATAGGTGATTTCTCTTAGACTTTCATGACTTTGCGCCAAACTTAGTTTGGTAAATTTGATTTGTGAACGCCACCTCCAAACAATAAATCCAATCAACCCCAACAAAAGCAGTAGAAATCCTATACTTCGCTCCAAAGACTGTTCTGTTTCTATTAGTTCCAATTTGTATTTTTGCAAAGTTGTTTCCTTTTGTTCGTTTTTGTATTTTGCTTCCAAATTGTTAATTTCTCCTCTTACCTCCATTCCCATAAGACTATCATGTAGGTAGTGATGTTCTTTAAAAAAATACAAGGCTTTCTTTATATCTCCTTTTTGTTCATACGCATCTGCGAGACCTCCATAATTGATTATCAAAAGATCATCCCACCCATTTTTTGAATTTATTTTGACACACTCCTGCCACAATTCCAATGCCTTATCCAAACTATCCAAATCAAAATAAGCCGATGCTATATTGCTTAGATAGTTTGATTGTCTATATGTTGATTTTGTGGCAGGAGTAGTAAGCAAAGCCTCTTTATAATATTTTAATGCATCTAGAGGTTTACCTTCATTCCCCAATAAAATACCATAATTACTCAAAGTAACTCCCAAAGACCTTTCCCCACAATACTTTTTTATCAATGGAATCGCTTTTTCATAGTATTCATGGGCTTTTTCATGGTTGTCCAAATAATTGTACATTGCTCCCATCTGTTCCATACTCATCGCTACATTTTGACTATCTGCTGCCATTTCAGCTTGAAACAAGGATTGTTCAAAAAAACAAAGTGCTATTTCATAATCTTCTAAATCTGTGTAGAGGGAAGCCTTATATAAATTAACCCTTCCCTGCCAAAGAATATTTTTTGCTGCAATTGCAAACTTCTCTGCCTTCAATAAATACTCCATTGCTTTAGAGTAATCTTGAACATCAACATAATCATCTGACAAATACATATAGCCATAGAATTGATGCAAACTATTTTTATTTTTTATGGCACTATCTAAAAAGTTTTGATGTAGTGTCAATTCTTCTTCAAAAGTATAGGTTGAGTCTGGTGAAACAGGATTTGTCGCATGGTATTTTTCCATAAAGCCAGGTTCCCCACAAATTGCAGGTATCCAAAGTAAAAAGAGGATTATGGAAAAGATAAGTGGGTTTTTCATGCTCAAATATTAATAGGGTAAATGGCAAAAATACATTTTTTACAGTAGAGTGCCACCTTGTTTATTCCCTATCCAACCTCACAGTCGAATTTTGTACCTTAACGAAACAATAAAAAAACTCCCTACCAAACCAATTGGTTCGATAGGGAGTTTCCAATATTCGTTGAAGTTAGAAGTCTCACTTCAAGCTTCTTCACTTTAACTTAAAAAAAAATACTATTCTTTACTCTTTTACAAACTTACCCCTCACATAACCTTCTGGTGTTTCGATAGACAGCGTATAAAAACCTGTTGGTAAATGTCTAATATCTAAGTGGATCGAATTGTCGCCACGAGCTGTTTGCAGAGATTTTCGAGACAACAATTTACCACTCACATCATACATCAATACATTTACTTGGAAACCTTCAGTATGAAACAATACTGTTAGGTCACCACTTGCAGGAACTGGTGATATACTGTACAATACCAAAGTAGTAGCACGGTCAACTGGTGCATTAGCAATAACTCCTTTTCCTCCACTGCTTCCAGCCAAACTAACCGTTGCTACTGCTTCATCGTCTTCAATTGGTGTCGTAGTAATGTTGTTGTTTGGAGTAGAGTCCAAATCCGTTTCATTTGCAGCAGAAACCTGTGCAAAATTGACTACAGGATTGTTGAGATTCAAGGTAAACAAAACCAAATTCATGGTAGCACTTGATCCACCTGTCAATGTTCCTACATTCCATTTCTGGAAATAGAGGTTGAAGTTACCTTGTGAAACAGACTGACTAGTGAATGCCATTCCACCCGGAATAGAATTTTTCACTTCAACACCTGTTGCCGTCAGCGTACTGTTGTTAGTCACAGTGATGGTAAACGTAACGTTTTGGTAAAGTGTTGTAAATGGTTTGTCAACAGTTACATTGACTTCCAAATCAATTTTATTCCCACCTCCACAAGTTTCAACGGTTTTGATGACCATATTGGATTCACCAACGTAGTCTTCACAGCCAAATCTACGAGCACATCGAATATAATAAGTGGTCTGCGAAATGAAACTTGGGTCAAAGTTGGGAGAGTTGGTGTTTGCAATGGGAAACCAATCAGTGCTTGCAGTAGTGAAAGGTGTACCCGTTGTGCTTTTGAACCACAAATACTCCAAAGCACCTGTTCCTCCTGATGGTAATGCCGCATTCACAATCATTGTAGGGTCGAAAGAAGGGCTGCAACCCGTTTCGTTAGAGCCAATACTTCCGCCATCTGTCACATTGTCACAGATAGTTGGAGGATTGACCGTAGCATCATCTTCATCGTCTTCATTCGGTGTATTGTTGGAGTCATTACCAGGCGTAGAGTCCAGATCCGTTTCATTGGCGGTTTGGACTTGTGCAAAGTTGGTAATCGGTGCATTGATTTGTTCTACTTGGACGTTGATGGTCAAAGTTGCGGTACTGTTGCTGTTTAGATTTCCGATTGTCCAAATTCCTGTTCCAGAATCATAAGTGCCTTTGCTGGCAGCAGAACCTATATAAGAAAGTCCACTTGGTAGTGCATCTTTCACACTTACGCCTGTTGCATTTGCAGAACCTTTGTTGAGGAGCACCAAAGAGTAAGTGAGGAAATCGCCCACTTCTGCTTCCGTTTGTGATACATTTTTGGTCAATTGCAAATCAATCTTGTCGGGTTGTGTATTCGCTCCAATTGTAGCGTTGTCTTCATCGTCTTCGTTGGGAGTATTGTCAGTATCGTTGCCAGGCGAGGAGTCCATGTCGGTTTCGTTGGCTGTTTGTACCTGAGCGAAATTCACTACAGGTGCGCTATCAGTCAAAATGAAAATGGTGATGTTCAAAGTAACGCTTTCGTTGGGTGCAAGCGTGCCAATTGTCCATATACCATTCCAAGAACTGTAGGAACCTTTTGAAGCGGTACTTCCACTGAATGCTTGTCCCGTTGGGATTTGGTCTTTCACCGATACACCTGTTGCAGTCATTGGACCTTTGTTGACAACTGTAATGGTGAAGGTTCGGTGCGTAAATTTGACCAATTCGGTATTGTTGACCGTTTTAGTCAATTCCAAATCAATAAAACTGTCTGTTGGAGTAGGAATAATGGTCACGCTTGATTCATCGTCTTCGTTGGGAGTTTGGTCGGTATCGTTGCCAGGAGTAGAATCAACATCGCTTTCATTTGCCGTTTGGACTTGTGAAAAGCACTTGATTGGATTAGGGATGCTTATCACATTCACCGTCAACTGCAATGTTTTGGTCTGTCCATTCAAGATTGTGCCGACTGTCCAAGTTTTGGTGGCATTGCTGTAAGTTCCCGCACTTGGATTATCACTGAAATACTGAACACCTACTGGCGGAGTGATTTTTACGCTTACACCTGTGGCTGTCGCTGGGCCTTTGTTGGATAAGGTCAAAGTGTAGGTCACTTGATTCCCTGCCACTGCTTGAGATACATTTGCCGTTTTGGTTAACTCCAAATCTATCTTGTCGGGCTGAACATCGGGACTTATGGTAGCAGCCGCCTCATCGTCTTCATTGGGCGTATTGTCGGTGTCATTGCCGGGAGTAGAATCCACATCAGTTTCATTTGCCGATTGAACCTGTGCAAAGTTGGTAATTGCAGTATTTACATTCAAGATGAAAAGCTTCAAAGTTAAAGTAGCTGTTTCGTTTGGAGCCAATGTTCCCACAACCCACGTTTCACTGAACAATACATAACTTCCCTTACTCACCGTTGCGCTAGTAAACGCCATTCCTGTCGGGATTTTATCTTTTACGCTTACACCTGTCGCTATCACAGTTCCCTTATTCGTCACGCTAATGGTAAATGTGCGGTTGGTAAATTTGACCAATAATGAATTGTCCACTGTCTTGGTCAATTCCAAATCAATATAATTTCCTGTTGAACAGACATTTGGGCAACTTCCACCGCAATCAACACCTGTTTCATCGCCGTTTTGAATGCCATCGGTACACGTTGGACAAGCTGTTGGGCAACTTCCACCGCAATCAACACCTGTTTCATCACCATTTTGAATACCATCGGTACACGTTGGGCAAGCTGTTGGACAGCTTCCACCGCAATCAACACCTGTTTCATCACCGTTTTGAATGCCATCGGTACACGTTGGGCAAGCTGTTGGGCAACTTCCACCGCAATCAACACCTGTTTCATCACCGTTTTGAATGCCGTCGGTACAAGTAGGACAAGCTGTTGGGCAACTTCCACCGCAATCAACACCTGTTTCATCGCCATTTTGAAGTCCATCACTACAAGTAGGACAAGCTGTTGGGCAACTTCCACCACAGTCAACACCTGTTTCATCACCGTTTTGAATGCCATCCGTACAGGTCGCACAAGCCGTTGGGCAACTTCCACCACAGTCAACACCTGTTTCATCGCCGTTTTGAATGCCATCGGTACACGTTGGACAAGCTGTTGGGCAACTTCCACCGCAATCAACACCTGTTTCATCGCCATTTTGAAGTCCATCACTACAAGTAGGACAAGCTGTTGGGCAACTTCCACCACAGTCAACACCTGTTTCATCACCGTTTTGAATGCCATCGGTACAGGTTGGACAAGCTGTTGGGCAACTTCCACCACAGTCAACACCTGTTTCATCACCGTTTTGAATGCCATCCGTACAGGTCGCACAAGCCGTTGGGCAACTTCCACCACAGTCAACACCTGTTTCATCGCCGTTTTGAATGCCATCGGTACACGTTGAACAAGCTGTTGGGCAACTTCCACCGCAATCAACACCTGTTTCGTCGCCGTTTTGAATGCCATCGGTACACGTTGGGCAAGCTGTTGGACAGCTTCCACCGCAATCAACACCTGTTTCATCACCGTTTTGAATGCCATCGGTACAGGTCGGACAAGCTGTTGGGCAACTTCCACCGCAATCAACACCTGTTTCGTCGCCGTTTTGAATGCCATCGGTACAGGTCGGACAAGCTGTTGGGCAACTTCCACCGCAATCAACACCTGTTTCATCACCGTTTTGAATGCCATCGGTACACGTTGGACAAGCTGTTGGGCAACTTCCACCGCAATCAACACCTGTTTCATCGCCGTTTTGAATGCCATCGGTACACGTTGGACAAGCTGTTGGGCAACTTCCACCACAGTCAACACCTGTTTCATCACCGTTTTGAATGCCATCCGTACAGGTCGCACAAGCCGTTGGGCAACTTCCACCACAGTCAACACCTGTTTCATCGCCGTTTTGAATGCCATCGGTACACGTTGGACAAGCTGTTGGGCAACTTCCACCACAGTCAACACCTGTTTCATCGCCGTTTTGAATGCCATCGGTACAGGTTGGACAAGCTGTTGGGCAACTTCCACCACAATCCACACCTGTTTCATCGCCATTTTGAAGTCCATCACTGCAAGTAGGACAAGCCGTTGGACAACTTCCACCGCAATCAACACCTGTTTCGTCTCCATTCTGAACGCCATCACTGCAAGTAGGACAAGCCGTTGGGCAACTTCCACCGCAATCAACACCTGTTTCATCGCCATTTTGAACGCCATCACTGCAAGTAGGACAAGCTGTTGGGCAACTTCCACCGCAATCAATGCCTGTTTCATCGCCATTTTGAAGTCCATCACTGCAAGTAGGACAAGCCGTTGGGCAACTTCCGCCACAATCAACACCTGTTTCATCCCCATTCTGAATGCCATCACTACAAGTAGGACAAGCCGTTGGGCAACTTCCACCGCAATCAATGCCTGTTTCGTCTCCATTCTGAATGCCATCACTGCAAGTAGGACAAGCTGTTGGGCAACTTCCGCCACAATCTATACCCGTTTCATCGCCATTTTGAAGTCCATCACTGCAAGTTGGACAAGCCGTTGGGCAACTTCCGCCACAATCAACACCTGTTTCATCCCCATTTTGAAGTCCATCACTACAAGTAGGACAAGCTGTTGGACAACTTCCACCGCAATCAACACCTGTTTCATCGCCATTTTGAAGTCCATCACTACAAGTAGGACAAGCTGTTGGGCAACTTCCACCACAGTCAACACCTGTTTCATCACCGTTTTGAATGCCATCGGTACACGTTGGACAAGCTGTTGGGCAACTTCCACCGCAATCAACACCTGTTTCATCACCGTTTTGAATGCCATCGGTACAGGTCGGACAAGCTGTTGGGCAACTTCCACCGCAATCAACACCTGTTTCATCGCCGTTTTGAATGCCATCGGTACAGGTCGGGCAAGCTGTTGGGCAACTTCCACCGCAATCAACACCTGTTTCATCGCCGTTTTGAATGCCATCGGTACACGTTGGAGTAACCAATACCAGTTGGAACATTCCATTTCCGTGTGTTCCTGCTACCAAAGTATTGTCACTTGCTCGCAATCGTATATGGCTGGTTACAGCATAACCAATATCATTTACCACTCTTTCCCATACCGTAGTTGCTCCACTCAAGGTGCTGGTGCAATACAAACCTGTTGAAGTTCCTATTAAGTAATACGTTGAAGTTGCTCCTTTCACAATGCTACTTGAGCGAATAGAAGCCAATTGTACTGCTGTGGTCGAACCTTCCACATTTGTCCATGTTGGGCTTGCTGCATTGGCATTGGTCGTGTGATACACATTGATGATGCCGTAGTTGGAATAGGTGATCAACACTTCATTGTCATTTTCTGGATTCACAGAAATACTGCTCACTACTCCTGAACCTCCTGCGGGGGTGATATTGACGGGGCAGTTGCAGCAGTAGAAAACGCTGGGTTGTTCAAGCGAAACACTTTGCCATCGCTCGTGCCGATAAATAATTTTCTATTGGTATCGGTAGCAGAATAAGTACTTCCTGCAAAAGCACCATTTCGTGAAGTTGACATGGATTGAATATCCCCGTTGTTGCAGTGCCTACTCCTGTCAAGTTTTGCCAACCAGTCGCACTATTGTTGGTCACAGTTCCATCTTCAATTGTCGAGGCGATTCGTGTTCTGTATAGGTTTCCTTCAGACGCATAGTACAAATAATTGGTATTGTCTTGGTCTAAGTGAAAGTAGGTTACGAAAAGACTGGTTGAACCTGCTGGTTTGATGTCAAAGTAATCTTCCACTCCTGCGGTAAAGACACTGCGGGAAATATCTCCATTTTGTGAGCCGTACAATACGTTTTGGTTGTCGGTGTCTGTACCCGATATGCAGCCTACTGCAACTCCATCTCCTCCTCCAATTGATTTTGCAGTCATTCCTGTGCTGATGCTGGTTGTTCCATTGTCTTGTGCGCCACCAACGACCAAACTGTTTCCTGTGGTAGGGTTGATGTCCACATAGTAGTATTGGTAGGTGACATAACTGTTGTTGAGGCTCGTCCATTCTACAGGTGTCACGGTAATGTCTGCTTTGTGGATTCCTCCGTCTGTGCCTGTATATACAATATCATTGTTGCCAGGGCAAAAACAATATCATGAATATCTGAGTGATGTGTTACACCTCCTACATTGTATTGTGCCGCTCCAGTGGCATTCAAATAACCTCCAATTCGGGTTGTTCCCGCAGTGGAAGAAAAACCATTGGTCGAGCGGTAAATGTTTGTTCCTCCAATAAATACCAGATTCGCATTTGCTGGATTGACCACAACGGTCAAGTCATATCCTCCTTGATGGGAAAAAGGGTCGTTGCCTATGTCGCAACCTTATTCGTCGGGCAAATTGGCGGATAAATTCGTCCATGTAGTGGTGGTTTGATTCCATTTGTAAAAATCTGCTTCTGGTGCAGGTGTGCCAGCACAATCGCTGACGGTTTTGTTGTCGTAGAGTACATACAAGATATTTTCGCTGCTCGGTGCAACGGCTATCACGATTCGACCATAGTTATCTACTGTGTTCCAACCTGCGGGAGTACTTGCAGATCCCGTTCCTGCAATTTTTGTCCAAGAACCGTTTGCTCCTGTGGTGGATGTCCAAACGCCATCGCTGTCGCTTGTGCCGTCAAAGGCGGCATATAAGCGTCCTGTGGAGGTGACGGCTATATCGGAATACACATCAAAGTTAAAGATTCCCAAAACTTGTTCCCAAGTCGTGCCACCATCGGTAGAACGTTGGATTACATCGGTTGCGGCGGCATATACAGTGCCATTGGTCGGATCTACTACGATTCTGTGGACAAAATCAAAGGGGTTATCGCCTCCTTCTAATGTTCCTGTTTGGGTGGCGGTTAAGGCTGTCCAAGTGACTCCATTATCGGTTGATTTCCAGATTCCAAATCCTTTGTAGCCTGCATCTCCTAAAGAAGTGGAAGCCTCCAATTCTCCTGTGCCGTAGTACCAGGTGTCTTCTTGTCCTGCACGGGTATCTTGTGCAAGAGAGGTGACATTGTGGATTTGATCGTTGGGGGAAACTTTTACCCAAGTCGTTCCGCCATCGGTGCTTCGGAATACACCTGAACTCACTCCTCCTGCCAACATGATGTTGGCGTTTCGCACGTCAAAACGGATAGAACGGGTGCGTCCACCCAAATTGCCGCGCTCTTGGGGTAATGGTAAAATCAGATGCCCCTTTTTCCAAGCTTCCTGAACCTCTAAAAATAGGGACTTTCATGGCGGCCTTCAATTCCAATTCTTTGACCCCTTCTGGAATTTTTCCAGTTTTGGGATTTTTTTGAAGGTCGTACTCATATTGAAGTCGCTCGCCTACTGTCCGAGCCTTTTCTTCTTTTGTCTTTTCTTCTTCTGAGGGCTTTTCTCTGATCTCTTTTTTGTCAGTGATTCCCTTGTCTTTGATTAGAAAATTTTGGGCGATAATTAGCACAGAAAAACAGAGTAGGGCGGATAACAAAAACTTTGTAGAGTAATTGTTCATGTGTTTTTAGTTTAAAAAATTGATTCAAATAAGATTTTAGTCTGATTTGAAGGGAGGAAAGAGCAAAAATCTATTTGTAAACGAAGGGGAGGAGAAAATGTATGGTATGAACGTATCTTAAAAGGGAGTGACAAATATAAGTAGATAGCGTGTGTTTTTGGAAAATAAGAGGGGGACAAATATGTAGACATAGGTAGTTTCAAAGCCATTTTCATGGTGGACAGATGTGGAGACAATTTTATTAAGGATATTTATTTTGTGAAATCAACCTGAACATATTTTCTCACACTATTGTACTTTAAATATAGCAAAAAACAAAAACTCCCTACCAAACCAATTGGTTTGATAGGGAGTTTCGTTATAATAGGATTGGCAACTAATCGCCAGTTACCAACCATCAATCACTCCTTATAAAAAAGGAGCAATAACCAATGCCACAACTGACATCAATTTCAAAAGAATATTCAATGAAGGACCAGAAGTATCTTTGAAAGGATCACCAACAGTGTCACCTACTACAGCTGCTTTGTGAGCATCCGAACCTTTGTAAGTCATCACACCTTTGATTTCCACACCTTCTTCAAACATTTTCTTAGCATTGTCCCATGCACCACCAGCGTTTGATTGGAAAATCGCCATCAATACGCCAGTAACTGTAACACCAGCCAACAAACCGCCCAACATTTCAGCACCGCCATTGCTTCCAAACAAAAGAGGGCCAAAACCAATCACCACTGGGGCCAATACTGCCAACATACCAGGTTTCACCATCTCACGGATAGAAGCTTTGGTGGAAATTTCTACACATTTGCTGTATTCCGCTTTGCCGTCTGCTGCGTCAAAAGTAGCTTTATCCGCTGCAGACCAAGTGTTCATTTCTTTACCATCATTTTTACGCATCACTGCCAAAGCTGCGGTCAATTCAGGAATGGTTTTAAACTGTCGTCTAACCTCTGTGATCATGTCCATTGCGGCACGTCCAACGGCATTCATAGCCATTGAAGAAAACAAGAAAGGCAACATACCCCCCAAGAATAAACCTGCCATTACCATAGGATTAGCAATGTTGATGCTTGTAATACCAGCAGTTGTCATAAAAGCAGCAAACAAAGCCAATGCTGTCAAAGCAGCCGATCCAATCGCAAAACCTTTACCAATTGCAGCCGTTGTATTTCCTACCGCATCCAATTTATCGGTACGCTGACGCACCTCTTTTGGTAAATCACTCATTTCGGCAATACCACCTGCATTGTCCGAAACAGGGCCATAAGCATCAACTGCCAATTGAATACCTGTATTCGATAACATACCTACTGCTGCTATCGCAATACCGTATAAACCGGCAAAATGATGCGCTCCAATAATAGCGATACAAAGCACAATAATTGGAATAGCAGTTGACTCCATACCTACTCCCAAACCTGCAATAATGTTCGTAGCAGCACCAGTTGAAGACTGATCTACAATTGATTTAACAGGTTTTGTGCCTGTTCCAGTATAGTGTTCGGTAATCAAACCGATCAACAAACCTGCAGCCAAACCGAAAATAACCGCATAAAATACGCCCATTTCATTGTATTCGATTCCATTGTAAGTCCATACATCAGGAAGCATTGCTCTTACAATCAAAAAAGTAGCCGCCAACATGATTCCCGCCGAAATAAACTCACCCATATTCAAGGCTTTTTGAGGATCACCACCTTCTTTGACTTTCACAAAGAAAGTTCCTATAATCGAAGTAACGATACCTACACCAGCCAATACCAAAGGTAACAAAATAGCAGAAAGTCCATCAAAAGCTTCTGTACCTGTACCCCATGCTTGCCCGCCAACAGTAGCACTGCCAATAAACGCAGCACCCAATACCATTGTAGCAATAATAGACCCCACATAAGACTCAAAAAGGTCTGCTCCCATCCCTGCAACATCTCCAACATTGTCGCCAACATTGTCTGCAATAGTAGCAGGATTCAATGGGTGATCTTCAGGAATACCTGCTTCTACCTTACCTACTAAGTCTGCTCCAACGTCTGCTGCCTTGGTATAAATACCACCGCCCACACGTGCAAACAAAGCAATAGAAGAAGCTCCAAAAGAAAAACCTGTCAATACGGTAATCACTTGGTTGATGTTCCATCCCAAGTTTTGGTAAATCAAGAACAATGTTCCCAAACCAATCACACCTAAACCAACAACGCCCATACCCATCACAGAACCACCTGCAAAAGCAACTTCCAAGGCACTGCCTAAGCTAGTACGAGCAGCATTAGTTGTTCTTACATTTGCTTTGGTAGCAACCTTCATGCCGATGTAACCTGCTAATCCAGAGCAAAATGCACCCAAGATAAAAGACACCGCAATCATTGGAGAACTATTTGTATCCGAAGCTCCACCAATACCCAACAAAATAGCTACTACAAATACGAAAATCGCAAGGACTTTGTATTCTGCACTTAAGAATGCCATTGCACCTTCTTCAATACTTTTGGCTATTCGTGCCATTCTATCTGTTCCTACAGCTTGGTTGGCTACCCATTTTGATTTCCAAAAAGTGAATAGCAAAGCCAAGACACCAAATAACGGAATTAATAACGTAATCGTTTTTCCCATAACTTAAATACTCTTTTCTGTAATTTTATGATTATTTTTCAAGATATTGTTTCAGGGCGCAAAGTTATTAATTTGAATTTGCTTTATACTAAGGATGTTTGGATTTTTTTAACAATACAAGTCTTTTATATAGCTAATCATCTTATTTGATTTGATCTTACAAAAGATTTTGTTTTTTCATAAAAAAATCCATTTCAATTTTGGAACTCAATCTATTACCGCTTTGTTTAATGCTTGAAATTAAGCTCCAAAACCTCTTAAACAACCATCATAATCGCTATCACAAATGCTTGGAATAAGATACATTAAGTTCGATGCAAACAAATACGTCATTCACTACAAAGGTGGTAAAGCAAAAAAAGAAGGAAAAGGACTTTCTTTTTGGTACTATGAACCCACTTCTTCAATAGTAGCCATTCCTTCGGGTAGTGACGATGCGCCTTTTATCTTTGAAGAATTTACGGCTGACTATCAATCCGTTACTGTTCAAGGACAGCTTACTTACCAAATTGACGACCCAAAACAGTTGGCAGAACTACTGGATTATACCGTTGATTTTCGAGGTAAATACACTTCCGATGATTTTGAGAAACTCTCTCAACGGCTTGTGAATGAGATACAAGCGGCAGTAAAAACCCTTATTCAAGGTTTGTCTTTGAAGGAAGCAATTCGCAGTTCTTCGGCTATGGAGCAAACCATTTTGAATGAATTGGCGGGTTCAGAAGTTGTGCGATTGTTGGGTGTAAAACCTTTGAGTATTAATATCTTGGCGGTAAAAGCAATGCCTGAAATGACTCGTGCTTTAGAAGCTCAAACCAGAGAAGCCCTTCAACAAGAGGCAGATGAAGCCATTTATGCCCGTCGAAAATTTGCAGTAGAGCAGGAACGTACCATCAAAGAGTCGGAGTTGAACACCCAAATTGCGGTGGAGGAAAAGAAAAAACAGATTTCGCAAAAGAAAATGGAGGCAGATATCGAAAAAGCTGAAAATGACCGCAAACTCCGTGAAATGACCATTGCAGCTGATATTGAAGTAGAGAACCAACGACAACAATTGATTGATTTAGAGACAGAAAATCGACGCAAACAGGCAGATACGGAGGCTTATAGATTGGAGAAAATGATGACTCAATACAAGGAGGTGGATTGGCGTATTTTGATGGCATTGAAGGGAGATAGTGGTTCTAAGGAACATATTGCGATTGCTTTTAGAGAACTTGCCGAAAATGCACAACAAATTGGTACTTTGAATATTACTCCTGATTTATTACAGGATTTAATGAAATAAAAGCTAAAAGGTTACTATTCAGCACCCCATAATTTTCAAAAAAAGTACTGTGAAATAGTGCGAAAAATTGAAATTATTTTTATTTTATGCCATGCTTCCCCAACGACTACAAAAAATAGTGGCACTTCTATCACTTTCCATTCAAAAATTGATTGGCGAGATATGTAGCTATTTTGAACAACAATTGGCTCAAAAGGAAGCTCGCATCCAAGAATTGGAAAACCAACTGAGTAAAAATAGTCAAAATAGTTCAAAGCCGCCCTCAACAGATAATCCTTATAAAGATAAACCCGAACCTAAAAATCTACGGAAAAAAACCAAACGCAAGGTAGGCGGACAAGAAGGGCATAAAGGACATAATCTCAAAATGGTTGAGACTCCTGACCATATAAAGGTACATAGAGTCAGTAGATGTGAGTGTTGTGGTGAAGATTTGAGTGATTGTGGCGTGAAAAAGACTTACCGCCGTCAGGTGTATGATATTCCACCCCTTCAACTTGAAGTGACAGAGCATCAAGCAGAAGTAAAAAAATGTAGTTGTGGGCATGAGACCCGAGCCTCTTTTCCTGTGGGCGTGAATCACTATGTTCAATATGGCTCAAATATCAAAGGCTTTTTGGTTTACTTGCAAAACTATCAGCTACTTCCTTATGAGCGAAGTGCAGAATTGATAGAGGATGTATTTCAGCATAGGTTGAGTACAGGTACGCTAAACAATACCCAAAAATATGCTTTTGAACAGTTGGCAACTTTTGAAGAACAGTTGAAAGCTCTTTTGACACTTGCCACTATTGCAGGTTTTGACGAGACAGGTTTTCGAGTAATGGCTAAATGTTGGTGGCTTCATAGCTGTTCCACAGAAGACCATGCCTATTATGAGGTGCATCAGAAAAGAGGCAATGATGCAATGGACGATATTGGTATTTTGCCTGACTTTGAAGGCATTGCCATACATGATTTTTGGAAAAGTTACCTGAAGTATGAATGCACACATGGTTTGTGTAATGCTCATTTGCTTAGGGAATTGAAGTTCATCAAAGAACGATTCAAACAAGATTGGGCAGATGAATTAGCTGCCTTACTTTGCAAGATGAAAAAAGTCCGAGATAGAGCTGTTTTGAAGGGAAAATCCTCACTATCAAAGCAAACTCTAAGGAAATATCAAAAGAGATACGACCTCATTATTCAACAGGGCTTTGAGGCGAATCCTTTTACCCCTCCAAAAGTGAAGAAACCAGGTCCTGTAGCTAAAACCAAGCCGCTGAATCTACTGGAAAGAATGAGAGACTTCAAAGACGATATTATCCGTTTTTTAGTTGATTTTCAAGTGCCATTCGACAATAACTTTTCAGAGCGAGATATTAGAATGATGAAGCTCAAACAAAAAATATCTGGCTGTTTTAGGTCAAAGAAAGGGGCTCAGTATTTTGCAAGAATTAGAAGTTATATTATGACCGCCCGTAAGCAAGGGGTGAATGTCTTCGAAGCTTTAGTTGACCTCTTTGAAGATAATAATACCTACTCTAAACTTGTCAATTCCGCCTAATGCTGAATAGTAACGCTAAAAGCATATTCAGCCATGTGTGGACTTCAAAAAGAGCGAGTTATCATCGTTACTGCCAAAACCCGATTGGAGAAACTCAAAAAACGCTTCAATACCATTTCTCAGGCCAAGTTTTATTTGGAACGTCAAGGGAGTGACTTTGACGCATTGAAGAAGGAGGATGATGTGATGAATTTTTCGGTAGAACAGGTGCAGAAAGATTTGCAGGGAGTGGCGAAATCGAAGGTGATTAGCAAGGAATTTTTACCCAATTACCTGTTTTCCAATCAAGACATTGTAGTAGTGGTTGGGCAAGATGGCTTAGTGGCAAATACAGCAAAATATGCATACGGGATTCCGATTATTGGCATAAACCCCGACCCAACTCAATATGATGGTATATTGTTGCCTTTCCAAACCAAAGACATTGAGCGCATTGTCGAAAAAACATTGGCGGGAAGATACCAACACAAAGAGGTTACGATGGCAGAAGCTCGCCTCAATGACGGACAGCGTTTGTTGGCTTTCAACGACTTATTCATTGGTCCTCAAAGTCACCGCTCAGCTCGCTACAATCTTACCTTTCACCAACAAACGGAGTGTCAATCTTCGAGTGGCATCATCGTTTCAACAGGTGCAGGTTCAACAGGTTGGCTATCTTCTCTAATCAATATGGCAAACGGCATCACCTCTACTTTTTCATCCAGTATTGACCCAATGACTGGCAGATTTTCTCCTGCAAAAATATCCAAATCTACAAAGTCGAGTTTTTCAACAGCCCAATCCATTTCCCAAGAACCTTTGCCGTGGGATACTGACAAATTGGTGTTCATTGTACGTGAGCCTTTTCTCAGCCGAACTTCCAATATTTCGATGTCGGCGGGTTTGATTCACCAAAAAGAACATTTGCACATTGAATCTTTGATGCCACAAGGCGGAGTGATTTTCAGCGATGGAATTGAAGAGGATTTTCTGCAATTTACCGCAGGCACAATTGCAGAAATTGGGATAGCGAAAGAAAAAGCTCATTTGGTAGTTGGATAAGTAGTAAATTAAAATAGCGACGAAAACACTGATAAAAAGTTGTTTGAAAAATTTTGATTGTTAAGATTAAATATGGCTAACTACTTACAACAGGTCAAATATTCCTATTTTTCAATCACCAACCCAACCTCGCTTACGCCATAGCCACACCAAATACCGAAACCTCCTTCCACATTGTCAATCACCTGAGTAGAACCACCAAAAGGGCCGTTTGCACTGCTGCTAAACTCCAATGTGCGCCAAAAATCATAGCTCGCTTGGTCAATTGAAGTCCAGCGAACCTGAACTGTATCTTCGACTTCAAAATAACCATAGGTGTCAATATCAATTGGACTGCTTTGGGGCTGTCCTTTATCTAGTGGGAAGTAAAATTTTTTGCCATTGACCAACAAATCGTCAAAAACGGAACGAGGTGCAGGATAGAAAGGTTCATCGTTGCGTTGGGTAAAAAGGCGGTAGTAGTTCCCCAACTCAGCAGGATCTTTTAGTGAACCATATACACGCCAATATTTTTCAAACTCTTTATTGGTATGCTGTTCTGCCCAAATTGAATCGAAAGGTACAGGTTTTGGAATCGAAGTAATGGCAGATAGAGTTTCCCCTTCTTGTGTGGTAATATATAGGGTATAAGTTTTGCCAATTTCACCCAAAATTTGTGGAGGAAAGGAAGTGTACAAACAATAATCAAAATTGTCTGGAATCGAATCTGGAATAATGCCATTATCCCCTCCTCCAAATGCGACCAACAATTGCTGTTCTGCTTCGGTTAAATCCGACCAGCAAAATTCCTGTAATTCTACTGTTTTAGAGCCATCAGATACGGTAACCTTTGCACCTCTAACAAAATTTTGTTGATAGTTTTCGAGGGTAAATGTACCGAAATAGGGGAAATTAGTATTGAGAATGACTATGGGAGTTTGTCCACTATAAATACTTCCCTCTACTACGATTTGAGGAACAGGGTTAGGCAAGTCGAGGGTAATTTCTTTTTCGCAATTGACGAGCAAGAAAGTGGTTATGAGTAGAATTGCTATTTTTATATGGTGCTTCATGGCTTCTTTTGAATGTTTGAAAACATTGTAAAGAAGGAAAACAGGTGGAGAATGGTTTTGTTTGGTTTTGAGTTAGTTTTGTTTTGAAGCAGCACTGAATAAAAAAATTTTGGCAGTAATTGTACAGTATTTGAGTTCTAAAAAAATAGAACTGCTTACTACCAATAGTTCGTGCAATTTTTAATGAACACAGAGGCACGGAGGCATAGAGTTTTGATTATCAAATAATTAGCAAAATAAAATTTGTTCTCTAAATTGTTGATAATTAAATTATTGTGATTTCTACACGAACTATTGTACTACAGCATACGCTAAATAAGTGGCAGCTTTTATTTAAGACTCATTTAGGAGTCAAATATTTGTAGAAATATAGAAGAAGGTATCATTACAACTCCTTTTGGAGTTGAACCACAGCAGTATTTGCTTATTGTATTTAGTGCTTGAACGGAAACCTGTCCCGATGATAAATCGGGATGGAGTTCTGTAATTGCTTGCACTATTTTCTACAAATATTCAAGGGATACCTGTTCCAAAGAAATCGGAAACGGACTTATGAATTGCCATTTATTTACTTTTTGCTGTTCTACTTCGTTTTACCTACTTTTGAAGGAAGTAAACTGAATGATGCAGTTTCAATTCTCTCTGTTTCAAAATGGATTGAATTGCATTTAAATTCACATGACAAGAAACCGCAACTTCCCCTATTCATCACACAATTTATCTAACACAAACACAATCAGCTTTTCGACCACTGCTTTTGGGTCTTCACTAAAAGTATTTTCTACTCGATTGGCGATAATAGCATTCATAGACAAAGCATTGTGTCCAAACAAACGGGCAAAAGCATACATACTTGCCGTTTCCATTTCGAAGTTGGTTATTTGGTAGGGCGAATCTTCAAATTCAAATTCTTGTAACAGTTGCAATTTGTTTTTCAACATAGGCGAAACCCGCAAGGTGCGGCTTTGTGGAGCATAAAAGCCAGGGCTGGTGATGGTAATGCCTTTAATTACATCCGCTGCCACTGTTTGCAGCAATTCGTAGGAAGCTTGGGCTACATAAGGTTGCAGGTAGCGAGCCAATTCGGGCAATGCTTCTTGAATTTCCTCCTCCTCTTCGTTGGGCTGAAAATCGTAAAAAGCCATCAGATTGTCCAAGCCAATACCAAAAGCCGATGCCACAAAACTATCTACTTCAATGCCTTTTCGCAAGCCTCCAGAAGTGCCTATTCGAATGAAATTTAGCGAGTTAGGTTTTTCCTTCACCTCTCTTGTTTCCAAATCAATATTGACCAAAGCGTCTAATTCGGTATAGACAATCTCGATATTGCTCGTGCCAATACCCGTTGAAATCACTGTCAAACGTTTGCCTCTGCACATTCCCGTATGGGTAACAAATTCGCGTTTGTGCTTAATCACTTCAATAGTGTCGAAGTATTTGGAAACCATCGCTACACGGTCGGGATCGCCAACAGTGATGATGGTATCTGCAATGTCGGATGGCAACAAATTGAGGTGGTAAATACTGCCATCGGGGTTTAAAATCAATTCTGATTCGCCAATTGGGTTCATATATCAACAAATGAAAATGAAAAAAAATCTTTAGTCTTGACTACCTTGTAACGAAAATTATTTGACATTTGCAAGGCCACAGCCCTGACCCTGTTTGTAGAAAATAAATAGAATAGTAACCATAAGGAGCGTAACTTTGGCACAACTAAATAACTGATTATCTGTGGTATCGAGGCTACGTCCCTTAGAAAAAAATATTACTTGTAGTTCTACACATCCGGGATTCCGATTTCATCGGAATGAAATATAAAGAAATTTAAGAAACAATGTATTCAGTTTTTAATCTTTCGTCTTATGTCTTTCATCTAAATCACCTTGCTCTGCCTACCTTAAACACGGCTTCCCTTTCATCTGCCATGACTCGAATGAGGTAAATACCTGCCTTCAAATCGTCTTGTATCAACTCAATACGGGTATCTCCTTCTGCAACATATTCGCCCATCAAATGGCCAAAAACATCAAATACTTCAATGATCGTATTCTCCGTATTTTTGGGAACTTCAATAATCAAGTTGCCCCGTTTGTTGAAGAATCGGTCAGAATTGAGCAATACAATACGCTTATCGGGAGGATTGACAAAACAGTAGTCAACCTCTACAAAAAGAGAATCTCGTAACAAAAATCCTGTTTCAGCATTTTGGATGTTAAGGTAATAATAACCCGAAAAATCAGGGGATGCTGTTGCAGTAACTTGAAGGCTGTCAAGAATGGTTTCTCCTGGACTCCAAAATACTTCTAAATCGTCTGACACCACCAGATTTTCGCCCAAAATAACCGTTTCACCCAAACAAATGTTTTGGTCAGGCCCTGCATTGAGACTAAAATCTATCAACCCCCTCAAAGACAACAAGGTATTAATCGAATTCAATTTAGCATCGCCACATAGTTGAGTGTAGGTTGCCGACATCAATTCGGCAGCAGTCGACATTTTGATATCACCCGTAAAGGTAGGCAAACTTGCCAACATCAATTTATCCGCATTTTCTCGTCCCAAAACCTCCCATATTTCCATCATTGCAGACGAAAAAATCTCGCTATCGGGATAAATAAAACTCTCGTTTACTTCACTTTCTGGATCTTCTGCCAAATAGTGCATGGCATCGGGATACCTTTTGCTGGTATTCGTATTTCTACCTGAAAAGAACTCATTGTGACCATCCCAACTGAACATTTTCCACCAATTATACTCGCTAATACTGCGAGAATACGAAACGGCAAAATAATCGCCAATTGCTTCATCCAATGCCAATCTTTCGTAACCATAATTGCAGAAAGCGCAGTAAGTATGCGAAACTGCATGACCGTATTCATGCACAATCACATCTGCATCTTCTGCATCATCTACTCCGCCTTCTCCAAACAACAATTTGCTTTGAGATCCGCCATACTGAAACATGGATTGGTCTTCAAAAGTGCCATCTGACTTTTGAAAAGAGTGTGCATCTACTGCAATATACAGATTTTTAAGGGGATTTACATTTACATTCAAACCACACTCACTAGTCAATGTCCCCAAACCTACCAAGTAATCTCTATAAGCATTGAGGTGGTAATAAGCATTTACATCCTCAAAGGCATCTTCGGATCGGGTAAAATCAAAAATGGGAGAAGTCACCGTAACAGGTGGCACTACACGAGGATCAAATTCTCCAAATCCAAAAGCATCATTTTCCAAACGATAGACACCATTGTTGAGTGTTACTTCAATGGTTACTTCTTTTCGCTCGGCTGTCAATTCAGGACTGTCCGCATCAATTTTATCTCTAAAGTTACCATTCAATCCATACGTTGCATTTGCTGAGGTGACAGGATCTGGTAAAAAAACATAGGCAGTTGCCGTTTCTAAGGTTGCAGCTTTGGCTTTTGGAGGTGTTTTATAATGACGATTTTGATCTTTTGCCGATAACACATTTCCCTCCAAATCCAACACATATTCTACAAATTCATGGGTCGTTTCGTTGATGCCTCGAAATTGGACTCCAATTACTGCATTTTCCTCACTATTGAAGTAAATGACTGCTCGTATTTCACTTTCCAATTCAAAGTTCTTTTTTTTAAGAAAAGAACCTGACAATTGCTTCAATGCAGCATACGATTTAGACAACTGCAATTTGCTTTTTTGTACTTTGTCAAAATCGAGTGTCAACTCAGTAGCAGACCAAATTTCCCCACTCCAATTCACATTTACCTGTACATAACTGCGGTAAACTGGTAATCCATTGAAGTGAGGCTGATAGCGGTAATGATAGCCTGTCGAACCTTCTCTCACCTCCTCCAATTCAAGAGTCATTTGTGCAGATTTTTTGTTCGGCAACAGTTTATATGCATAGCTTTCGATGCCACTTTCGATGTTTTTTTGCCCCACATTTACCTTGTCAAAATGCGCTTTAGCTTGGTAAGGATTTGTTTTTGTAGCAACATTTGCAGCGGGATATTGATAGGCTGCCAGCACTATAAAGGCTGTAAGACAGAACATTAGCAAAAAGATATTTTTCATTGTATGTATTATGTATTTTTTTGTTTTCTATTTTTCAGTTTTAAAAAGCAATGCTGCGAACTTGTTTGTAGAATATGCCGTAAAAAAGACATTTAGGGGCATGGCCCCAACACCACATAAACGACTCATGGATATTTTTAGTGAAGGAGTTAAAGACTTTTGTAGTTTACTTTTCAGAGCATACTGATTTCCAAACACTCCATATCTTCAAGAATAAACTACAAAAGTCTCATTCCACTAAAATCTTCGATGAACCACATAAACTATTCAAAATAAGCAATTCGTGATGTGGCTACGCCATCCAACCATTTCACAATTCCTTCAATTCCACTCCCCTAACCTCTTCCAATTCTTGTAGTTTCTGCTCCACATCTCCTTCTGCCACAGTGACATTCAATAAACATTCGTTGTCATAACCTTGACTTTGTATTTCAATGTCATTTTTTTTCACAATTCGCATTACTTCATTCATGAGTATGTAAGGAAATTGCAGTTGAAAAAACTTCATAAGGCGTTTTTCTTCAATTTCTGCTATTTCCAAGGCCTCTTTGGTCGCCGTTTTATAAGAACGGATAAGGCCAGGAACGCCCAATTTTGTACCGCCAAAATAGCGCACCACTATAACCATCACATTAGACAAACCCTTGGAGTCTATCTGCCCAATGATAGGACGACCGGCTGTGCCAGAGGGTTCGCCATCATCATTGGCTCGATAGTCCTTTTCTTTGTCCAAACCCAAACGATAAGCATAACAGTGATGCCTTGCTTTTGGATGTTCTTGTTTGATTTCTTCCAAAAATGATTTTACATCTTCTTCTTCATATACTGCCTTTGCATAAGCGATAAATTTACTACCTTTCTCCTTATACTCACCTATTGACAGTTCTTTTAAGGTCTGATAGGTGTCGTTTATGGTGTTTTTTTCGGACATAGAAATACAAATTCAAATAAAAAATAAAGGTATGAATTTTTGTAGTAATTGTGGCAGCGCAGATATTGGCTTGACCTCCATGCCAGATGATAGTTTTGAAAGACAGTATTGTAGCAATTGTCATACCATTCACTATCAAAACCCTAAAATGGTGGTAGGCTGCATGGTGTATTGGGAGGATAAAGTCCTACTATGCAAGCGAGCAATTGAACCTCGATATGGTTTTTGGAATGTGCCTGCGGGTTATATGGAGAATGGGGAAACTACGGACGAGGGCGCAAAACGAGAGGTTTGGGAGGAAGCAAAAGCAACGGTTGAGATTGAAGGATTGCACTGTGTTTATAACCTTGCCCATGTCAATCAAGTGTATTTGCTTTTTTTGGCTCGGCTTCAAAATCTCGATTTTAGTAAAGGCGTGGAAAGTTTGGAGGTTCAATTGTTTACTGAGCAAGAAATTCCGTGGGAGGATATTGCTTTTACTTCAACGGTTTTTGCGCTTCAACGGTATTTTGAAGATCGAAAATTGGGGCGAAAAGGGAAGACTCATTTGGGGGCTTTCAGACTGTAAAAAAGAAATTTAGGTATTTCTCTAAAAAATCAACTCTAGCTAATATTTGGAAATCGCCCTTACAATCTATATTTTTAGCCCGCCATCTTCATAAAATAGACTGCAAAGGTGTTGAAACTTCTGCTATCTCTTCAAATGGCTCAATTTCTTAGTATTATTTACTAAATCAAACAACGAATGTCCACAAGTGAACCAAGTGTTTTAGATCATGATACTTCCATACGCCCTAAATCACTCATTGTCTTAGGCCTGGCTTTTTTAGCCTTACTTTTTTTCACATTCTATGAATCCGATTTTGCAGTAGCACTGAACGACATAGTGAGGGGTTGTATCGGAATGGCATTTCTTTTAGGGACAGCTACTTTACTGAGTGTCAATCGAAAGGCAATTGACTGGAACTTGGTGGTCAATGGAATCTCATTGCAGTTGATCTTTGCAGTGGCAGTCCTAAAAGTCCATTTTATTTACCAAATTTTTCAATTCATTTCGAAGTTTTTTGTGAAGGTATTGGAGTTTACCAATGCAGGGGCGAGTTTTTTGTT
This sequence comes from Chitinophagales bacterium, assembly GCA_041392475.1. Classification (NCBI taxonomy): domain Bacteria; kingdom Pseudomonadati; phylum Bacteroidota; class Chitinophagia; order Chitinophagales; species Chitinophagales bacterium. The sequence goes on along the minus strand of JAWKLZ010000001.1, from coordinate 499,486 downwards.
TGCGAGTTTCCTAACTGGGAATATTGAAGGGCCTTTGGTGAATTTTGCCTTCAATGTCTTGCCGACTATCGTATTTTTTGCAGCTTTGGCCTCTATTTTGTTCTATCTTGGTATTTTACAACGCATTGTAGCAGGTTTTGCTTGGGTGATGAGTCGAACGATGCGCTTATCGGGTGCTGAAAGTTTGGCGGCTGCGGCAAATATTTTTATTGGTCAGACGGAAGCTCCTTTTGTAGTCAAGCCTTATTTGGAGCGCATGACCCGTTCTGAAATCATGTGTTTGATGACAGGCGGTATGGCTACGATTGCAGGAAGTGTGTTTGCAGCGTATGTGGGATATTTGGGAGGCGACAACCCCGAACAACAATTGCTATTTGCGACTCATTTACTATCGGCTTCGATTATGTCTGCGCCTGCGGCAATTGTAGCGGCCAAAATGATGGTTCCCGAAACCAATTTTATCAATGTGAACGAACCTTTGACTGTTCCGAATACAATCGTGGGCAGCAATATCTTGGATGCCATCACCAAAGGTACAACGGATGGTTTGAGATTGGCGGTCAATGTGGGTGCAATGTTGTTGGTTTTTACTGCTTTGATGGCGATGATGAATGGTATTTTGTTTGATTTTATTGGCTATTATACGGGCATCAATGACTTAATCAGTTCGGCAAGTGATGGAAAATATGAGGGCTTAAAATTGGAATTGATTTTTGGATTTTTGTTTGCTCCGATTGCTTGGCTGTTGGGAACGCCTTCGGCAGACATAGTATCGGTGGGTCAGTTGTTGGGTGAAAAAACGATTATCAATGAGTTTGTTGCCTATACTTCAATGGGAGGAATGAAGGAAGCAGGTGTCTTTGTGTCGAACAAAGCTTTGATTATCTCTACCTATGCCTTGTGTGGTTTTGCGAATTTTGCGTCAATTGGTATTCAGATTGGTGGTATCAGTGCAATTGCACCTGGACAGCGCAAAACCCTTTCGGAATTGGGTGTCTATGCTTTGATTGGTGGTACTATTGCAGCGTTTATGACGGCGGTGATTGCAGGGATGTTGGTTGGATAATGGTGTAGGGAACGCATAAAAAATAAGTTTCCGATTTAGACTTTTGTAGTTTCATTTAAAAATATATCAGAAGGAAGAAAATCAACTTTCTATCAACAGAAAACTACAAAAGAATTACTGTCAATTTATAATAGGTAAAGTTATTTTTCAATATAAAAACGGTTGATTGACAAATATTGTGAAATGAGGCTTCGGTAGCTTATGCTTTGAAAAGCTTACAAAGTCACTTTAATTGAAAATCATTTTTTTATGAACTGCAGTTAACGAAGTCTTTATAGACTCCACAAAAATTTTCAATGAACCATAAAAACTTAAAAAACCAACTCACATTCCTCACTCTCCAAGTCTTTCTGCACCTGTTTGAACTTCGCTTCTTTCACTGTACCATCTGGATAACGAACCGTTACTTTTTCATTTCTACCGAATTTTCTGGGTAGTTTGACTTTCGTAGAAGAAGTCGCAACTTCCTCTTTATTTTCTACAATAGGAGGTTTTTTGAGAACATCCCCAACAAGCGTATTCATGATCTGCTCTATATCTTCTTTTTCCATTTCATCCTCCTCTTCATACCATTCTGGATTTAATATGGGTTTGTTAGATACCTCTTTTTTGAGTTCAAAACTATCCAAAAAGATTTGCTTTTCTTTTTCCCATACTTCTTCTTTCACACTGTCAGGTTTTGACCATTGATGGACAAAACTGTATTGCCACAAATTAAAGTTACCCCCGTTTGTAAATATTTTGGTATTCTTGTCATAGAAGGCTTTGAAGGATTGGTGCAATTTTTGGTCAATCAATTGGAGCGATAAAAGAAAATCGTATAAATAACACGCTCCCCATAGTCCAGCAAAAACATCCATTCGATAATCTACAAACATCCCTCCCTTAGTTGCCAAAAATCTATCTAAGGTATTGGTTTTGAAGCCAAAAAAGCGATTAGTTTTGTTGTGTTGCTTTTTGTTTTCTTCCATCCAATAACTAATGATTAGATTCCATATCTCGCCGCTAATCAAAAAAGAAATACCTCTTTCGTGCATATACCTATTGAAGTAAATCGCTAAGTGATTCAAAAACATTTCTCTGTCTTTCTTGAACTGCGTCTTTAGTTGATTCAAATCAGAAGTGTAGTCACATTGAAGTGCTTCATTCAAAAAAGCCAATAATGGGCCATCATTCTTGTAATCAAACTTATCCATATCCTTGCCTAGTTCGGTAAGGTCTAATACGCCTGTTTCTTGGTATTTTTCATAATATTTTTGGCTTTCTATTAGCAACAATGCTCCTGCCATTTCCATGTTTCCTCCCCATACTTTGGGAGAGTCGCTTACAATTTGGTAAATGTTTCGATTAAGTTTTTCGACCAAATCAGCATGGTTGTAGTAAATCAAAAAACGGGTAGAGCTAAACAATAAATCAATATCTTGCAAAGGATTCTCAATATATCTATCCACATAAGAAGATAACATCTTCTTATCTTTTTGGAAGCAGTAATAAGGAAGCATATCCGACATCAAATACATCTCCATCTTCTCAAACAAAGGTTTTTGGTTTTCTCTCAAAACAGCTTCCAATTCAAGTATTTTATCGTATTGTTTGGTGAGTTTATAAGGATGTTTAAGATCTATGAGGATGCCTACTAAGTCGTATTCTTCAATCACAGACTCTTCGATTTCTTCTCCCTTCAAAAAATCCATTACATCTTCATACCAGTCAAATACGGTTTTTTCTGTACCAATTATACAAAGTTCTTTAATCGTCATTTTTTATACTAATCTAACAAATAAATAAAAGTTATTATTTCCCACAACACCGTTTGTACTTCTTCCCACTTCCGCAAGGACAAGGGGCGTTTCTGCCAACTTTGGGAGTAGTTCGGAGTGACACTATTCTTCCTCTACCTTTGGGTCTTACCTCCATTATTTCGTCAACATTATGACCTTCTTCATGCAATTGATCTTTAATGAATCCCAGAACAATTGCTTGTTGTGCAGGTGAAAAATCTTTCATGATAACTTCTACATCCAATCCTTTTTCTGTTCCTTCAAAAAAAGTATCCAATGTTTTTTGAAAAAAGTCCTCATCCAAGTATTTCTCCATTTCTTCTTCACCCAACATATTCGGAAGTATATCAATCCATTGTGAATGTGGCAATTCATTCATTACCCTATCAATATCACGCCCTCTTTCTACCACCTCCTCCATCAAATAATTACTTGCTTGCATTTTATTGTTATACACCGAAATGAACTTATTCACTTCCACTGAGTCGGTGGGATCAATACCTGCTTCAATTGCGGCCATCATAAAAGTCTTTGCCATACCCCAATTATCAGGATTACTTCCTTCTTCTGCTATTTCATCTGCAATTTCCAGAACTACCTTCGCTAACTCTTTCCCGTTTTTGATATATCCTTTTTTATCTAAAAAAAGGAAGTACGCCTCCAATATATGAGGCAATTCTTCAAAAAAATCTTCATCTGAGGATATTTTTCTGGGTAAAATTTCTGTACAACAAGACATTAAACTCTCAACAGTCCACTCTTCTGGCATTTGTTTCTCATAGTCATACATATAATTAGCAAATACATCCACAGCAAAACCTGCATGGTCTTGTTGTTCTTCTGTTAATTCCTTGAAGAAAGGGTCTTCCATAAAATCATTGACCCACTTCTGTGTCCTTATTTTAACTGCTTCTCGTTTTTCTTCACTCCAATTTGTCATTGCAATGTATTATTTATTAAGCTTTCAAAAAAAACTGGTTGCAGCAAAAATAGCCCTTTCTCTTGAAAGAATAGAGTGCATTTTTCCTCAATTTGCCTTAAAAGCTGAACATATTTGGCAAAAATTGTAATGGCAGGGCTTTTTTTTTCACATTACTTTTGTCCTTGAGTATTTGGTGAATGGCAACCATAATTCTACATTAACCGTCACCTCAATAACAACTATTGCAGTGATTATTAGATTAGTGAACTGTGGATAATCTCCTAAACATCTTTTTATGAATTGGTTGTATAGAGAAAATAATTGCCACTCATCTATCTTTCACTTTACTAAACTCTAATTGAAGTCAAAAAACACTTTACAATTGATGAAAAAGAATATTTTGCTCTTATCGCTCCTACTACTTTCCTTCAATGCTTACTCCCAACAAAAATACACCATCAGTGGCTACATTGAAGATGCCGAAACGGGTGAAAAACTCATTGGAGCGAATGTATATGATGGCAAAACATTTGCAGGGACAACTACGAATAGTTATGGTTTTTACAGCATCACGCTCCCCGCTGATTCTGTTGATTTGACTATTTCGTATGTAGGTTATCAGACCTTTAGCGAAAAAATATGGCTCAATTCTAACCTGCAAAAAGACATTTCTGTAGATGCAAGTGTGGTTCTCAAAACAGTTGAAGTGATTTCCTCACAAACTGCCGAACCAATCCAAGAAAATACCCAAATGAGTTCGGTGAGTATCCCGATTAGTCAAATCAAATCTATGCCTACTTTTTTGGGTGAAGTCGACATTATCAAGGCATTGCAGTTGATGCCTGGCGTTCAGTCGGGATCGGAGGCATCGAGTGGCTTGTATGTAAGAGGTGGCGGCCCTGATCAAAATTTGATTCTTTTGGATGGCGTGCCTGTTTACAATGTGTCCCATCTTTTTGGCTTCTTTTCGGTCTTCAATCCTGATGCTATCAACAGTGTGGAATTGATAAAAGGTGGATTTCCTGCAAGGTATGGTGGGCGATTGTCTTCGGTGGTGGATATTCGGATGAAAGAGGGAAATACAAAACGTTTTGGAGGCTCGGCTTCTATTGGTTTGATTTCCTCAAAGCTTACGCTTGAAGGGCCTTTGGTGAAAGACAAATCTTCGTTTATTGTTTCGGGTAGAAGAACTTACATAGATTTATTGGCGCAACCTTTAATCAGTGCAGATACAAATGGCGATGTAAAAACGGGTTATTATTTCTATGATCTCAATGCGAAAGTGAATTACAAATTTTCGGACAAAGATCGTTTGTATTTGAGTGCTTATACGGGTGATGATGAATTTTATTACCGTGAAAAGGACAGTTTTGGAGGGGATAGTGATGAATTCAAAAGCGATTTAGGGTGGGGAAACCTCACTGCAATGCTTAGATGGAATCACGTCATTACCCCAAAATTATTCTCTAATCTTACACTGACTCATAGCCGCTATCGTCTGAATATTTCGAGTGAATATGAGGAAAATGATACCGATGGGGAAGGTTTTTACGAACTGGCTCGCTACTATTCGGGTATTCAAGATTGGGCATTGAAGTTTGATTTCGATTTTTTGCCTACCCCTAATCATTATATTCGATTTGGCTTAAATGGGACGCATCATTCTTTTGAACCTGGTGCACAGCAGTTTAAAGTACAAGAAGCGTCTGAAATTCCGCTTAATATCAACCTCAAAGATGATTTTGTGAAAGCTGTAGAGTTGGGTGCTTACATTGAGGATGATGTAAAAATCAATGACAAATTGAAGGCAAATGTGGGTTTGCATTTGTCTGGCTTTTCGGTGAAAGACCATTTTTATACGAGTCTTCAACCCCGCATTTCTGCTCGTTACCTATTGAATCCCAACCTTTCATTGAAGGCTTCTTATACTTTTATGAATCAGTATATTCACCTGCTTTCGAGTACGAGTGCATTGAATTTGCCGAGCGACTTGTGGGTTCCTGCTACGGATAAGGTGAAGCCTCAAGAATCGCATCAGGTAGCGGTGGGTTTTGCTCAGACCTTGAAGGATGATTTTGAAGTGAGTATTGAAGGCTACTACAAAAACATGGACAATTTGATTTCTTACAAAGATGGGGCAAGTTATTTGGATGGCACGAAGGATTGGCAGTCCAAAATTGAAGCGGGTAAGGGAGAGGCGTATGGCTTGGAGTTTTTGGTGCAGAAGAAAGTGGGTAAAACAACGGGTTGGATTGGTTATACTTTGTCTTGGAGCAACCGTCAATTTCAGGAAATCAATTTTGGGGAGAAATTTCCCTATCGCTATGACCGCCGTCACGATATTGCGATTACCATGATTCATCGCATCAGTCCAAAAGTGGAATTTTCTGCTAATTGGGTGTATGGCACTGGTAATGCTACGACCTTGGCTGTTGCTCGATATCCTCGTGCGACTTTGCCTTCGGTTTATGGGGCAGGAAATTTAGGCTATGGAGATATTCAATATTACGGTAGCCGCAATGATTTTCGAATGCCAAGTTACCACCGTATGGACGTAAATTTTAGTTTCATTAAAGAAAAAAAGGTAGGTGAACGCCGTTGGAATGTGGGTCTGTACAATGCTTATAACCGTAAGAATCCATTTTTTATGTACCAAGATTACGATTATCAAACGAATGAAAAGGTATTTAAACAGGTGAGTATTTTTCCTGTATTACCTTCAATATCTTGGAATCGTAGTTTTTAATCACAGATTTTCAGATGAAACAAATTACGCTGATAAATATACGGAACATAAATTAACACCTCAATACAAAAAACACATGAACACTACAAAACAATATATTTCTATTTTACTTTTAGCGACTTGCAGTTTAATTTTGGCAAGTTGCGATGAAGACAGTTTTAGCACAGTCGTTGAAGTTGACTTGAGCGAATACGGTAATCAGTTGGTGGTACTTGCACCTTTTCAACCTGATTTTCCAAGTGCTGACTTAAATCATTTTCAATTGAAGTTGGTAAAAAGCAATGATATACTCAATGAAAATTCTGATTTTCAGCCAATTACCAACGCTACAGTAGATATTTATGAAGAAGGTGAACTGTTTGTTACTTTGTTTCATAGTGAGAATGGAAACTACGGCTCACCTATTGGTAAAGGTCCCAAAGTAGGCAAAGATTACCGAATAGAAATCAATAGCACTGATTTTGGGAAAACTACTGCTGAAAGTCAAGTTCCCAACAAACCTCAAATTCTTCAAGCTTATATTAGCGATGAAAACTACTACGACGCTTCGGAAGAAGCGGAAAAAATAGAGGTTACTTTTGAGATAAAAGACGAGTTGGATGTTGCCAATTATTACTACTTGACGGTCAATTCTATAATAGATGATGGTATAATTGAGCCTTCTTATTGGAATGTGTGCTTTAGTACAAGTGACCCCGCTTTTGATGAAGATGAATACAATGATGATTTTTTTGAAGTAGAGGAAACACCTACCAATTACTATTGTGATGGCTTCGCTACTTTTCGGGATTTGATTTTTGAAGGTGAAACTAAAATCGTTAAAATTTATGTCGACAAGTACTATGTATATGACTACACCTTTGACCCCGAAACTGGTGAATCACAAGAATTTCGCAGAGATATTCAAGTTGTTTTTGGGGCTATGAGCCGTGATATTTACAACTACAAACGCTCCGCCAGAACACAGTCTTGGAATGAGGATAATCCTTTTGCAGAACCTATTCGGGTGTATAGCAATATTGAAGGAGGTATTGGGATTTTTGGTGGGTTTGTGGAAACGTCGGTGATTTTGGAGTGATTGAACATGGAGGCACAGGAGTCTTTTCTGCACTCAGCTTGGAGTTTAAACGCTGAGATGGATAGAATTAATTATTACCAAACTTAACAACTCAAACAATGAAAAACCACCTTACCCTTGTTTTTCTATTGATTTTTGCCTCAATATTAGTTAGTTGTGAAGAAGAAGATTTCAGTACGACGGTAGAAGTAGATTTGAGTGAGTACGGCAATCAATTGGTGGTATTGGCTCCCTTCAAAACGGACGTTACCTTAGATGTTGATACACTGTGGTACAATCATTTTTATCTGGTTTTGACAAAAAGTAATGATATTTTGAATGAAGACCAATACTTTGAACGCATCGAAGATGCCGTTGTCGATCTTTTTGAAGAAGGAGAATACAATTTGACTTTGAATCATTGGGAGAGGGGTATTTACATTTCTAATGCGAATACAGGCATTGAAGCAGGTAAAAACTATCATATTGAAATTCATTCTCCAGAATACGGCAAAGTGACTGCAAAAAGTTATATCCCTAAACGTGTGAAGGTTTTGAAGGCATTGATGAGTAATAGCAACTACTACGATGCTTTAGAAGATGTTGAAAAAGTGGAATTTACAATAGAAATAGAGGATGAAGCGAATGTTGAAAATTTCTATTATTTGAATGCGAATATCATTGTAAAACTGGATTCTTCTGATTACGATATCCAGACAGACCTCACTTTCAATGATCCTATTTTTGATAAAGATGATTTTAATTCGGATTTTTTAGAAATCGAAGAATTCTTGAATCCTCAATTTGACTGGTCCGTTACTTTTCGAGATGAGCTTTTTGAAGGTCAAAGAAAAAGCCTTAAAATTTATCTGAAAAAGAGTGATTTGGAAGGCTCTGTTTATGACCCCGATACAGGGTTTTTTGTAGAAGCTGAGAGAGAGATTTATTTTATCATCGGTGCAATGAGTCGTGACCTCTATCTCTACAAACGCTCTGCACTTTCACAGTCCCGAATTGCAGAAAATCCTTTTGCAGAAGCTATTCGAGTATATAGCAATATTGAAGGAGGTGTTGGGATTTTTGCAGGTTTTGTAGAAGATACGGTTTGGCTGAAGTGATAAAAACCCTATTCAGTAGTGACTATTGGGTTCTAAACTCGTCTTGAATTCGACAACTATTTTATTTATAACCTAAAATTATCCTACAATTAGATGGCTAATCGCAACTTTTTTGATGTTATCAAAAACACAATTGAAGATATTCAAAAAACCAACAAGGAAAATCCAAAAGAAGAAACAGCTGAACCGACTGTTTTTGACTTGATTAAAGAAAAAATCAAGCAGGTAGAACAAAAGGGAAATGCCAAACGTGCGGAAGCGGGAAAAAAACCTGGTAGTATTTTGGACTTGATCAAAGAAAAAATTGAAGAGGCTCGAAACGAAAATCAAAGTAATCCCGACCAAAAAACTGCACCTCCTTCTATTTTTGACAAACTGCAAAAAAGGGTGGAGTTGAAGGAAAAACGCCGCACCAGTGCTTTGTTGAAAACTGTTATTGATGATTATGGATTGGATGTAAGCAATTTACCTCAAAGTTCTATTACCCAAATCCAGACACAGTACCAAGCAGATATTAAAAAGGTCAATGAACATTATGCCAATATGCTCAATGAATTGGTGAATAAAGTTTAGACGTATGTAGAAAGACGTAAGACAAAAGATATAGGTAGAAGGATTTAAGATATAAATGTGTTGATTGTGAACAAATTGTATTTTTAATGCAATTTCACTTTTCTACTTAAATTGTTCGATGTCAATAATTTAAAACCTTTTGTCTTACATCTTTTGTCTTTCTACTTAAATCTCAGCTCGCATATATTTCACATCCTGAGCTACTTCAAAGGCAACTTTTTCGTTGTAATCCAAGGTCATTTCTTTGTGTTTCAGTATATCATAAATAACTCCCACTCCTAAAAATCCCCAAGTCAAAACATAAGCAATTCCCATCCCAATCTGCCCCAATAAAAAACGTTGCACACCTGCAATGCCTATAAAAGCCAACAAATTCATGACCAATATAAATCGAGGGCTGTATCGCTGAGATTTATAACGTTCTGAGAAAAGCTCCATTTCTTCTTGGTCAAATCCTCTCACCAATTGTTCTACATAACCCAATTCTATTGTCTTGATACTCGGAAATTGTTTCATCAATGATTTCATCTATTCTTTTATTTTTGAAGGTTTTGTAAAGTGTATATACCCACCCAACTGCAAAAAAAAAGAAAACGTTCCTACACTGAGGCATCTTAAATAATTTTAACACTCCGCACCATTCTAACTAATGCCAGCAAGTCATTTTGAGTTGTCAAAATAGATTTCGCAATATGGCCAAAAAATCGTATCTTACTAAATAAATATTAAGGAACTAAAACACCTACTTTTTTTGTTGTCAATACAAAGAACAACTACACAACATTAATAATAACCCAATTATGCAAGATTTCAATTTATGGTGGGATGCAATTCCTCTCCTTCAAAAAACCTTCTGGTTGATAGCCATACCTTTTACCATCATTTTTTTGGTTCAAACTATACTTACCTTAATAGGTTTAGATGCTGACCATGATTTAGATATGGATACAGATTTAGACATGGATACAGATGTGGATGTTCATACCGACATTGAGCATATAGACCATGTTGAAGCAGCAGATGCTACTCTTGGAAGTATAAGACTCTTCACTGTCCGAAATTTCATCACCTTTTTCACCATTTTTAGTTGGTCTGGAATAGTATTCAGTCGAATGGGAATGGGTGCAGTTGCCGTATTGGGTTTGGCAGCTATTTTGGGTTTCTTTGTCATGCTAATCGTTGCTTTTATGTTTTTGGGAATGAGCAGAATGGAGCAAAGTGGCACTATGAACATCAAAAACACAGTGAGTCAAATTGCAAAAGTATATATCCCTATTCCTGCTGACAAAAAAGGCAAAGGTCAAATCCAATTGGCTGTACAAGGACGCATTGAAGAATTTAATGCTGTAACAGAAGATGACAATACCCTTCCGACAGGTTCAAAAGTGCTGGTATTAGAGGTGTTAGGAGGACAATTGGTTCTGGTAACAGCCTTCAATGAGCAAGTCACCGATACTTTATACTGATCAAACTTCAATATCAATATACAAACTTAGGTTCAAATATTGATTTATAAATAATTAGAAAAAATAATTAAATTATATAATTCTTAAAAATCAATAAAATGGGAGAACTTCCAATCTTAATGGCAGCTATAGCAGGACTTGTGGTAATCACTTTTTTGGCACTCGTCAAACGCTACAAACGCTGTCCTTCCGACAAAATCTTGGTCGTATATGGTAAAGTAGGCAGTAATTCTGATGGACTTACCAACTCTGCAAGGTGTATTCACGGTGGAGCAGCATTTGTTTTACCCATCTTTCAAGACTACCAATACCTCGACCTTGTACCGATGTCTATTGACGTGAATTTGACCAACGCTTTGAGTCGGCAAAACATTCGTGTGGACGTGCCTTCTCGGTTTACGATAGGTATTTCGACCAATCCAGTAGTGATGACCAATGCAGCAGAACGTTTGTTAGGATTGAAGTCGGCACACATTCAGGAATTGGCACGTGACATCATTGTAGGTCAATTACGTTTGGTCGTTGCAACGATGGACATTGAAGAAATCAACTCAGATCGTGACAAATTCTTGACCAACATCGCTTCAAATGTGGAGTCTGAATTGCAAAAAATTGGTTTGAAACTCATCAATGTGAACATTACTGACATCCGTGACGAATCAGGTTATATCGAAGCTCTTGGTAAAGAAGCAGCTGCAAAAGCGGTGAACGATGCCCGAAAATCAGTGGCTGAACGTGAAAGAGATGGTTCGATTGGTGAAGCAGAGGCTTTGCGTGAACGACGTATTGGTGTAGCAGAAGCCAATGCTACGGCAAAGGCTGGGGAAGCGGAAGCCCTCAAAGGGGAAAGAATTCAAGTTTCGGCTGCCAACGCCAATGCGGTCGATGGTGAGAACTTGGCAAGAATTCAGGTGGCAGAGTCCAATGCCCGACGATTGGAGAAAGAGGCTGAGGCAAATCGCATTGCTTTGGCTGCTGAAAACGTACAAAAAGCGAAAGCTTTGGAGGAATCTTACCTAGCCGAAAAGCAAGCGGAAGAAGCAAGGGCCCAAAAGGAAAAGGCTACACAAATGGCAGACGTGATGGTGGCTGCGGAAGTAGGAAAATTGAAGGTAGAAATTGACGCTGAAGCACAAGCAGAGCAAACCCGCCGAGTGGCAAAAGGGGAAGCGGATGCGATTTTCTTCAAAATGCAAGCTGAAGCAAGGGGTAATCTTGAACTCTTGAACAAACAAGCGGAAGGTTTCCAAAACCTGATCAATGCAGCTGGCGGCGATGCTCGTGAGGCGGTATTGATGTTGATTGCCGACAAATTGCCTGAATTGGTGAGAACACAAGTTGATGCTATCAAGAATCTTAAAATTGACAAAGTAACCGTTTGGGACAATGGCGGAAACGGCAATGGAAGCGGCTCTGGCACTTCTACGGCAAATTTCTTGTCGGGTATGTACAAATCTGTTCCTCCATTAGAAGAACTCTTCAAAATGGCAGGCATGGAACTACCCAACTATCTCGGCAAAACGGCTACAAATGGCAATGGAAAAGACCACAGCAACGGCAAAACCATTGCAACGAATGGCAAACACGATGCCAACGGTGAATCGGAGGCGATTGTAATTGAAGATTTGAATGGCAAAGGAGAATAAGTATTCCTCTAATAACTTCAATTAGCAAAAAATTTAAAACAAGCATTTGGCAATCAGGTGCTTGTTTTTTTGTTAACTTTATGATTCAAAAAACAAAAAATAGCAAACATGAAATGTTCTAAGCTGCTGCTAATCCAACATTTATTACTGATATGTGTACTTTGTTTTTTCTTCAATACCATTGCAGCCCAAAACTCGCTGCTGTGGAAAATTGAAGGGAATAACTTAGAAACTACTTCTTATCTTTACGGCACGATGCACTCTCAAGACAAGCGTGTGCACGATTTGGGCCGATTGGCAGTGCCTTATATTGAAGCATCTGATGCGGTGGCATTGGAGTTGATTATTGACTCAACGGACCTTTTTCGGATGATGACAAGCATGTTTGGAGGTATGATGATGAAAGACACAACCTTGCAAGATTTATATGAAAGAGAAGATTATCAAGTAGTCAAAAAATTCATTGCCGATAAAATGGGAATGTTTGCATTTTTATTGAAGGTGGACAAAATGAAACCACTTTTCATCTCTTTGTTTGCAGAAGAAATAGCTACTTTGGAGAGTCCAAATGGGCATGAAATGGATATGGCACTCGACCAATTTTTTCAAGCTGTGGGTGCTGAAAAACACAAAAAACTCATCGGCGTAGAAACTTTTGAAGAACAAATGGGGGCATTCAATCGGATTCCTTTGCAAGAACAGGCGGTGATGTTGTTGGACATGGCACAATTGGAACAACTCGGAACAGGTGAAGCTGTACAAGATACTTCTGTACAAACCTTGATGTACTATTATTTAGCGCAAGATTTGGAGGGTTTGATGGAATGGTATGACCGTGAACAGAACTATTCCGATTCCAGTTTTGATGCCGTTATCTTGCTGGAGCGCAACTATCGAATGGCCGATAGAATGGATAAAATCGTACAATCACAGGCTACCTTTATCGCAGTTGGTGCATTGCATTTGCCTGGCGAAGATGGTCTTATTCAACTGCTTACCAACAAAGGGTATGAACTTTCACCTGTGGTAATGATCACACAAGGCGTTGAAGGAATGAGCAAAATGACACAGACTAAAGAACTGGAAATGCAGAAAAAAGAGTGAACATTTCCTATTAATCTACGTTTGAATTTGTAGTTTTATGTGTTTAAGAATTGTTAAATTAGTCTTCATGCAAAAATCAATCGTACTTCTCTGTTTATTATATATATGTGTTTGTTTCAACAATGATTTAAAAGCACAGGAACAGCAGTATTCGTATAAAAAGTCATTTCAGTTAGACATACCTATTAGTGTTGGAAGTGGCCTGTTATGGATGTACAGCAATCGCCTACACAATAAAAAAGAAGTATTTACCGAAGAACAATTAGAATTGTTAGACATAGAAGGCATCTCAAAATTTGACAGGGTTTCCTGCGGCAATTGGTCTTTGGCGGCACATCAAGTCAGCAATGCTTTTCTATTTACCTCACCTATACTTCCTTTCACCTTATTGCTCAACAAAAATATCAGAAACTCCAGCAATAGTTTTGCAACAATTGGCCTATTTACCTTCGAAACCCTCGCACTCAACAATGCTTTGACGGGACTAACAAAAGAAATCTTCAAAAGAAGACGGCCTTTATTGTACAATCCCTCTTGTCCCATAGACATGAAACTAAGTAGAAATGCCACTTCTTCTTTCATTTCAGGACATACCTCCAATGTAGCGGCCATGACTTTTATGACTGCCCAAATATATACCGACCTCAATCCAGATTCCAAAGGCGCGCCTTTTGTTTGGGGAACGGCTGCCATCATTCCCGCTATTACCGCCTATTTGAGGGTGAGAGCAGGCCGACACTTTCCAACCGATGTGATGGTCGGATACATAGTAGGTGCAGCAGTAGGAATTTTAGTACCAAGACTGCATAGAGTAACGGTTGAGTAATTCGCTATTTACTTGTGCCACCTTGCCCAGTAGCCTCTACAATCAAAATGTATCATCTGCTGGCTTAAAAAATTGGTTTCTTTCTTGTAAGTGCCAATACCTCCTTCGTTTTTGACAATCTGTTCGTCCAATATTTTGAAGACAATATCCACATCCTTCGCATTGGATTTTCCATCTTTATTGACATCCAAAACCACAATATCAATGGCCTCACCACTCAAATGTTTGCTATTTTTAGCCGCATTGCCATATTTATTTAAGAAACCATTGTCCCAAAAATAACGTTTGCCACTCAAAACCAAAAAGTCTGGAGCGAAGCCCTTTTCCTTTAATTCTTTCTTCAACTGTTTGTAGTATAGTTTGGATTCCTTCGCTACACCTATCAGCATAAAAGCATGTAGCCAGTACAAACAGAACAATAAAAAAATCAACAAAAAAAGTGAACGTAGTAATTTCATAACATCAGAGGGCAGTTATTCAAAAGATTAAGGTTCTTTGACAAAATCTGTGATTTGAGTCTTCGGAAGTTTGCCGCTTACAAAATCAAAAAACTATTTCACTAAAAATTAACCTCTTATAAAATGAAACTTCCGAAGTCTTTATTGCTTCCACAAAAATTGTCACAGAACCAAGATTAATAAAAAAATTGCTTCTTCAAGTAAAAACAATCAACTGATAATCATCATGATAAGGCAATTAAAAGATTTTCACATTCTATTTTCTCCATCTTTTTCAAAAAAAAATCCTTCCTCATTAAACTTTAATCTTTCATTTGCATCCAATATACTGAAACCAACGCAATAAAACTACTGCCATAGTAAAAAAATAAAACGCTCTTAAAACCCGATGAAAATCACCACACTAAAAATCAAAGCTATTAAAAACCTAAATTGTAAGAAAACCTAAAGCCAGTGAAAAGCATCATTAAAACCTCAAAAACCATTAAAACCAAACTGTTCTGAAGTAAGAAATCGCCAACATTAAACCTCAAAACCATTAAAACCAAACTATTTTGAAATAAGAAATCGCCAATATTAAACCTCAAAACCATTAAAACCAAACTGTTCTGAAGTAAGAAATCGCCAATATTAAACCTCAAAACCATTAAAACCAAACTGTTCTGAAGTAAGAAATCGCCAATATTAAACCTCAAAACCGGCCTTAATTCCTTGAAAACCATATAAGGAAAATCACTTCCTTATATATGCAAAGCACGCATTGTTTAACCCACAATGAACGTGCTTTTTGCATTTTAGACATCATCTATCTATTCGCTTAAAAAATCCAACTTGCATAACTCTCCCACCTCCAATCTTACCTTCTGTCCCATCACCAAAGCTCGATTGTCTTCCAAATGCCCCGCAGGAAAACCAAAAGCCACAGGATAATCATATTCTGCAATGTGGTCTCGAATAATATCCAAAGCCGTTTTACCAAAAGGTGTTGTATTGTCACTCATTTCGGTCATCCCTCCAATCACCAACCCCACCAAATCCTTCAATTTTCCACACCGCTTCAAATTCACCATCATGCGGTCAATATGGTACAAATATTCATCTAAGTCCTCCAAAAACAGCAGCTTACCCGACGTATCTATATCAGAAGGACTTCCGAGCAAACTATATAAAATAGACAAATTGCCGCCAACCAACTGCCCCTCTCCCACTCCATCTCGGTTTTTTGGATGTGCTTCAAATTCATACTTCAAGGTTTCCCCAAACAATACTTTCCGCAAACTTTCCAAAGCCTCCACACTATTCGTAGGAAAACTAATCGGCATCGTAGCATGAACCGTAGTCGTATCGTAGTTTGTATGAATATGACTGTGCAAAACCGTCACATCACTATACCCCACGATCCATTTAGGGTTTGCTTCAAAACCAGTAAAATCAATTTGATCAACTATCCGAACCGTACCATAACCACCTCTTGCACAAATAATTGCTTTAATATCATTGTTCTTCAATTGCACTTCAAAATCCTTTGCCCTTTCTGCATCACTCCCCGCAAATTGATGCAACTGCAAACCAATCGTACTTCCCAAGATAGGCTGCAATCCCCAACCTATAAACACAGGTAAAACTGCTTTCAAATCTTCTTCTGCAAAACTTCGAGCCGTACAGACAATGGCTATTTTATCGCCTTGTTGAAGGAAATGGGGTATTCTCATAGGTTAAAAACATTTAATTTTCCCAAATTTGCATCCAAAATTAGCAGCTTTCATAAAGTTATTCTCCCTTTATTTATTTTTATTTGTAACTTTCATGCCTTTGAAAACTACTAACCCAAGAAAGAAACCATAACCAATATGAAAATTGTATCCATTCAATTTTCATTTCTATACCCAATTTTTATTATCAATATCCTATGCAGTTAAAAATTCGCAACCTCTCCAAGACCTACGCTAATGGAGTACAAGCCCTCGACAATGTTTCCCTTGACATAGAAAAAGGAATGTTTGGATTACTCGGTCCAAACGGGGCAGGAAAATCCACATTGATGCGTACCATTGCTACCCTTCAAGAACCTGATAGTGGCTCGATTCAATTGGGTGACATTGACGTATTGCAGCAAAAACACGAACTCCGCAAAACCTTGGGATATTTACCCCAAGAATTTGGCGTATATCCTCGTGTCAATCCTGTGGAACTTCTTACCCACATGGCAATCCTCAAAGGCATTACCAACAAATCCGAACGCACCAACCTCATTGAAGCTCTGCTCAACCGCACCAATCTCTGGAATCACCGCAAAAAAGCCATCAGCAGTTTTTCGGGCGGAATGAAACAGCGTTTCGGCATTGCACAAGCTTTGCTCGGCAATCCTCAGTTGATTATTGTGGACGAACCAACAGCAGGTTTAGACCCTGGCGAGCGTAACCGTTTTTACAATCTCCTATCCGAAATTGGCGAAAATGTGGTGGTGATTCTGTCCACACATATTGTGGAAGACGTGAAAGAACTCTGTGAGAGAATGGCGATCATCAATCAAGGTAAACTATTGTTTGTAGGCTCTCCAACAAATGCTATCAACGATTTAACGGGAAAAATTTGGGAGAAACGCATTGAAAAATCTCAAATGGAGGATCATTACAATACCTACAAAGTCATTTCTTCAACACTAATGGCGGGTAAACCCATGATTCACATTTACAGTGAAACAAATCCTGGAGATGGTTTTCAAGCAGTTGAGGCGGACTTGGAGGATGTATTTTTCTCGTATGTTCTTTAAGATTGTGTTGAACTATTAATTGAAACCCCCTAACACACCAACACTTTAACACCCAAAACATAAACACAAAACATTATGTTTCGAGAATTTTTCACCTTCGAACTTCGCCACCGCTTCAAACAGCCGATGGTCTATATATTCCTCATCATCACCGCATTGCTCTATTTTTTAGGAGTCACCGTAGAAAATGCAACTATTGGAGTCAGCGTGCGAAACATCCATGTCAATTCACCTTATGCCATCATAGCATGGTCTGCATTTTACGCCTTCATCGGATTGATGTTCACCACCGCTTTCGCCAATACCAGTGCGCTGCGTGATTTTAGCTACAAATACGATGGCATACTGTTTTCTACACCATTGAAGAAATGGGGCTTTTTCATGGGGCGATTCTGGGGCGCGTGTTTGGTAGCCATCATTCCTGCTTTGGGCATTTTTGTAGCCGTCCTATTGGGCAGTCAGATGCCGTGGATTGCAGAAAATAAGTTGGGGGGATTTTACCCAATGGCTTATTGGGAATCATTAATTTATTTTATCATTCCCAATGTATTTTTTGCCTCCGCTATCATTTTCTCCATTGCCATCTTGACCCGAAGCACGATTATGTCTTTCATTGGAGCCATTGCCATGATTGTAGGATATGGCGTAGCTATTAGCTATGTCAGTGATTTAGAAAGTGAACTATTGGGCATTATGCTCGACCCTTTTGGCATCAATTCCTTACAAGTATTGACCAAATACTGGACTATTGGTGATAAAAACACCATAACGATGGGCATCAATCCATTGCTGATAGCCAATCGCTTGTTGTGGTTTATAGTAGGATTGTTGATATTGGGCGCATCCTATTTCCGTTTCTCTTTTACCGCCCGAAAAAGCAAACGCAAATCCAAAGAATCTGCTGTAAGTGCGGTGATGAAACCCGCCTTTGCAGTTTTAACACCTTTGCCCAAAGTGCACATTACGGACAATGCCAAAACCCGTTGGCTGCAATTGTGGACACAAATCAAATTGGATTTTATAGGCATTTTGAAAAGCACTGCTTTCATTGTCATCATGGTTTTTGGGTTGTTCAATATGGGAACGGCATTGACCCATGCCAACGAGGCGTATGGTTTGACGGCGCATCCTGTTACCTACAGTGTGATGGAGTTGATTCAAGGTACATTGTACTTGTTCGTCTTGATAATCATGGTGTTTTATAGTGGCGTATTGGTTTGGAAAGAGCGAGATGCCAAAATGGACGGCATTTACAACGCCTTGCCCTACCCTACTTGGCTCCCATTTGTGGCCAAATACATTGCAGTCATCGCCATTGTTGCAGTCATTCAATTGATTGCAGTTTTTACAGGCATGGCAGCGCAGGCGATGTTTGGCTACTTCAATTTTGAAATAGGCGTATTTTTCAAGCAGTTTTTCTTGATTGATTGGGTGGGTTTTGCATTAGCAGCCGCTTTGTCTATGTTGATTCACGCTTTGGTGAACAACAAATATTTGGCTTATTTCGTGTTTTTAGTCGTCTTTTTCCTCAATGGTTTGATTTGGGTTCCTTTGGATGTTCAGAGCAATATGGTCAGTTTTGCAGCTACTCCAAATCCTGTTTATTCTGATATGAACAAATTTGGTCCCTACACAGAGGGTTTGGTGTGGTTCAGCATTTACTGGATTTTCTTTGCAGCCTTATTGGGCATTGCAGTGATTCTGTTTTGGGTCAGAGAATCAGGCGCAAGTTTCAAACAACGAATGGGTATTGCCAAAAGACGTTTTGCAGGGAATTACAAAATAATTACCGCAGTTTTTGCTCTTTTGTGGTTGGTGACAGGTGGGTTTGTATATTACAACACGCAGGTTTTGAACACCTACGCTACACCCGATACCATTGAAGAAAGAAGCGTTGAGTATGAACAAAAATACAAGCAATACGAAAATCTTGCTCAACCCCGCATCACCGATATCAGTTACAATATTGAAGTTTTTCCTTATGAAAGAGATGTGAAAATTGAAGCGAAAGTTTGGGTCAAAAACAAGTCCACCGAACCCATTGCAGCGATTCACTTCAATATGCCTCAAAACTTCAAAGCCAAAGTTGACCTTCCCAATTCAACCATTGAAGCAAAAGATACGGTTTTGAATTATTGGATTTACAATTTGAAAACACCTTTGCAGGCAGGTGACAGCCTTCAATATGTGGTACATTCTGATTATATCACCAAGGGTTTTGAAAATGATGTGAGTTTTACGCAAGTAGTTCAAAATGGTACTTTCTTCAACAACATGGATTTTATGCCTTCAATGGGTTATCAGGAAGGCTATGAACTCTCCGACAAAAAAGACCGAAAAGAACACAATCTTCCTGCAAAACCTACAAGGATGCCCGAATTGGAACACAATTGTTCGCAACACTGCATGAACACCTACCTCTCCAATGATTCGGATTGGGTGACAGTGGATTGTACGATTAGCACGGCAACCGACCAAATTGCAATTGCACCTGGTTCGCTGCAAAAAGAGTGGACGGAAGGCGACCGCCGTTATTTTCACTACACGCTTGACCATCCTTCCTTGAATTTTTACTCCTTTATTTCAGCACGTTATGAAGTAGCGAGAGATAAATGGAAGGACGTAGATGTGGAAGTATATTACCACAAAGGACATGAGTACAATGTGGACAAAATGCTCAATTCTATCAAAAAATCATTGGATTACAACTCCACCAATTTTAGCCCTTACCGCCACAAACAGGCCAGAATCATTGAGTTTCCAAGATACCAATCGTTTGCACAGGCATTCCCTGGCACGATGCCTTATTCCGAAAGCATTGGATTTATTGCAGACATTGACGAGGAGGAAGAGGATATTGACATGGTGTTTTATGTGGTGGCGCACGAAATGGCGCATCAATGGTGGGCGCATCAGGTAATCGGAGCAAACATGCAAGGTGGTACCGTTTTGTCCGAAACTTTTGCTCAATATTCGGCTTTGATGACGATGGAAAAAGAGTATGGTCGTGACCGAATGAACAAGTTTTTGAAGTACGAAATGGACAGGTATTTGCGGGGTCGAGGTGGTGAAAGCGATAAAGAAATGCCTTTGATGCGTGTTGAAAATCAACCGTATATTCACTACCGAAAAGGCAGTGTCATTATGTATGCACTTCGAGAGTTCATTGGAGAAGAAGCCTTGAATGGTGCATTGAAAACACTGGTGGATTCTACTGCTTATCGTGAACCGCCTTATCCCACTACACTGACATTGATGGGTTTGTTGGAAGAAGCTACGCCTGATTCCCTTCAATATTTGCTGACGGATATGTTTGAAGAAATTACCTTGTACAGCAATCGAACCTTGGAGGCAAGCTACAAAGAACTTGATGGCGGCAGGTACGAAGTGACCTTCAAAACGGAATCTCAAAAGTTCAAAGCGGATTCTGTGGGCTTGGAAACGCCTGTCGAAAGGCTGAACGATTGGGTGGATATTGGCGTATTTGGTGAAGCTCCAAAAGGCAAAAAAGAAGGCGAATTGATTTACAAACAACGTGTTCGCATCAATAAAGCCGAAAATACGTTTACGGTGATAGTACCTGAAAAACCTTCAAAGGCGGGGATTGATCCAAACCACATTTTGATTGACCGAGTTCCTGATGACAATGTGAAGAAGGTAAGCGAAGGGGGGTAGAACGGAAATTTTAAGCCGCCGCCGCTTCAAAATACTGCAACAGCAACTCTATTGCATTGAAGGATGTATCTCCTATTTCGGAAATACGTCCTTCAATACAATCTCCAAACCTTCAAATACCTTTGAAGTCAAGGCATCTTCATCCGTCAATGCGGCAAAAATAGTTTCTGAAACAAATCTGTTCGTTGTATCGTCCAGATGATAGGCAAATGCCAAATTGTGTTCGGGGTCAATTACCCAATACTCCAAAACACCTGCCTCTTGATACAATTCAAACTTGTCTTTCATCTCCTTCTTAGAATTCCCGGGCGATAGAATCTCCACCACTAAATCAGGCGCGCCTACACAACCTTGTGTATCTAATTTGTCTTCGTCACAAACCACACACAAATCTGGCTGAACAACAGTATCTATCTTGTTTCCTTTGATTTTGGATTTAGGAAGGGGCAAACGAACATCAAAAGGAGCAGCAAAAACATCGCATTTTTTCGTAGAAAAATGTTTATATATCAACACATATAGGTTTCCTGAAATTCGTTGATGCTTCACATTTGGAGCTGCCATTGGCAATAAACGACCTTTCAACAGTTCCACTCTCTCTTTGAATTGCCAAAGAAGGTAATCTGCATAGGTGTAATGTTTGTTCAAATCAAGTTGGCTAAGAGAAGTAATCATCGTTTTTGTTTTTTGGTTCATTGACAATTTTTGTGGGGTCTATCAAAGACTTCGGTAGTTTCGTTTCATACGAAAATGATTTTCAATAAAATGGGCATGTAATTTTTTAAAGCATAAACTACCGAAGTCTAATCTCACAATATTTGTCAATGAACCTATTTTTTTTTAGAATAACGATTGGGAGAAGTTGAAGTTTTTTTTAGGACGACTCACAGGTCAATCTATTTCAAAATAAACGTATCCTTCAATACCGTTTCCGAACTTCCACCCACCATCACATCAAAATCACCAGCCTCCACAACAAACTTTCCTTGATTGTTGTAAAAACCCAATTCTTGTTCGGTCAATGTAAATTCAACCATTTTGCTCTCTCCTGCCTTCAAAGCAATCTTTTCAAAACCCTTCAATTCTTTGACGGGACGGGCTACACTTGCCACTCGGTCACGAATGTATAACTGAACCACTTCTTCGCCATCCATTTTACCCGTATTTTTCACATTGACAGAGACTTGCACTTCCTTTTTATCGCTATTTACCGCAACTTTGAAGTCTGAATATGTAAAATCTGTGTAGCTCAATCCATGCCCAAAGGCATAAAGCGGGTCATTGGTTTCATCATTGTAATGCGTCCAAAAAACTTCCCCCTTATTTTTTGCCGCAGAACGACCCGACTCTTTGTAGTTGTAATAAATCGGCACCTGTCCCACCTGTCTTGGAAAAGTCATTGGAAGTTTACCACTCGGATTGTAGTCACCATACAAAACCTCTGCAACCGCATGACCAGTTTGCGAACCCAACTGCCAAGCCTCTACAATGGCAGGCACATTTTCGTCTGCCCAAGTCACCGCCAAAGGACGACCATTCATCAATACCAAAACTATATTTGGGTTTACAGCATGAACTGCCTCCAATAATTCTTGTTGTAATCCTGGTAATTGAAGACTCGAGCGGCTGCGCCCCTCCCCTGATTGAAAACCATTTTCTCCCAAAACCATCACAACAATATCCACCTCCTTTGCAGCAGCTACGGCTTCTTCTATCCCCGTTTTGTCGGTGGTATTGATGGGCAATTGAAGGTGAAAAACAGGGTCTTCCAAATTCAACTTTACACCCATAGAATAATTCAATTCATTGCCATCATAAGCTTTCATTCCCTCCAATACCGAAACAGCTGTATGGTTGTCAGAAGCCAATCTCCAATTGCCCAAAGGACTATTTTTATCATCCGCCAAAGCTCCAATCAAAGCAATTTTTTTGCCTTTTTTGGGGAGAGGCAACACATTTCCTTCGTTCTTCAACAATACAATGGATTTTTTCGCCAAGTCCAAAGCTGCAGCATGGTGATCAGCATGATTCATAAGCGTTTTTTCTCTCTCCTCATCGCAGTACCGGTAAGGGTCATCGAACAATCCCAAAGCAAATTTCACCCGCAATATCCGCCTTACAGCATCGTCAATATAGTCCATTTTCACCTTGCCTGTTTCCACTAAGTTCTTCAAATGATCTACATAAGCATGAGATTCCATATCCATATCGGAACCTGCAGTTGCAGCGATAAGAGCAGCATGAGCATCATCTTCTGCAAAACCGTGGTTTTTAAGTTCTCCGATAGAACCCCAATCCGACACCACAAAACCTTCAAACCCCCATTCTCCCTTCAAAATATCCCTTTGCAGAAAAGGGTCACCTGTTGCAGGAACACCATTCAACGAACTGAACGAGTTCATAAATGTTTGTATGCCTGCTTCTTTCGCTGCTTTGAAAGGAGGCAATATGACATTGTAAAGCGTTGAAAGTCCAACATCTACTGTATTGTACTCCTTACCTGACTCCACAAAACCATAGCCTGCAAAATGTTTGGCGCAAGCTGCAATCGTATTCGCTGCACTTAAATCCTCTCCCTGAAAACCTTTCACCCTTGCTACCGCAATCTGAGTTCCCAGATAGGTATCCTCTCCTCCTCCTTCCATCACACGCCCCCAACGGGCATCCCTCGAAATATCCATCATTGGCGCAAAAGTCCAATTCAAACCTGCTGCCGATGCTTCAATAGCTGCAATGCGAGCCGACTCTTCAATCGCCTTCAAATCCCAACTTGCAGATTCTGCCAATGGAATCGGACTAATCGTTTTGAAGCCGTGAATCACATCAAAACCAAAGATGAGTGGAATCCCCAACCTCGATTCTTCAACAGCTATTTTTTGCATGGCACGCACCTGTTTCGCTCCACGCACATTGAGCATCGAACCCACTTTTCCCGATTTGATGTGGTCATATTTGTACTTATTATCCCCATCTTTTGGAGCAGGACCCGTTGCATCAAAGAAGCCAGAATATTGGTTCATTTGACCGACCTTTTCTTCTAAGGTCATTTCTTTTAGTAGAACGTCTATTTTTGACTCCGTTTTTTTGTCTTGGGCAATCATAAATGTGGTAAAAAACAAACAGATGATAGGCAAAAGGAAGTAATATTTCTTAGTCATTTTTTTGATTTATTTATTAGGCTGTTGGTGATTTTATTTTAGTTGAAAAACCCTAACATAATCCACATACATCCTTTGTGGAAACTGCGTTGTAGCATCGGGTGAACCTGGCCATTGGCCACCTACTGCAATATTGAAGATGAAGAAAAAGTCTTTGTTGAAGGGATAGTTTCCGTTTACGTCCACATTCGTTAGGCGGTAAAATTCATTGTCATCCACATACCATTTAATTGAATTCGCTTCCCACACCAAAGAAAATACATGGTATTTATCCGAGAATTTTTCGCCTCCATTCAAATAATATCCCTTTCCCTGATAGTTGCTATACCCTTGCCCCTGTGCGCCCCAATGCGCTGTTCCATGAGTCGTTGAAGGTTCGTGTCCAACCAATTCCATGATGTCAATTTCGCCACAAGCAGGCCAGCCAATGTCTCCAATATTTTGTCCCAACATCCAAAGTGCAGGCCAAATGCCTTGACCTTCTGGCAAAATCGCTCTGATGTCTATGCGACCAAAAGTGAAGGTTTGTTTGTTTTGGGTGATAAGTCTTGCAGAAGTGTAAGCCGAAGCATTGAAGCTCTCTTTCTTGGCTTCAATGACCAAATTTCCATCCGTCAAATAGGCATTATCAGTGCGGTCGGTATAGTATTGAAGTTCTTGATTGCCCCAACCATGTCCACCGATTTCACGTGTCCAATCTGCTGCGTTGAGAGCAATTCCTTCAAATTCATCGCTCCATACCAAGTTGTAACCTGTATAAGATTCAGGAGTAATGTAGCCATTTTCTGGCATTTCTACGACGTTACGAATCGTTCCCAGGCCTTCTCCATTTAAAATTGTGGCATTTACAGCATTGGACAACACCACTTTGAATTCCTCGTCTGCTTCATTTAAATTATCGGGTAATACCTCTACTTCAATGAAGGCAGTTTGCTGCCCTATTGGAATATTCAAGGTTCCTGTCGTCTTTACAAAATCTATTCCTTCATCTGCTGTAACTTCAAGGGTCTTGTAATCTACTCTCACTATATCTTCAGCTACAATGTTAAGAGAAACTTGAAAACGAAAGGTTTGACCCTCGTTTCCTTCAAAAAGGGTGACACTACCAATGGATAATTGTGGCAATTCTGGAGTTGGAGTATCATCTGATTTTTTGTCACCACAAGCTGCAGTGAGTAAGTTGAAAACAAGGATAGAAAAGAATAAGAATTTGTTCATCAAAGGTTTTTTTTGAATTATCAATCCCAAAGATAGTGCTTATTTTGATTCGATATTTAGTTCATAAGTTACACAGTCCATTAGGTCTTAAATATTTGTAGAAAACAACAATGGAACTACATAAGGGTTCAACCTATTTATTTATTTTCCTATAATTTCGTACAAAACAGACTCTACCAACCAACTAATCATCTTCAAAACATAAATTTACTAAAAAACTTGCACACTTCAATCCTATCCCCTAACTTTGGCGAAATTTAACCCTACCTTAAATAAAGGTTAAAAAAAAGCAACACTATATGAAGCTTTGGCAAAAAGGCTTTGAAGTAAACAAAGAAATCGAAAAATTTACTGTCGGAAAAGACAAAGAATTAGACGTTTTCCTCGCTCCACACGATGTATTAGGATCTCTGGCACATATCAAAATGTTAGAGAGTATTGGATTGCTTTCCTCCAATGAACACCAAATTCTCTCCCAAGAACTCCAAAACATTTACCACGAAATCCAAGCCGAACAATTTGAAATTGAAGACGGTGTAGAAGACGTTCACTCACAAGTAGAGGGAATGTTGACGCAACGATTGGGTGACATGGGCAAAAAAATCCACAGCGGACGTTCCCGCAACGACCAAGTTCTGGTGGATTTGAAGTTGTTCATTAGGGACGAACTGCAAGAAGTCGTGGAATACATTCAGCCCCTTTTTGACCTTTTATTGCATCAAAGCGAAAAATACAAAGCTGTTTTGATGCCAGGCTATACGCACTATCAAGTAGCGATGCCTTCCTCTTTCGGATTGTGGTTTGCCGCTTATGCCGAAAGTTTGGTGGACGATATGCTCCTGTTGCAGGCAGCTTACCGAGTTTCTAACAAAAACCCATTGGGTTCGGCAGCAGGATATGGTTCATCTTTTCCTCTGAACCGTCAAATGACCACCGATTTGTTGGGATTTGAAGCCTTGAACTATAATGTAGTCTATGCACAAATGGGTCGTGGCAAAACCGAAAGAATCGTAGCTTCGGCTTTGGCTTCCGTTGCAGCGACTTTAGCAAAAATGGCGCAGGACGTATGCCTATTTATGAGTCAAAACTTTGGCTTTGTGAGCCTTCCGAAAGATTTGACCACAGGTTCGAGCATCATGCCACAAAAAAAGAACCCCGATGTATTTGAGTTGATTCGAGCCAAATGCAACAAAATTCAAGCTTTACCCAATGAAATTGCGATGATTACCACCAACTTACCCGTTGGGTATCACCGTGATTTGCAGGTCATCAAAGAAAGTTTTTTGCCTGTATTCAAAGAAATGAAAGATTGCTTGGGCATTGCTCACTACGCATTGCAGCACATCATTGTGAAGGAAGGTTTGGTAGAAGATGAAATGTATAAGTATATGTTCAGTGTTGAAGTGGTCAATCAGTTAGTCCTTGAAGGTGTGCCGTTTAGAGATGCTTATAAGCAAATTGGGATGGACATTGAAGCGGGCAACTTCAAGCCTTCTTACGATTTGAAGCACACACACGAAGGAAGTATAGGCAATTTGTGCAACGATCAGATACGGCAATTGATGAAAGATGTATTGGAGGAATTTCGGTTCCAGCAGGTTCGGGAAGCATTGGAGGCTTTGTTGACGACTGATGTTTCTTCTATTGAATCTCCACAAAACGAAAAACATTCTATTTCTTAAAATATTAATTGAGGCGTTCACTTTTCCAGTGAACGCCTTTTTTTTGAACCATAAACAAACATTTTGTATGACAACTCTAACAGCAACACAAACACAGAGAGTTCAGACACAGCAAGAAGTAATTAACTCGCTTGAACCATGGGACTTGCGAAGTATCGTTACGAAAAAGATTATGGACAAAGGCGGTTGGGTGAACACACACAATCACTTAGATCGTGCCTATACTTTGAATGCAGAAACGTTCCCTTACACCAATGCTTACTTGAAAGATAAATGGTATATCGTTGATAAAATGAAAAGTGAGTCGACTGTCGACCAGATTTACGGACGTATGGCAAAAGCGACCGAATATTTTTTGGAGCAAGGCGTACAAGCGTTGGGTACTTTCATTGATATTGACGACATCATGGAAGACAAATCTATCAAGGCGGCCATTCGTTTGAGAGACAATTATGGCAGTGACATCGAAATCAAATTTGTGAACCAAGTTTTGAAGGGAGTAATTGACCCAAAATCTCGTGCATGGTTTGATTTGGGAGCACAGTTTGTGGATATTATCGGTGGATTGCCTGCAAAAGACGATGGACACGAAGAAGAACACCTCGATATTTTGCTTACAACTGCAAAAAGTATGGGCAAAATGGCACACGTTCACATTGACCAATTTAACTCTCCTGACGAAAAGGAAACCGAACTATTGGCCCGCAAAACCATCGAACATGGTATGCAAGGTAGAGTCGTTGGAGTGCATGGTATTTCGATTGGCGCACATCCTTTGACCTACCGCAAAGAATTGTACAGTTTGATGCGTGAGGCGGATTTGATGATGATTGCTTGCCCAACGGCATGGATTGACCACGACCGCACAGAACGTTTAGTGCCAAGTCACAATTCGGTTACGCCAATTGACGAACTACTTCCTGAAGGCATCACCGTTGGTCTGGGCGTTGATAACATTTCGGATGTGTACAAGCCTTATTCTGATGGAAATATGTGGACAGAACTTCGAGTAGCTTTGGAATCTTGCCACTTCTACGATATTGACCAGCTTGTGAACTTGGCTACGACCAATGGTTTGCGGGTGTTGGGAATTACTGAATAAAATGTTTTTTTTTATTCCAATGGCGAGAATTCATTCTCTAATATAGGTTATAGGATAAGTGACTTCGCCATTCTTGAAAATATTTGACCTTCAAGTAGATAGAATACGCATCGTTAGACAATTCTATCTACTTGATGTCAAACCTATTGATTGTTTTTCCAATACTGAAAAGGGTATTTTTTGAAGGGGAATAACTCAATCCCGTAAAATCACACTCTTTAGGAATTTCCGTTTTTGTCCATTCCATTCCTCCATCTATTGTTTGAAAAACCTCATAAAATTTCAATACCAATAGAGGCTCAAAATTTCCTTCAAAGACTTCAAAAACAGGGCTAAATACAAACCCCTCTGTTCTTGAGCTAAAGTGAATCAATGCGTGTGAATTCATTGGACTACTGATCTCCTTCCAAGAATTTCCACTATCTTTTGTTTGATAAATAGCTCTCCCACAGATAGCAAACCCAAACTCTTCATCAATAAAGTACATTGAACTTAGAGTAGCATTATTAGGTTGTGGATTTGACGCTATTTGCCAATTCAAACCATTATCTTTAGACTTCAATATAAAGGATTTGTTGTATTCATCTGAACCCCATATTATCAAAAATGAAGAAGTTGCAGTGAATTGGTAAGACCTTATCCGCTTTAATGGTAGAGGAATTTCATTCCATGTCTCCCCTTTGTTGTTTGTTTTGACCATTCGCAATTCTGAATTATCATCCTCATTGCGAACGGTAAACAAGCCCAGTCCGTTTTCTTGATCAAAGAAAATTAAATCGTGAATGTTCAAAACATTTTCAAAATATCTTTCCGCCCAATTCTCTCCACCATCACTTGTATGCAATAAAACAGCTCCACTATGTGTATTAGTAGAAAAATCAAAAATGCTTTTACCTCCAATATAACCAATGGATTCATCTATGAAGTAAATGGTCTGCAAGTGAGCAAATCTATCCGAATTTGAAGTAGTTTTTTTGTAATTGGTCAGTTCCCAATCAAGACCACCATTTGAAGTTTTGAGAATAGTCCCTGCAATTCCTACTACGTAGCCCACTTCGTTTGAAGTAAAAAATAAATCACTTTTAGAGTTATTAAAGTAGTCGACAGTATTTATTGCCCATCTATCCAATACCTCTGTACATGACGATTCAGTGAAAGGTTCTTTCTCCTTATTGCATGCTAATAGGGCGAGAAGGGGAAAGAAACAAAAAAAGAAAGAGATAAGTTTATTCATGTATAGTAGAACGATTTTTTTGAGAAAATAGGTGGACTGAACTTCGTATGGCTTTAATGTCGTGCCGTTTTCGCAATATTGACCAGCCTGTGAACTTGGCAACTATGGTTTTACAAGTTTTGGGTATTTAAAGATAATTTGTAAAAAGGAGCTTATAGATTACAGTAATTTTGAAAATTACTGTAATCTCCTATTTTGAGACAAGCTCATTCTATTCCTTCAAAATCTTCTCTTTCGCCTCTGCAGAAGTTAAATGCTTGTATCAGAACTTATCTCCCAACAAACCAAGCACTGCATAGGTAATTTTATTTCGTTCCAACAATTCTTCCTGATGCGACACCAATCCCAACATAGAACCTCTTGTTATTTGTTTCAATCTACTTTTGAGGATGGTCAAAGAATCGGTAAAATCTTGGTCGCCTTTTTGGGTCGCAATCAAATCCAATTCGTTCAAAGCTTCGGGAAGTTTGCCATCCGATATCAAAGCCCTAATTTTCGTTACATCCCATGTTTTTTCTGTCTGTTTTTCAGAAGCTATGTTTACGACCTCCTTTGCTTTTTCTTCAATAATTTTCACCAAGTCCCCTACCACACTAATCCAAGCTTCATCCTCGTTCTGCCAATTGCTGATAGGTTGTCCAGACCTCGGAAGTCCTTGGAAATCAGAAAATTCACTTCCTTGAAAATAAACGGGACGAATCAACATTGGCACAATTCTCACCTCTCCTCTCTTGCCTCTTTCCATTAGGATAGGTATTTCAAAATCATTGATAAAATCAGATGCCAAAAAATCCGAGCTTACCAACAAAATAGCAATGTGTACAGTTCTTAGTTTCTTTTCGATCTCCTCTTTCCAGTTTTGGCCGCCTGCTATTTGTTCATCGTCCCAAACATCAATTTCATTTCTTCTAATCATCAAAGAAAGATGCTTCAACAATTTGTCTTTGAAGGGTTTGTCTTCTTTGGCATAAGAAAGGAAAATGCTGGTTGGATTTTGTTGTGTATTCAATTCTTCAGTTTTTAGTGCTTGAGAGATAAGTGTCAAATTCTATCTACCTGTATCACATTCAAAGATATAAAATTTATATTATTTTTTTGAGTTTTAACAAATTTATACACCATTTTCAACTTTGCTCCTCTACATTCCACTTCCACGATACCTTCAATGCCCGACTCAATATATACCCACTCCAAAACAACACAATCGGCACTACGACATACAACATTCTCGGATAAGCCGACAACAAACTCGTTGCTCCCAAATACACAAAACTCAGTAAAACTATGTAGTTCACTTCAATAGGAATTTTACAAAGATTCATCACCCAAAGAATGGTCGCCAACAACATCACCGATAACAACAAAACATTGGGCGGAAACCGAAGCATCGTTGTATCTCGCTGTGGAAAATAACTAATAGGCATCCCAAAAAATAGGCGGCTCACATTGCTGACCACATTTCGGAGGTATTTGACAGGACGGTTTTGGATGTTTTGCAGGGCAATGGTTTTGTAGGCATTGTCTTGCTCAATGATTGGCAAACTGAGGATGTAATCCATGTCTGCTTGATGGTTTTTGGCGAGTAGTTCGGCATTGCAGGGAAAAACAGTGTCGTGGCAATTGGCGGTAAAAGTGCTGTTGTTCCAATCTCCATACTCATTCTCGAAGGGCGTACTCATCCAATACAAAGAACTTCCACCCGAATTTCCCCAATATAAATATTTTCCAGTAAGTGAATACGTGTAAGTTAAATATGGAACATTGACGAGGAAAGCAAGTACAAAAACAAGCAATAAATTTCGGATAGTTTCTCCCTTCAATTGAAGTTGTCGCCTCAAAACAAATTGCAGCCCTGCAATGAATAACAGAACCAAAACCACATATCCAAAAACAATCTTGGTCAATGCCAAATAACCCAATACCACACCACTTCCCCAAACAAATTTTCGTTCCCCACCAACATTTGCACGAACAAACAAATACAAAAACAGAGTAATCAAAAATAGGCTGAATGGTTCGGTCAAAATGCTTCCCAATTCCTGATAGCTGATGTAATAGCAGCCCCAAATAACTCCAATAAAAGTAGCGATTTTATGAGACACATAATAGCTAAGTGATCGATGCAAAAAGACAATGGATAAGTATTGAAACACAGCATTGAAAAGCGTGATACACAGCAAAGGCAAACCCAAATAGACAAAAGGCATCAAAAAAATGGGATAGCCTGGCCCATTCCACAAATTGAAGTCAGGTGATTTGGGAGAATAAAATCCGTGTGTTAAATTTTCTGCAAATTGATAGTAGCGACCTTCGTCGCCGCTAAAGGAATCTTCGTGTAGCAACAACACCAATGTGGTATAGAGCAAAAGGAAAGGAAGGTATTGCAGGTAGGCGTTCAACTTAGGGATGTTCATGCGTGAGTTGTTTTGTCCAAACAAAAGTAAGTCAAAAATAGACTATTATCAAACTTGAAAGTTGCCAAGCTCGCTAGCTATCTAAAGTTTTCGATGAATCAAAATAATCCGTATTTTGCAGCATCTATTCTACATTTTTTCACCAAAACAATCAATCACAACCAATGGAAACCCTAAATATTGATAATCTTTTCACCCTCTTCATGCTCATCATGCTACAAGCAGTTTTAGGTTTTGACAACCTACTGTATATTTCCTTAGAATCTAAAAATGCGCCAGCCGACAAACAATCGTATGTACGGAAAGTCGGCATTGGTTTGGCGATTATCTTGCGTATTGTTTTGTTATTTATCCTTATCAGCGTTATTCAATATTTTCAAGACCCCATTTTCGGCATACATATTGGAGATTATGTGCATAGTCAGTTCAACATTCACAGCCTCATTGTGTTGTTAGGGGGAGCGTTCATTATTTACACTGCCATGAAAGAAATATGGCACATGATTTCTTTGCAATCTGAGGATGAACACGGACATATAGAGCAAAAGAAAAGTTCTTCAACAGGTCAAGTTATATTTATGATTGTATTGATGAACCTTGTTTTTTCTTTCGATTCCATCTTGAGTGCCATGGCTTTGACCAAGGTTTTTTGGGTGATGGCAACAGCAATTATCATTGGTGGTCTTCTGATGATGTGGCTTTCGGATCGGGTCTCCAACTTTTTGCAGCAAAATCGAATGTATGAAGTTTTGGGTTTATTTGTATTGTTTTTGGTCGGCGTTATGTTACTTTCAGAAGGAGGACATTTGGCGCATATAGAATTGTGGGGTAGCGAAATACACCCTATGAGCAAGGCTACTTTCTACTTCATTTTGTTCATTATGGTCATAACCGATGTGGTACAAGGTCGCTATCAGAAAAAACTGATAATGGAAACTGCGGCAAATCGTTCACAGTTGCAAAATAATAGTTAAAATCATGCACTTTCAAATAAAAACTACTGTCCAACAAGACTACCAAAACGTATTTGTTGGTTTCGATAGAAAATTGTTTTTGGCACTCAATCCTCCTTTGATGCCCCTCAAACTTTTGCGTTTTGATGGCTGCAAAACGGGTGACGAAGTGCATTTGCAGTTAGCATTTGGGATGAAATGGATCAGTTTAGTAACTGATTTTCAGGAAAGGGGAGATGAGATTTTCTTTATTGACGAAGGTGTTCAACTCCCTTTTTTCCTCTCTAATTGGCGACACAAACACCGTATCATCAAAAACAAAACGGGTAGCATTCTAATTGATGATATCACCTATCGAAGCTCTTCCAAAATAATGGATTATTTGCTCTATCCAGTGTTGTGGTTGCAATTCAAATACCGCAGTCCTATTTATCGAAAGTTGTTTCGCTAAAAAAAAACTTTATTAATAGAAATCTTAACTTCAACGAAAACCGTTATATTCAATGAGATCATGACTTTTGAAGTTTACTTTTACATCTTCAAAAGTTCACAAAGACCATATACTTGTTTATCTATCTTCTAAAAACACAAACAGAATGAAAAAATTAACTTATTTATTGGCGATCTTGTCATTTGTATGCTTTCTAAACATCAATGCACAAGCACAAACACCAGAAAAAAAGGGATTCGATAAAAGTCGATTATTTACAGGTGGAAGTATTGGCTTGAGCTTCTCCAACAACTATTCTTTCGTTGAAGTATCGCCAATCATCGGTTACTATTTCACCGACAAGTTTTCGGCAGGATTAGGTCCTTCGTATCAATACCACAAGTTTGGTTTCCTCGATTATAGCTTCAATATAATCGGAGCAAATGCTTTTGCCCGTTACGATATTTTGGACAATTTTTTCCTGCATGGAGAATACGGCGTATTTTCTTACAAAGATGACTCAGATAATAGTCGACAGAGTTTTTCTATGTTGCCCATTGGAGGAGGATACCGCCAATTTATGGGGCGTACTTCCATCTATGCCATGGCTTTGTACGACATGTTTTATGCCAAAAACAAAGACAATCAAAACCTATTTTATTTTGTGGGTAATGGCCTTCGTACCAATACAGGGTGGATATTCAGAGTTGGTGTAAATTTTGGGTTCTAAATGAGTTTATTTGACTAAAAGGTATCTGTTCCGGGCTGCTATTATCCTAATCAACCATCAAGAGCCAAATTTTAGATATTCTTATATCATCGGATGAGGGCTTCAAATTAGTATTCCTCATCCGATGAATTTTAAAAGTTTAGTTCGATGATATTCCTATTCTATTTCTTCTTCTTATACCCATAAGGACAATGCTTACAACCATTTTTGCAGCAGTAACCCCGCTCCAAAAGATACTTTTCAGTCAATACCATTAGCCCTTCTTTATTGAAGTAAAAATCAATTCCTTCTTCCAACTTTGCCATCTTTTGCGCTATTTCTCTTTTCGTTCTTCATATAATTTTGGACGCAACCGATTATTGCGTCCCTTGCGGTAAATCTGTTGCCCTTTTTCGATGCCTTTTCGCCGTTCTTTTTGTTCTTCAAAAGGTAGGTGAATCGTTTCTTGACAGTCTTCACCACAGCAAGCATCGTATTTTGCAGCACACTCCTCACACTGAATAAACAACAAATGACAAGCATCATTTGCACAGTTGATGTGTGTATCACATGGTTTCCCACATTGATGACACTCACTAATGATTTCATCCGAAATCCGCTCACCCAATCGGTCATCAAATACAAAGTTTTTACCTCTAAATTTGTTCTCCAGCCCCTTCTGTTCCACCTCATGAGCATAGTTGATAATGCCTCCATTCAGTTGATGCACCTTCTTGAAACCCTTGTGTTTGAACCATGCACTCGCCTTTTCACATCGAATACCGCCTGTACAATACATCACAATATTTTTGTCTTCCTTACCCTTCAAAATGTCCTCTACAATCGGCAGTGAATCCCGAAAAGTATCTACATCAGGACAAATCGCATTCTCAAAATGCCCCACCTCACTCTCATAGTGATTCCGCATATCCACAATAACCGTTTCCTTATCGGCTGCCAACTGATTGAATTCTTCCGCATTCAAGTGCTTCCCTTTATTCGTCACTTCAAAGGTTTCATCATTCAAACCATCCGCCAGAATTTTGGGTCGAATCTTGATTTTCAATACATAGAACGACTTCCCATCATCTTCCACTGCAATGTTCAAACGCACATTGTCCAAAAAATCAATGCTATACAACTGCCTTTTCCATGCTTCAAAATGTGGTTCAGGCACACTCAATTGAGCATTAATCCCTTCAGTCGCCACATAAATACGGCCAAAAACACTATACTGTTCCCATGTACGGTAGAGTTCATTGCGAAATGCTTCCACATCATCAATTTTCGCATATTGATAAAACGACAATGTAACCCGTTTAAAAGGTTCTTCAACGAGTTTTTCCTTCAATAGTCTTTTGTCAAATTTGTTGTAAAGAGCCATTTTTTATAAATACTTGATGATTGATGTTGGATTCTGCAAAAATACAAATTTTCTAAAATAACTTTTGTACAGCGATAAACACAGATTTTATGAAAGAGTTCCCAATTCTACATTGTATTGAATGTAGTTGCCATAAGCAAATAAATAAATAAATTTCCTATAAACTACTAACAATAATCATTTTAAACCGTTTAAAACCATTTTGACTACTATTTTTATTAAAAATGTGGTTTTATCTGCCTTCCCATTACCCTTATCTTTGTGGTATCATTATTAACAAACAACAATTGTAAACTTTAATTAAAACCTCAAAAGATGAAAAACACAATGTTAAACATCAGCCGACTTTCAGTAGTCATCATTTGCAGCTTAATTCTTAGCTTTCTTTTTGCAGACAACGCATGGGCGCAACGCAGTTTCAAAAGAAAACCTTTGGTCATCCAAAAAAACACCACGATTAGCCCAAAGATTTTTGGACAATTAGATCCCGAAATGTACAAACCCGAAGTTACGAACCGTGATATTAGACAAGCTTCCATTCAATTGCCTTTCGCAAAAAGCCCACAAACTTTGAATGTAGAAGTCATTGACGGATTGGTACTTTTAGATGGCGACATTATTGTAGGGCGAGCAGTTGAAGTATTTGGTGACGGTGCTGCTGCAATCAGTGGCAACAATTACCGATGGACAAACGGTGAAATCCCCTATGTGATTGCCAACAATCACCCAAAACGAAATGATATTCTAAGTGCTATCAGTCGCATCAATGCTGAAACCAAATTGTGCTTATCTCCTCGCACCAATCAGTCTGACTATGTAGAGTTTATATCAGGTGGAGGATGTGCTTCTTGGGTAGGTAAACAAGGTGGTCGTCAAGAAATTGTAATTGGAGGTTGCTCAATAGGAAGTATTCAACACGAAATTTTACACGCATCAGGGCTATTCCACGAACAATCTCGACAAGATAGAGATAGCTATATTACCATCAATTGGAACAACATCACAGCTGGCAAAAGCCACAACTTCCAAAAATACACAGATAGAGGTTATGCAGGTGTGGACTTAGGCAGTTACGATTTTGGTTCTATTATGCACTACGGCCCAACTGCTTTCAGCAAAAACGGACAACCGACCATCGTAAGCAAAGTTGCAGGTAAAACGTTTGGGCAACGTACAGCCTTAAGTACAGGTGATAAGTCAGCCGTTGCAGCTTTGTACCCCAATGGCGGATGCAACACAGGCGGCTCAACTACCAATGTAACAGAAGATTGCATTAGCTTCAATTACAATAACATATCTATCAAACCTTATACCAATGGACGCTACCGCATCATTGAAGGTACAAGTCACGCCATGTTTGTCTTTCCCAACTATGCAGAAGCCAAAAAAGCCTACGACATCATCAAATACTACAAAATGAACAAATCTTGTTTTGTAGGACGACCTGACCCTTCTTTTGAATATATGCTTGTAAACAACAATGCTCCTCAAGGAAATATGTCAGGTGAAGATTGTATAAGCTTCAATCCCAACAATATTCAGGTGAAACAAATTAGCGGACGTTGGAAAATCATAGAAGGTAGCCACTACATCTTTGACTTTGGCAGCAACTACACCGAAGCCAAGAAAACGTATGACATCATCAAAAAACACGGATTCCGAAAAACTTGTTATGTCGGACGACCTGATCCTTCTTTCCAATACATGAAAAAGTAAGTTTAAGCAAGAGGACAGAATAGAGAAGTAAAAAGTCAAACTTCAATACTTTGATTGGAAGCATGTTGAACTTCTCTTTGTTTAACAAAATTTTTGTCCAACTTCTTAAAGCCCACAATTACTAAAATCAAAAGTTTGGTAATCTTAAACTGGAAAAATTTCAAAGAACGCAAATGTTGATACACTGACTTTGCGTTCTTTGCTTTTTTTTGAAAAATATAAACATTTTGCCAAAGCAACAGCGTTTATATATAAACCACTCTAATTTTCAACACCTATTAAAACCAAAATCATGTATCAGCTTTCAGTAATTTTTTTATTTTTAATCAGTTGCAACACTACTACTGCTCCAACCTCCACTAAGCCAAGCGATGACCCTCAAAACGAATCTACTCCAACGGAAGTGCTTGATATGTGGATCAATCACTTTCAAAGTCCGTGTACTGGATCTGGAGATGCTGTACTTTGTTTACAAGCGCAGTTTGGTGAAACCATCAAAGAAGAAAATTGGGAATATTTCTACGATGCCATTGAAGGTTTTGACGACTATGAATTAGGCAATATTTACCATTTGAAAGTTTCCAAAAAAGATGTAGAAAACCCCGTTGCAGACGGATCTTCTTTTACATATCACATGGAACAATTGGTAAGCAAAAAACCAATCAGTGAAGACACCACTTTTACCTTATTTTTGAAGCAAGAAGGCGTTCCAGCCTATATCAGTAAAAATGAGGAAGTTGATAATTATGTCTTGGCAAATGAATTGGTGGTAGTGACTGATAGTGAAGCTACTGCAATGGCTCTCGACAAAAAATTAGCAGAAGAAACTCCCTTCAATGGTGTTTTCAAACATACAAACGATAGGGATGCTATTGTATTGATAGGATTGGAGTAAAACATCCATGCTGCTCTGCAATGACATACGACTCAAATAAGTTGAACCTAATATTTTTATAAAAAACGGGACTTGGATTTTTACATATCCAAGTCCCGTTTTTTTATTTTATAAACCCAGTTTTCATTTATACCAACTACTCCAAATTCTTCAATTCTGTTACCAATTTCTGAATTGAGTCTTTGGCATCTCCAAAGAGCATCTGGTTGTTTTCATTGAAGAACAATTGGTTTTGAATACCTGCATATCCCGTACTCATACTTCGTTTCAAAACAATCGTTCGTTTTGCTTTTTCAACATCCAAAATCGGCATTCCGTAAATAGGACTCGATTTATCAGTTTTTGCAGCAGGGTTCACCACATCATTTGCGCCCACAATGATGGCTACATCTGCTTTTGGCAATACCTCATTGGATGCGTCCAAGTCCATCAACTTATCATAATTCACATCCGCTTCTGCCAACAATACATTCATGTGTCCAGGCATACGTCCCGCAACAGGGTGTATCGCATAACGCACATTTACACCATTTCGCTCCAAGACTGTTTCTAAATCCTTACAAACATTTTGCGCTTGAGCCACTGCCAAGCCATAGCCTGGCACCAACACCACATTGTCGGCATAAAACATCAACATGGCCGCATCATTTGCAGTAGTTGGTTTTGCTACTTGATTCTCCTGGCCAGCACCGCCACTTGTAGCCGCACCGCCACCACCAAACGATCCAATCAATACGTTTAACAGAGAACGGTTCATGGCTTCACACATCAAAATGGTCAAAATCGTTCCAGAAGAACCCACCAAAATACCCCCCAAAAGCATGATTTGATTGCCGTAAATAATACCTGCCATCGCAGCAGTAAGTCCTGTAAATGAATTCAGTAGAGATATTACTACTGGCATATCTGCCCCTCCAATGGGCATCACGAAGGTATAGCCATAAATCAATGAAATGACCAACAAGACAACAACAAATATCATGTCAACATCCGTTCCCATGAGCATATAACCAATCACCCCTACAATGACCAATACAATTATAGTGTTCACAATTTGCGGAATCGTCTTGTCACCAAGGCTTCCATTCAGTTTTCCATAAGCCACCAAGCTCCCTGTAAACGCCACACTACCAATAAACAGCGTCAGCAAAATGGTCAGTTCTTGTGAAAAAACAACTTCCCCCTGTGATTTGCCGTAAATTTCAATAACTGATACCACAATCGCACACGCTCCTCCAAATCCATTGAAAAGCGACACCAATTCAGGCATTGCAGTCATCGCCACTCTTGTAGCATACAATAACCCTATTCCAGTACCAATCGCCAAACCTGCAAAAATCCACAAGTAGTTATTTTCAGCCCCTTCCATTGGAATGAATAGTGTCAAAAAAACGGCGAAAATCATGGCAGCACCTGCTATCAAGTTGCCTTTTCGAGCTGTTGCAGGGTTACTCAATCCTCGCAATCCCACAATGAATCCAACAGCAGAAATCAAATAACCTATTTCAAAAAGTGTGTTGATATTTCCCATTATTTCTTTTTCTTTTTACTGAACATTTCCAACATTCGGTTCGTCACCGAAAATCCACCCATCACATTGATTGTCCCCAATATGACCCCAATAGTGGCAATGACAAGGGTAAAATAATCACTTGGATCGGCGGTGCGTATCAAGATAATGGCACCAATAATGACCACTCCACTGATTGCATTAGCACCAGACATCAAAGGTGTGTGCAAAACAGTGGGTACTTTGGAAATCAATTCCCACCCAAGAAATATAGTGAACACCACCAAATAAATCGTAAGCATGTTTTCTGAAAAAAATTGAAGTATATTCATGATGAATGAAAATTAAAATCGAAATGAAAATTAAAGAGGAAGGAAGCCATAGAAGAAATGTGGGATATCATTCATGAAAATAAAGTCTCGTTTCTCGAACCCTCTTCTTTCCTCCAAAGTCTAACAAATATAACTCTTGGCAATGATTTCATCTTCAAAATCAAGATGCAATTCGCCCTCTTTGATCATCAATTTTACATAGTTGTAAAAATTGTTGGAGAACAACAAACTTGCATCTATGGGCATTTGTGCGGGCAAATTGGAATCCCCAATAATTGTCACACCGTTATGTTTTATGATTTTATTGTCTTGTGTCAAAGCACAGTTGCCGCCCGTTGAGGAAGCCAAATCCACAATGACCGAGCCTTTTTTCATGCCTTCCACCGTCCGTTCTTCCACTAAGATTGGGGCTTTTCGGCCACGCAATTGAGCTGTTGTGATGATGATATCGGCACGCATAGCTCGTTCATGCACCAATTCTCTTTGCCGTTGTTTGTATTCTTCGGTTTGTTCGACTGCATATCCTCCTGCACTTTTATCGTCTTTTGCGCCTTCTACTTCAATAAATTTTGCCCCCAAACTCTCTACCTCCTCCTTTGCAGCCGTTCTTACATCAAAAGCTTCAATTCTTCCGCCCAAACGTTTTGCCGTAGCAATAGCCTGTAAACCAGCTACTCCTGCTCCCAAAATCAATACTTTGGCAGGTGGAATACTACCCGCTGCGGTAATCAACATAGGAAAATAAGAGGGAAAATGGTTGGCCGCTGTCAAAACAGCTCGATAACCTGCAATGGATGCCATTGAAGAAAGCACATCCATAGATTGGGCAAGGGTTGTTCGAGGAATCATGTCGAAACTAAATGCACGCAAATCCATCGCCTTCAACTCTTCTCCAATGGTTTTTTCGAAGAAAGGCTGAAACAAGGAAATGACCACTGTTTGTGGTTTACATTTGCTCAGTTCTTCCTTTGAAATTGGGTGAATGCTTGCGATCAAATCTGCTTGCTGCAAAATGTCACTGCGGCTTTTTGTCACTGCTCCAACTATTTGGTAGTCTTCATCGC
This sequence comes from Chitinophagales bacterium, assembly GCA_041392475.1. Lineage (NCBI taxonomy): Bacteria > Pseudomonadati > Bacteroidota > Chitinophagia > Chitinophagales > Chitinophagales bacterium. The sequence continues at coordinate 458,474 of JAWKLZ010000001.1, read as the reverse complement.
TGAAAGATGCTCCTCCCCCAGCTCCATTTTCTACCCATACATTTACTTTCTCTTTTTCTACCAATTTTTTGGCTACCTCTGGCACGAGAACCACACGAGCATCTATTTTTTCTTGTATTATACCGATTATCATAAGCAGAAAAGGATTAAAAATAAGTAGTTTGGACTGTTTGTTCCGAAAAATTTAGGTACAAATGAACGCAATAAATTCCGTTTTACATTCATTAGAAAGGCTAAAAATAGAAAAAGCTGTAAGATTTACAAACTTACAGCTTTTGATTTTCAAAAAATATCTATTCCTTTATTTAACCCATATTGCAGTTGCAGTCATCTAAACAGTTGAGTATTTGCAATACAGACTTTTCCTTGAGGCTATAAATTACTTTTCTGCCATCTTTTGTCGAACTGAGAATTCCCTTCAATTTCATGTTGGAAAGGTGATGCGAAGTTAAAGACTGCTCAGTGTTTAGTTTTTCACAGATTTCTCCAACAGATAAATCGCCATGCAAATCGAGCAGTTCTACGATTTGCAGCCGAACAGGGTGGGCAATTGTTTTGAGTATAAAAGCAATTTTTTCCAGTTTTTGTACGTTTCGCACTATCATAGAATTGAATCAAAATTGAAGTTGAAAATATTAAAATAGTTACATTCTTTCAGCTATTAAATGTCAAACACTGAAAGATTGTTTTCTTTTACGTTATAAAAAAAATCAAACACAAGCATACGGATGGTAAGTTTTTGGGAACAACAGTCTTTTCTTCAATATGATTACATCATCATTGGCAGTGGTATTGTAGGTTTATCAGCGGCTGTATCGCTGAAAGAAAAACAACCGAATCATAAAGTTTTGGTATTGGAGCGGGGTATTTTCCCAACAGGTGCGAGTACCAAAAATGCGGGTTTTGCGTGTATTGGCAGTTTGGCAGAGTTGTTGGACGACCTTCAAAAAATGACTGCTGAAGAGGTGGTTCAATTGGTACTACGACGATGGAAGGGTTTACAACTTTTGCGTAAACGTTTGGGAGATGCTTCGATTGATTACCAATCTTTTGGCAGTTATGAACTGTTGGAAGCATCAGAAATGAGTGATTTGGAAAATTTGGAGCAGGTGAACGACTTGTTGAAGCCTATGTTGGGCGGCAAAGTTTTTAGTGTGCTTTCCTCCAAAAAAATACAAGAATTTGGCTTTTCGACTCAACATTTTGAGGGGATTGTCTGCAATGCTTTTGAAGGTCAATTGGATACGGGAAAAATGATGTCATGTTTGTTGCAATATGCCCAAAGTCTTGGAGTTGTGGTGATAAATGGAGCAGAAGTTGTTGATTTTGAAGAAAAGAAGGGGCAAATGCAAGTATATGTCCAGTCTCCTATTTCCCAACAAAAAATGACTTTCATTGCTGCAAAGGTAGCCGTTTGTACCAATGCTTTTACTCCTAAATTGTTGCCAAATATTGATTTGAAGCCTGGGAGAGGTCAAGTTTTGATTACTCATCCTATTGACAATTTGTCTTTTAAAGGCATTTTTCACTTCAATCAAGGATATTATTATTTCCGAAATATCGGTAATAGGGTTTTGTTTGGTGGTGGTCGCAATTTGGATTTTGAAAGGGAAACAAGCAGTGATTTTGCAGAAAATCCTATTATTATCAATGACTTGAAGCAAAAACTTCAAAATCTAATTTTACCAAATGCTTCTTTTGAAATAGATATGAACTGGACAGGAATTATGGCTTTTGGAAAAGATAAGTCCTCTATTCTGCGTTATTGGGAGGAGAGCGATAAAGTGGTGATAGGTGTTCGGTTAGGTGGTATGGGTGTGGCTATTGGCAGCGAAATGGGAAGACAAATAGCTGAAATGCTTTTGTAAATGTATCGAAATGGTCTTATCTTTGCACGAATAGCAAGTCTCACCAATTAGTTTTCTATAAAAATAAAATTCAGAGTGAAATTTACCCTTATGCTTTTACTCTGCCAGTTAATGTTTATACATACAAACATATCAAGAAAACTTACTCACTAATATTTTATATACAAAACATCAATTTTTGCTGAATTTACCAACATGAAAAAAACACTTTTCCTCTACCTTTTTCTATTCTTTTATTCTTTCCCAAATCTTTGCGCCCAAAATAGTGCTGTATTGAGTGGCAAAATTACCAATGCACAAGGTAAAGCACTTGGCATGAACCTAACACCTATTTTTCTACAAGGACAACAACCTGATTATGTGGTTGAATTGGCTTCAAATAATGAATTTAACATTCACCTCAACCCTATGGATGCGCCAAGAATCGTGACCCTTCTACATGGCAAACGTAATATTGAAGTCTATATCGAACCAGGTGATAGCGTATTTGTGGATATAGATATGAATCAGTTTAACAAAAAAACCTCCTTTGAAGGAGGTGATATCAACAACTTTTTCTTTTCTGAATTGCCAAAGAGTATCCCGACTCAAAAGAAAGCATTGTTGGAAAAACAGGGCGGCCCTAAAGAGTATCGTGCGTTAATGGACAGTGTTATTGCTGTTCAACATCAACTTTTGGAGGAATATGCCAATACACACACTATTTCGGAGGAAGCAATGAATTTTGGTACTTTGCAAATTGATTATCAATATGCCAATCACCTACTAACTTACGTGTTCAACCTCAATCGAAGACGTGGAAAACAACCTTCTGTGGACAAGGATTACTTTAGCTTTTTGGAGGAAATGATTGTTGAAAATCCCGCTTTGGCAAATTTGCAGGCGTATTCCAGCTTTTTGAACAACTATATGACCTATCAGCTTTTGGTCAAAATGAGAAAAACGCCCCGATATGATGCTTCAAAGTATTATGCTGATTTGTGTGCAATTGATAGGGCAACTATCAAGGATAAATTTTTACTTTCGATGATACTTACCCAACATTTGGTGGAAGGTTTGCAGCGAAGTCGGGTTGAGGATTTGAAGGAACACTACCTTTATGCAATGGAAAATACGAAAACTGAAAAATATACCATTGCAGTAAAATATGTTTATGACCAAGTAAAACATCTGGAAGCGGGAACTGTTGCACCTGATTTCAAGGTTTTGAACATTGACGGAGAAGAAGTTGCATTGAGTGATTTTATAGGCAAAGTGGTCTATATGGATTTTTGGGCGAGTTGGTGTGGACCTTGTAAACAGCAGATTCCCCATGCCAAAAAGCTTAAAGAAAAATTTCATGATAAGGATGTAGTTTTCCTTTATTTGTCTATTGACAAAAATGAAAAGCAATGGCGTGACTTCGTAACGAACAAAGAATTATCTGGAGTTCAATTGATTGCAGGTAAAGAGAAAAACAACATCAGTCAAGTTTACCGTGTTTCGGGTGTTCCAAAATACATTTTGGTGGATAAGGAGGGCAAAATTGCAGATAGTATGGCTAAACGCCCTAGTGAGGATGGTATTGAAGATGATATTGAAGGTTTGCTAACTGAACCTGTGAAAAGCAATTAAGGAACGAATGAAAATTAAAAATGCACTTTGCACTCAGCCATTTATGAAATAAACTTTGTAAAGTTATTTTTGAATCGTTCCTAATCTGGTCTATCCAGTACCCTACAGGAATTGAACCACAAAAGGTACAAAGAAACACAAGACTTCAGTCCTTACTGACTAAGTGACTTCTTACTCCAATGTTTTTTCACAACGATGGATGTTTTTGTCTTTTCGCTTCGACAATACTGCTTCACCATAATCAGTGCAATAGTGGTGCATTTTCAGAAAATCAAGGTTCATTTCGTTCCATGCTTTATCGGAATATATCTTATCGAATACCAACTCCCATTCTTTTCGCAAAAGTTCTTTTTTAGCAAGATAAGAGGGCAATGTGAAGTGGTATAAATCGGCATCGCACATAATCTTTTGCATCGTATTGGTAGGATTTTGAGGCATTCGGGTAGCTTCAATACAATCCAATACTTGCTGCAATTTTCCAGCAGGATAATTGATTTTTTGTAAATATTCTGTGGCAATTTGTTTGCTCGCATCTTCATGTCCCATGTATTGAACGGTGTGTCCAATATCATGAAACCATGCTGCAATCATCAATATTTCTATTTCATCTTCTTTCAATCCGCTGTTTTTACCAATCTCATAAGCCGCCTGAACTACTTCCCATGTGTGTTGATGGTTGTGAAATACAAGATTTTTGGGAAGGTTTGTTTTGAGTAATTTGGAGGCAAATCTCGCTACTTTACGTAGGTATTTGGTACTCAAACATTCTTTGGCTTGGTTCGTTAGTGGATTTGAAAGTTCCATAATGGTAGAAGGCATGGTAATTCAATTAATATCTAAGTATAGACTTAAAAAAGCCTATAAAGTAACTGCTATTTTTGAAGAAATAGTATGCGAAGAGTTTCTTAACTTTACAAAATATTCAGCAAGTTACATTTTCTAACTATAAATTAAACGAAATCATGGTAAAAAAGTTGAGTTTGGGGTTGCTGATGTCTTTGTGGGTTGCAACGGCTGCTGTTGGTCAAAACGATGAGGAGATTTTGTCGAAAGAGGTCTTAGCTGAAAGGTTGGATTATTTCTTCAAAGGCAGTTGGGAGAAGCTCCAAAAAAAAGCTGCAAAAAAGAAACAATTGATTTTAGTGGATTTCTATACAGATTGGTGCAAAGTCTGCAAACAAATGAAACAAGTTGTATTTGCAAGTGTTGAGGCAAGAGCATATTTTCCCGAAACATATATGGTGTATAGCCTCAATGCCGAAGACCGTCAGGATGTAGCCCAAAAATTCAATGTTTCGCAGTATCCGACGTATATTTTCTTGAATGACAAAGGAGAAGAAATTCAGAGATTGACAGGTATGATGACCAAAACGAGCTTTTTGCAGGCAAGTCAGGCCGCTGCAAAACCTATTGTTCCTTACACTCAGTTTTCTTTTTTTAGGTGATTTTTTGAAGAAAAAATATTGAATATAATTACTAATTAAAACTTTAATGAATCAGTATAGCTTTTTTGTAAAAACCTTTCTAAAGAAAAATTGGTGGAAATACATCGGTGTTGCGCTGATAGTTTACAGCCTCATTGCAGGTATGTTGATACACATTCCTCCTTTACCGATTATTTATGAGAGTATTCGCAATTTGTTTTATCATGTACCTATGTGGTTTGCCATGATTATGATTTTATTGATGTCTGTCATTTTCAGTATCAGACACCTGCAAACGAATCACCCATTATACGACGTGATTGCTGCTCAAACCGCAAGTGTAGGTTTGTTGTTTGGATGCTTGGGTATGGTGACAGGAATGTTGTGGGCTACTTATACTTGGGGTGAACCGTGGAGCAATGATCCTCAACAAATGTCTTCTGCTATTGCGCTGTTGATATACTTTGCTTACTTTGTGCTTCGAGGTTCGATGGAAGATGCGGATAAACGTGGCAAAGTTTCGGCGGTTTACAATATCTTTGCTTTTTGCGCCTTTATTCCTTTGATTTTTGTTGTACCCCGCTTGACCGATTCTTTGCATCCAGGAAAAGGAGGAAACCCTGCTTTCAATTCGCTTGACTTGGATTCAACGATGCGAATGGTGTTTTATCCAGCAATTATCGGTTGGATATTTGTCGGTATGTGGATTGCTTCTTTGAAAACCCGTTTGGAGTTGATTCGTTTGAAGAAGCTGGAAATGATGTAGATAAATTTGTATTCAAACAAAAAAAATATAAAAAATGATGTTGATTTCTGTATTATTGGCACAAGCTGCGGGTCCAGACCCGATGATGAATGTTTTCTTTATAGTTGCCATCGTGTTTGTTTTTTACTTTTTTATGATTCGCCCACAATCTCGGCGTGCAAAAACCCAAAGAGAATTTTTGGACAATCTACAGAAAGGTGATAGAGTCATAACGATAGGCGGGATTCACGGTCGAATTGCAAAATTAAACGACAATACAGTTCTACTTGAAGTAGATACGAATGGTACAAAATTGAAGGTAGAACGCTCAGTGATTTCTATGGAATTTACCAATGCTTATCATACAAGTGAAAATTCTGTTGAAGAATCAAGAGATAACGTGAAGGCTTCTTAGTACAGAAAAATTAATCGAAGGGCAGCTTATTTTTTAGCTATTCACTTCAATTTAATCGTATTTAGAAACCCACAACCAGACAACAATTAACCTATTACAGTTCTGGTTTTTAATCCCAAACAAATTACCAAATGTCTTGGTTTTCCAGTGAAGATAGAACTACTTTTTTTGCTTGTTTGTGCATTTCGTGCATGATATGGCTTTTGAGTGCACTATCCGAAAACTACAAGACGGAAGTGAAGGTAGATATAGAATTCACCAATTTTCCAGAAGACAAAATTTTGGTAGAACCACCGGATAGTATCTTGTATTTGTTTGTCGATGCCTCAGGTTCAGATTTGATGCGAAGCATTGGTTTTTATCGCCCAAAAATCAAATTGGATTACCAGAAACTCCTCAATACCAATTCGCTCAGTACGGCTTCCTTCATCAACCAATTTGAAGAACAGTTATCAGGTTTGAATATTATTGATATCAAACCTGATAGCATTTATCTTGATTTAGAGCAAAGATTGATCAAAAAAGTTCCCATCGTATTGATGGAAAAAATAGAAACTGCAAAGCGCTTTGAAATAGCGGGTCAAGTAACCATTGAGCCTGACAGCGTGTTGATTGAAGGGCCAGAATCTCTTGTAGATACCATACGATTCATGCTTACAGAAACATTGGAGTTGAAAAATGTCACGCAAGCAGGAAACGGGGAATTGAAGCTGCAAAATAATTTTCCTAAAAACGTTCAGATAGCCCACAAAACAGTTCAATACGGCTTTACGGTAGAAGAATTTACCGAAAAACGCTTGACCATTCCCATAACTACTGAAAATCTCAAGGTCAATAAACCCGTAGTGTTATATCCACGAAGTGTTGAACTTCAATGTCTTGTTCCAACAAGTGAGTACAACGAAATTGATAAAACCTATTTTGTAGTCATCGCTGATTTTACCAACGTAGATTTATCCGTCCACAAAAAAGTGCCTTTAGAAGTCGTTGAACAGCCTATCAACGCCAAATTTGTTCGCATACTCACCAAACAAGCAGATTTTATTGTATTTGATATTTGATTGCAGATTTTTATTTTCATTCGTTACTTAATGTATGTCTTCAAACAAAACACCCGTCGCCCCCACATTGCTACCCCTTGATTTAGCAGATGGCAGTCAAACAGCAGTGAGTATTTTCACTTCAAATTGTGCCACCCCCAATGCGCCAGTCATCCTTATTTTCCCTGCAATGGGGGTTCGAGCAGCTTATTATTATGCACTTGCTCAAGCCATTGCAGATAAAGGTTATCATGTAATCACTGCTGACCTTCGAGGACTCGGACACTCTTCGGTGAGGGCTTCCCGACACAACGATTTTGGATATTATGACATACTTACTTTTGACTTACCTGCCATTGTAGCAGCAGCCCAAGAACATTTTGTCAAACATCCCATTTATTTGATGGGACACAGTTTGGGTGGTCATTTTTCGGTTTTATACGCAGCTTTACACTCGCACTCCAAACAATTGAACGGATTGATATTTGTGGCAGCAGGTTATCCATATTACAAAAGTTGGGGCAAAAGACGTGCGCCTTTGATGTGGCTGACTACACAGGGCTTTTATGCACTTAGTAAAATCATAGGTTACTTCCCTGGCAAGTTCATTGGTTTTGGAGGTAGAGAAGCCCGAACATTGATGCGGGATTGGAGTTATTTGGCACGGACAGGGAATTTTAAACTCACAAACTCCGAGCATGATTTTGAAGCACTTATAACAACTATAGAATTACCCGTTTTATCTATTTCGTTAGAAGGAGATAATTTTGCCCCTCCAGCAGCAGTTGAAGGCTTCAATGCAAAATTCAAGAAAGCAGCTTTAACCCATCTACATTTGATTCCCAAAACGGGAGAAAACTTCAATCATTTTTCTTGGGTTAAAAAAAATACCGCAGTCGTGGATAGTATCGTCAATTGGATGCTAAAGTGATTGGACTACCATCATTTTACTTCAATAATTCACTGGTTTCTCTCCTTCTATAATCTTTTATCAACAAAAAGTAAGCAAATACTGCCAACATATACATACAGGCGGTAATGACGAAAATAGTACCATATCGCAGATCCATTTTACGAAGAAAACGAAAGATTTGTGAACTAAAAAACCAACTGCCCGACCAAATAGATGAGGTAATAGCACTCATCAACTCCTGATTCTTTCGACCAACATAATACATCGTCATTTCGGAAGTCATCGGATTGGCGAGGTTCATCAAAGGCTGTCTAATAAAATAACAAAAAATAGCGAGGTATATGGCAAATGGCCAATAACTTAGAAAGTCGCTGATTGCCAACAATAGCAGCGCAAGAACGGCCAATGTCTGAGTGATGGTAATGGCCTCATAGCCAAATATTTTTTTGATAGATGGAGTCAATAATATGGTACTCGCTACTAGCACAGCAGTTATAGATCCAAGCAATGAAAACTGGTTAGAATCCATTCCAAATACATTGAAGAAAAATAAATTGATGAATGGAATTGTCAGCCCTGCTCCTACCGCAAGCATTAGTAAAGGTATTGCTGCTCGTATTATCAAGCTCCAATCATAATCCCTAAATGAACGATGAAATGTTTGGGTATCTTCCTCCAATTTCTCATCTTTCGTCATTTTCAATATAAAAAATACTGCAATAACTCCAACTATACTGTATAACTGCAACAAACGTTTGTCGAGTAAACGGTGGTCTGCAAACCAATCTCCTATTAAATAAGCCAATACAAAGTTGAATATTCCCACAATAATTATACTTGCACTCCAAGAAGCTGCATTGAGCGAAATAGCTTCTGTGTGTGTATCTGACGCTTCGTTGCGGATGATGTAGGGCAAAATAAGAATGTGCAATGAACTAAACGAGATTCCCCAAAGTATGAGTGCAATTTTTAGCAACAAATCATATTGATATTCAATCACTTCAACAATCAACAATGAAACCAAAGGCAGTGTAATCGCTGCAGCGAGAAAAAATGGTCGAATAGCTTTTCCTTTGATAAACATACCAAAAGGAACTGCGAAACCTGCAACAGCTAAAAAACGGTAGGAAATGAAATCTGCAATTTGATAATCCAAATAACCACTTTTTTGAGCATAGATATTGAGCGTCAAAAAGAAGGCAGAATTGATTATTTGTAGGCAAAAAGCTGCTGCAATTAACCATAAAATATTGTTGTCTATTTGTCTATAAGACTTCAAGAGTTTGGTCATATATTTTCACATTTCAATGGCTATTTTTCCATACCTATGCGTTCGCTGACAAAGGTAAGAATATTGCCCACGTCTAACGGATGAAACCATGAAATGTTCGGGTCTTTGCAAAACCAAGTCATTTGGCGTTTGGCATATCGGCGGGTATTGCGCTTAATCAACTCAACGGCTTTTTCGAGGTCATGGAGTCCATCAAAATACTCAAAAAGTTCTTTGTAACCAACCGTTTGCAGTGCATTTAGATGCCGAAAAGGATACAACTTTTTGGCCTCTTCCAATAGTCCATCTTTCATCATTGCATCCACACGTTGATTGATACGCTCATACAATTCGCACCTATCTAACCTCAAGCCGACTTTGATAATATTGAAAGGACGGTTTGCCCTCGGACTTGTGCGGAAAGAAGAATAGGATTTACCTGTTCCCACACAAATTTCTAAGGCACGAATCAATCTCTGTGGATTGTTTAAATCTACTTCTGCGTAATATTGAGGGTCAAGACGCTTGAGGAGTTCTTGTAAAAAAGACAGTCCATTTTGTTCAAATTTGGCAATAATATCGGCTCGGATCTCTTTCGCAATTGCAGGAAAATTGTCCAAACCATTACAAACAGCTTTCACATACAAGCCCGAACCACCTGTCATTAGCACTACTTTTTTTTGCTCAAATAAATCCTGCAAAACTTTGAGCGCATCTTTTTCATAATCTCCAACCGTATAATTATCTGTGATTGAAAGATGGTTGATAAATAAATGAGGAACTGCTGATAACTCTCGCATGCAAGGCTTTGCAGTGCCAACATTCATCTCCTTGAAAAACTGACGGCTATCGCAGGAAAGGATAGATGTATCCAGACGCTGTGCCAATTTGATAGACAAACAGGTTTTTCCGACTGCAGTAGGACCTGCAACAACAAGTAAATGCTTTTGCATATTTAGGATTGTGTGATAAGCAGAAAAGTTCGAAATTTGTAATAATAGAGAATGCTTGCTTCTAAATAGTTGTCTTTTTGTGGGGTAATAAAAGTATATAACGTCATACTTACCTGCAAAGGTTTTCCATGCTGAAAATTTTTCCTTTTGTTTAGTTTGTCATGACTATGTAAAATCATTGTGCCATTGCATCAAAGGGCATACTTCTTGTAACTATATTAATAAAATAAGTATTTCAATCGATGCAGATAAAAAATTGGTTTATCCCTTTATGGTGTATTTTCGCTATCTTGTTAAGCTTCATTGCTTGTAAGGATAAAAATCAAGATAAAATTGTGGGTACATGGGAACGCTATGATGACCGTGCAGCAGGTACTGTGGTGATGGTTGAAAAAATAAATGATCATTTTGAAGGTAAAATCGTGAAAGCCAATGGCGAATTGGCCGAAGACGGTTTTGTAGAAAATGATGTCAAATGGCGCAAAATTACCCCACAGACTGCTACTTATTTCACTGGTGAGGATCTAAATAAAGGTATTGACAAGTATGGAAAAGTACAATATACCGACTATCATGAAGTTTATTTTGAAATAGTAGCCGAAGATATACTCCGAGTGACCTACTTCACAAATGGATTCGACGACTTTGGTGAAAAACAAAAATGGAAGCGTATAAAGGATTTTCAAGAAACGTATGTAGCAGATTCATTGTTAAAATAGAAGGTGCTTATTGAAGCTAATTCTTTATCAACTTCTTGCTTATTGTATAATTTCCCGCACGAAAAGCACAATAATATAACCCATTTACTAAATTTTTGCCATCTAATATCATCTTAAATTCGCCACTTTTGTGCCTATTTGTTCTCACCAAAGTCTGAACTTTTTTTCCACTCACATCGTAAATTTCTAAAAGCACTTTTGTATTCGCTTCTGGAATAACATACTCAATATAAGCAGTTTCTTGAAAAGGATTTGGATAAACCTGCACCTGAAAAACAACATTCTCTGCATTTTCTTCAATCGTTTTGGTAGCAGATTCCTCATTCGCATCCAAAGGATTTGCAATCACAACTTCATTGCAGGCATCCGATAAATCTGTTTGCAGTAGGCTCCCATTCTCACTCACAAAACCTGGCTGCAATACGATTTTATCCGTTGCCCGAAAAGTCATTTTTCCTCCATCTGCAATAATTGCATCAGAAACAATGCTTGAATTGGCTGAAAACGACCATTCATGGCTGTAAGTTCCCTTAATCTCTATATCTTCCTCGCAGTCCTGCAATGGAAAAGTGGTGCGAACGACAAACAAACCATTTGCCATATCCGAAGCAATAATATTGCCCGATGGCAAATACGGATACACTCCCCAACAACCTTTAGAGCCATTGTAGTTTGTATTTGTAGAAAAAGTATCAAAATAAGCCGCTTGAAATGGGTTTTCTGGGTCTGAAATGTCAAACAATTGAACTCCATCGTGGTAGTAGGAAACAAACACATAATCATTGCCATAAATAAAAGGGTTGTGGGCAATGCTATTGGTATGAGTAGGTCCCTCCAATGTTGATTTGAAGACACTTATTTCTTTTATATCCGACAAATCTGACACGTCAATTATTTTGACCGCTTTGTCTTTGGTTTCATCTGCCAACACCAAGATATTGCCATTCTCCGATACCCAATTGCTGTGATTCAAACCTTTATTGGAATAACTTGTCAATGAACCTAATATCAAAGGATTGTCAACATCCGAAAAATCATATACAAACAATTTGCTGCTATAAATATGAGAAGCATAACCAACATTATCACGCACATACATATCGTGTATGTAACCTTCTCCCAAATCTATGTTTTTTAGCAAGGTCGGACTCTCTGGTGAAGTTGACAAATCCAAAATTACAACATCATCTACATCTGTGCCAACGGAATAAAGGCGAGCATTGGGTTCATCAATAAAAATATTGTGACTCTGGGCAAAAAATTCATTGCTATCATACACTTTCGTCACCGAATTGGGTAAATCAGAAAGGTCAAAAATCTGCAAAGTCGCAGCTCCCTGATCCGCAACACTATAAGCATAATGACTATAAGTCTTGATGTCTCGCCATAGAGAATTGCTATTTCCTGCAATACGCTGTACTTCAATAGGGTTTTTCGGATTGGTTACATCTATAAAATGCGTATATTGAGTAGAACCAATAATTGCATATTCCCTCCCGCTCTCATCCACGTATCCCCATATATCATTGAAAACCACCCCTGAAATATTCGTAATGGTATTGTCATCCCAATTGGACTGCAATTCCATATTGAGTGAAACTTGTGCAAACATTGAAATGGACATACTCCAAAGAAATAGGATAGTAAAAAACCACTTCAAAATGTCGGTTTTGGTATTTGATGGATTGTTTTTCATACAAAAAAGAATTTATAAGGCAATATTAAGGAATTTTAGACAGAAAAAATGCAGGATTGGTTTCAAAAAACTACTAACACTGTAACATTCTGTGTACTTTTGTGTTGTCATTGTTTAGAATAAATCTAAATAAGAAAACAGAAATTTAATCTTTTTTGCTATGGTAAGCGTATTGTTAGCCGATGCCCAATACTTAATACGGATGGGACTTAAAAATGTGATTGCGAATAGAACTGACATTGAAGTAGTTGCTGAAGCTGCTACAAAAGAAGCAATGCTGTCAGAACTATCACAACATCAACCCAATGTACTTATTATGGACTACCACGATTCAGACGCTTTCAGCTATGAAGACATTTTTTTGATTCGCAAAACAGCTCCCAATACAAAAGTGTTGATTATATCTTCAGACAATGATAAAAACACGATTTTCAAGGTAATGGAAACAGGCATCAATGGTTTCTTGACCAAATTTTGTGACCGAGCCGAAATCATCAGTGCTATCTATGCTACTGCAAAAGGGGAACGTTTTTTCTGCAATAAAATCGTCAACCTCCTCCTCGAAAAACACATCCGCCAATCAGATGCAGAAAATTGCAGCCCTGCAAGCCTAACTGTTCGAGAAACAGAAATCGTACAACTCATTGCAGAAGGCATTGCTACCAAAGAGATTAGTGAGCGTCTTCACCTCAGTACCCATACGATTTATACCCATCGTCGCAACATTATGAAAAAATTGGGAGTCAACTCCGCTTCCGAGCTAATTCTGTACGCCATCAAAACAGGAATTGTTCAGACGACTTAGTTTTGAAGTTTTAGTACTTTTTCCAAAAATAGAGGTAGTTCATTGCCAAGATCAAACTTCAAAAATCATATATCCACTTGTAGGATACATGATTCTCTAATTAACGAAGGTTATTTTTTTGATTTCTCAACAAAACAAAAAAAGGCGGGCAAAAGCCCACCATTTCAATATCTTCTATATAATCAAATACTTACGATTCTTTTTCTTCCTCCGCTTCTACCGTAGTTTCAGGTTTAGCTTCTTTTGGCTGATAGACTTTGGTTTTTTTCTTAGGTCTGATATTACCAAAAGAACCTCTTGCAATCTTACCTTTTTTTGAACGAATATCTCCTTTGCCCATAATAAAAATATGTTTTAATGTAATTAAAAATTAATTTCGCTGCAAAAATACCAAATAATCATGAAAAAACTATTTCTCCTATTTTTAATATTGGTCTCCTGCAATGCTTCTCAACAAATTACTACCTCAGCTGCAAAATCCTACACTGAAAAAGCTGACAAAGACGAAAAAGATGCCCCAAAACCTAAGAATATCATTTTGATGATAGGTGACGGTATGGGCGTGTCACAAATCACCGCTGCCATGTATATGAATAAAAACTACCTGCATCTCCAACGCTGCCCTACCGTTGGCTTACTCAAAACCCACGCTGCTGACAACATCATCACCGACTCTGCAGCAGGTGCGACTGCCTATGCTTGTGGAGTAAAAACCTATAATGGAGCTATTGGCGTAGATGTCAACGGCAAACCCCTCGAAACCTTGCTAGAATATGCTGAAAAGCAAGGCATGGCAACAGGTTTAATTGCCACAAGTACGATTACCCATGCTACTCCTGCTTCTTTCATTGCCCATCAACCGAGCCGAGATATGTATGAAGCCATCGCCAAAGATTTTTTGAAAACGGATGTGGATTTGGTGATTGGCGGCGGACGCAAACACTTTGAAAAACGCAAAGATGGCCTCAACTTATTGGACAGCCTTAAAGAAAATGGTTATTTCGTAACAGGTGACTTCGCCAAAATCAATAAGAACATCGAAAAATTCTACCTGTTCACCGCCCCCGAACATCCTGGAATGAAATCGGAGGGCCGCAATTACCTCCCACAAGCGACTGCCCTCGCCCTTGATTTTCTCTCCCGCAAATCAACTGACAACAAAGGTTTTTTTCTGATGATTGAAGGCTCACAGATTGACTGGGGTGGACACGCCAACGACACACAATATGTTCTGGATGAACTACTTGACTTCAATCAATCTATTGGTCAAGTGCTGGATTTTGCGGAAAGAAATGGGGAAACTTTGGTAATTATTACTGCTGATCACGAAACTGGAGGCTTGAGCCTTGCTCCTCCTTCTCATAAGGAGTATAAAACGAAATCGGATGAGGAACGCATTGCCTACAATAAACGCTATTATGATGCGCTGACGATGACTGCTGATTTTAACAATGATACGATGAAGAATGATACGCTTTTCGGGATGTTTTCAACGGGATATCATACAGCGGTGATGGTGCCTGTGTTTTCTTTTGGGGTTGGGAGTGAGGGGTTTGGGGGGGTGTATGAGAATGTTGGGGTTTTTGAGAGGGTTTTTGGGTTTTGGAGAGAAGAATAGTCAAAAGAAAAAAGGTGAGTCGTCCTAAAAAAACCTTACAGTGAAATAATATGTACTGAAATAGTTTGGCACTCAAAAAATTGTCCTAATTACTCTTTACAAGGTCAATTTTTATCCTAAAATAACTTTACGTAAAGTTACAAAAAAAGATTAAATTTACCAAATCAAGTGAAGCGGAATGTGGCTCTGCTGGGGAGCAACCACACAAGGAATAGCTTGATTTGGATGGATACATTCTATCAGAGCAACTTTGAATGATTTTTCATTTAGAGTTGCTATTTTTTTATCTATGTAAAATGTGATAGAATCTATCCGTTCAACAGATGCCTAAGAAAACCCTTACGTTAGTTTTGTATTTTCCTGTTTATCAACAACTTGCTTCTTTCTCCATCTATTTTTTAACTCCCCTGTTTTCAAATGCGCTTTTTGGGGTGTCAAATAATTGATACTTCCATGAGGTCTGACCGTATTGTAATTTGCAATAGATTGATTAACAATTTGTAATGCGTGTTCATAATTGTCAAAAATTTGCGCTAAATCAAAATCTACTTTCAAAGTACCATTGATACTTTCTGCCATGGCATTTTCATAAGGAGAACCGCTCTGAGTCATACTAATACGAATATTATTTTCTGTTAGTTTTTCAATATATGCAAAACTACAATACTGCACACCTCTATCAGAATGATGGATTAAAGACCGTTTTGGAAATTGGCGATTTTTTAGAGCGAGTTCTAAAGCTAACAAGGTCCCTCTGCCTCCAGACTTTCATGGAGTTGATGCCCCATAATTCTTCGAGAATAGGCATCAGTAATCAAACTCAAATAAACAAAACCTGTCTGCAAACGAAGATAAGTAATATCACTCACCCACAACAATTCTGATTTCGTAACCTCAATATTATCAATCAAATAAGGGTACTTCTTTAACCAATGGTGGGAGTTGGTTGTTTTAGATTTACGGCGTTTTCGCTTGACCAACAAATTATTTTCCCCCAATAAATTAAAGAACTTATCTCGACCCATTTTTATCGCATGTTTGTGAAATATTCCATCCTCTTGAAGGCGGTGGAATAATTTGCGACCTCCCATTCCCTTTACTTTGACTCGTAAATCCTTCACACTCTTTAAGATAATTTCTTCCTCCAAGGCTAAACGGCTCATATAACGATGACGATTATACCACGCTTAACGACTTTTACCGAACAATCCACATAGCACACTTAGGCTCAATGTCATTCAATTAAGGTAAAAATAGCAAAAGAGGAGATAATATAGTAATTTTACAGATTCATACAATTACTTGAAAATCACTAAAAATCCCCTCTAATGCGAGCAGTAAATTTACAGATTATCTCTGAGTTAAAAAAGTTTATGGAAAGAGCAGAACATGAAAAATCAAAATACTGTGTTCACAATAGTGCTTTTACTCGTAAACGCAAGCTGACTTTTTCAAGAGTTACACTATTGATACTAAATTGTTTAAAGAGAAGTTTGTCTGTGGAACTAATAGATTTCTTTTCACAAATCGGAGCATTAGACGAACTGGTGGCTAAGAGTACTTTTAGTATGGCTCGTAAGAAACTCAAAAGGAGTTCTTCGAAGATTGGAACAAGGTATTGTTTCAAACATACTGATTATAACGGATTGCTGTGATTTCGATATCCTCCTAACGAAGCCGCGATTAACAAATTCTGTAACCAGTCATGATGATAGACAAATCCGTTGAGTCTTGCCGCAGGACTGATTAAGACAGCTGATTCATCCCAAGCCTGTAAACAAGAGGGTGAAAAATTATGAAGAAGGGCAAAAGCTCTGAAATTATGAGTAGTGCTAAGTATATCTCCATGAAACATTTGGGAGTTGTTGGCATGTCTATTCATTGCCCTCATGGATCTATCTATCATGTTGGAGGTTTTGTGTGCTTTGGGAAAGTCAAAATGTGCTAACCACTTGTTTTTCTTTTTACAGAGTTTAAGAATATTATCTTTCATGGGGCAGGAAGGCACATTCTTAGCTGTCCATTCCCGAAGCCTTCTTATATGTTGTGCGAATTGTCTTTTTGAAGTAGTTCGATAAGCCTTCCACACCTTATCTGCTGCTGTATTGAAATAGTCTTGAATCTTTTTTGTAGCTCTGTCTCTAATTTTTAGAAAGGCGTGTAAGAAACATTCAATGACTTGAATATTTGGATAGAGTTTTTGCCATGCGTTCTGTGTAGCTGTCCACCCATCTGTATTTACTGTATTAGGTTGGTAGTCAGATGACACATCCTCTGCTTCTTGTTTGAATACACCATAAGCTTCTTCCAAAGAATCCGCATCTGCGCCAGAAGAAACTTCCATACCTAAAAAACAGTTTTGTCCCACAGTTGTAGCCACATAAGCTTTTTTACCTTGTATTTTTACATGGTGTTCATCTGCTAAAATATCGGAAGGTAATTTTTCTGGGTCATGGATGGTTGTGCCTACAATGCTATAATCACTAAAACAATTATAGAGGCGAGACCACCACATCGCATTGTATCCAAAAGCAAATGCCAATGCCCAGAAAGGAACACCGAACCGCTTTAAGAACAAGCCTTTAGAAGCTATATACGTCTTCGCTCTGCAATAAGGCAGAATGAAACTTGGGCGTATTTGATAATTTTGTCCCGCTACTTTTATTTTTCGCATTTGGATATTCATTTTTTTCGACGGCCGAGTTTTGCCGTTAAGCACATAACCTTTAGTCATTTGTGCAGGAAATAACTCGGGGCTTGTTGCCCATATTTCGCTAATTATTTGGCGAGCTATTTTTGGGTCGTTTAAAAATGAATCGTATTTATTTTCCAAAATCGGTAATACAATCGTACAATTTTTGTTAATTTGAGATGCCATTGAATTTGCACTTGTTTGGTTCGTACTTTAAACATAAGCTTTTTCAGTGGCTTTTTTATTATCACAGCAAAACGTTACAATCAGCAAACATACTATGAACAAGCAGGAGAGAGTGTACGCAAGTGGAAAGGCTTTACCCTGAAAGCTGCGGATGGTTCTATCGCTTATTTATTTAATGATAAGGCGAATAAAATGGAGGAATATTTTGGTTTACATAGAGGTAAGGTGATGGCACGTTTGATGGTTTGCTATGATGTTCTGAATGAATTGATTGTGTTGGGTAGAATGGATAAGATAAAGACCTCAGAAAATGCGATTGTCTATGACTGGTTAGATACCTTGCAGGCGGAAATGAGTGAGACCGAACGCTCTTTGATGTTGTACGATGCGAAATTTGCGGGTTTTCGTATGATTTATGAACATTTGGAGCGCAAGTTAGACTTTGTGATGCGCAGCAGCCCCGAGTTTAGCATTCAAATCAAGCGATTTGTAGAATCAGGTAAAAAACAACAAATCATTGATATGCACCCTACTACTCAGGCAGTCAAGGAAATGCAAGAATTAGGCTATTCAATAAATATGGACACACGTTTGAAAGTACGTTTGGTACGCATTGAATTAGCCGATGGGAAAATAGAAGTGCTTATCACCTCTTTGTTAGATAAAAAAAAGTACCCTCACTCGGATTTCCAACCCTTATATCAACTTCGATGGGGTAGTGAAACATGTTATGATACTTTGAAAAACAAGTTACAAATTGAGGTAGTCAGTGGACATTCTCCCGAAGCCGTTTTACAAGATTTTCATGCAGCCCTGATGTTATCCAATCTTCAAAGCGTTGTAGAACAAGAGTGTAGGAAAGAAGTAGAACAAATCAGTGGACGTAGAAAATACGATTATGCAGTTAATGAGAATGTCGCTATTGGGTGTATGAAACATCGAGTCGTACAATTATTTATCTCAGAACAACCAGAAGAAATTCTCGACCAACTCAAAGTTTTGTTTATAAAACACACTGAACCTATTCGTCCAGATAGGAGTTTGCCTAGAATCAAAAAAATACAGCATTTGAATGGTAAATATAAAACGCAGAAAAATTATCGAAGAGCTATTTGATATATAAATAATGAAAAAACATCAATTAATTCCTCGAAACCTTAATTGAATGACATTGCTTTGAAACCACCTACGTCTTAGCGTTTTGGCTTTCATTTCAGTATGTGTAGTATAAATCACACTCACTTTCTGGCTTCCACTGAGTCTAAAGAATAAAAGTGTCACCTCTGTGTCTCGGGCATGATAGTGTGCTTTAACTCTAAGGCAAAAAGGCTCAATTTCTTTTTGGGACTTCCCAATGGCTTGATTTTGCTCTTGTTGCGAGGCAATATATTCCGCTTCTTTAGGCAAAAAAACTTTTTCAATGAACTGCTTGGCATTGAATTTCTTTTTACCCACATAAAGAATATGTGATTTTTTGGGCACACATATAAAATGAATAAATATTTTTTTGCATTTTTTAATTAACCTATTGTCATTGAATCCATTATCTACACTCAAATACAATTGAGGCAATTCAAAATCAAACTCCTTTGATGCTGCACTCAGTAAGTCCTCCGCTTTGTCCAGTAGTGTACAACTAACTTCTATGGCATCGTCTTTTTTTCCTGATAAGTCAAAATAAATAGGATAAAACACATCTTTTATGCTGATTCCCACCAAAGTAAGTTGAAAGCCATAGACAGTGCTGTTGAATTGACCACTGAAAAATTTAGCAAATTTATCGCCAATCGGAAAATTCTTTAACCATTGTTTGAAAATACTATGGTCTATCACAATAGTCATACAAGAACGAGATTGTTGGCTGTCACTTCCCTTACCTAAAGGAATAAATGCGTTTAAAAAATATCTAATCAATAATTTGTTGACTAATTCAATTAATTTTGAATAGGTAAATTTTTTCCATATTTTGTATAAATTCGTACTTTTTATACCTTGTGCTTGTAATATTTGGTGAAGGTTATGTAAGCCATAAAGTTCTCCAACTAAAAAAATCAATAGTATTTTACGCAACTTGTACGCATCATCGGCTGTCAATTTTGTATCTTGCAACTCATCCACTAAATTCATTGCAGGTTCTAAGTGTCCTTTGAGGTAAAGTTTCAAGCTTTCTAATAGTGTGTTTCTAACTTTTTATCCATGATGTAATTCGTTTATATATCAATAGTCTTTTTTTACTGCAAAAATCGCTAACATTTTGCAGTTTATTCATGCCGCAACTGATTTTTTTTCAAATCGTTGCGGTATTTTGAAAAATGCCCATTTAAGGAAATTTAGGGTGGCAGAGAAGTTAGGTTTGGGGTAAATTCTAATTGTAATGTATTTTGGTTTTAAGAAAAATGAAGAAGGCGTAATAGGGATTTGTTGTCAGTAAAACTAGGGTAAATGAATCAAACAACTTTGCATAAAGAAGTAACTTAGCAATGAAAGATATTTAAAGTTAAAAATAAAAACATAAATTTTATTTTAACTTTTTTTTATTTTTTGATGCATTTGCCCTAATATAGAGGGACAAATCTCTATTGCTCTCCATGAGAAATGATGCTTTGTATGGAATATTTTCGACTGATTATCATACGGCTGTGATGGTCTCTGTGTTTTCTTTTGGAGTGGGGAATGATTATTTATATGCTATCATCAACAAAGCATCATATTCTTTGTCTTTAAGCAAGCTATCATAATTATCCACTCTTATAGTAAATTCTTGTAACTTTATAGGCCGGCAAGATAAAATAGCCATTCCCTCATCTCCAACACCTTCTGAAAAATACTTAGAATCTTTGTCGGTAACATTAAATCTTTTACCAAAACTATCATAAATATATACATCTAAATCAAGTACTCCTGTTTCTCCTAAAGCAACAATTACGTAGTTGTTTTTATCATATAGTTTTCTGTCATATTTAAAACTTTCCCCTTCTTTTAAATGCCTTGCAGTTGCATCAACCACTTTATAACCCCGATTAAGTAATAAATTCTCTACTAAAATAGCTCTTACAATTAAGTTCTCCTCTAAATATGAAATATCATTTCCCAAGAATTCAGCAAATTTATAACTTAACTCTTCAGAATCATTATTTTCAATTATATTCTTTTTCCTAACCTCGACGTTAAAAAAGTTCCAAGCAGTTTCGTCCTTGTAATTACCTTTCCCTTCAATTAAGTGTACTTCTTTTATGGAGATTGGGATGGGATCAAACCTTAAAGAAAAATTTATTGTTTTTCCTGGTTCAACATTAGTAATATTTGGATATATTTCTATTGAACCACTTATTGATCTAAGAGGATATTTGTTCTTATAAGAAAGATCTGTTAAATAAAAGGCACTTTCGCTACCTGGCATATACACTCTACAGCTAAAGGTATTCTTAGTATTATTTACTATTCTAAGGTGAAATGTAGTTGATGATGGTGAATGAACTACTTTAGTTATTGAAATGTGATCCTTATTAGATTGGCTTCCGACTGTTGGGTTGCTAATAGCACTTTGTGAAAAAACTTGTTGCGAAAACATAAATAAATAAATCAGCATATATTTCATGGTAAATAAATTAGTGTAAGTATTTTCTAATATCAACTGTTCCATCTTGATAACCAATAAAAATAAGGCGGTTATCAATAGAAAATTTGGCACTGTAAATAGTTCCTTTATTAGTTTTTATTTGTTTAATTAACCTTTTGTTAAAATCCCATATTTTTATGGTTTGGTCTGAGGAAGCAGTCAATAAAAATTGATCATTTGAACTAATTGAAACAGACCATATTGTACTTGAATGAGCAATAAAACTACTAACACAAATTCTTTCTTTTATATCCCATACTACCAATTTTCTATCTTGTGATACACTTACCAACTGAGTACTTCTAGAATTAAAACATATACATCTAACAGGCTTACTGTGTACTTCAATACTATCAAAAAAAGAGCCATCAGGATGCCATATTTTTACACTTTTATCAGCTGAACCAGTTGCGATATATTGTGAATTTGGAGAAAAAACTACACATAATATTCTAGATGTATGGCCTCTGAGTGTTGCTATCTCTTCTCCAACATTACTCCATATTTTTGCAGTATTGTCAGCTGATGCAGTTACAATATATTTCCCATTTGGAGAAAAAGAAACAGATAATATTTTATCAGAATGTCCTATTAATTCTTTTATTAATTCCTTATCGCTATGAAGTTTCCATATTCTTGCAATACAGTCATCAGATGCCGTAACAACAAATTGATTATGTGGCGAAATACAAGCACCAAAAATTGAACCTGAACCAGTGTATTCTTCTAAAAAGTATCCCTTAGTATTCCATAATTTTGCGCTTCCGTCAGTAGAACCTGTAATGAAATACTCTCCTTTTTCACTGAGAACTAAGCTTCTAACAGCAGATTTATGCGCCTTAATTGAATTAATAATATCTAAAGATATATTTTTAACTGTAGTATCTTTAGATACATATTTATATTCTTTATTTTCTTTTACAATTGCAAATTGATTAAAAAATGGGTAAATTAGTTCAAATTTTGGTTCAATTATAATTTCTTCATTCTCGGTTTTAAAGCCAAATTTGCCTTCAGATTGAAAAGGCTTCCATTCTATATGACTATAATATTGATTTTGTTGAGCATTTGCCTGTTCCAAAATCATTCGTCCTTCTTTAGATAAAGGGTTGATTTTAAGCGCAAGAGAAGCATGTTGAATAGCTGTTTTGAATTTTTTTTCGTGATAAGCACTATTAGCTATCTTCAAATAATCAGAATACTGAATTTCATCCTTAATTATTTTAATTTGTTTATCAATTTCTTTTTTAAGAGGAATTATATTACTTTCAAACATCAAAGAAGCTGATTGATATTTTTTCAAAGCTGATTTCCATTCTTTCTCTTTTAAAAAGGAATCACCAATATCAGTTGCTTCTTTAACTTTTTTCATTACATCAAGGTGGTTTCTTACATTATAAGCCATTTTTTGTATTATAGGGTATCTTATTCCAAAAGCAATATCAATCAATTTTAAGGAATTTTCGTAATCTTTTTTATGATACAAATCTTCCGCTTGAGTAATATAAAATATGAAATCTATTTTCGTTTGACAATCATGTATTTTATTAATTAAGTAATCAGTATTTACATTAAACCCTTTTCTGAAACGTTCATTAGCTTCTTCATATTTTTCTAAAGCTCTCGCCCAATCATTCTTTAAAAAATATGAATTCCCTTCATGCAAAATATTTTTAAAATCATCTTCCTGTACCTGAAAAAGAGACTTCTCACAATCCTCTATAAGAACTTTTACTTCTTCTAATCCTTTTAAAATATATGCACTTTGTAAATACTCTAATGCTACTACATAATTTTGAAGTTCAAAATGTTTCTTTCCATCAGATAATTTCTGCTCAAATAAAAGTTCATTTTCACATAATGCAACCTTTTTCCTAATGGTATTAGGCAATGGCATCCAGTTATTATAGTGTAATTCCAAAGCTTTATTGAATAACTCAATTGCTTTATTCCAAGCTTTCAAAGCAGCTTTGTTTTCTGCCAACTCTATTAACTCATTAAATTCTATTTTTTGTAATTCTATTTTTTTTTTCTCTTTAATGTCTAAAACCACTTTTTCCAGTTCATAAGCAATTTCTGTGTAAGATTTATCTTCATTATCCGAGCTTTTTATTGATATATTATTTTTAGGTATAGGTGCAATATTTTTTAAAGGAGTTAGATTCCAAGCACAATCTCTAGCCAAAATAGGAATCACTCTTACGCTTTCCTCTTTATGCAATTCTAATGCCTTAATTAATTGTGTTTCATAGCAAAAGTCAGACGCAAAAAAATCGCTACTAAGAAGCAATAGTATAATATCAGCATTTGTTAATTCATTAATAATTTTACTTTTGATATTTGAACCTGCCTGTAAAAGTTTATGATCCCATACCTTATCAATAATTCCAGCACGTTGTAGTGCCTTTAGGCTACTATTTATACTATCCCTTATAGCTACATCAATATCAGAATAAGCAATATAGACTTTAATACTTGTTCTCATTAAATTATAAATATTTCTTTTAAAAAAGACTGCCTAATGTTGTTTAGTAATTCTAATTCTTTTACTATTAGAACTATGAATCAGCTGAGCTCCTTGATGTTTTTTTTCATTCAATATGGAAGCATCATTAACTTGCTCTTTCTTTTCCAAATACTGTAATGTTGTTTTACTGTTCATAGATAATTGAATAATATCGCCATCATTTAATTCTCTTTCTCTTTTAATAACCACATTATTAATCAAGGTTTCTCCTAAAGGCGAGATAACAACTTTTGCTTTTTGCTCATTAAAAGTAAGAAGTGCATGTTTTCCAATCACATAACCATCTGGCCATTTAATACGAACGTGACAATCCACATCTTGTCCTATATAAATACTTAAGCATGCTTTTAACCATTTACTAATAGGCACTTTTTGACCTCTAAAGCTAGCAGGTGATAAATATTCCAAATAAAAACTTTCCAATTTAGATACTACGGTATGAATCAACCCTCCCAATATACCTCCATAAATAATAAAGCCCAATAGTTTACCTATTTCTGGATTGATATTAATTTGAGTTAAAATAAAATAAAATGGATATGCAATTAAAGCTGCAATAAATCCTCCTTTTATCCCTTGCTGCTTCTCTATTGAAGAATGAATTGTAATAACATAACCCAATGCTGTTCCAAATAATATCCAGCTAAACAACCTACCTATAAAAGGTATTGCACTAAAATAATTAACAAATAGAAAAGATTCTGCTAAGAAAATTATAAAAGCGATGAATCCTCCAATTAAGGTACGTAATACAACTTTTGAAGGTCTAAATGTTCCGCCTTGTCCAGATTCTTCTACAGCAGATAATGCCAAACTTAAACCAATTCCTAAAGCTGTACCACTTAAAGTTTGGATAAAAATACTTCCAGAAAACTGTTTATCATCTTTATCAAAAACAGATTGAAGAAAATCTTGGTAAAACCCTAAATCAATTGAATCAAAAATGAGGAAAATGCACCACCCGATAAAACCTCCCAAAGAACCAAACCACAGCCAATTCAATAAACGGTTGATTCCTTGCTGTGTAAAAAAATTAGCTTTATCATTTGGGGCAACACCATCCTTACATTGAGACGGATAATAACAACAAGAATTATTGTTTGCCTCCCAACTATCTAAGGATATTAAATGAGAACATTTTGTTACAACATAATCTTCATCCTCAAAAGGAAGCATTGTGATAGGATCGGAGCTTTTAACTTTGGGGTTTTTAACATTTAAATATTTTTTAACATATTTTTTATTAAATTGATTCTTCCTGAGAATAGGAATCATTATAGACAATAATAGTAACAATCCTATTATGAATAATAAACCACCAATAAAAATAGGAAGTTTAGAAGAGTCAGTAGTTGGAACGAGGCTTACAGCTTGTGTAGTCGACCCAAATGAATATTCTTTTAAATCTGTAAAACTTTCTGCATTATCCTTAAATTCCAGTTTGAGTTCTCTCGGCTCGCCTCGAAATACAGCATTGGGAGGACGAAGTTTTACCAAATAGTTGTGCCCTATACTTTTAGCAACTTGCTGGAACGCATTAGCCAGTTTATCAGGGGATGCAGCAAATTGATACTCATCATCTATATTTGAAGTATATTTGGGTATTTTTTCCAGAAAACTTGCATCTACATCATTCCCCAAACCAATTGTGAATATTGAAAAGTCGCTTCCTAAAGGACTAACAGCTCTGTAAACATCTTCTTGATTATACCTTGGAACGCTTTCATCTTCATATCGAGGAACCATTATTTTCCCCTTACTATTGATAATATCATTTTTACCATCAGTTAGTAAGATAATAACCTTCTTTCCGCTTTTATCTTTTAGCCTTTCTACTTTATTAATGACAGCATAATGTAAATCTGTATCATAATCACTTTGGGTTTGTTGCGAGCCTACAACATCTTCGAAGTTACTAATAGTCAGTTGCTTGTTACTACTAATATTATCATCAAAAGTAGCAAAGTAGGTAGTAGCTGGGATATTGGGTAATTCCAAAGTTTTTTTGATGGCGGATTTTGCCTTTGATAGTTTCTCTCCCCTCATACTACCACTTCTGTCTAACAAGAATAAAACGTAAACTGGTGCAGTTGCTCCATCTCCCAAACTTGACTTTATAGTATGAGGTTCAATTTTTGTCCACTCTTCATCATATATATGCAAATTATCTCTTACCATTTGTTCCTCTACACCATTTCCTCCAACAACAATATTCAAATATACATCCAATAACTTATTTTCTTTGTCAACTTCAATTTCATTTACCTTTATGTATGAAGAACCATCATTACCTACTAAAGGTATAGTACATAGAAGAAGTAATAAGAAAATAAAGTATTTGTTAGCTTTCATTTGGGTTATTTTTTTCTTTTGATTGAAACAACTCTTTCCAATTTATCCATGTAGAATTTGCATCCGCATTGTTTGCTACTCCGTTTTCCTGTTTGCTAAAAAAGCCAGTTTCAAAACTCTCGGTCAAAGAATCCAGTACAATGGCTAAATGATAAGGTTCTTTAAAAAAACCTGTGTGTATATTCAAGTCAAATGTCGATAGAAAAGGGCCATGTCCAGGGTGTGTATGAAACCACCCTAAAAGGATATCATCTGGAAATTCTTGTAAATAGTCATCTAATACCTGTAATACCCATATTCCAAAATTGAGTCTTACAGAACTGCTGAAATCTACATTTTCTGCCGCAATAAACTTTTCAATACTTACTACCAAGTTATCTTTTGAATCGTTTTCATACCCATATTTTCCTAAAAAAAAACCTCCAACTTCATTTACAGTATTCTCAGGAGTAGCTAAACTTTTTTCAACCCATTTGGTAATAGATTGATAACACGAAAAAGTTAGATAGACCGTTTTAAGGAGTGTGTCGCTATAAATTGAAGACAAATCAATCTTAATAAAATTATCTAATTTAGATAAAACCGTTTCTTCAAAGTCTTCAAAAGGCTTACACTTGTTTTGTTTGACATTTTTTATTTTAATGGATTTCATGTAATTTAAATCATTAGGTAATTCTGTTCTTATTCCTATTTTTACGATTGCTTCTTCTCCATCTTTGAAAATCTGTCCATTTAAACCAGTTTTGGTCGAGCTCTGATGTGGTATTATTTAAACTCCCATTTTGCTTTCTCGTAAAAAATGCAGTGTCTATTTCTTCAGTATTTGGATCTTGTTCCATTGCGAATTGATAAGGCTCTTTAAAAAAACCTTCATGTATCGAAATATCGGGCGTAGAAAGGAACAAACCATGCCCAGGGTGTGTATGAAACCAGCCAATTAAATTCAAATCTGCATATCTTTGAGTTGCCATATCGTATTCTTGCCAAGCCTTTGTTCCAAATTTAATTTGATACAATCCATTTCTTTCTGGGGTAACAGGAACAAACTTTTCTAAAGAAACCCTGTAGGTATCCATATTTGGAATCAATTCGTAATATCCTAATAAAAAACCGCCTATTTCTGGAATTACACCCGTTTCATTGTCTTTGCTAAATCCTTCATTTTCAACAAAATAATCAATTTTAGATGCACAATTGAGTTCTATATATACTTCTGATACTGCTGTATCCTTCCAAAGTGTCTTTAAGTCCATTTGATAATAAGAACTATTATTCATAATATTTTGAAATAACAAATTGGTTTCATTTACTCCATTTTCAATTTTTCTTTTCTGAAGTTGAATTCCTCCATAGTTTTCTTTCTTTTTGATTTTAATTTTTGACACATTACCCCCTGTTTGGGAAGGTGTAGTTACTGTATTATTTATTCCCGCCAATCTTTCTTGAGCTATAGCTTGGTGTTTCGAAGGTTCGTAATTATTATTTTTTTTATAAAGGAATGAGATAATTTTTTCTCGCATAATGTACCCTCCTAATAGCAATAATACAACCAATACAATAGATAGCCATAATAACCAATTTGTTGTAGTGCCTCCTATAGTAATTCCTTCTTTTGACACCCATTCATGATTTGAATCTCGAAATTTAATATTACTCCCTTCTTTTAAATTATACTTCTCAGATTCAATATAATACTTAATGTCACTCTGAACTTTAAGTTTATTTAGATCTCCGTTATTAACTATAAATAAATATGGAGGTTTACCGCCTCTTATTTCAAAAACATAACTATCACCTGTAGAACCTTCATAATTAACATCAAAGGGTTCTATTTCTTTCTGAAATGTAATCAATACTTTGTTGTCACCTTGTCCTACTATATAAAATTGGTAATTCTTTTCAACCTCTAAGTTTTCAATAACCAAAGAATACTTTCCTTTTTCAAAAATCCATTTAGAATTTTCTCGTATTTTAGAGAAAGGCTCAGAGTCTCCTATATTATCAGTAGGAGATAAATCAAAATATTCTCCTGCCTCTCTTCTTGGCTCTCCTTTAATTATTGTGATTATTGCAGTATTCTCTACAATTTTAGGTTCTGCTGCGACAAGATTACTCAAATCACGAATCCTTTGACTCGCGTGGGAACGATGTTCCCCTCTTGGATAATTTAATAAATAGTCGTTATATCCTTTTATATTATCATTAGTCTTAGCTTTTGCCCATGCCTGTTGTTCTTCATTCCTTTTTTTCAATGCGTCTTGCTCTAATGCTCGAATTTTTGCTTCAACTTCTTCTTTATGAGCATTTGGGTAATTTCTCCTATAATTCTTTAAAATCCCTATAGAGTTGGTACTTTTTACTTCTATCCATTCTTTTTCTGAGTTAAGCATTTGTGAAACATTAGAATCCTCTTTACTTACACTGCTTTTATGTTCAGATTCTACATAATCTTGAGACTCGCATATCTTGTCTTGTATATGTAAGTCTAATGCTTCCCATAAATCAGCTAACTCACCTTCTAATCTATTACAATCCTTATTTTGATTTCTAAATTCTTTTTTAATATTCTTGATAATATCATCATTATTATTATATTTTTTACTTAGTAGAACTTGAAATAAATTTTTTAATTCATTCTTTTCATCTTTATTAATTTTCTTTAATTCAGTTTTCTTTTCTATTTTAACTTTTGGTTGGTTATTATTTATAATATTTTTTGTTTTCAGCCATTTACTCGGTACTTCAATATTTATTTCTTTGTTAAGAATAATTTCTTCATTCGAAATTTCATGATAGTTTATTTCGATTCCCAATTTAAACCGTCCCCTTATTTTATTACTATTTAATTCAGTTTTATTAATAGGAAAAATTAATTCAGTAACCTCATTCTTATTCAAATTCACATATCCCACATCTTTTAATTTTTTATCCAATAGAAATTGTTTTTTAGGAATATAAACATTACTTATAGTAACTTGAATTTTAGTGTCACTTGAAATGTTGCTTTTTATCTGAAGGGTAACTTTTATGCCTCCACGTTTCGCATTTATATCAAATTCTCTACTTACTTTATCTTTAGTAGAAAACCACTTCTCTTCTGAATCTTCTAATACAGCTATACCTACAACAATTTTTAACTCCTCTTCTAAATCAGCTCCATACTTAACAATCTTTGGAGGAACTTGAGCAAATAGCATAGTAAATTGAATAGAAAATAGTATAAAAAATGTAATAATATTTTTCATAAGACTAACTCAATTTTGTGATTTTAATAGAACTTCCCCCTTCTACACTTCCAAGTGGTTTATTATCAGAATTCTGACTAGTATCTGTTATACTTTCATTTGATATTTTTGTAATTTTTATCTTCGGTTTAGGCTTCACAGGCTTAGGTGGTGTAGGTTGCACAAATCCATCTTCAGGTAATAACAATTCATCAAAATCCACATATATTTTTCGATTCTTATTCACAATCCCCATAGGTTCTGCATATTGCCGAACCCATTCCGCAACCATTGGATCTTCAGGATATGGATCTGTATTTATGGCATGGTAATTTTTATATTGAAGTATTTCACCAATAAACCTAACTAACATATCTAATGTGTGCCAAGCACCTAAAGCTTTGTCGTTTACGCATATATGCCCTTTATTAGGTTCGTCATATCTTATATTTGGATGCCAAATTGGAGTACGCATATAGCACCTTGGAGGGCTTGTAACGCTTGGATAATCCGAAGGGAAACTAATTTCTGCAGTATGGTGGAATCCATAGATAGGAGATTTATCGGAATTAATCCCTATAATACTTTTAACATTATAATGAATTAAGTAGGCATCAGGAGGGGATTTTCCTAATTGTCTCAATACTTCATAAGAAATTTTGTTACTTCTATTACAAAATTCCTCCAATAAAAGATGTTCTTTTGCTTTACGTTTATGTCTTGGGTTTTTAAGTTTAGATAAATTATAATTCATATTAATATTATTAATGAAAATTAATTCTATTTTGTATTCTGAGTATCTAAGCAGATT
Source organism: Chitinophagales bacterium (assembly GCA_041392475.1). Taxonomy (NCBI): domain Bacteria; kingdom Pseudomonadati; phylum Bacteroidota; class Chitinophagia; order Chitinophagales; species Chitinophagales bacterium. The sequence goes on along the minus strand of JAWKLZ010000001.1, from coordinate 427,983 downwards.
TAAAGAAATATTGAAATTTTCGCAAAATATTTAAAATAATAATTTTGCGAATTTAAAAGTATGTAAATAATTTTGCTTAGATGCTTGATAAACTGTTTCAAAAATAAATTGTGATTACCAATATAACGCCAATTAAAATTGAGTGTTAAGCTAAATCTAAAGAAACTTTTGAAATAGTGCAGTGTATTAACGATTTCAAGTAAAGTACTATTAGCATTTAATCATGCAATTGTATTTGTATTTTTTTTAAATTCCACCTGCTTCAATAACGGGAAATAATAGTAAAGTATCATTATGCTTTACACCTGCATCCAATAAAGTAACATTTTCTTGTATTTGAACTCCTGTACCTTTTGATACTAATCTAAATATATAAGGTTGTCCTTCCTGATTAATCCTAGAGATTCCTAGACTAGGTTCTTCAATTAAGCTATCAATAACTTGTTTGCCTGTAGATTGAGCAGGCAATTCTACTGACACCTCATAGTTATCTGGTTGAATCCTGACTACTACACTTAAATCAGTATTTTCATTGATTGTAACGTTATCATTATAAGTTCCCATTTAAATATATTTTAAGGTGAATAAATTAATATTTGTCAATTTTTTTGATTTTAATTCCGCTGCTTTTTGGTTTAGGTATTGAAGACTTATATCCTAACTTCACTGGTTTATCCTCATTTTTATGCGACACAGTATTTGCTTCTTGCTCTCTTTGCATAAAAAACCATATCGCACCAGCAAATATTAGAATCATTAAAAAACCTATACTTACATATATATATGAAAAAGAGCTTTCTCCTACTTTTATTTGTTTCTCTACTCTTTGCCCACTATTATCCGTGAAAAGAAAATTATAGGCAGAGCCATCAGCTTTTAAATTTAAATTTTTAATAGAATATTCAAAGTAATCTCCAATTTTCACTTCAGAATTTAAAGTGATTTTTTCTGTGAAGTCTCTTGTTCCTCTCTTACTCCAACTTAGAGTATAGGGAATTTGACCTCCTTGTATAGTTATCATTATTTTTTCGTTATCATAATAAAGGCTATCAAGAATCAAAGGCGTTATTTTATATTCAAAATTTTTTACTCCCATACTTCCATTTCTACCTTTTATGGTAAGAGTATATGGTTTCTCCTCTAAATTTTTGATATTAAGATGATAAGAAAAATCCCCTTCATTGTTCCACTCAAAACTCTCATTATCTTGAAGGCCTTCCACTTTAAATGGTTTATGTTCCGAATCATCCATATAATTTGCTTGCGAAACAATCGGAATCTGTACACTATTTCGCTCCCACTTAGGTTCTAATATTTCTATTTTACTCAATGACGCAATATTAGAATCTGCTTGTTTTCTATGTTTTCCAATAGGATATTTTTTTCGGTATTCTTCAAATGCAGTCAATGTATTTGTACCTATAGCGGTATCCCAATCGTTTTGTTCAGCAGCAATTTTAGCCTGAATTTTTCGTATTTTTTCTTCGGCATTTTCCGAATAATCCCCATTCGGAAAATTTTGCAAATAATTATTATAAGCACTAATTGTATTTAGGCTTGTAGCTTCCAACCATGCTTCTTCATCAGGATTTTGATTTGAATAAGAGTTGTCATAATAACTTTCCAATTCTCTTATTCTTTGCCGAGCATCATTCACAAACAATCCATAAGGGAATATACTTATGTATTCATTATAATTGGCGATATTATCTTCCTCTTTTACTGCTGTCCAAGCAATTCCATCTACAATATAAATAGCAGCAAGGTTTTCTTTTGCTTGATCGATATTTTTTCCATTGGGATAGTTATTGATGTAATATTCATATCCTCTTGCATCTAAATTCTCCCCGTATTCTCTTGCAGTTAACCATGCTTCCTTTTCATCTGTTTGTCCATTAGCTACAATAGACATTAACAAACACAGGAGCAACAAATGGATAGATATTAATTTCATAGTAAAAAAGAGTACTTTTAAAAGTTATATAAACTTAAATCTCCAGTAAGTTCTACATAATTAGTAGTTTCATTTGCATGGACTTTTATGATGTGCAAAGGAGGAATTCCAATTTCTTTCAGTGATAATTGTTGATTCTCAAAATTGCCATCTATAACTGCTATATCTTTTGTGATAAAAATTTTATCATTTGGTGCTGTTTGGTGTTTTGCGATAAGGTTATTTGTAAAATGTGGTCTTGCAATAACCACAGGAATACTTTCTTTATTACTTTCTGAGTTAATTTCAAGAATCAAATCATGATCTAATTCTATCACAGGGTTTTCATCTTTGAAATATTCCTTCAACCAAGACAAAACATCTTCTATACTAAAATCAGCACTTAGCGGTGATTCTATAATGTCTTCATAAACAAAATGACTCAAGCAGTCCTCTTTTAAGTATGCAGATTTATATAACAACGATTCATTACTCATACCTTCATAGTAATACGTTTTGCCAGCAGTCAGTTGTTCTACATTGTTATGAATGACTTTGAGAGACTCTTGGACTTGCATTGCTCCAATGATTGAAGAAGATATAGGAGTAGTAGGTATTCTTCCCTGAGAAACATTCCGTTGTGCAACATCTAAACATCCAATCTTGTACTTAATATTAGCCCATGCACTCTCCGATAAGGAACACTCATAGCATGATACAGTTGGTTTGTAAACTACACATTTGCCTGCCAAATTTTCAATTCCTCCATCTATCCAAACTTTGTTTACCTTATGACAGGATCTATTTAAAGATAACCTTGCTAAGCGGTTGTCCAAACATCCAATAACAACATCCATTCGTCGAAATAATCCCAGTCCAACATCAATCGAAATATCCCCTTTGATTGTTCGGACATTAATATTAGGGTTTATTTCCCTAATTCGCTCTGCTGCAGTATCTGCTTTGTATTTACCTCCTTTACTATCTGATTCTCTAAACAAAATAGACCTACACAAATTAGAATATTCAATAGTATCAAAATCGACTATAAATACATTTCCAACATTCAGCAATGTAAGATTTTTCAATACTTCATTACCAAGGGCACCTGCACCAACAACCATGACATTTGCATTTCTAACTCGGTCTTTTTCCCACCAAGAAATCATCTGGAAGGTACTGTCCCACTCACTGGGGGGCATTTTCAATGATATTATTTTTTGAGTGGATGTGTCAATCATATCGATATTATTTTTTAGGTTTAATGGTAATCTTTTGTTTACTTTTTGATATTTTAATGATTTTCCCTGTTTTTATTGAAGGTGTTTTTTCGTCATTTATTTGAGTAGTTTTTATTACTATAGGCTTTATTATAGGTTTTATGAATGGTAAAGATTTTTTATGATCTTCATTCTGCAGCCCTACTAATCCAAACAAATCTTGCGATCTTCTTACTCTTTTTTTGGCATCTCTAATCAAACACTGTTCAACTATGGTACGATAAGGTTGTGGAATTAAGTCAAAATTCGTTGGTATGGGATTGTGAAGTATATTATTCCTAATTTGAAAATAGGTTGTTGCAGTATTTATTACTCCAAAAGGAAGTTGCCTTTTGAATATAAAATACACTAGCATCCCCAAAGCCCATAAGTCCGCATTCAGGCTAATTTGTGGTTGTCCATATTCATTTAGAACAGAATAATCATTACTAAATATTTCTGGTGCCATATAAGCTGGTGTTCCAACCAAATCAATCTTTTTTTCCTTTACCAAGACCAGTCTTTTTTGAACTTGACTTGCCAAGCCAAAATCTCCAATTTTAATTATGAAATCATTTGGGTTTTCTCCTGTAATGTGAATTAGTAAGTTCTCAGGTTTTATATCTCGATGTATAATATTATTGTCTCCTAGAAAAGCCAATCCTTTAAGAATACCCCTAACAATTTTTTTTATCTTTAACAATGATTCTCTATCTAAAGGATTTTTCATTGATCTTAATAGATTCTTTAAATCACCTCCATTTGCATATTCCATAACTGCTGTTTGTTTCACTTCACCAGATAAGAACTCAACATCATATCCTGAGTAATATCTTATTAAATTAGGGTGTTCTAACTTAATGGCTTTTTTTATTTCTGAAATAACATCATATTTAGATACTTGTCCGTTATAAAACTTTAAAACCACATACTCACCTCTAATTTTAGAGAAGGCTTTATATACCTCCCCAAAACCTCCTTTTCCCAAAAAGTCTTTTTGGTCATCAAATAAGTATGTTTTTCTAAACTCTTGTATAGAGACTTTCATCTAATAATTATTTATTTTTAAACTATATCATTTTAATTTAAATAGTTATTTCTCTTATATGAATATTAGGTCGTTTAATAATAGTGTAAATTTAAGACAGGTATTTTCAAAAAACAATATAACTTTAGTTATAATTATCTTATATCTCTTTATCTTAAAGTTATTATAATTTTCAAAAATTATCTTATGGAGATATACTCCTATGTAATAAACGACCAATTTTCTTTCCCAACAACAACCATCAGAAAGTTAATTACCTTTTTATGACAAAAAAAAAATTAAAAACTATATTTATCCATTCTCCCAAATTTCCCCTATCTTCATAATCCCAAAACCAACACCCTTATGAACCAACCCGAACAAAACTCCTTCCTCCAATCCCAAATCCCCCTATGGCTCTCCAAAGGCTGGATAAGCAATGATACCGCCCAAGAAATACTTCAATACTATGAAAGCACCGAAGTCACACCGTCGATGTCAATGCCAAAAAACAGCATCAACTGGGGCTTCATCATCATGGGTATATTGGGAGCAACATTAATAGGCAGCGGCATCATCTTGATATTCGCACACAATTGGGACGATTTCAGCCGAAGCACCAAAACAATTCTGTGTTTTCTACCCTTGATAAGCGCACAAATCATTTATGGATATAGTTTTTTCAAAAAATCGGATTCAGTAGCATGGATAGAAAGCACAGCCATATTTTTGATGTTGATGTTGGCGAGTTGCATGGCATTGATCAGTCAGACCTACAATTTGCCAGGTACAATACAAGATTTTTTATTTGTGTGGTGTTTGCTAACCATTCCCTTACTCTATCTCAGCAATGCCACTTTGGTTTGTGTATTGTATTTGTGTCTGATTAGTTCGTGGGCAATGGGAGCAGGGAGGTATGGTGAAAGCATCTGGTATTGGGGATTTCTGTTGGCAGCATTACCGCACTTGTGGAAAAATTTGCAAGTATTGCAGAAAGGATATGCTACAAAAAACTTTGTTGGTTTTGGAGATAGGGCAAGGGCGAATTTACTGGGATGGACTTTGGTCATTACCTTCGTTATTGCCATACACAATGTTTTTGAAAACCGTGTTGCTCTAAATTGGTTGCTTGGAGATTCTATCATTTTTACTTTTTTGTATATGCTTGGTAAACAGTTCTTTGGCCAAGAAAAAAGTATGTGGTTGCGGCCATTTCAGACCACTGCGATTGCAGGGATTTTTGTTATGTCTATGTTTTTGACCTTCAAATGGCACCTGAGTGATATTGATTTTTCAAAATGGATAGCTGGGAAAAATTACCCTCAATTTGCTACTTGGGTCAATTTTGCCGTTTTGCTCATTGCAGTTGTTGCACTCAAAGCTTTGGCGATTCAGTTTTGGCAAAAAGGGCGGCAGGTGAATTATTTATTGTTGAGCTTTCCAACAATGGTTTTGGTTGGTATTTTTATAGCCTTATCTACGAATGATTTTTGGGTGAGGGCCTTGTTCAATTTGTACATTTTCGCATGGGGATTGTACTATGTCAATGAAGGAATCAAGCATCAATTGGTGGCTTTGGTCAATGCAGGTACTTTGTTTTTGGCGACCTTACTCATTGTACGTTTCTTTGACAGCGATTTGGATTTCTTATTGAAGGGAATCGCTTTTGTAGTAATTGGTGTGGGCTTTCTGACTGCCAATTATGTGTTGACCAAACGATTGAAGCAGGTGAATAGTGATGAGTAGTTGAGTGAATGGTGATTTGGTTTCCACAAATTATTCTTCCGAAACCATAAATCATAAATTCCTGTTCCCTTTTCGCCATCATCAAAATCCTTCAAGTTCCTTACCATCTTTACCATCTAAAAGTTCATCTTCAAAAAATCCAATACAAAAATGAAAAAACCAATCTATCTTACCGCTGCTTTTTTCATAGTCATGTTGCTGTATTTGGCCTACCCTGCCTATTTGATTGCAACACATGAGAATACGCTCAGCACAGGACAAGTTTTTCGATTCAAACCACGACCCGTTGATCCCTATGATGCTTTTCGAGGCAAATATATTGTGCTTTCTTATGAAGAAAACAGTCTGACCTATCCCAATGCAATGGAAACTTTTGACTTCAATTCAAAGGTGTATTTGGAGGTCAATACAGATGCTCAGGGTTTTGCCAAAATCACGAATGCCTACACCCAAACTCCCGATTTCTCCAATTATATCGCTACAAATGTCAATTATGTCGATAGCAATACCATCTACTACAACCTGCCTTTTGATCGCTACTATCTGAATGAATACGATGCGCCTGTTGCAGAACAAGCTTACAATGATATACTTAGACAACAAAACCGCAACGATAGTACAACCGTTGCGGCTTATATAGATGTTCGTGTTAAAAACGGTTTGGCAATTATTGAAGAGTTGTATCTTCAAAATCAGCTAATTAAGGAATATTTGGAGGGATTGAAGCGATTGAAAAATTGAAGAATATTGGAAACCACTTCAAGAAATTGACCCTGCAATTAGGCGATTGATAAAATATACAGATGAGAAATTAAAACACTAAATAAGATGATGTGATTTCAATTCCACCATTATGCAATCTCACTATTCATCACCTTTGTCTGGTGTCGAATAGATTCATTGTGTACTGCTGTATATAAATCCTGCATAAAATGTGCGCTCAAACCTACTTTTTCACCTTCTGCAATTCGATCACGAATCAACTCATCCCACCTTGCAGGCTGCAAAATTGTGATGCCATTTTCACGCTTATAATCTCCGATTCGCTCAGCAATACCCATTCTTTCGACCAAGAGTGAGAGTACTTCCTTGTCTTTTTCGTCAATCAATTCTCGCAAATCGTCCAAATTGTGTTGCACCATCACATCATCCGTTGAAGTTTTACGAATGACCAAAGAATTAATGATTTCGCCATATCTTTCTGGTATAACCTGCTGTTTAGCATCGCTCAATGCTTTGGCAGGATTGATATGTGATTCAATCATCAATCCGTCAAAATTCAAATCCATCGCTTTTTGAGATACTTCCTGCAAAAGATCTCGGCGACCACAAATATGACTAGGATCACAAATAATAGGTAATTCAGGAATACGGCGCATCAATTCAATCGGAATTTCCCAAAGCGGAATATTGCGGTAGCGGGTTTGACTATGAGAGGAAAAACCACGGTGAATAGCCGCCAATTTGGTAATGCCCGCTCGGTTCAAACGCTCAAATGCACCAATCCATAGATCCAAATCGGGATTTACAGGATTTTTCACCATCACAGGAATATCCACATCTACCAAAGCATCCGCAATTTCTTGAACTGCAAAAGGATTGACCGTAGTTCTTGCACCAATCCAGAGGATGTCAATGCCCATTCTAAGAGCTTCATAGACGTGTTTCACATTCGCCACTTCACAGGTTACAGGCAATCCCGTTTGTTTTGAAGCGTTTTTCAGCCACTTCAAAGCAGGACTTCCCATGCCTTCAAAACTATTTGGGCGAGTACGAGGTTTCCAAATACCTGCCCGCAAAAGGTGTATTTTTTGTTTTGACAAGCGTTGAGCCGTTTCCAACACCTGTTCCTCTGTTTCGGCACTACATGGACCGCTAATCAACAAAGGTTCTTTTCTACTCAATCCTAAACCCCACTCTTCCAGCGGTGTAATATTCAATTTAACTTGCATAATTGCTATAACTTTATTTTTGTTAATAATGAATTTTTGTTTTTCTGATGGTTATACTGAGAACAATTCCTACATTTACTTCAGGATTTTCCGAATCTCATTCGCAGACTGCATCATTTTCGCCAGCTCGTCAAATTCTCCCTGCTCAATATGCCATCTCCAAAGTAGTAAATTTTTGACATACGTATTGATTACCTCCATGATATTGTCTGCATTTTGCTCAAATATTTGCGACCACATTTCGGGTGAACTTTTCGCCAAGCGCACAGTGGAAGCAAAACCTCCACCAGCCATATTAAAAATATTTGCTACACTTTTTTCTTTCTCCAACACTGTATTTGCCAGTATGAATGAACTAATATGCGAAACATGTGACACATACGCTGCATGAACATCATGTTCGGCAGCATCCATTTCGATTATCCGCATCTTCAATCTACTATACATAAATCCTACCGTGTGTTTCGCCTCTGGGGTACTGTCTGTGGCATTGCACAAAATCGCCACCTTACCGTCAAACATTCCACGAATTGCGGCCCTCGGCCCTGAATATTCTGTTCCTGCCATAGGATGTGAAGCCACATATTGACCTCTTTTAGGGTGATTTTCAACTGCTTTCACCATGCCACCTTTTGTTGAACCCATATCTGTCACCACAGCATCGTCTTTTATAGAATCCAATACGATTGGTAATAATTTGATAATCGCATTAACAGGAACAGCCAAAATCACCAAATCCGCTAACTCAACCGCTTCCTTCAATTTCATCACTTCATCTACTAAGCCCAATTCTAGTGCATCTTCAGTATGTTTTGGATTTGCATCCACACCAATCACTTTTTGCGTAAACCCTCGCTCTTTTAGGTCCAAGCCCAAAGAACCGCCTATCAATCCCAGTCCTATAATCGTTGTAGTCATCTTCTTGAAAAATTGCTTAATTTTTGAACCCTAGCAAAATCTTAATTGTTCATCGGAGTTTGATGGTGAAATTTTTGAAGTCTATTTTTTGCTTCCTCCAATACTTTTAACGAACTGCAAAGTGAAATTCGCACATACCGTTCACCTGCCGACCCAAAAATAAATCCAGGAGTCATAAATACATTCGTTTTCTGCAACAATTCATCTATCCATACCTCGACAGACAATACACCCTCAGGCACTTTTGCCCAAACAAACATACCCACTTGATTGGAAGTATAACGACAATCCAACATGTCTAATATTTCATAAGCCATCTTTCGCCTAAGCCCATATTCCTTATTTTGCAGCTCATGCCAATCTTCTGAGTTCGTCAAGGCTTCAATTGCAGCCTGTTGAATACCCAAAAACATCCCCGAATCCATATTACTTTTCACCTTCAATATGGGCTGCAAATACTCACTTGCGCCAAGCACCATCCCCACACGCCAACCCGCCATATTGTGTGACTTACTCAACGAATTTAGCTCAATTGCCACCTCCTTTGCACCGTCCACTTCCAAGATACTTTTCGGGTCTTTGTTTAGTACCAAACTATATGGATTATCATTGACTATCAAAACATTGTGTTTATGAGCAAAGGACACCAAACGCTCAAACAACTTGTAAGAAGCATCTGCACCTGTTGGCATATTTGGATAATTTACCCACATTATTTTGACTTTTTCTAAATCCATATCCTCCAATGTCGCCCAATCAGGTTTCCAATTGTTCTCCTCCATCAAATTATACGGCAACAAATTAGCGTCCAATAGTTTAGAAACAGACGAATAGGTCAAATAACCAGGATTGGGGACCAATACACCGTCTCCGGAATTCAAAAACGCCATCGAAATGTGCATGATTCCTTCCTTAGAACCCATCAATGGCAATATCTCCGATCCTGAATCCACATCCACATCATAGACCCGTTTGTACCATTTTGCCATTGCAACCCGAAGTTCAGGAATGCCTGTATAGCTTTGATAACCATGAATATCTTGTCTATTTGCAGTCTTTTTCAAGGCATCAACCGTCTGCTTTGAAGGGGGTAAATCGGGGCTACCAATGCCGATATTGATGATATCTTTACCCTCCGCCTTCATTTCTTGAATTTGCCGCAATTTTTTGGAGAAATAATATTCCTCAACAGTGTTCAATCTATTTGCTGTCGAAATAATCATTTTTTTTATGTATTGGTGTGCTGTTATGTTAATGTGTTGAAATTAAGTACTGAGCCATTCAGCCATCAAATCGTCCGGTGCTTAACTCCTCTTTGGTATTCGCCCAAAATCTGCAATTCATTGATATAAGGCTGAATAGCCTCCAAAGATTTTCTATATCCATCATAATCTGAAAACTCAACATCCAAATGAAAAAAGTATTCCCATGCTTTACCTACAACTGGCAACGATTGAATCTTGGTAAGGTTGATACCTTGTTCGCTCAAGATTGTCAGCGTTTTAGCCAAAGAACCCACTTCATGGACCAAGTGAAAACAAATGGAAGCTTTATTAGAAGGCAGTTGCGTTTTTTGGGTAAATTCTTTGTGCTGTAAAACCAAAAAGCGGGTAAAATTCCTTTTGTTCGTTTCAATACCCTCTGCTACAATTTCTAACTTGTAGTAATCTGCCGCCAAACTACTGGCTATTGCAGCCCTTCCTCTGGTTCTTTTTTCGCTCAACTCTTTGGCACTCCAGGCTGTATCAATCGTTTCCACAGGTTTCAAATGATGTTTATCCAGAAAATTTTGACATTGAAGAATCGCCATCGGATGTGAATGAACTTCCTGAATATTTTCTACTTTTTGACCATCGACACTTAACAAATGATGCTGAATCCGCAAATAGACTTCTCCAATAATCTTCATTTCAGAATTTCGGAGCATTGCATAATTGGGTAATATCGTCCCTGCAACGGTGTTTTCAATCGCCATCACCCCATAATAATTGGGCTGCTTTTGGAAAGTATGGAACATTTGCGGAAATGTCTCACATTCAATGCTCTCTATCACTTCCCGCTCTCCAAAATATTTGAAGGCAGCTATCTGGTGAAAACATCCTCTAATCCCTTGAATCGCTACTTGCATAGTATAATTTTGAATTTGCTTCTTTTAAAACTTCGAAGGTCTTCAAGACATCGAAAGTTTGTGACTTGTTACAAAAAAAAAGCCCCGACTTTTTTAGTCGAGGCCTTTGTAAATGATTCTTTTGTATATGACATTACCATTTCCTCAACTTTTCGTCTGGAGCACAGAAATAAAAAAAATAAAAACTGCTATTTGAAACGGTAAAATTCATGTTCTCTTTGTTTATGATGCCGTAAAGCTAAAGGAGTTTTTATTCTCCACCAAATATTTTTTGAAGAAATCGCAAAAAAAGTGAATTATTTTGTGATTTATTGAAATAATCTGCCTTTTCTTTACAAAACTATCAATCGCTAGTTCACTCTTGTCCACACATTCGATTTTCCAAGCCATCGCATACCCGCAATGTATCCCTTCAAATACAAGCTACCATCCTCCTGCAATTTTAGATAACCACTGTATGTTTTACCCGATCGAGAATTGTAAACAGTTCCACCTGTCCACTCCTTTGATTTAGCATCATATTTAAAGTCCCTCAAAACCACAAGACCTACAATCGGTTGATTCCTCAACGCAGTATCCTCATTGTAAATGTCTTTGCGGGGAGTACCATCTGCATTATTCGGTTCTGAAATCCAAACAATTTTCCCAAAATAGGTATCTCCTTTTTTATACACTTCAATTTTCCCATCTTTTTCTGGAACCAACCAAGTGCCTACAATTTCATCGGCTCCTGATTGTGCCAATACCAGATCTTGTCCCAATAAAAAAGTGCTCAACAAGACAGTAATTACACTCTGAAAAAACAATTTCATACTTTGTTAATTTTATAAATCAAGTTTGTTAAAATTCTTAAAATATCCATTCATCTGTACTTTTGCTTTGATTTCCTCCGTGCGAATGACCACAGGAACAATATCCTTCAAATGAGTCAATATATTTTGCAGCCTTTCACTCTCTTTTTTTAACTGCAATAATTCATATTCTTGCTCAAGCGAAAAACCAATATTGTGTGCCACTTCAAAAGAATAGAAGTCTGCTTTGACAAACTCTTTGACCTTCAATGCTTCATATAGCAACGTCAATTGCTCGATTATCATGATTCTCGCCGCTAAATCATCATCCTCTATATTCTTTTGATACATCACCTCAGCAGAAGGATACAATTTTCCCTCAGTTATTCTCTGGAAGTTTTTCAAACGAAAAGGACGAATACCTTTTGTCACCACATCCAATTCACCGTTTTGATACACTTTTTCAATAGAAATCAAACGCATTTCCGTACCGAATTCTTTTACTTTACCATCAATATACACTGGAATTCCAAAAGTTGTTTGCTGCTTGTCACATTCATAAATCAATTGTTTGTAACGTGGCTCAAAAACATGCAGTTTCAGTTTTTCTTCAGGAAAAACCACTAAATTGAGTGGAAAAAGGGGTAAGAAATTGGTATCCATAAGTTTGATTTGTGAAGATAAAAGCAAAACAGACGTTTTACAATACACTACAAAAGTACAATATATCAGCAAAATTGTTTTTGCCTTCTGACCTATAACTTATAAAGCAGAGTCGAATGACCTAATTGGCAGGAGTTTATGCTAAAATCCCAATTGAATATTAAAGAAAAAGGTGACAATTCATTAGAAATTGCCACCTTTTTTATAAAGTCTTTATTATAAAAGAAAAGACAATATAGGTTTAATTTTAGCTACTACAAATATAAATCAAAAACACAGTTCCTTCAAGTTCTATATGTCCATTAACAAAACATTAACAAAGAATGATAGTATTTTATTTGATAAATGACAGCCAAGTAACAATAAAATAACGTCTTGCCAAATTCATTCTTACACCTTACCAAATCCTCCTTCAATAAAAATCGTAATTTACCTTCAAAAAATACCAAAACATGAAAAAAATCCTCCGTGCCTCCGTGCCTCTGTGTTCAATGCTCACTTCAACTGCTCCGACTTTATCGAAATGTCTCATTGGCAAAGTTGTTAACTCTTGCCAAAGTTTTCGCTCTTATCTCTCCACCTCTCTGTCTCTCCGTTCAATTATAATGTTACTCCTGATTTGCCTCACTTCAATGGCAAATACTCCCGATCAACCCAATGGCATCCAACAACTTCAACGCAGTTTCGCCTCACAAAATACCGACTTATTAGACGTTGATTTAGCCCCATTTTACCACGGCGTAGCATCAGGCGACCCCTTACACGACCGAGTCATTATTTGGACACGAGTGACCCCAACAGAAAACATGGAAGCCATTGCAGTAAAATGGTGGATGGCAAGCGATGTAGATTTGCAGAATGTGGTGCAATCTGGTGAAATTACCACCGATGTCTCCAAAGATTTTACCGTCAAAATAGATGTAACAGGTTTGCAGTCAGGCACAACCTACTATTACGTTTTTGAAGCACTGGGCAAAAAATCACTGATTGGCAAAACCAAAACAACGCCCATTGGAGCAAGTTCCGAGCATCTAAAATTTGCAGTCGTTTCCTGTAATATGTACCAAAGTGGTTATTTCACCGCTTATAGAAAAATTGCGGAACGCAACGACTTGGATGCGGTCATTCACTTGGGCGATTACATTTATGAATACGGCAATAGTGGTGTTTGGGCTTTAAGCGCAGAACGCCCACATGAACCTACAAACGAGGTGATTACCCTTGCAGATTACCGCACCCGATATTCGCTTTATCATTTGGATGCCGACCTAAGAGCGGCGCATCAACAGCATCCTTTTATTACTGTTTGGGACGATCACGAAGTCGCCAACAATGGCAACAAAGACGGTGCAGAAAACCACACACCCGAAACCGAAGGTGACTGGAATGTTCGCAAAAACGCTGCTCGAAAAGCCTACTACGAATGGATGCCGATTCGAGAAGCCGAAAAGTTTTACCGCACCATTTCCTACGGCAATTTGATGGATTTAGTGATGATAGACACCCGTTATGAAGGGCGAGAAGAACAAATTTACGATATCAACAGCCCCGATTTGCAAGATGAAAACCGCACGATGTTGGGACAAGAACAATTGCAGTGGTTTGAAAATCAATTGAATAATTCCATTGCAAAGTGGAAAGTCGTTGGCAATCAGGTGATTTTTTCGCAGATGAATTTGAGTTGGTTGGAGGCAGTCGGTACAGGCTTCGATGTGGATTCGATTCAGAGTTTGGTCTTGGATGTTTGGGACGGTTATCCTGCCGAGCGTGACAAAATTATTCGATTTTTGGACGAACAAAATATTGATAATACGGTGATTCTGACTGGTGATTTTCATACAAGTTTGGCGGTAGATGTGAGCATGAAACCCGTTGGAGAGAATGCCACCTACAACCCCGAAACGGGTGAAGGTTCAATTGCCGTTGAATTTGCGACACCGAGCATCAGTTCCCCCAATTTTGACGAATATTTTGGAGCAGCCGTTGCTGCTGCTTTGGAGTCTTGCCTCAATACAAGTCTATGTGTACCGAACCCCAATCCGCACCTCAAATTTTTGGATGTGGACAGACATGGTTATTTCATTTTGGATGTTCAACCCGAGGAAGTACAGGCAGATTGGTATTTGATGGAAAGCATTGTCGTTCCTGATGCCAATGAAATTTTTGCAGGTGGTTGGTTTTCAACTGATGGCGGCAATCACATTAGCCCTCGTACAAGTCCAAGCCCTGCAAAAGCGATTCAAGATATTCCCGCACCGCCTGATCCTCCAATGGTTACGAACATTGAAGACAATGCTGACCTCAACAGTGATTTGGTGATTTTGAGTTTATACCCCAATCCTGCAAGTGATTTTTGTTTGGTCAATTATGTGCTTTCTTCTCCGCAAAATTTGCAAATTCAATTGGTGGATGTGCAAGGTAAAGTGGTTTTGGAGGTTTTGAAGAAAAAACAAAATGCAGGAAATTATACTTTGAGTTTGGAATTGAAGGATTTGAGTGTGGGGGTTTATTATTTGTGGATGGGGGTTGGAGAGCGGAAAGTGGTTAGGGAGGTAATCAAGGACTAACAAAACTTTACACTGAACTTGTATCGTTTTCATCATCATCCTTTTCGCTATTTATTTGTTCTTCTAACGGTCGAATACTACTCACTACATCATTAATCAATAGAACTAAATACTTATCATAAATATTGTATTATATATATATATACGATTTATCATAGATTGAAATAAGATAAACAACGATTTCTCCATCAGCTTGCTCTACTACTTCGTGTATAAACGTAATCACACGCATCCCGCCACTTTTCCCCCTTCCTTTACTTTTGACAGCTTCTTTGATTTTTGTACCCTGTCTTGGGTTTTTCATGAGTGTTTGCTGAAATTCTCCCAACTCTCTTTTGAGAGAACGATATTTTTTCACCAATCTTTTAGCTTCTTTCTCAAAGTTATCCGTAGATGCTACTTAAAAATTCCTCTAATGTTTTCATCAGTTTTTCACCCCTTTGTATTTGCTGCACCTCCTTAAATCCTTCCATAAGACTTTTCCGTAAAGTCATGTATTGCAGCAAGGTAGGCAAATGTTCACTAATTTTTTTCCATGCTTCTATAGGAATCCGTACAGCCGTTTGTTTGCCCGTAGCATCTGTTAAATATTGAACCTCAATTTGGATAGACCATATTTTTCTATTTTTATTCTCAGTTATCTAATTTACCCTTTTGATTGGAGAAATGTTAGTACTTTGTATTTTATAGTTACTTTTCTAACAAAACAAAAAAACACAAGAATTGGTTCTTTTCAAATATCGGTGAGTGAATAATTCAGACTATTAAGATAATCATTTAGTTTTGTATCAATTAAACATTCACTGAAAATCATCTATTAAAATACAAAATCAAATGACCTTCCCTCCCAAAAAATTCTTCCTTATAGACGCTTTAGGCGCACTACTAACCAAATTGTCATTGATTTTCAATTAATTGCATTTAAATTTCCCTTCTTCAATCCCTCCATAAATAAGGAAACAAAATAAACGACAAGACCAACATAATCCCGTCAATCGCCAACAGAACGAGGATATCTTTCTCTGCATTTCCATCCCCTTCAATGCCTAAAACGGCTGCTTTGGAGAGGGTTATCAACAAAGACAAAACGGGAATGACCACAGGAAAACTCAGCACGGGCATCAGAGTCGCATTGTTGCTAGCTTTGGAGG
Source organism: Chitinophagales bacterium (assembly GCA_041392475.1). Taxonomy (NCBI): domain Bacteria; kingdom Pseudomonadati; phylum Bacteroidota; class Chitinophagia; order Chitinophagales; species Chitinophagales bacterium. The sequence goes on along the minus strand of JAWKLZ010000001.1, from coordinate 411,848 downwards.
AAATGGCTGAAATCAAGGTGAAACACAGCGCAAAACCTACTGCGCCCAATATCACAGTGGTCAAAAAAAGAGAGGTGTTTTCGATAGGATATCCCAATAATACGGAGTAAACGCCCAAAGCCAAAGTCGCCAAAAATAAGAGTAACAATACATTGTAAACCATCTTGGACAAAATAATGGCTTCGGGAGAAGCAAGTGTATAGTAATACAATTGACGATTCTGGCTTTCCTGCAAAAAACTTTTGGCAACCGCATTGACCGAGGCAAAAAGCATGATGATCCAAAACAAAGTAATCCAAGCTACTCCTTCAATCTCCATAAACGCCAAATAAACAACAACTACCGTAGATATGACGTACAGCAAAATCCCATTGAAGGCATACTTTTGTCGCCATTCAAGCAAGAGGTCTTTTTGGATAAGGTGAAAAACTTGGTTTAACAGATTCATATAATTCATTGATGCGACAAAGATAGTTCAAAAAGCCTATTTTGTTCCTTATATTTGCCCTTACTAAAAAACAAACTATGCAAAAAATACTCGTTGCCAATCGTGGAGAAATTGCCCTACGCATCATGCGCTCCCTCAAAGAAATGGGCATCCAAACAGTTGCCATTTTTTCGGAAGCCGACCGCAATTCACCTCATGTACGTTTTGCAGATGAAGCAGTTTGTGTGGGACCACCGCCTTCGAATCAGTCCTATTTGAAGGTCGAAAAAATCATTGAAGTCTGTCAGGAATTGGGCGTTGAAGGCATACATCCTGGCTATGGTTTTTTGTCCGAAAATGCAGATTTTGCCCGAAAAGTCACAGCAGCAGGTATCACTTTTATTGGCCCTCCAACGGGTGCGATAGAAACGATGGGTAGTAAATTGGCGGCAAAAGCAGCTGTTTCTCAATACGATATCCCGATGGTTCCAGGTACAGAAGGCGCAATAGAAGATGAAAAAGAAGCGATGGAAGTTGCGCTTCAAATCGGTTTCCCTATTCTTATCAAAGCCTCGGCTGGTGGCGGTGGAAAAGGGATGCGAATCGTAGAGAATGAAGAAGAATTGGCAGAACAAATGCAACGAGCAATCAGTGAGGCCAAAGCTGCTTTTGGAGATGGTTCGGTTTTTATCGAAAAATATGTGGGTTCACCTCGACACATCGAAATTCAGGTCTTGGCAGATACACACGGCAATGTATTGTACCTTTTTGAGCGAGAATGTTCTATTCAGCGTCGTCACCAGAAAGTGGTGGAAGAGGCTCCTTCTGCCGTTTTGACTCCCGAACTTCGAATCAAAATGGGGGAAAGTGCGGTGGATGTGGCACGAGCATGTGACTATGTTGGTGCGGGAACGGTGGAGTTTTTACTGGATGAAAATTTGAATTATTACTTCCTCGAAATGAATACCCGTCTGCAAGTCGAACATCCTGTTACAGAATTTATTACAGGAATTGACTTGGTAAAAGAACAGGTCAAAGTTGCGAGAGGTGAACGACTGAGTTTTACACAAGACAATCTACAAATCAATGGTCACGCCATCGAATTGCGGGTATATGCCGAAGACCCAACCAACAATTTTCTGCCCGATATTGGCACTTTGGAAAAGTACAGACCTCCTGTTGGAGAAGGAATACGAGTCGATGATGGTTTTGAAGAAGGAATGACAATCCCGATTTACTACGATCCGATGATTTCAAAGTTGATTGTTCATGCACCCAACCGAGCTGCAGCTTTGAAGAAAATGATTGAAGCGATTGACAACTATCAAATTGAAGGAATTGCCAATACACTGGCTTTCGGCAAATTTGTGATGCAGCATCCTGCTTTTATTTCAGGTAATTTTGACACACATTTTGTAAAAAACTATTTCTCACCTGATGCACTGCAAAATCACAGCGAAGCGGAAGCCAAAATTGCTGCATTTATCGCTATGCAGGTTTTTGAAGAGTCCAAACGCCAACATACGATTGACGACTTTTTGCACAGCAGCAATGGGGATAGTAAATGGAAGGTGAGGCGGAGAGTGTGAGGAAATTCAAATACAAACTCAAATTTCAAATTCAATTGACCAACTTTTTTATCCACCTCTACCTGTTTCTTCAAAAACAGGTAGAGATGTAATATATTGATAATCAATGGAAAGATGAATAAAGGCTAAATTCATGAGTCCGTTCAGATGCTTTCTGTAAATTCAAGTACACATCCTTATCAGGTTGCTGCAAAAGAATAGAAAACGTTGGCAATTTGTCTTTGATGGAAAAATCCCAAACTTCGGTATTCCAAGATTCTGCTCGGATTAGATTGACAAAATAATACAAGTATTACTTTTCTTCCTCCGTTTCGTCCGCCGAACCATCATCAATAGGCTCACCTTCATAGTATTCCGTATCCTTGTCCGCCATGTTCATCAAATGCCCCAACTGCTTCATGGTTTCCTCATTGGCTTGTGGGGATTGGTCAGATTGAGTCACGGATTTACTTTTTTTTTGTGGGTCGAATACCAAGATGCGTTCTACGGTTTCTTTAACAGGTGGAATGTCCTCTTCGGTAAGGGTCATCAATATCTCTTTGGTCAAAGGGGCAATTTTAACCAACCTATTTGCTTGACGTTCTACACATTCGCCAAATAAATTGCGGGCAACACGGGCGTTACCAAACGAAGAATTGCGTTTTTCGTAGAGTTCTTCAAAAATAAACATCAGCTTTTCTTCGCCATCTTCAGAGAGGGTAAAGTCCGCTTTTGAAGCAAAAATCTTGAAAATGTCCAGCAGTTCTTGTGGTTTGTAATGCTCAAAAATATAGTATCTATTGAAACGAGATTGAAAACCTGGATTGGACTTGATAAAATCTTCCATTTCATCGGGATAACCCGCCACAATGACAACCAAGCGTTTGCGGTAATCTTCCATGCGCTTCAATAGGGCTTCAACTGCTTCTGAGCCAAAGTCTCGTTTGTCACCTCCTCCTCTCGCCAAAGCATAGGCTTCGTCAATAAACAATACGCCATCAAGTGCCGCTTTCACCACTTCATCGACCTTCAAAGCCGTTTGTCCGATATAACCTGCTACAAGTCCAGCTCTATCGGTTTCGACCAAGTGACCTCGCTCTAAAATACCTAAGTGCTTGAAAATGCGAGAAATCAAACGAGCAATCGTAGTTTTTCCTGTACCTGGAGGTCCCATAAAAACCATGTGCAAACCTCTGCTCGAAGTAGCCAAACCTTTTTCTTCCCGCAATTTTTGGATTTTGAGGAAGTTAATCAGCGTTTTGATTTCTTCTTTGATGTTTTTCAAACCAATCAACTCGTTCAGTTCAGCAAAAACATCCTCCATAGATTCATTTTCGTCCACTTCTACTTGTGTCACATTGGCAATCGCTTTTTTGGGTTCTTGTGATAATTTTACAATCTTCTCCAATATTTTTTCCTCCTCTTTGGTCACTTTTCCATCGGCTTTCACGATGATTGAAGCAAAACGGTACAAATGACTTGATACTTCTTCAAATAGCTCATGCCCCAATTTGGAGAGAATCACAGGCAGCAGCATTTCGTTTGGAAATTGCCCTTTGACATTGAAGATTTTGAAGTCTTGGAGCAGTTTTATTTTTTCGCCAAAATTGGGATTTTGCAGCATATCGTTGATGCGGCTCAATTTGATGGCATCGCCCATATCGCCTTTGCCCAACAGTCGCTCATACATATACACCAAAGCAAACTGCACCCGACGAGAATTGACGGTTTCTACTGCCGTACACATATTGTAGATTCGGATAATGTCTTGTATAAACAATTCTTTTGTATCAGGGTCATTGACAATGATATCCGAATCATTCGACATTTTGCGAATGGTTTCTTTGAAGATTTTGTCTTTGTCCAATCTCTTGCAAAGGTCGAGGTAAACTTCTCCTTCGTGTCGCAACATTTGCAGATAAGCCTCATCTACAATGTCTTGTTCAATAGCTTGTTCGGGTGAAATTTTGTCTTTTGGAGCAGCTCCACCGCTTTCTTCCGTTTGCTCTTTTACCTTTTCACTTTTGCCAAAACGAACAATGTTTAGATCCTTTTCTTCGTCATACGCTGCAATTGCCAAAAATAGGTTTTGCAGTTTATCTTTCATGTCTTCTTTCAAATCGAGCAATGGCAGCTTCAATTTGCCTGATTCGTCAAACAATTGTTCGATTTTATCAATTGCCAAATACCCTTTATTGAAGTGTATATTGCTATCTGTCAAAATAAAACCGCCATTAGTTGAACCCAAGTTGTTGTCATAAAACAAGAATATTTCTTCTCTTGCCAAGTTCAATCCTGGGAATTGCTGTGACATCCGTAGGATGGTCAATGGAGGTACTTTGCCAACTGTGTAAAAACGATTGACCTGCAATTCGTCTTTATTGAAGTGGTCTGCTATCAGTTTTTCGATTTGATTCGAAGGTATTTTTGCCATAGTTTGTATTTTTTTCGACCTACAAAGCTAAAAAAATGAATCGCAATTGATGAATGATATGGATGAATTAATTTTTGTAAATTTGATAACTCATAAATTAACAGCACATGATTCGTTTACTTCAAGAATTTATCAATCGAATAGCCCAAAAAGATGGGAAACAAGTTTCGGAAGTTGATCCTAAAGAAATTTTAGCAGATTTACAGCCACAAATAGATGCTCTTGCTAAAACTTACATTCACATCCGCACTTCAAAAACAGAACCGCTTACATTCATAAACAGCAAGTTTGGTGGATTCCCTTATTTTCCTGCAAATCAAAATTTTCCTACAAGCAAAGAAGGTAAACCCCTCCGGTTGTTGGCACAGTTGAATTTTGCAGAGATGCCTAATTTGTCGCCATATCCCACAGAAGGGTTACTACAATTCTATGTGACTGGCGAAGACAATCTTCATGGTTTAAACTTGCGACAGCCGAGCAAACAAGAAGATTGGAGGGTATTGTTTTTTGATACATTGGATTTTGAAGCCCGCAATGACTTCGATGAATTGTATGAAAGTGATTGGAAATATTCTCCCTTGATGGTGTCACCTTTGAGTTTGGAATTTGAATTGAAGCAAGATTATCCCAGCTACCCTTCTTTAGAATACCATCAATTGATCCAACCTTTGTTTCAGAAAGTGGTGAAAGGTGATTTTGCAGATTTATTGGAGGATTTGTATTTGGACAAAGAGTTCGGGATAGGGCATAAAGTGGGTGGTTTTCCTTATTTTACTCAAAATGAAGTTCGGGAAAATCAGCCAGAATTTTCAGACTATCAATTGTTGTTTCAGCTAGATTCTGATGCAGACAAGATTATGTGGGGAGATGTGGGTGTGGCTAATTTTTTTATTCGAAAGGAGGATTTGGTGAAACGGGATTTTGATAGGGTGTTGTATAATTGGGATTGTCATTGATAATATATGATTTTTAGACTGTAAGTTGGGTTAAAGTATTTTTTCAAGTAACTTATTTTGAGATAAATATGCTCTTAATTTGTTAAGTTTGGTGAAAAATCTTATTATTGGCTTTTAATACAATAATAGAAAGTATGAGTAACAACACCTATTCCGTTTTTTATATTTATTCTGATGAAGACAATACATGGCGCAATGAATTGGAAAAGCAATTGGCTTTGTTGGTCAATGAAAAATTTATTGATACTTGGGGGAAAAACAGGATTCATGCAGGGAGAGAATGGAAAAAGGAAATTGAACGAGAACTGCAAAAAGCAGATATTGTTCTTTGTTTGATTTCTGCCAGTTTGTTCAATGACGATGATGCAATGGAGCAATTGAAAATTGCCAAAACATCTGAAAAACTTATTATTCCTATTATATTACGCCCTTGTTTATGGAATATTAGTCCAACTCTCAAAGACTTAAGCCCTTTACCCAAAAACCAACAGGCAATCAGTACTTGGGCTTCTAAAGAATCGGCTTATTTAGAAGTAGTACAAGAAATAATGGATATTGTAAATACCGAAATGGCTTCTAAACCAGAAGAAAAGTCTTTGATAAAAAACACGGATATGCCAGATACTAATTATTTTGAACATGGTTATGCACTTTTAATAGGTATTCGTTATGAGCATTGGAGCAACAAAGTAAGACCACTAAATGGCACTTTAAAAGATATTGAAGCCTTAAATTCCCATTTTACCAATCTTCAAAAAGCGGGCTACAAACAAGAAAACATTATCCAACTTACAGAAGAAAATGCTACGGCATCCAATATATTAAATGCCTTAGATACTTTGGCAAATAAAACGAAGAATGACCCCAATGCTTCTGTTCTAGTTTATTATTCGGGACATGGCGAAACAGATGGAACAAACTATTTTTTAGTTCCTTATGATTTTGATTTATCCCAATGGAGAAAAAACAGAACCTTCCATGAGGATAAAGTAGTGCTTTCTAAACACTTTGCTCAAAAAATCACTGAAATAAGAGCTAAAAAAAGTATGATTGCTTTAGACTGTTGCCATGCCGAAAACATACCTGTAGAGAAAAACTTAGATGCTCTGAACGCTAAATTTTTGAAAGGTTTTGTAGAAGAATTAGATACAGAGTTCAATGATTCGCCTGTAGAAAGAGGGGGGGCAGGAGAGATGAAGAAAGGAAGTGGTCGTGTAATCTTAACCTCTTGTCAAGCCAATGAAACTTCTTTGGATTTGGGAACAAATGGATTGTTTACCCAAGTATTATTGGAAAGCCTAAGTGGAGCAGAAAACATACGAAAAGATGGTTGGGTGAGGCTAATCGACTTAATGAACTATGTCCCTGCAAAAGTATCAGAAAAAGCGTTGAGTAAATATCATCACCAACAAAACCCAGTTTTCAAACGAATAGAAAATTTGGGTGCAGAAGACTTTATTATATGTGCTTATAATATTGCAACAGCGAAAAGCATAATTGTTAAACCTGAGCCTCCTATAAACGAAAATATAGATACAATGACCAAAGAAGAAATTATCAAACTTATTGACCAAGATATTGATGAAGCCTTAGATGCTTTAGATAAAGTCTTTGGAGACAGCAATGGTACTTACAATGACCTTGCTAACGAGTATTTTGAAAGGCCAGACAACTTCAATAAAGCAACTTACAGAAGTAAACTCAAAAGATTTGTAAAGAGAAAAATGTGAAATTAATCACCTAATATGACTGTAAAAGAAATAAAAAGCCTTATTGACCAAGATTTGGACGCAGCATTCGAAATCTTGGATAAATATTTTGAGGAGGACCCCATTTACAATGCCTTCAATGATGAATTTATATCACCTCCTCTTAACTTCGATAAAAGAATTTTCTGCCGCCGTTTACAACGATTTGTTCAAAGAAACAAAGAACTGATAAATGCGGAAAATGAAGACAAAAAATTTTTGCAGCCCGACAGTTCCGACCAAATATATCAACTTCTTTGCAATCTCAATTTTACCTCTCAAGTCAAGTATTTCAAAGCGATTGTCAAAAGCAAAAAGCCTATTATTCCCTTTGTGATTAGAGCCGAACAAAACTATGGACAAAGTTGGCTTTACAATAGGCTGATTTACCACTACCAAACAGAAAAACCCATTCACCCTCCAATCACCATAGACCTAAAAAGTTCTCAATTCAATGTATCGAGTTTGGTACAGCATCTGGCTTTGAATATTGGGGTAAAAAAATACGACGAATCTGAATCCATTGATGTTCACAGGCATCAAATCAAGGAAGTGTTGCTTGAAAAAATAGAAACTGCCTCTCAAATTTTGATAATCAAAAATGTCAATATCTTGATTCATTCGGAAGATTTTGAAGCATTCGTGGACATCATTGATTATTTTTTCACCAAAATAAAGTCCTCTACAATTCACAAATGTATCTTCTTTTTTATTGAAGATGAATTAACAATAGGCGACCCTTATTCCCAATATTGTATTTTTTCATCTAAAACCAAAGCCTTTCAAGCCAAGCAAGAACAACTCTTAAAATTCATTGCATTGACTCCCATACAGGCATTGACCAACAAATGTATTGAAGATTGGTTGGGCTTGGCAGAAGAAGACATTTGCGATTGTTTTAATTTGGAAGAAAAAACAATTGAACAACTTTTAATAGACTGTGGAAATGGACATCCCGAAAAAGTCCTTTATTATATTTGTAGAGAAATTGGTCAAGAATTCGATAAACACAAATCCAAATGGCTGAAATATTAACTTTTAATGGCAATGCGCTTGAGAACCCAACAGAGAAAGAACATGAATTGGGCTTGGAATATTATTGGGCTTCAGATGAATTGATAGAAGCGGTGAACCTTGCCCTTGCCCTCCAATACAAACGCCCACTATTGCTGATGGGTGAACCTGGCTGTGGCAAAACACGCTTGGCGGAAGTCGTTGCTTATGAACTACATGGAGAAAAAATGCAAGATCACTATTTTCGTTGGGACATCAAATCGACCACCAAAGCCAAAGATGGGATTTACCAATACGATGCCCTAAAGCGACTCTATCATGCCAACTTGGGCGATGCACAAAATAAAAAAACGGAGAACATCAAGGAATACATCGAATACGGAAAATTGGCAAATGCGTTTACCCAGCCGCAAAATGGAAACAAGCCCAACGTTTTGTTAATTGACGAAATCGACAAGGCGGATATTGATTTTCCCAACGATTTGTTGTTGGAGTTGGAAAACAAAACTTTCTTTATCAAAGAACTCGGCAAAGATGGAGAGATAAAAGCCCAAAGCGATGTATTGGTCATCATTACGAGCAACCAAGAAAAAGAACTGCCTCCTGCATTTTTGAGGCGTTGCATTTTTCACTTTATCAATTTTCCAGAAGAACAATTGGCGAAAATTGTCGAGCATCACATCGAAAGCGTGGACGAAGATGTGGTTGAAAAAGCATTGGAACTTTTTTCTGAAATCAGGGAAAACCTCAGCGATACAGACAAAAAACCTTCTACAAGTGAATTGATTGATTGGTTCAAAATGATTGATTATTACACCCAAGTCAAAGCCGACAAGCCCAATGCTGAAAACAGAACGAAAACTCAAAATCGCTTAATCGAACAATTGGATTTAATCAATACGGGAAAAATTCCCTTCAAGCAAGTATTGTTGAAAACCATTGAAGCCAATCAAAAAATGGAGAACGATGAATTTTAGCAAGCCTTCTCTTCCCTTATACGATTTTTTCCTTGCTTTGCGTAAGAATGGTTTTTCTCTGGGCATTGCGGAATACAATGCCTTGATGGATGCTTTGCAGGGTGGTTTTGGTATGAATAAAGAAATGGGTTTGGCAGAAGAAAATAGACTTTTTCGCTTGTGTAAATTGTTGTGGCTAAAACCCAATCAAAGCGAATTTGTTTTCAAAAGTTTATTTGAGGACAAATTCAAGAAAACAAAATGGGAAAACAAAAACTTGAAAGAAGAAGATGCGAAGCAAGAGGAAAAAGACGTGGAAAATTCAAACAATGAACCCGATTTCAACGACCCACAACTCAATGAAAACACCTTATCAGAAGAAGAAAATAAGGCGCAAAATCAACTCAACAATCTTCCCAAAACTTCATTGGTAAAATATGTTTTGGGCAGTGGCGACGGCGAAAGTATTCAATTGTCCACCTCACAAAAACCCAAAAAGAAATTCTTTTTTTCCAACAATTATTTTGACATCAGCAAGCGGCAAATGCTGCAAGTCTGCCGTTTTTTGCCCCTCAAACAGGCTTCGATAAATCAGCAAGAAATAGACATAGAAGCAAGCATTCAAGCGTTTGCAGAGAAAGGAGTGGGTTTTCAGCCTGTATTTCAAAAAAAAGAAAGAGTGGTCAATAATGTCTTGTTGTTGATAGACAATGGCGGTTCGATGATTGCTTTTGAACAGTTGGCAGAGACTTTTGCAACTGCCCTAAAAGATGCCTTTCAAACCCACAAAGAAGCCAACAAACAACAGATTGCCCAATACTATTTTTACAACATACCCGAAGAATACGTTTACAAAAATACGGCTCATACTGCCTATGATAAAACAGATGATATAATCGACAATTTTCTATCTATCTATTCCTCTGTCATCATCATCAGCGATGCGGGGGCTGCAAGAGGCGGAAATTCTACGGCAAGGTTCAAAAAGACACTTCGATTTATTTTGCAAATCAAAAAAGTAACGGAGAAAATCGTTTGGTTGAATCCAATGCCCGAAAAAAGGTGGGTGGGAACAACGGCTGAAAGGATTGCCCGATTGATTCCCATGTTTGGTTTGGACACCCAACACAATTTGCAAACTGCTATCAATACACTTCGAGGAAAATAATTTCTAAAATGCCAGATACTACTTACGACATACAAATTGCCCATTTTTGTGAAATGGGAGAAGGTTACGAAGAATTTTTGTACTTTGCTGCCCAACCTCTATTGTTTTCCACCGATTTGCTCTACAAACTTTGGCTCAACTTTCGAGCTTACAAACACAAAACCCCTCAAAAACAGGCTTCTTACATCGTGGTTTCTGATTTGATTTTATCGGGAATATGTAAAGTGATTGGAGCAGACTTGTTTTGTATAGAAGAAGAAAAGAGAAAAAAATTGAGTGCTTTGTTAGCTCCTCCAATAAGAAAAAAAGTGGCTTTTTTCATCGAACAATACGCCCTTCAAAACAAATCCCAAATAGGAGAGAATGTCTATAATATCCATACTTTGTGGGCAAAAAGCGTGTACGATGCACAAGAAATGGAGAGAATTATCATTGAGAAAATAAAACAAGAAAGCAATGCGTATCAAAAAGCAAACTACCTATCACTCTACTTCAAAACTCTTTCTACCGATTCAAAGGGCTTGGAAAAGGCAAATATTTCTTTAGAGTTTACGGAGGATGTTAATGACCCAGATATATTGAAATATGTTCCTAAGGAGTTGGAAGAAAGGATAAGGAATTGGGAATCTATAAATCGGAAAACTCTACTTTCTTCTCTCAATAACGATACTTTTTCAGAAAGCCAAATACCTGAATACCTTACCTTTATCCCTCCTATCGACCTGAGGGATGTCATTGGTCGGGAAAAGGATTTGAAGCGTTTGGAGAAGGCAATTTTGGCTGCTGATATAAGTTACAAAATTGTGCTGATAAGTGGTATGGGGGGTATCGGGAAAACGACCTTAGCGCAGGTTTATGTCGAAAAAAACAAAGACAAATACCTACACATTGCTTGGCTGACGCAAAACGACAACAACCCCGAATCCATTTTTTTGAATAATATGGGATTGTTGAGTTCCCTACAATTGAATTTTCAAGACAGCAAATTGTCAGCCAAAGATCAATTGAAAACGGTTTTTGCGGCAATGCGGCAAATTGTGAAGCCCGAGAAAAATAATCTATTGGTGATAGACAATGCTACCTCTGAATTACAGACACTTCGAGAAATCCCTATGCCTCCTCATTGGAAAGTTTTGGTAACTTCTCGGCATGAAATAAAAGGTTGTGAACAATTAAGATTGAGTTACCTAAGTGAAACAGATGCCTATCAATTGTTTCTGTTACATTATAATAAGCCTGTGACTCAAAAAGATATCGCTACTGTTCAAAATATACTCAGTGTTTTAAGCTACCATACCCTTTCCATAGAGTTATACGCAAAAACTGCTCAACACCTCCAAATTCCCCTATTCCGATTGGAGCAAAAGCTGCAAAATAGCCTTCAATTAGGTTATGAAACCGCAATACAAAGTCCCCACAAGCAGGGCAGAACCATCGAACAGGTATTTTCCTATTTGATAGAGATTTTTCAATTAGGTGAATTGTCTGAAAAAGAGGAAAAATTGCTGCGATTATGGACTTTACTTCCATCTATTTTTATTCCCGTTGAAAGAATTTTGTCTTTATGGCAACTGGATGTTGAAAAAGACGATGTGGAGTGGTTTGGGTACATAAATGCTGCTAAAAAATTGAGGCAAAAAGGTTGGTTAAGTGTAGAAGAACAGGAGGATGGAAGTAAAATGTATGCTATGAATAAAATTTTACAACAAGTCCTCCTTCAAAAATGGAATATTAAAGATTATGAAGCAGAATATAGACCTTATCTTGATTCTCTTACACGCTTACTTAATGGAGCAAAGGGCGATTTAGCACTACAAACCTATTTAATTCCCTTTGGGGAAAGTGCTTTAAAATGCTTAAAAGAAGATAATACTATTGATTTAGTCAATGCATTAGCAAATTCTTATAATAAAAATAATCGCTTGAATGATGCTTTTGTAACTTATGAGAAGGGCTTAGGTATCTATCGAAGATTATCAATGGAAAATCCGCAAATATTTTTGCCTAATGTAGCAAACACCTTGAACAATTTAGGTGCAATACATGAGCGTAAAAGCGAATTTAATATAGCCCTTAAAGTTTTTCAAGAAGCCTTAAATATTTATCGGAGATTATCAAATAAAAATCCACAAGAATTTTTATCAGATTTAGCTAAGACTTTAAATAATTTAGGCACTGTATATTATATTAAAAATGAGCTTGACCAAGCTATTATTTACTATAATGAAGCCTTAGAAATTTATAGAAGGTTAGCAGGGGGAAATCCACAGGTATTTTTACCTAATGTTCCTACTATTTTAAATAATTTGGCTACTCTATATGGTAATAAACAAGAGTTTTCTAAAGCTCTTCTTTATTATGAAGAAGCCTTAGAAATTTATCGAAGATTAGGAGAGGAAAATCTACAGGTATTTTTACCTAATGCTGCTACTATCTTAAATAATTTGGCTAGTCTATATAATAGTAGACAAGAGTTTTCTAAAGCTCTTGTTTACTATGAAGAAGCCTTAGATATTTATCGAAGGTTAGCAGGAGGAAATCCACAAGTATATTCACTTAATCTAGCAAATACTTTGAATGACTTAGGAGCAATATATAAGACTAAAAGTGAGTTTAATGCAGCTCTTAAAGCTTATGAGGAAGCTTTAGGGATTTATAAACAATTGAGTAAATCTAATTCACAGAATAATGATTATCAAAAAAATATGTCAGAAATCTACTCAAATTTAGGTTTCATTAATTCAGAATTACAGAATCATAAAGAAGCAATAAAATACATAGATAAATCATTATACTTAAATCCTGATAATTCATCACTTAGAAAAAATAAAGATGAATTAGTAGATAACCTTGAAAATTTAACAAAAAAGGAAGTCAAGAATGATTCTGGTTCACCAAAAGAAAACAATAAAAAATATGAATTTGATGTGTTTTTATCTTTTGCAAATGAAGATGCAGAGTTTGCGAAAAAGATTAATAATTCCTTAAAACAATTAGGATTAAAAGTTTGGTGTTCTCTTGACAAACTAAGAAGAAAAAAAAGTTCATTACTTTGGGGCATACAAGAGGGAATTAGAAAAAGTGAATTTGCAGTTATAATCGTAAGCGAACCTTATTTAACTAATAAATGGAATGTTGCTGAAGCGGCTACTTTTTTTGCATTAGAGAAAACAGACCAACCTAAAATTATTCCTATAGGTTATCGTATTACTTATGAAGAAATATTGAAAATATTCCCTTTATTTTTTATAGACAGATTTGAATATGTTGATGCCTCAAATTTGAATATTAATCAAATGGCACGCAAAGTCTTAAAGCAAATCAATTATGTGCGATATCAACCTCAATCCTCTTCCAATTTTAGAGAAGTTTTTAATACGATTTGGTATTCTCCAAAGCAATTTGGCATATTCGCCAATCGAAATCCTTTTATAGGTTTACTTCTCTTAGATTATGAAGGACTTTACTATAAAGGACAAAGAAAAGAGCTTTTTCAAGAGAAAAATAAAGAATTGTTTATTAAAGCAACTTCTATTCAAACTATTGAACATACCAGAATGGCGGGAGATGTAGCCAATAACTGGGTAAAAGTAAGTTATGATAATGGTCAAACTGCTTGGTTTCAAGACCATAGTGTTTATTTTGTAGATAGTCATCCTTTGAGTAATTTATTGGGGGGAAGTAACAATCTATATGCAGTCTTACAATTATTGTATGGAAAATCTAATTAATTATCAAAAGTAGAACCAAAAGCATTTTCCCTCAACAAACAAGAAATCATATCTTTCCCCCTCAAAATACTAATCACTCCAAAACCAAAGGCAAAACATAAGGCACTTTCCCTCCAAAAACAACCGACACCTCCACAATCTGCTCTTTCGGAATTTGATGTGCCAACAACTCTTTGTGGTATTGATTTCGAGCAATCTGTTGAGCAGCCTCTTTGAGGGTTTGGTTGATGCGTTTGTGGAAATTCCCGTCCGACTCCTTTTTATTTCGTTGAATCTGTTTGAGTTCCATTATGATTGCCTTTTGGCTTTTGTTGTGAGGCATAATCATAATGTCATACCTTCCCTCCCCACTTTCTCGATTCGAGCGAATGATGTAATCGTCTCCAATCACTGCCAACAAACCCAAAACATACGCCTGATACACTTTTTCAGGTTCTCCAGCTGTATCAAAGAAGCTGAAAGTGTCGCCAATGATTTTTTGGAAACCCCTTTCAAAATCCTTCAAGCGGTTGTTCAACAGATGTTCAGTCGTTTCAATCAGCGATTCCCGTCTGACTTTGAGGTTTTGACGCAACCAACTGATAACAATATCTTGAAAAACCGTTTTGATTTCGTAATTGGGCAATCGTAGGAGGTATTGTTTGCGACTGACTTCTTCCACGATAGTCAGATAGCCGCTAAAGGTGAGCAAAGTCCAGAGCAGTTCCCTATCTGTTTTAAAATCGGGAAAAACGAAATTTTCATCCAACCTTTTCTCTACACTTTCCCCTGCAATCAATTTTTCCAGCGTATTGTAGGTATTGTTCAAGTCGGGTTCTGTGATGCGTTCTTTAATCAAGGCATCCGTTCCTGTATTTATCCAATAAGCTTTGAAGCCTTGTTTATTTCTATCTATATAATTGACAATAGACCAAGGATTGTAAACATGAGTAGTAGTACCAAATTTATAGCCATCATACCATTGTTTTACTTCCTCAAGTTTATCTTTTAGATTAAAATAAGATAAAATTTCCTGTGTTTCCGATTCTGTAAAACCAAACTTACCTGTATAAAATGGGTCTAAAATGGTATAGACACCTACATTATTCATCTCTGAAAAAATACTTTCCCGTGCTATACGCATTATTCCCGTTATCAAGCCCTTTTGGAGGTAGTCATTTTCTTTAAAGGTATCTCCCATAAATACTTTTAGGAATCCGATAATACTTTTATAATAGCCGTTTTTATAACCTCCAATGACAGGCGTATCGTACTCATCTACCAAAATGATAGATTTTTTTCCAAAATGGATATGGAGATATTTACTCAATTTTTTTAGACTCGACTCACACTCTGTTTGATTGAATTTTTTCAAGATAAATTTTTCAACTTCCTTTTTCTCATACGACTTCAATTGATTGGATTCCAAAAGATAATCGTGATGTCTATACAAATTGGTGATTAGGTCTTCAATATGAGCATAACAGCGTTCCCAATTTTCTCCTCTTGCTTTTTTCAAAGAAATATTGATAACAGGATACTGATTTTGATGCTGTTTGCAAAAATCGGTCTCTTTGTCGATTAGAAACTCACTGAATAAATTGTTATTTTCCTTTTCTTGAATGTCAAAAAAATGTTCAATCATCGAAAGATTGAGGGTTTTTCCAAAACGGCGAGGGCGAGGCATCAACAAAACATGGTCGGCATCGTAGTAAAAATCCTTAATCAACAAAGTTTTATCTACAAAGTAGCCGCCATTTTCGACTATGTATTTAAAATTGGAGTGTCCTTTTAGTATTCTTTTTCTTTGGTTCATATTTATGTTCGTTTGACTCTTCTATCAAAAATACTAAAAATTTTACAAATTGGACAAATTTGCTTTCCTTCAATTGTAGGGCAATATTGAAGGAAGGCTTGGGATAAATTTCTATTTTTTGGGGAGGGATTTTGAGGGGTAGAATTTGTAAAAGAATCGAGCAATTACTTCAAGGAATAATCAATCTCCAACTCCGAAACCTTCCCTTTTCTCGGTTTCTCCAAAAACCCAACCGCCAACTTCAAAATTCTGCGCTTGTCTCCTTCAAAAGCAGCAGTATATTGGTTTTCTTCAATTTGCTGCATCGCCTTGTTCAAGAGTGTTTCCATTGTTCCCAGCTTTCCATGTTTGAACTCAATCACATAGATTTTTTTGGGAAGCCGCAAAACCACATCGGCACGTCCCATACTACCCGATTCTTCGGATTTGATGCGAACACCTATGAGCATCATCAACATTTGGAACAAAGCGTGGTAGTAGGCTTCGTCTGTATTTTTGCGGAGTTCGTGGGGAATATTGCTGAAAAAACGGCGAATCAAACTGATTGCTTGCGGCATATCACCCAATTGAAGCGCAGAACGCAGACGGTTGGCATCCAATTTTACTTCATCGTAGGGCAACTTGTAAAAATAGTAAAGCAAATAAGCCGTAAAAGACCATCGGACTTCATAGTTTGGGTAGGTCAAATAATACTCTTTGATAATGTCAACCGACTTTGTTTTATCAATGGTCAAATAACCTGTATTGTAGAGCAAGTGATTGATATTTAGTTGTTCCAATTCCTTGCTTTTGAAAAACTCGCTTTCTACTCTTAAATTTTCATACGATTTAGCATTTTTGTTGATGGGAGTATTTTTGTGATAGGTTCGATGCAGAATAAAATCTACCAGCAATTTTGGCGTACCTGAACCATACCAATAACCTTCAATTTTTTGGTAGTAGAGTGCAGACAATACAGAATAGGGGTTGTAGATTCGGTGGATGCCATCCCAAGAATATCCATCGTACCAAAACTGTAGGTAGTCTAAAAGTTCTGCTACTGTTTTGCCTTCCTTTTCAGCAAAAGCCTGTAAATGTGGGGCAAAATAGTGTTCTATTTCGCTGCGGGTAAAACCTAAAATGGCGTGGAAAGGGTCGTGCTCTGACAAATCTGTGAGGTTGTTCAATACCGAAAAAACAGATACACGAGCAAATTTGGAAATTCCTGTGATAAAAACCATTCGCCAATAACCTGGGAGATTCTTAATTGTATCGTAAAAATCCCGCATGATTTCTTGGTTGTCTTCTATTCTTTTATCATCGGCAATATGGTCTGTAATCGGTTTGTCGTATTCATCTATCAGCAGAATAATTTGCTTTCCTGTTTGACGATAGATATGTGTTACTAAAGCAAAAAAATAGGTTTTTATATTGTTGTACCGTCTGTCAAAGTTGTAAGGAATTGCATAAAAATTTTCTAAGTAATCAATGATTGATTCTTCAAACTCTGCTTTACTGCCTCCACTTTTTATCAAAGAAAAGTTCAATCGAATGACAGGGTAGTTTCCATGCTTTTCCCAATCGATTTTGTCGTAAATATACAAACCTTCAAAAAGTTCTTTTTTCCCTTCAAAAAAAGCTTCGAGTGTACTGATAAATAGCGACTTACCAAACCTACGTGGGCGAGCCAAGAAATAGTAAGTTCCTTTATCCTCCAAAAGACGTTGTATTTCTTGTGTTTTGTCCACATACAGCATATCTGTTGTACGCAGACGTTTGAAATCAGAATTGGACAATGCAAGTGCTTTCATAAGGGAAAGATACGGAATTATGCTTATATTCGATAAACAAACAACTATTTTCAAACGCAATTAGTTTCCAAACTTCCATCTAAAAACCTATCTATCAACATGAAATTCCATCTTTTCTTCATCGCTTTCCTCTTATTCACCTCAAACCTTACCCTCTCCCCCAATCTGCCCAACTCCAACAGCAACGGTGCGCTTCAAGAAGCCCTGCAAAAATTTCAAAATGACCCCGAATTGCAAAACGCTTCTTGGGGATTTTACGCCAAATCGGTGAAAACGGGCAAAGTAGTGGCACAATACAATGCCCAAAAAAGTCTTGCCCCTGCTTCTTCGATGAAGGTAATCACTACTGCAACGGCTTTGGAAATATTGGGTAAGGATTATACATTTGAAACTGTATTGGAGTATGATGGTCAGGTAGATGCAAGTGGCACATTGAAGGGCAATGTCTATATCAGAGGTGGTGGCGACCCAACTTTGGGCGCACCGAGAGATGATTTGGGTAAGTCGTATGAGGAGGTTTTGCAGCAGTGGGTAGGGGCGATTCGCAAAGTGGGAATCAAAAGCATTGAAGGATATGTGGTGGGGGATGCTCGTTTTTTTGAAGAAGAAAGTGTACCTCCATCTTGGTTGTGGGAAGATTTGGGCAATTATTATGGAGCAGGGGCAAGCGGCTTGTCGTTCCATGAAAACCAATATTTTGCTTACTTCAATTCGGAGGCAAAAGAAGGCAGTAATACACAATTGACCAAAATAACGCCTTCTATTCCCAACTTCAAAATAGTGAATCGGGTAACATCAGGCGAAAAAGGTTCGGGCGACAATGCCTATATTTTTGCAGCACCATACAGCAATATCGCTTATATTCGAGGCACTATTCCGCCTGCTCGTCAAGGTTTTAGGGTAAAAGGTAGCATTTCAAATCCTGCACTTTTTTGTGCTTATCAATTGCAGCAAGAACTGGTCAAAGTGGGCATTGAAGCGGGAAAAGGCTATTCAACAGTGCGAATATTGGAGCATGAAGGTAAATATGTGCCTCTAAAAAGAACTTTTTTGACAAAAATCATTTCTCCTCCTCTTTCCAAAATTGTCTATTGGACCAACAAAAAAAGCATCAATCTTTTTGCAGAACATTTATTGAAGGCATTGGGCAAACACCGATTCGGCAAAGGCACTCGTGAGAATGGCGTTCTACTCGTTGAAGAATACTTGAAGACCTGCAATGTGAACACCAAAGGGTTTTTTATGGAAGATGGCAGCGGATTGTCGCCCATGAATGGCGTGACGGCCCAACAGTTTGGAGATTTGTTGTATGTCTATCGAAACGAAACAAATTATCCAACTTTCTTTGAGTCGCTTTCCGTTGCGGGGAACACAAGTGATGATGGTGGACTCAAATCTTTTTTGCAGGGAACTGCCGCAGCGAACAAGGTTTTTGCCAAAAGTGGTTATATTGAGCGCGTTCGGTCTTATACAGGCTATGCTCAAACGGCTTCGGGCGACCAAATTGCTTTTGCATTGATGGTGAACAACTACACTTGTTCCAATTCGGATATGCGAAAAAAAATGGGGGATTTGGTAGAGAAATTGGTGGATTAACTTCTTTAGAAGGGTATCTATTGCAGAATCACCTTTCTGATAAATGAGCGATTCCCAACTTCAAACTGCACATAATACAAACCATGTGTCATTTCCTTCAAATCTACTTCAATAAACTCCTGACTAAGGGGTTTTTGTCCTGCAAAAATAGACTTAACCAACTGCCCTGAAGCGTTCAGCAATTTGACTGAAAAGGGTGATTGAGGCATTTTTTCAAAAGCTATCTGAACTACATTTTTTGCAGGATTGGGTGAAATTTTCACTGCAAAATTTGCAGCTAAGTCCTTATCAATACTCGTTGAATGTAACAAACCTGTTATCATCCGCACTTTGGAAGGATTCAATGGGCGACCGCCTGCATCGGTTGTAGGAATCGAACTATTGACATATAAGGTATCACCAGTATGAGAAAGTGCCAAACCATTGGGACGAGAAAAAGTAGCCTCCAAAGCTGCTCCATCTTCGTTGCCTCGCTGCGAACTTCCCGCAAAAATCTCTATAGTGCCATCCATTTCTAAGCGGTAAATATTGTGTGTGCTATGACTTGCTACATATAGTACATCTTCTTGTGGCGAATAAGTGATGTGACCATTACTAGCTACAGAAAAAGCGGTGCCAGGTGTTTGAGCAAAAAGCGAGATTGTTCCTGCTGGGGTGATTTTTATAATGTTGCCATTACCAAAATTAGACACATAGAGATTGTTGTCCTTATCAATAGTGATGCCGTTTGGACAACTAAACAAATCACCAGAAGCAAAAAGTGAGCTTGTTCCAGTAGGAGTAACTTTGCGAATCGTATTAACAAAATTGCCACAACAATTGCAGACATATAGATTGTCATCAGGATCAATTGCTATGCCCACATTACAGCTGATTCCGCTTGTGGCAAAAAAAGATAGATTGCCGTCAGGAGTGATTTTGGAAACAGTTCCTGTGCCAATGCTGCTTTGAAACAAATTCCCTTTGCTATCGAAGGCGTTTCCTGAAGCTCCAAAAAGACCTGTGGCAAAAAGACTGACTTCGCCTTCTGGAGTGACTTTCCACACATTTTTGCCATTGGCATTGTCAAGTGCTTCACCAAAATCTGCAACAACGACATTGCCATAGGCATCGACTTTTACACCTCCCGATGCATCGATTTCTTCGACTAAAGTACTCACTTGAATTTGGGCAAAAACAGAAACTACCGTAAAGATAAAAACGAAAACCAAAAAAATAATTGAGTAAATTGCTTGCTTCATTTTTGAAAATTTTAATCAAATGAACTGCAATTTATTCGTCAAAAACTTCCCTCTCTGAATATATAAGACGCAGATTTGTATTTTTGGCTGCAAGGTGAGCGAAAAAAAGCTGCCGCTTTTGCAACAAATCTTACGTCTGGTGTCTTGCATCTTTTGTCTGTTTATTGATTATCAAGATTTCAATTAATATTTCATTACTTAAATTTCCTTAAATCCTTCTGGTGCTTCAAACAAATTGTCCTCGACTTCCACAAACTTGAGATTGCTCAAAGTCGCTTCTCCTAATTGTTCGGTCAAACCATCCTTTGTAGTCCATCCCCAAAATTCCCAATTCGTTGCAATCGGGACACCTGACACTTCTTTATAATTTTTATAGATAATAGCATGAGGATCTTCCTCTGCTTCAGCCTGTGTTTTATTGGCAGTGACGATATAGGCAGCTACGTCAATTAGATGTTTTTCTTCATCTGCATACACAACATACCAATCGTCAGGAGCATCACCCGTTCCTGCCTTGAAAGTTAGTTTGTGAACTAGATAAGATTTGTCGTTCATCGTTTTAGGTTCGTAGTCCGACCATACTGTACCTTCATCACTCAATTTGAAGGGGAAAAGGAAAAAATAAGACCACGTATAGGCATTAAAACGCACTCTTTTTTCATTTTCTATATCGGGTGAATAATATACTTTGTCATTGACATAGTACATTTTATCTCCATTTTGTAGTTCAATCAAACCCTTGCTCGAATTGGTCAGTAAGGTCATTTTACCATTCATTCTTTCCTTGCCGCCAAACATGAGTAAGATATCAAACTGAATCGCTGTTTTCGACAAAAAGCCATATCGGTTGTGCGCTTTTTCCACTTTTTCTACAAAAGGGTCTTTTGATATGGCTACCCTCGTTTTAGGGGGATTTGCAGCTTCATTCTTTGCTTTGTTTTCAGTTGTAGAGTTGCTATTGCAGCCGATAAAAGCAAGAATAACAATTGCTAAAAGCATAAAAAATTTGTAATTCATGGTACTTTTTTTGGATTAAACGTTTCTTTACTTCAATTTTCGTATCCGAATTGAAGTACTAAAAGAAAATGGTTTTGGGCTGAAATTGTTTTACTTAAACACACTTCAATCCATAATTACCAATCACACGACAAATGAGGTAAAACCCAAAGCAATCTACTCGTTTTTTTGTATTTTTGACGCTTCAAATAAATAACATTGAAAAGTAGGTTTTCCAGCATATTATTGATTTTCATACTAATTGCCCCCATCTTCCTCACTTACAGCTGGCTGCAATGCCAAAAAAGTATTGTCAAAAACCAAGTAAAAACACAACTCATCGCCACGATAGAAAAAGAAGAATTGGTCTTGCTGAAATTCTCGAAAACTGAGGCAAAAACAAAATTGAAGTGGGAACACTCCAAAGAATTTGAATTTGACCAACAAATGTATGATGTAATTGAAAGCGAATCAGTTGGAGATTCAATATTTTATTGGTGTTGGTGGGATTATGAAGAAACAGAATTGAACCATATTTTGAAGGAATTGGTAGATTATGCTTTGGGAAATGATTCACAAAATAAAAAAAATCAAACCAAACTCATTAGTTACTTAAAGTCATTGTATTGCACAGATAATTTTGAATGGGATTCAGATTTACAAACCATCCTCCAACAAGAGTTTTTTACCCATTCGATTGATTATCTCTCACTTTCATCCTCTCCTTCTACACCTCCTCCAAAATTAGGTTAAACATCTCAACTGGCGAAACTTCTAAAGTTCATCCAGTTTCCCAATCAATGAATTTCATTTCATTACGTATGCTGCTATCAAATTATTCCATTTGACAGACTGGATAACTTAGTCAGTAAGCACTGAAGTCTTGTGTTTTTTTTTCGACAAATCGGAATGTTCCATTGGCAAGACTTTGATTTTTAAACCACAAAAACATCAAAAGGACACAAAAGACTTTTATAATTTCTTTTGTGTTGTTTGTGCCTTTTGTGGTTCAATTCCTGCAGGGTACTGGCTGGACCAGATTAGACAAATCAAAAGAATAAACTCTTTATTCGTCAAATTCAAGTCATTCACTAACAATTTGTTGAAGGGCTTGAATATTGAATTTCGTAATTAATTTTGTTACAAGTCTATTCTGGCATATTTCTGTTTAACTTAAAAAAACAACAACAATGAAAAATATATTTATACTGTTGTGGTTATTGGGAATGTCCTATAATGCTCATTCTCAAATAATCACCATCAAAGAGCAAAATAGCAATAAACCACTCGAATGGGTAACATTATTCAGTGAACACCCGAGGGTTTTTACCACTACCAATGTAAGAGGACAAGCTGATATCACTCCTTTCAAAGGAGTAGAAAAAATCGAAATTCGCACAATCGCCCACGAAACCATCACAAAAAGTTATGCCGAACTTGAATTGGCTTCTTTTGAAGTATTTCTCAATCTTTCAACACATTATGTAGATGCCGTAGTAGTTTCGGCTTCTCGTTGGCGGCAAACCTCAAGTGATATTCCTTCAAAAATCATTTCGATTTCAACCAAAGAGGCAGCCCTTCAAAATCCACAAACAGCCGCAGATTTGTTGGGAATATCGGGAAAAGTGTATATCCAAAAAAGTCAACAAGGTGGGGGAAGTCCTATGATTAGAGGTTTTGCCACCAATCGCTTGCTTTATACAGTAGATGGCGTGAGGATGAACAATGCCATTTTCCGAGGCGGTAATATCCAAAATGTCATTTCGCTCGACCCTTTTGCCACCGAAAGTACCGAAGTGTTTTTTGGCCCAGGTTCGGTAATTTACGGAAGTGATGCCATTGGAGGAGTGATGAGTTTTCAGACCCTTACCCCTCAATTCTCGCTTACCGAAAAACCCTTAGCAACAGGTAAGGTAATCGCTACTTATTCTTCTGCCAATAAAGAGAAAACGGGGCATTTCGACATCAATTTGGGCTGGAAAAAGTGGTCATTGGTGAGCAGCATCAGTTCGTTTGATTACAACGATTTGCGAATGGGAAGCCATGGCTCTGATGATTATTTGAAGCCTTTTTATGTAGAACGCCGAGATGGTGAGGATGTAGTGATTGAAAATGAAGATCCAAGAATCCAAATTCCTTCTGCTTACTCGCAGCTCAATTTGATGCAAAAAATACGCTTCCGACCAAACGAGCAATGGGATTTTCAATACGGTTTTCACCGCTCCCAAACCTCCGAATATGGACGCTACGACCGCCACAACCGCCTACGAAATGGATTGCCTCGCTATGGGGAGTGGGGTTATGGTCCCCAAAAGTGGATGATGAACAATCTCAACGTCAGCCATAACAGCAACAAAAAAGCCTTTGACCAAATGACCATTCGCTTGGCACAGCAGTCTTTTGAAGAAAGCCGTATCAGCCGTGACCTCAATAAATCGGGTAGAGAAATTCGCACCGAAGAAGTAGAAGCCTATTCTGCAAATATAGATTTCAACAAAGAATTAAGTACTAAAAACACACTTTTGTATGGCTTTGAATATGTTATCAATGACGTGACTTCAACAGGAATTGACGAGAACATCTCTACTGGAGAAGTTCAACAAGGGCCTTCAAGATATCCACAAGCTACTTGGCAATCCATTGCCGCCTACATGAGCAATCAATACAAAATGTCGGATAAGTTTTTGATTCAGGCAGGTTTGCGTTACAATCAATTCATTTTAGATGCCGAATTTGACACCACCTTCTACCCTTTTCCATTTACCGAATCCCATCTCAACAAAGGTTCTTTGACAGGAAGCATCGGCATAGTACACCGCCCTTCCGAAACATGGGTTCTCAGCTCCAATCTTGCCACAGCTTTTCGCTCTCCCAATGTGGACGACATCGGTAAAATCTTTGATTCTGAACCAGGTGCGGTTGTAGTTCCCAATCCCGACCTTGAAGCAGAATATGCTTACAATGTAGATATTGGAGCGGTCAAAACACTTGGTGAAGCAGTGAGAATAGATTTATCAGGCTATTATACAGTGCTTGATAATGCATTGGTTCGCCGTGATTTCACTTTGAATGGCAAAGATAGCATTGTGTATGATGGAGAATTGAGTCAAGTACAAGCCATTCAAAATGCAGCAGTTGCGAATGTATATGGTCTGCAAGCAGGTATTGAAGTAAAACTGTCGTCTGGCTTTGGTTTTTCTTCGGACTTCAATTACCAAAAAGGGGAAGAAGAATTGGATGATGGTTCTAAAAGTCCTTCAAGACATGCTGCACCGTTTTTTGGTACGTCAAGGTTGACCTACTCCAAAAACCGCCTCAACCTACAATTCTATGCTGTGTATCAAGGTGAACGCAAGTTTGAAGATTTGACGCAAGAAGAACAGGGGAAAACCGAAATTTATGCGCTCGATGAAAATGGAAATCCATACTCTCCAAGTTGGTGTACCTTCAATTTGAAGGGAACCTATCAACTGTCTGACCATATTTTGGTGAGTACAGGCATCGAAAATATTGCTGATAAAAGGTATAGACCTTATAGCTCAGGTATTTCGGGTGCGGGCAGGAATTTTATTTTGTCGCTTAGGGCGAGTTTTTAGAGTTTAGACGGGAGATGAAAGGCATGAGAACAAAGGCTTTACGAAATCATATTGCTTATGTCTTTCATCTTTTATGCTTTATTCCAATTCTTTCAGCTAAAACTTTTCAAAGCAGTATGTTCTTTATCTGCTTCAATGCTTTTACAATCACTTCAAAATCAGCATCTTCATTTACTTGATAAGGGCGACTGACTTGATAGGCTGTATCTTTCAGTACCACAAAACGCCAGTCTTTGCCAATCACATACACACCATAAATAGCTTTTCCATCCTTGTTTTGAACCTGAGCAACCAACATCGCTGCAAGCAGTTGTCCTTTAGGGTCGTTGTTACGCCCTTTTTCGGGTTTGTATTCATGGATAAAAAGATAAGGTTTGCGAGGTATCTGTCTGCCTTTTGCCAACATCCAATCTACCCGCCCATACAATTCCCAATTTCCCACCTCTGCTGCTAAATTTCGCTGTGAAAAAGGCGTGTAACCTGTATCGTAATAATCAATCACCAACAACAAAGGTGCAATAAATTGCATTTTGAGTTCATCCTCATTCCAATCTTCATAATAGCGATTAAAAATTTCACTCAAATGGGTCAATTGTTCTGCTTCTTTGTCGGTAATGATTACTTGATTGTATAACCAACTGTCCATCAATGCAAGTGATTGTTGTTCAATACCAAATTCTCGTTCTAAATCCTCCCACAACCAATTCTCAAATGACCGTTTCATCCCCTTGTTTTTTTATTTGATTTCTACAAGATACTACAATTTTACATGAAAAATTGTTTTAGAGAATCTTGTTGTAGAAAAGGCAGGAAAAAAGCAACACCTTCATCAAACTAATTCACCTTCATCAAATTCAAAATCCACATCTGCCTTCAACTTCAAAGGGCGAATGTCGACTACCCACTCCTTCAATAAAAAAGGCAAAGTAGCTTGAATAGAATCGGATTCGTGAAGGTTTTGGGGACTGACTTCAAAAAGTTCCTTCAATTTTTGGGTAGGTAAAATGACCTCTTTTACTCCGATGATGAAATAATCCAAGACCTCATTGTTCCAAGCTCCGTAACTACTCAAAAGGGCGAATTCATCAGGACATTCAAATTCAATGGTTTGTACCCCACTTTCAATTTCCAACAAACTCAACAAATTACTCGCATCCTCCAAAGTTGGGCTTTTGCCATAAACACCACCACAAGAATGCCACGCCCAAATCGGTGCATTGCCTTTGCAGTCAATAGATTTCATTTCCATTTGATCCCGCATCCATTCATACGCTCGTTTCCAAGTAGGGCTGTTATACCTTTCCCATTTAGCAGTCAAAATACCTTCCTTTAGAAGCTCTTCAATAGACTGCTTTGCTTGAAATGTCCAAAGTCGCATAGTCTTTTACCTTGATTTTGAAGTATAAATTTATAATTTCATATCTCGCTCCTCTCCTACCATTTCTATCATCTTAAACAACAGTCCAATATCACTCCACCTTCCGATAACTCGCCACCGCCAACACATTGAATACCACCGCCAAAACCGCCATTGCCCGAAAATTGTGCGCCACATCCGCAAAACCACTTCCCTTCAATAGAACAGAGCGCATCACATTTACAAAATGCGCCAAAGGGTTGGGAAGTGTCAAGTATTGCGCCCATTTTGGCATACTCTCAATGGGAGTGAACAAACCACACATGAGGATAAAAATGATGACGAAGAAAAAGGTGATAAACATCGCCTGCTGTTGCGTGTCCGAAAGGTTGGAAATGAACAAACCTATACCCAAAACGGCAATCAAATTCAGCACACAAAACAAAAACACAATTCCCAAATTTCCCCGCATTGGTACATCAAATATCAGCTTTCCTGCGGTCAATCCAACTGTCAATAAAATCAATCCAATCACCAAAAAAGGAATCATTTTGCCGAGAATGAACTGCCACTTTTTGATAGGAGTCACATTGATTTGCTCGATTGTCCCAATTTCTCGCTCTCTCACGATGTTCATGGCCGTCAGCAACATCACCAAAATCGTCACCAACTCGCCTAAAATACCTGGCACCATAAAATCCTTGTAGTCCAAGTCTGGATTGTACCAATTGGAGTTCACAATTTCGATTTGTGAAAAAGGATTGCGTTTTTGCACCAACAATTGAGGCACAGCATCTTGCCGAATTTCACCATTGAAGGATTGAATAATAGCAGAAAGGTAAGACGCTCCAACAGTTGCTTGTTGCCCATTGATAGAGTTGATGAGCAATTGCAGTTCGGTTGATTTGTTTTTGTAAAAATCTCGCTCAAAATGAGGCGGAATCGTCAGTGTAATGTCCACCAAACCACTTTGCATCAACTCATCCGCTTGTTTATTGGAGGACGGCATTGCGGCCAAAATAAATCGGTCCGACACTTCAATTTTATGAATCAACTGCCGAGAATAAGCCGATTGATCGTGATTCACAATCGCCAATTGCACATCCCGCACCTCATTGCTTGCCGCAAAAGACAAGACAATCAACTGCACAATCGGAACGACCGTAATCAGTGGCAAAATCGCCTTGTTGCGGAAAATTTGGATAAATTCTTTCTGGATGATATACAGTAGCTTTATCATTTATAAACGACTTTAAAATTCTTCCATGCTGCTAACAACAACACGCACATCATCAACACCAAAACCAAGGTCGGATGGAGAATCTCTTCAAAACCCGTTCCCTTCAGCATGATGTTTTGTTGGATGATAATGAAGTATTTGGCAGGCACAATTTTGGAAACATATTGTAGGAAAGTGGGCATACTCGTTATCGGAAACATGAACCCTGACAGCAACATGGTAGGCATCAAGAGACTAAACAAGGAGGTCATCATAGCCGCTTGTTGTGTAGCCGATTTGGTCGAAATCAGTACGCCCAATGCCAAAGACACCACCAAATACAACAAACAAAGCACCAGCAACAAGCCCAAACTCCCCAATATCGGTACGTCAAAAATGTAATACCCCATCCCAAACACGACCAAGGCGTTTATGAAAGACAACAAGATATAAGGAGTCACCTTGCCCAAAATAATGACCATAGGTGGCAAAGGTGAAACCAACAACAAATCCATCGTGCCTGTTTCTTTTTCTTTCGCAATCGTCAGGGAAGTCATCATCGCCGAAATCAACATCAAAATCAAAGCCACCACACCAGGAATAAACGTATAAGCACCAATCAATTTAGGGTTGTAGAGCATCCGCAATTCGAGGTCAATTTGGTAAGGCATCGCCTCCATTTCCGACCGCTCTTGCTGAAAAGTCCGAATCATTTGGCTTGCATAACTCGTCAAAGTAGTCGCATAGTTGGGTTCAGAAGCATCTGCAATCAATTGAATCGTCACCTGTTTGTCTCTATAAAATTTCGCCTGAAAATCAGCAGGAATCACCACTCCCATTTTCACCCTTCCCGCTTCAAAACCCCTCTCCAAAGCTGCTTTATTAGGCGGCAATGTGACCAAACTAAAATGTCCCGATGCCATCAAATGCTCGATCAATGCCTGACTCAAATCATCTTGCGCCTCATCTATCACTGCAATCGAAGCCCCTTTGAACTCGTTGGTAATCGTGTAGCCAAATATCAACACTAAGGCAATCGGCATCCCAAACAGAATCACCAAAGTTCGGGTATCCCGCAAAATGTGCAACCACTCCTTTTTGACAAAAGCAAAGAAAGACTTTAACATTCGTTTGAATTTAAATTAAAATACAATCACAACATTTCACATATTTTGTTGCTCCTCAAATACCGTCCTTATTTCTTGTAGTGGAAAAAGTGCTAAAATCCGTTAAGCACAAAATTCTGTTTGAGCGAAGCGAGTTTATTTTGTGTAGGATTTTCGTGCTTTTGGAACGTTAAGCAAGAAATTCAGACTTGACTTTTTGGTTCTTTTTTGTCAAGAAAAAAGAACAGCAAAAGACCTACATTATCCACGAACCAACTTCAAAAACACCTCATCCATCGTCTCCACTTCAAATTGTTCCTTCAAAGCACGAGGCGAACCCAAAGCCTCAATCCGCCCCGCCACCATAATCGAAATACGGTCACAATATTCCGCTTCATCCATATAATGCGTTGTCACAAAAATGGTTACACCACTATTTGCCGCCTCATAAATCATCTCCCAAAACTGTCGGCGAGTCGCAGGATCTACGCCCCCCGTAGGCTCATCCAAAAAAATGATTTTCGGTTCATGCACACTCGCCACCGAAAACGCCAAACGTTGTTTCCAACCCAAAGGCAAAGAACCCACCACTTTTTTGACATGGTTCTGCAAATCCAATCGCTCCACAATTGCGACTGTTTTCACCTTGATTTGCTTGTGAGAAAGCCCATAAATTCCCCCATAAAAACGAATATTCTCCGCCACCGTCAAATCCTCATACAAACTAAACCGCTGACTCATATAGCCAATATTCTCCTTGATGCGCTCCGTCTGCTTATACACATCAAACCCGGCAACCGTTGCCTCCCCTTCCGTTGGACGGCTCAAACCATTCAACATCTTGATAGCCGTCGTTTTTCCCGCACCATTCGCTCCCAAAAAACCGAATATTTCGCCTTGCGCCACTTCAAAAGTGATGGCATCAACGGCAGTAAAATCACCAAAACGTTTGGTCAAGTTTTTGGCTGTAATTGCAGCTTGTTTTTGTTGTGTTGCTTTCATTTATCAAGTGTTTTGTTCCCACTTCAACTTTTGTCACAGCCTGCTCCGATGACTGAATCGGAGGTCTGCGACCGTTGACAAAGTTTTCGTTCATAAAAAAATCTCTCATCTTCTCCATCTCAGCGTTCAATTTCAAAAATCCAGTGCAGAAAAAACTCTCCATCTCTCCCACTCTCCGTTCAATTTCAAAAATCCAGTGCAGAAAAAAAACTCTACGTTCCATCACATCAAATCCAAAAACACATCCTCAATCGTTGCTTTCGCCTCCTTCAATTCCACCTCCTTATGCCCTTTTGAAGTCAAAAAAGCTTCAATTTCACTTTTTATTGCAAAGTTTTTTGTAGTTAAATGTAAATATTCTCCAAAAGGCTCAACCCTTTCCGCAAAAGGTGCATCTCGTAAATCCTTCAATAGTTGGTAAAAATCAGCAGAACGCACTGCAAACAACGGCTTTTGATAACTATTCGTAATATTTTCAGGTGTGTCAATTTGCAGAATATTTCCTGTTTGAATCAAGGCAATGCGCTCACAAAGAGCTGCCTCGTCCATATAAGGCGTACTGACAAGGATGGTAATTCCCTGCTGCTTCAATCGCTTCAACATTTCCCAAAATTCCGCACGGCTCACCGAATCCACCCCCGTAGTAGGTTCGTCCAAAAACAAGACTTCGGGTTTGTGAATCAAGGCACAACACAAAGCCAACTTCTGCTTCATCCCACCTGACAATTTCCCCGCTCGCCGTTTTTTGAAGGGAACTAACTGTTCATAAATGTCTTCAATCAAATGGTAATTCGCCTCAATCCTTGTCCCAAAAATCGTTGCAAAAAATTGCAGGTTTTCCTGTACAGATAAGTCGGGGTAAAGCGAAAATTTACCAGGCATATACCCAATGATTTTGCGGATTTTTTTGAAGTCCTTCACTGTATCAAAACCCACTACTTCCGCTCTTCCCTCATCTGGAATCAACAAGGTGGTCAATATCTTGAACAAGGTCGACTTTCCCGCCCCATCAGGCCCAATCAAACCAAACAATTGTCCCTCCTCTACCGAAAATTGTATGTCAGACAAGGCTTTGGTTTTGCCGAAAGATTTGGAAATATTGTGGATTGATATTGAAGTCATTGTTATTGTTATTGTTATTTTTTGAACACAAAGACACGGATGCACAGTTTTTTTAGCGTATTTAGTGTCTGAACGGAATCTTGCAAGGAGTTCACAGTCAAACTATTGGATGCAAAAAATCATTTGAACTTTTTTGGATTTTCAAGAATACCAATACCTTCAATAAATTCCTAATGAATTAGGAACAAGTTATTACAAGAATATAGAATCTTCGTGAAATATAGGCAAAAAGTTCGCTTGTTTAAACAATTAGTTATGTTTTGATAGTCAAATGATTGAGAGTTTCCGTTCAGGCACTATTTAGCAAAACTTTGCCAATAATTTCCAATTTTGGCAACAGTTGAAGCGGTTACTGAACGTCGACATCAAGAGATTTTTGCTTTTGTCATGCTGAAATTTTGTCCA
Source organism: Chitinophagales bacterium (assembly GCA_041392475.1). NCBI lineage: Bacteria > Pseudomonadati > Bacteroidota > Chitinophagia > Chitinophagales > Chitinophagales bacterium. The sequence goes on along the minus strand of JAWKLZ010000001.1, from coordinate 380,621 downwards.
AAAAACAAAGTCAACCCAACTCACTAATCACCAATCACAACCCCACTCCCAAAATTCACCTCCGCAGGCATCCCAATCTTCAAAAAACCATCGGGATTAGGCACTTCCACCTTCACCGCATACACCAAATTCACTCTATCCTCTTTCGTTTGAATCGTTTTTGGGGTAAACTCCGCCTGTTCCGCAATCCAAGAAACCGTCCCTTTCAATGTGCGAAAATCCTCTACACCACTGTCCACCAACACCTCCAATTCCTGCCCCAACTTCAACTGTTGCAATTGCACCGCACTCACATACATCCGCAAGGTCATTGTATCCAATTGACCAATGCGATACAGTGGCGTTCCCATACCTACCACCTCCGAAGGTTCAGATAATTTGGTCAGTACCATTCCATCTATCGGATTGTAAATGTAGGACTTGCGAATCTGTTCATTCACCATAGCAATCTGTGCCAACATCGGTTCTTTCTCCGCCAAAATTCCACGATTTGCCGTTTTGGTTTGGGATTGAATAGCATTGATGCGCTGTTCGACTACGGCAATTTCCCCATTCAAATCGTCCAACTGCTTGGGAGTTGCAGCTTTTTTAGCGAGTAAACGGCTGACCCTATCTCGTTCTCTCACCAAATTGGTTTTTTGGCGGTTCAGCACTTCAATATCCGCAAAGGTTGTTTGGAGTTTTTTGGGCAAAACGCCCATACTTGCTTCAATTTGTTTGCGTTGCAAATGTAGTTGTGTTGTGTCCACAATCGCCACCAAAGTTCCCGCTTTCAAGGTTTCCCCTTCCGTTGCTTTCAAAAACAACAAACGTCCATTCGATTCTGAACTAACCATCACCGTTGTCGCTTCAAAATTGCCGTAAGCGTCTGAAACTGCGGCTTTTTCCTTGCAACTTGTTAGGGCAAGGAGTAGGAAAAAAAATGTGAGATATTTGAACATGATTTTGTTTTTTAGATTCTTCGTTGATGCTTTTTATTTTTATTCTCATTTTAATTTTCATTCTAAACTACCTCTTTCATTCCAAAACTCCAATTGCGTTTGCAGCAATTCGGTTTGGTGAACAATGAGCTGTTGTCGGGCAAGCAATTCCGCATTCACTTGCAAAATATATTCCGTTGTATTGATGACTCCTTCTTCCAATTGCACTGCCAGAGATTGAAGAATATCTGCTTGTAGTCCAGCAATTTTCTCATCTGCTTCAATCTGGGCATATATGCGTTGGATATTTGCCAAATAATTTGCCTCTTTTGATTGGAGATTAAAATCAAATGTTTCTTGTTGGTTTTGAAGTTGCTGGGCTTGAAGGGTTAAAAGAGATTTGTCCAACTTTTCCTTTTTCCAGTCGGTGATTTGCCAACTAAAGCCCGCACCAATCAGCGCAAAGGGAGCAGGATTGTTGTCCAACATATTCAAGGGGTTGGGATAGCCAAATCCCGTTTGTGCAAAAGCATTGAGTTTCGGTTTTCGGGCAGCGGTAATCAGGTCAGATTGTGCCAAAATAAGCCCTCGCTGCAATCGAAGGTATTCTTGTTCAGGACGATTAATTGAAGGAATTCCTAAAGGTTTTGACATTGCAGGGAAGACCAATTCTATATTGTCAGGTAAGTCCATTCCCGTTAATGTAGCAAGCGTTCCAATCATTCCTGACAACTGAAAAGCGAGCTGATTCTGTTGCGATTGCAGCTCCATTTCTTTGACTTGTAGCTTTGTTAATTCACTTTCCAAAACGACTCCATATTCTACGCCTGCTGCAATTTGTGTCCGCCTTGCCTCCAAGTCCTTGAGCGAAATATCAAATACTTTGGATTGTTCTCGCAAAAGTGAAATAGTCAAAAACAATTGGTTAATGCGCTCTCGAAGTTTGTAGCGTTCGACTTCAATATTTTGCTGATTTACCTTTAGTTGTGCCTCCTTCAATGTGCGCTGTGCTTCATTCATTCCTCCATCCAATACCACATAGTTTGCCTCCGCATACGTTTTGAAGGAAACCAACGGCTGATTGATATCAAAAGGCAAAGGAGTACTGCCCTCTGCATCCAACTTGACACTTTCAGACTGCAATCTTGCATCGGCTTTGAGGAAAATTGAAGGTAGCTTTGCGATGTCTAATTGCTCCAATTCTTTTTGGTGAATTTGATTGAGCAATTCTGAATTTTGCAGATTGGGGTAGTTTTTTTCCAATAATAAATAAGCTTCTTTTAATGACAAACTATTGGTTGTTTGTGCATTTAGCCCATTGAAGTGACACATCCACAAGGCTACAATTAGTACTATTTGAAGTGCAAATTTATTCATCATTGAAGTTCAACTTTTTTATTTAACTATTTGGTTGATTTTAGAGCAAAAAAAAGTTTAAGATGGGTTTGTAGAATAGAAAAGTTTTAAAAACTTTTCTACTCTTGATTGCTTTCATTCACCTCCAAAGCATTTCTCACAAAGTCCACAATTACTTCTTTTCTTTGCTGCATCAATTGATCAAAATTGTTTTCAGGTATATTCATGATGTTACAGAAAATAGGTTTTGCCATAAATGGAAAAGCACACATAGCCAAAATATTCAACAATAGATGGACAGGAGGGATTTTCCGAATCTTACCTTCGTTCATTTCTTGCTGCATTTGACTCATAAAAGCAAGGATGACAGGGGAAAACTGCGCCCGTTTTTTCAATTCTACAATGAAACTTTCTCGTTTTTGTGACAACTCAGACATGATGAAAAATGGAATGTCGGGATATTCGGTAAGTACCGAAATATAGGTATGAACTACTTCTTCAATTTTTTCCATCACCGTTCCCTGATATTCCATTGCCTTTGCAAATTGAGGAATAACAGTGTTCAATATCTGCCCAATGATTTCTTGGTACAATTTCTCTTTGGTCCGAAAATAATAGTGCAACATCGCCTTGTTGATGCCTGCTTCGTCTGCTATTTCTTGCATTCGGGTAGCAGCAAAACCGTTCTGCACAAATTGTTGTCGTGCGGCTTCCAATATTAGTTGTTCTGTGTCTTTTGCCATCTTAACCGCAAAGTTAAACTATTTAGTTAATTTCTGCAAATATTTTTTCTTTTCTTTTGATTTTTATCTACTATACTTTGTAAATGAGAAGCTTATAACTTGAATGTAAGGTGTGTATCAGGTACGAAATTTGGCAATGGCTTTTCTTGTAAAATCGGATAATACCAAGTGTCCACTCATTGCCGCACGTTCGGCCAAGAGTTTATCCCAATGTGCTGTTCCTTCCCAAAAAACTTGCTTCAACAAACGCATGGCTTCGGGATTGGAGTTCGCAAGTTTTGTAGCAAGTGTTTGAATGGCAGCATCCATATTCTCGACACTATCATACACTTCTGCGTACAAGCCCTTATTTTTTGCCCACTGTGCTGACTCCCATTCGGTAGCATTAATAGCCAATTGAGACATAGCAGATTCGCCAATTTTTCGGGCTACGGCAGGCCCCACCACAAATGGGCCGATTCCAATCGCCAACTCACTCAATTTGATTGCAGCATGTTGAGTAGCCAAACAATAATCCACCGCCGATGCTAGTCCAACGCCTCCTCCAACGGATTTTCCTTGTACCCGTCCGATAATCAACTTAGGACATTTGCGGCATGCGTTGATAACATTGGCAAAACCCATAAAGAATTTTTTACCTGTTTCAAAGTCATTGATGGCTGCCAATTCGTCGAAACTTGCACCCGCACAAAAGGTTCTATCACCTTCACTTTTTAAGATTATGACTATCACCGATTCGTCCTCTCCCATTGCAGTGATAGCAGTTGATAAGTTCGCCAAAACTTTGGAAGGTAGCGAGTTGTGTGAAGGGTGAAAAAAGGTGATAGTGGCAATATTGTTTTCTATTGCAGTAGTAACAGAGCCTTGTTGTGTTTTAGTCATATTTCAGTAGTGTTTTACATCAAAAAATCCAAACCCAAACTTAGTAAAAAAGCAGATAATCCATCCGATCTTCGATAATAAGCTGCCCGAAAATCTACTCCTTCAAATAATGTCGCTTTCCTCCCACCTGCAAACGGAGTTTTGAAACGCCCTACTCCATACAAGGGTGCATATCGAATCCCAAAACCTACTTTGTGGCTGCTGAGTGCTGACAGATCATAGTCTGAAGAATAGTAATTTGCGTCTAATTCATGTGTTTTGAAGGGGGCGAAATATTTGGAGGCCGTTTGGTAGTGATAGCGATAGAATGGAGCAAAAGATAGAAAAGGATTTATTTGGATAGGAACTTCAATACTTGCTGTATGTCCTTCAATGTCAAAACTATCTCGGTAATACCGATAATAGGTTCGCAGTACAAAAAGGTCGTTGAGATAATAATTCAAACGGATTCCCAAAGGCAATTTGAAGCGCTCTTTCGGTAAGTTTTCTACCCGAACTTCGTTGTTTTCGGCAAAATATACTCGGTGAAAAGGAATGGATAATAAGCCCGTCTGGTAAACTCCTTCTGCAAAAAGTGAAGTCTGCAATCGGGGATTTAACACTTGTGAATAAACGAAAGACAAATTATAGGTTTCTCGAATTTTGGTATCCGCCCACTTTTTAAACCTCAATTCTTCGGGATAAATCAGCCAAACCCATATATCAAAGTAATATTTCCCTGCTACCTCAAAACTTCGATTGTTGTCTATAGAAGTAATGCCCCACTTTGCTCCAATGGTAGAAGATATGTAATCCACTTCTCCTGAAAAACCTGCACTCAGTCCGTAGTAAGTGCGTTTTGGGAGTTGCTGTCGGGTATATGTTGCCTCAACACGACCTCTGAACTCGTGACGAGAGGCAGAAGATACCCGAAAATTGATGCGGTCATTGGAGGCTGAAGTATAGGAGGTCAGCCCTCCGTCAAAGTTGAGCGTACTAATGCTATCCAATGGAATATTGACAACAATGCCAAATTCGAGGTCGTGCAGTTCCTCACTTCCTGTACCGCCTGTCACCGCAGCGTGATCGCCTTCTTGCTCATAATAGCTAAAAAGCAGATTCACTTCGGTTTGATCCAATTGCCGAAAATGACTGTTTGTAAATGAACTGCTGTCTCTGGTATTGACAATTACGTTGCCGTCCGCTACAAACTTATCATTACCATTATTTTGGGCAATCAAAAAAGGGCAAATACAAAAAAAGAGAATGATAGTCGAAAAATAATTCATGTCATTTGGATTCAAACAATTGCAAGAACGTGCCGAAATTAATACATTGCAGTCAAATGCCCAATCATTGCTATGTTAAATAATAGTGAAAAGCCTTCTGGAAACAGAAAAACAATTGATTATCAATTTATTACAACTTAGAAACTCTTATTTCATTCTACTTTGTGTTACTTTTGTAGTAAAAAATCGTCTGCAATAGTATAAGATTATTTTCATTCAAAAATAAATATAAAATCAACATGAATTTTTTAGACTATTTAACAGACAAATTTGGGGGGGAAGTTATTGGTCAAATTGCTGCTTTTTTGGGCATCGACCGTGAAAAAGCATTGTTGGCATTGAGTCAATTGATTCCTATTTTTACCACTGCTTTGGCGAACAATGCAGCGAGTAAGGAAGGATCTTCTTCTCTCTTCAATGCAGTAGAAAACGATCATGATGGAAGCATTATGAGTGGATTGAGTAGTTTTATTACCAACTATATGACTGGAAAAGGTAGCGGTATCTTGCGTCATGTATTGGGGGAACAAACACCTGAGGTGGCAAAATTTGTGGGTAATAACTCAGGTTTGAATATGGCCGAAGTTGTATCATTGATGCAAATTGCCGCTCCTATGATTATGGGAATGTTGGGAGCACAACAAAAAGAAAAAAACTTGCAGGAAGATCAATTGTCTGATATGTTGAAAACTTCAGTGACGCAAGTAGCTAAAACAGATCCTAAAAACATGGGTATGATTGGCAAATTGTTGGATGCTGATGGTGACGGAAATGTATGGGATGATGTAGCTGGAATGGGCATGAGTTTTTTGAAAAACTGGATGAACGGTCGCAGCAGTCAACTAAAATAAACAAAACATAAAACTGAAATTTATGAGATACAGATGATGAGAGCTTGCTCAATTTTCTGTATCTTTTTTTTATTCACTGCCCTAAAAAACACTTTAACTTGTGTTTGATAATTGAATGATTAAGAATAAATTATCGCAACTCAAAAAACTTAGCTTACCTGGCTTCAATGGAGTTCCAATTTACAATGTATTGGAATTCATTTGGCGAGAAGTAGGGCGAGATTCTATTCACAATAGAGCATCTGCCGCTGCTTTCAATATTCTTTTGGCCAGTTTTCCTACCTTATTGTTGTTTTTTTCCATCATTGCCTATATTCCCATTCAAGATTTCAGCACTACCCTTTTGGATTTCGTGATGTATTTACTTCCTCTCAATGCCCAAGAAATGGCGAGATATACAATTGGGGAACTTATTGGTACTTCCTCAGGATCAGGCGGTTTACTATCATTGAGTGTTTTGCTTACCTTGTATTTTGCGTCCAATGGTGTTCGGTCTTTGATGTTGGCATTGAGTGGCCGCCAAGATACGGCTTTTTACAACCGCAGTTTTCTTCGTAGAGTATTGGTTTCTATTAATGTTACGCTGCTCATTTTTTTAGTGACCATTATCTCTGTAGTTGCCATTTTGGTAGGACAATACCTCATCAACCTGCTCATTAACTCTCTACACGCTGAAAGTAGTTTTGCAGTAATAGGATTGAGCTTACTTCAAATTATCACAGCTTTCCTGCTTGTTTACAACGTGATTGCCCTTATTTACCGACTTGCTCCTGTGGTAGAAAATAGCAAATGGGGATATGTAAGTCCTGGGACTATATTGGCGACCTTCTGCTCTCTTCTTTTCCTGAAAATTTTTGGCTATTTCGTCAATACTTTTGGTGAGTTTGACAAATTGTATGGATCATTAGGTGCTTTGATTGTACTTATGGTATGTTATTATGGAATTGCCTTGATGTTGATTATTGGTTTTGAGTTGAATATCGGTATTCAAAACAGGTCAAAACAACTGGTCTAAACAGTTTTTCTGTATTTCTTGCTGACGGCTTTCATTCATAAATTTTTGGTAGGTTTTCTCATTAAAGTCTTCAAAGGCTGTCTTACTCTTTGTTTGGTGAATCATATTTGCCAATCCCTTCAAATCATATTGTTGGAAAAGATACGCTTTTAGACATTCACAATAAGTCAATTCCTTGTCAGTAGGAATATTGGGAGGTAGGTTTTTTAGGCATGACTCTCTTGCCATGAGCTGGTATTGTGCCAATTTTTGTTCACTCGGATGGTCGAATAATATGTGGTTGTTGTTGGGATTATTTTCGCTATACAGAACCATAAATTCATCACCAGTTTGAATAGGCAATCCTGTTTTGGCAAGATAATAAAAGTCCATTTTTTTGTAGAGGTAAGCATCACCATAATACCATTCATCTAAGACCTTGAATTTGTATCGAATATTCCCTCTAAGTGATTTTGTTTTCCCATCTTCAGTCTTCAATAAGTGTTCTTTGTTCGCATTAATTTCGGTGATAGTTGCAACAGCAGTCAAACCTCCTAAACTGAGCGGGGGGGCTGCATCGTTGGAAAAAAAAGTAAAGTACAGTATTGCAGATAGTAAGGCAATTACAATGATGGTAATACCTGTATTGACACTAAGCAATTCCCATTTTGCAGCTTTTTTCCGTGTTTTTCCTACATGACTTGTAGAATAGACATGGGGAATAAATTCATATACAAATTGCTTATTTTGTCTTGTTATTTTAATCTCAAAAAGTTCACCATCAATAAAAAAGCTGAATATTTTCAAGTCTTCACTTTCAAGTATGACTTCTTCGGACAACTTGAATCCATCCAATGTCAAGACTAAATTGCCATTGGAGAAATCATGTGAGAGTTGCAGTAAATGTCTTTTAAATTTACCTCTATATATCCAACTTTCTTGGTGCATATAAACTAAAAAATAATTAGTGGAATGTTTGTTTAATTTTAAACCGCAAGATTCAGCAATTAGTATTTAGATTACTCAAAAATAACCTTTTCACGAAATAAATGGTTAAAAATGTAATTGATGGGGTGGTAATTTTTATTTTACTTTGCAGTAAGAAACAAAAAATAATTCAAATATGAACTATAAACACTTTCTCTTCCATATAGGCTTCTTTTTATTGATACTTTCTGCAAGTGGTATAAAGTTGTATGCCCAAGTTGAAGACATTAAAGACGCATCGGAAAGTAATAGCAACAATAGTGATGGGGATAACAATGGCAATGGAAGTAGTTCTGGTGGTAACTTTTTTATTGATATTGCCTTTGACTTTTTTTCGCTCGGCTTCCAATACCATACTTATCAACTGAGTCGTGAAAAAGAAATGCCTAATATCAGTTCTATTGAAGTACATCCCACGATTGGCTATGGGAGTGGCAATACCATCGTTGTTGCACCGAGATTACGTGGAAATTGGGGTTTATTTTCCGCCGATTTTCGTTACTTCAATTTAGTAGGCGGTGGTTTGTACCAAACATTCGATGGACAGTTTTTACTGAATGTGGTGAATGAAAAAGAGGCAACTTTGAGAATGGGAACAGGGTTTATGCACGAGTATTCGGGTGGAAAAAGCACTTACAACGAACACTTTTTTGGTTTGGATATTCGCTGGAACAAGGATGCTTCAATTACCTCTAACGCCGAATTTCGGATTGCCAAAGATTATTCTACTGGTGCTACTCCTCGCCTCGAACTGAATTTGAGGGTAAATCAAAAAATTTTTGAGAAAGGACGTATTGTGGGTTATTGGACAGTTGGCGGCATTTACCAACGCTACTTCAATCAGATAAACGTTTGGACAGGTCAAACAGGATTGAACTTCGCTTTGCGATAGATGTAGGGTGTAGATATAATAGATGGCCCGCCCTGAAAAAAGTTTACAGTTAAAAAATATGTGTTGAAATAGGCTTACTGCCAAAAACCGTCCTGTGTCTTACTTCCTACATCTTGCATCTAAAACTCAACTGAACAAATCCGAAATATCTACTTCTTCCTCATTCCTTGTATAAAACACCAACTGTTCATCCACCACATCTATATAAATAGTGCGATCTTGCCCCACATTGCCCTCCAAAATCTTTTTAGATATAGGATTTGCTATCTCACGCTGAATCAAACGTTTGATAAGTCTTGCGCCATATTGAAGATCAAAACCATTGTCCACCAACCAATAAAGGGCATCTGTGGTGATGTCCATTTTCAGCTCTTGGCGTTCGAGTCGAACTTCTAATTCCCTCAATTGAATTTTGACGATTTTGTAGAGATCACGTCTGCGAAGAGGCTTAAACATGATGATTTCGTCAATTCGGTTGAGAAATTCTGGACGAAGAGATTTTTCCAATAAACCAATTAACTCATTGCGGGTTTTGGTGTAGGTTTCTGTCAAATTGTCTTCTTCTGTACCTTCAAAACGTTCCATAATCAATTGCGAACCCATATTGGAGGTCATGATGATGATGGTGTTTTTGAAGTTAACTACACGCCCTTTACTATCCGACAATCGCCCGTCATCCAATACTTGCAACAAAAGATTAAAGACATCGGGATGTGCTTTTTCGATTTCATCCAATAGAATCACCGAATAAGGTTTGTTGCGAACTGCTTCTGTGAGTTGTCCACCTTCATCATATCCTGCATAACCTGGAGGTGCGCCAATCAAACGAGAAACCGTATTGGCCTCCTGAAACTCAGACATATCAATCCGAGTCAATGCGTCCTCATTGTCAAACAAAAAAGTCGCCAAAGTCTTTGCCAGCTGTGTTTTGCCAATACCAGTAGTACCAATAAAGACAAACGAACCAATTGGACGGCGAGGATCTTGTAGTCCTGCCCGACTTCTGCGAATTGCATCCGAAACCGCTTGCACCGCCTCAGGTTGTCCAACCACCTCTTTGGCTAGTTCCTCCTCCAATCTCAACAATTTTTGACGCTCCGTTTCCATCATTCTACTAATAGGAATCCCCGTCCATTTCGACACAACACTCGCAATGTCTTCGGCATCAACTTCTTCCTTGATGATTCGGGTTTCTCCTAAATTGTGCAGTTTTTCTTCCAATTCTACGACATTTGCCTCTGCATCTTTGATTTTACCATATCGAAGTTCCGCCACACTCCCATAATTCCCTTGTCTTTCAGCTTGCTCTGCCTCCAATTTATATTGCTCAATAGCTTTTTTCTCCGTTTGAATCGCATCCACCAAGTCTTTTTCACCTTTCCAAACTGACATGAATTCTTTGTGAGCTTCCTCCAATCGTACCAATTTGCGGTTAATACCTTCCATTTTGGTGGCATCTGCTTCTCGCTTAATCGCCTCTTTTTCAATCTCCAATTGACGAATTTTTCGGCGAATTTCGTCCAAACCTTCTGGAACAGAATCAATCTCCAATCTAAGTTTTGCAGCCGCTTCATCAATAAGGTCAATGGCTTTGTCGGGCAAAAAACGATCGGTAATGTAGCGATTCGATAATTCCACAGCACTCAAAATCGCTTCGTCTTTGATAATAACTTTGTGATGCGTTTCATAACGTTCCTTCAAACCTCGCAAAATGGAAATTGCATCTTGCAGTGTAGGTTCGTCAATAATGATTTTTTGGAAACGTCTTTCAAGTGCCTTGTCTTTTTCAAAATATTTTTGGTACTCCTTCAATGTAGTTGCACCTATTGCCCGCAAATCACCCCTTGCCAAAGCAGGCTTCAAAATATTCGCAGCATCCAAAGCTCCTCCTTCAGTAGCACCTGCACCAACAATGGTGTGAATTTCGTCAATGAACAAAATGATTTGACCTTCGGCTTTCGCTACTTCATTAATGATAGCTTTCAATCGTTCTTCAAATTCACCTCGGTACTTAGAACCTGCCATCATCGCACCCAAATCAATCGTGTAGATTGTTTTGGTTTTTAGGTTTTCAGGTACATCGCCATTCACGATTCGGTGGGCGATACCTTCTGCAATGGCAGTCTTTCCCACCCCTGGCTCACCTACCAAGATAGGGTTGTTTTTGGTTCGTCGAGATAGGATGTGTAAGACTCGGCGAATTTCTTCGTCCCGTCCAATAACAGGATCCAAAGCCCCTGCTTGCGCCCGTTCATTGAGGTTGATGGCATATTTGTCCAGCACATTGTAGCGAGATTCTGCGCTTGCATCGGTTACAGTTTCACCTTTTCTCAATTCCTTGATGGCCTTTTCCAAGTCAGATTGATTGACTCCCTCTCTTTTCAAAATTTTGGAGGCATCGCTACTAACTTCCAATATTCCAAGAAGAAGGTGTTCAACGGATGTAAATTCGTCTTTGTATTCTTTGGCTATGGATTGGGCTTGAAAAATAGCCTGTGTCATTTGCTGTGAGGGAAACTGCTGCGTACTGTGTTTGACCGTAGGTAAACTATCCAGTTTCTCTTCTATGTTGGTGGATAAGCGACTCACGCTGACCCCTGTTTTTTTCAAGATATAAGGAATCACATTTTCATCTACTTCAATGAGTGCCTTCAACATATGTAATGGTTCTATCAATTGATGTTTCTTATTGAAAGCAATTCCTTGAGCAGATGCAATGGTTTCTTGCGATTTTATAGTGAAATTATTGAAATTCATTTTATTGTGTGTTAATTAGTTTAATAATTTAGGCTAAAATCAAAAGTATTTTTTGAAGGATGAGTAAGCTTCAAACAGTCTTAGCCTATTTGGACTATCAATTTATGTGCCTTTTGGATAAATCTTTATGAATATGACAAAAATGACAGTCAAGAACAAAGGGTATAGGTCAAACTGTCAGTAAATGACCAAATATAGTTCGGATACAACCGCTTTACATACATTTCAGTTCATCAATAACTGTCAGCGATATATCAAAATATTTTCACATGACATTATTATGTCAATAAATTGTAAAAAAACTGACGCACAAATACAGATAAATACGTATTTTTGCACTTGATTTTACGTCTACTACTACAAATGCCCACTAAATTCTATCTACCATTTAATCCTCCTAATAAGCCTTTATTTCGTTTGAAAAATACTTTCATTGAGTAATTGCAATTCTCTTATTTCTTGCAATTACCACACAATGAATGGTTTATTTCTATCTCAATGTTTACTTATTATCATTATATGTTTATAATAAATTTTCTACAAAAAAATCCTTTATTAGTTATGAGGAAGTTATTACTAGCTTTATTGTTAACACTCTTGGCGCCAGTTTTGCTCGCACAAAACTACTCCAACGAGTGGATTGACTATTCTAAAAATTACTATAAACTACGAATTGCCAAAGATGGTTTATACCGAATTCCATTTACTACTTTGTCTCAGTCAGGTTTGGCGAACCTAAGTGGTTCTGGGTTCAAATTGTACTGTAAAGGAAAAGAAGTGCCTATTTATGTGAGTACTAATGGCTCTCTGACCAGTAGCGATTATGTAGAGTTTTATGGTGAAAAAAACGATGGTGAATTTGATACTCAAATGTTTCTATTTGATGATTATCAACTGACTGACGAAACCAGTCTTTTCACTGACTCAATTGCCTATTATTTGGTTTGGCAAAGTAGCGGTAGTTCACAACGGATTACCAATGTTTCGAACAACCTAACCAATCCCCCTACAAAAGAGCCGTATTTTATGCATAGTGAGAACTTGTTGCATAGAAATATATTCAATGTAGGTGAGCCAGACCGAATTGCAGGTGTAAACTATAACTATGCAGACTTTGAAAAAGGGGAAGGTTTTGTAAGTTCTATCATCCAAGGTCAGACTAATAAAACATTTAATATCAACACTCCTGCACTTTTTACGGGTACAGGTGCGCCTCCTGCAAACTTGGAAACTAAGGTGGTAGGTAAAAATAATGATTTTTTCAACTTCAAAGACCATCACATTCGAATAAAAGTTGATGGAACGACTTATATAGACAATGTTTACGAAGGATACGACACACCTACTTACACGAGTACAGTCCTGAGTAGCGATATTACCAGTCCTCGAACCTCGGTGGTTTATGAATCGGTTGGAGATATTTTCTCAACTCCTTCCCAAGATTGGCAGTCTGTGGCTTATACCAAAATCACATACCCAAGAGCCTTCGACTTTTTGGAGTATAGTAGTGGTTCATTGATACCTGCCAAAAGCTTTGCTTTTACGCTAAATGACAATGCGGATACTTATATCGAAATTAAAAATTTCACAGGCGGGTCTTCTCCAGTAGTATATGATTTGACCAACAACAAACGCTATATTCCAACTGTACAGAGTGGCATTTATAAAATTCGATTGCAGGCAGGTACGAATGTAAACTTGAAGCGACGACTACTCATTTCCAGTACAGACAATGGTACACTTGGAAGAATCAATAGCTTAACCGAAAAAAAATTCACCAATTATCAAAGTATTGCTAATCAAGGCAATTACATTATGATTAGTCATTCTTCGCTCCGTACAGGTTCTACGGATTGGGTTAAAACCTATGCTAATTATCGAGACGAATCTAATGGCGGTAGATTTAAGGTTGTATTGGCAGATATTGAAGAATTGTATGACCAATTTGCATGGGGAATCCCCAATCATCCTTTGGCAATTCGACATTTTATCAATTATGCGCTAGATAAATGGAGTACAAAACCGAAACATGTGTTTATGATTGGAAAATCAATTAGCTATCGAATTACTACTACACCTAGTACTTTCAGGGCCAATTTGATTCCCACTTATGGACATCAACCTTCAGACAACATGTTGGGAGTTCGCAATATCTTTGGATATAGTGTGCAAGTAGGTATCGGACGGCTCAGCGCAAATACACCAACAGATGTGCGAAACTACTTCAACAAAATTCAGCAATATGAAGCCAATGAACCTTGTACTAGAGCAGATAGACTGTGGCGGAAACACGCTTTGTTTATGGCCACAGGTGATAATTCTGCTCAATATGTCGAATATGAAGGTTTCTTAAATGATTACAAGGAGTTCTTTGACGATGCCACCTATTATGGAGGTAAGGTATTGGATATTCAAGCAGCTAAAAATTATAGTTCAAGCTTCAATACCCGCCCATTCATTGAAGAAGGTGTATCTATATTTACCTTTATGGGGCACTCTACTGGGCAAATCTGGAAAACAGATGTATTGACAAATCCTGCAGGCTACAACCAGCCTGCCCCACGTTTTCCAATGGTTATTTCTGGGTCTTGCTTTGTAGGTGATATTCACAAATCAACCAATAGTGATGCTTCAATGGCTGAAGCATACGTACTGTCCAACAATAAAGGAGCTATCGGATTCTTGGCAACAGTTTCATTTGGTTTCCCTTCCACCTTGGATATTTATACCCATGAATTGTACCGTCAATTTACAGGAAACAATGGCAGTCCAATCAATCAAGGAAAACCGATTGGTGAATTGATAAAAAACACATTGGAGAATATTTATATCGCTTCCCCTGCAGCTTCTTTCTATGAAGGGGTGAAAGCTACAAGTGAAGAATTTACCTTCCAAGGTGATCCTGGTTTGATCATTGGTAATATCAAGGACAAACCTGAATACATCATCGAAAACAACTATCAATACAAATTTATAGATATCCCCAATGGTTATACCAGAAAAACTGTTTCTCGTGATGACGTGCAGGTATTCAATGAAGCAGGTAGTTTGATTAGTTCTGGTGTAAACTTAGTAGAAGCAGAGGCGGGTGAAACCTTAAAATTCCTTGTTCGTTCAACGAATTTGGGTAAAGCTGTCACCAACAATTATAGCGTGAAAATATCTCGAAGAGTACAAGGCAGCACAGTTGCTACTACATTGAAAGACGTTTCTTTACCTTCTGCAAAATACGAAAGTATTCATGAATTGGAGATTCCTTATCCAGCAGGAACCAATCAAAATACTACTTATGAGTACATCGTGAAAGTGGATGCCAACAATGCTTTGGCTGAAGATTGTGAAGACAACAATGAAGTGATTTTGCGGGTACGTTATGCACCAGATGCGTGTAATGAAGTTGCCAATCAATATGCCAATCTTAGTATCACAAATGCACAATCTACTTATTGTGTCACCGATCCTGCCATACAATTGCAGGCAAACATCAATGGTGGAAGTTTCAAAATCAGTCAGGTAGGTGGCCCTACTTACAATGTGAATATATTCCAGCCCTCTCAATTGGGAGGAGGTCAATTCATCATCACCTATACCATTACCGATGCGGGTACAGGCTGTGTGTTTTCTACAGAAGAGTCCGTTACCGTTGTACAGCCTATTGCAGTTATCGAAAGTGTTGATATAACCGAAGTATGTGTAGGAGATGAGATTCACATAGATGCCGCAGCTACGGATGGTGAGTATATATGGGACTTCAAAGGTGCAACCTTTACAGGCAGCAATCAAAATCCGACTCTTTCTTGGAATACTCCTGGCGACAAATTCATCACCTTGAAGGTCAGCGAAAATGGTTGTGAATCCACAACGATTACACAGTTAATCAAAGTCTATTCACAAGTACCTGAAAATTTCCCAATTGACTGTGACGCAAGCAGTACTTCCATCACTTTTTCATGGAACGTAGAAGGTGCAGCATCTTTCAACATTAGTGGAAACAATGTCTTGGTCACTCAATTAAGTGGCAATGCCAATAGTTATACTTTCGAAAATTTGCAGCCTGAGGAAGAAGTAACTATCACAGTAGCCGCTATTCCAAATGGAACTTGCGATGAAGTACAAAGTACGCTCATGTGTAAAGCTGCTTGTGGAGGAGAAACGCCTGTATTGGACATCGAAAGTAGCTATTGTGCTCAACAAACTACGGTCATCAACGCACCTATCATCAATGGCGTGCCAATCACTAATGGTACCTTTAATATTACCTTGTCAAATGGTAACACTACACAAGTATCCAATAATCTTTCTACAAGTGTTTTGCTTCAAGGAGAAAACACCATTGTTTACGAATACACAGAGGAAGGTTGTACCTATACTTCGCAAGAATATGCTGTAACTGTCACCAATCCTCAGGTGAGCATTACTGGAAATGAACTGATTTGTCCAGGCGATGCTGTCACATTGAGCGTACCTCAAACTTTTTCTGCTTATGAGTGGAATATTCCAAATGCCAATGGATCTCAATTGCAAGTGAGCGAAGGAGGAATGTATAGTGTTATTGTAACTGATGCAAATGGATGTACGGCAATGGATCAATTTGAAGTAGGAATGGCAGTAGATCCAAATGGTGAGATATTTACTTCATCAGGTACTTCTCTATGCGATGGTGACAACATGACACTGCAAGCTCCTTTTGGCTATATTAGCTATATTTGGTCTAATAATGCTTCTAACTCACAAACACTTGTTGTCAGTCAGCCAGGTGATTATTTTGTAAATTATGAAGACAGCAATGGATGTTTTTGGAGAGCAGATATCACCATCACAGGTCCTCAAACACCGACTTTTGAAGCCAATTGTAATAGTGGAACTTATGTTATTCAAGCAATGGGTGATTACGATGCTTACTTGTGGGAAGACGGTAGTACAGAACCTACATTGGCTGTCACAAGTGGTGGACTCTATTATGTAACCGTCACCGATGCTTCAGACTGTACGAGTGTTGGATTAATAAACGTATCGGATGCCCCTTTTGAAGTAATGAACGTTGGTCTTAGTACAGGAGAAGACAATGCAATTTGCGAGGGAGAAGAAATTACTCTTTCAATTACCAACAGCACAGCTACGAATGTCACATGGAGCTTCAACGGCACAACTCAATCAGGAAACTCAATTACTGCGAACCAAGCAGGTATATATGTTGCATCGGCTACAATCGGAGGATGTACCAAAACTGTAGAACAAGCAATTGTGGTAGATCCAACGAGCCAACCAACAGCTGCCTTTACATCACAAAGCAATAATATCTGTTTGGGTGAATCCATCACCTTTAGTAATGCTTCAGCAAATGCCTCAGCTTATAGTTGGACATTCACCAATGATTTGTCTGGCTCCATACTAAACAGCATTGACGAAAATCCTACACTTAGTTTTGACGAAGTAGGAAACTATACCGTAGAATTGGTAGTAGATGCGGCTTGTGGAACAAAACAATCAACCGAGACAGTAAACGCTGCCTTCAAAGTAAGTGACAATCCAAATGTCACTATATCAATGCCAGAAATGAGTTTTTGCGCTGGAACAAGTGTTACATTAACTGCCGAAGGTGATGGAATGGAATATACTTGGGATGGCGGCGAAGCAACAGGTACAGTAAGTGATGAAGTAAAAGTACAGCCTACACAGACAACTACTTACATGGTAACAGCTGTGAACGAAGCAGGGTGTTCTGAAACAACTTCCATCACCGTAGATGTCGAAATCTGCAATTTTGACATTCCAAACGTCATCACACCCAATGGAGATAACTTCAATGACTACTGGCATATTCCTCAAGTAGATGCGGGTAACAACTCTATCTATGTAGAAATATACAACCGTTGGGGACAGAAAGTATATTCAGCTATCAACTACAACAACGAAACCGTTCGTTGGGATGGTCGCAACGATGGAAGTGATGATTTACCACATGGCACTTACTACTATGTGATTGAACTCAACGACGGCACTGCGCCATTGACGGGCAACGTAACGATCCTTAGATAATCTTTTTGACAATAGAGAATGAAGGACATCCTGTTGGTTGTTCTTCATTCCTTTTTTTAAGTATCCTATTTTTTTAACAATAACTTGAACTTTGTTCAAAAAAATACAACAAAAATCGACTGTCGTTTACCGTTAGTCGTACTCCGAACAAAGTTTATGATTAATATTTTCTTCAAAATGAAACGGATAATTACTTTCATCCTTATACTGTTCTTCACCCAAGAAATCTATGCACAGCAGGTTTATCAACTTACACATTACATGATAAACGACTTTGCCTTTAATCCAGCCGTAGCAGGTAGCGATGACACCTTTGTTGGAAAAGCTTCTTTCCGCAAACAATGGTCAGGTATTGACGGTGCGCCAACAACAGGTATGGTCAGTATGCACGGCAACCTGAGCGAAAATAGAACCGTTGGTATCGGAGCTATCTTGTACAGCGATAATACAGGTCCTATTGGAAGAACAGGTGCAACATTGGCTTATGCCTATCAATTACCTTTAGTAGAGAATGAAACCTACTTGGGTATTGGTGTTGGAGCCAATCTAATGTCTTATAAAATCAACTTCAATGAATTGATTACCAGAGACGAAGGCGATCCACAAATTGGAGCAGGTGACCAATCCAAAATGGGTGCAGATGCCAATTTAGGATTATATTTGAAAGGTCTCAACTTTTGGGCAGGATTGTCTGTCAATCAAATGTTTGCCAGCAAATACACTTTTGTTGGTGATGTGGAATCCATCGAAAACAGCCGTCACATCTTTTTGGGTGGTGGCGTAACCTTCAATGCGAGCGAAAATTTAGACATTGCTCCTTCTATCTTGTTGAAATCTGTTGCAGGTGCAGGCGCACAATTTGAGTTAGGCGCAAGAGCGATTGTAAACAAAAACTACTGGGCTGGAATTTCTTATCGTACAGAAGACGCACTCGCTATTCTCGTTGGGCTTCAATTGGATAGCAGCCTTAATTTGGCATACTCCTACGACATCACTACTTCTGATTTGAGCAATTATACTAGTGGTACACACGAAATCACAGTAGGCTACAATTTTGACTTCTTCAATAGAAAAGCAAAAAAGAGTATTCCGAGTGATGATATAGAATAGTTTTATCATTTTATAATCTTCTCTAATCATCTGATAAAGAGAAGTATGTGAAAAAGAGGCAATAACTGAAAAAGTTTTGCCTCTTTTTTTGAAAAAAAAAATCAATTAAATTCTTCAAAATCATACTCTCATTTCGTCTATTAAAGATGAGAAGAAGATAATAGAAAAAGTCAGTGATTTGTATTTACAACATGAATCTACAAAATCACAGTTAGCAAACTATTCATATTGACTGATTGTAATATAAGTACACATTTAATCAAACTAAATTGGTATAATAATTGCAGTATGAACAGCAAAATAAAATCAATTAAAATTCTATAACTTTTCATATTAATATAATATTTCAATTTAACCTAACCCCAAGACACTAAAGTCATGTTTTTTTATGAAAATAGAGAAGGCCTTAAGAATGCTGTACGAATGATATTCGATACAGCATTTCTTTATTTATTAAGGATATGCATTTTCTTGCCAATACTCCGCATAGCAACATTCAAAGAATATACTCCCAATTTCATTTTCCAAATAGTTTGAGAATCAGACTTTCTTTTCATTTTAAGTTTCATTCATTGATTACTTTTGCGTTTGGATTTCAAAACAAAAATTTCCAAAATTCCATTATTTTTAGTATTTTTGCTAAAATAATTGTAAAAAACCATAAAGAAATGTCTGTAACAACATATACTGAAGATAACATAAAATCACTTGATTGGAAACAACACATTCGACTGCGTCCTGGAATGTATATTGGTAAATTAGGAGATGGCTCTGCACAAGATGATGGTATTTACATTCTCATCAAAGAAATCATTGACAATGCCATAGATGAATATGTAATGGGATTTGGCAAAAAAGTAGAAGTGCATGTATCAGATAAACGGGTGATGGTGCGAGATTACGGGCGTGGGATTCCATTGGGAAAAGTGATTGACTGTGTTTCGAAAATCAACACAGGCGGTAAATACGATTCCAAAGCCTTCAAAAAATCCGTAGGGTTGAATGGAGTCGGAACAAAAGCGGTCAATGCACTTTCTCACTACTTTCGTGTTGAGTCAGTAAGAGATGGTAAAAAAAAGATTGCAGAATTTAAACAGGGCAACATTGTAAAAGACCACCGCATACAAGATACCGATGAACAAAATGGCACGTATGTCCTTTTTGAACCTGATCTCACCATTTTTAAACACTTCAAATTCATACCTGAACATCTCGAAAATCAGGTAAAAAACTATGCCTACCTCAATTCGGGCTTGAGCATTTTCTTCAATGGTCAGCGGTATTATTCCAAAAATGGATTGCTTGATTTATTAAGTAGCAAAACCAATGGAACCGAACTGCGCTATCCTATTATTCACCTCAAAGATGATGACATTGAAGTAGCCCTCACACACGGCAATGCGTATGGGGAAGAATACTATTCTTTTGTAAACGGTCAATATACTCCCTTGGGAGGCACGCATTTATCCTATTTCAGAGAAGCAATTGTCAAAACGATTCGAGATTTTTATGGCAAAAGTTTCGATGTAGCAGACATTCGACAGGCATTGATTGGGGCAATCAGTGTACGGGTAGAAGA
This sequence comes from Chitinophagales bacterium, assembly GCA_041392475.1. Classification (NCBI taxonomy): domain Bacteria; kingdom Pseudomonadati; phylum Bacteroidota; class Chitinophagia; order Chitinophagales; species Chitinophagales bacterium. Next base: position 360,243 of record JAWKLZ010000001.1, on the reverse strand, counting down.
TCCTATTTTTGAGTCGCAAACCAAAACCAAACTTGGTTCACAAAACATGAGTCCTGATGGGCCAACAGTGCGTACTTTTATCAATGATTTTTTGAAGGAAAAACTCGACAATTTCCTCCACAAAAACAAAGAAGTGGCCGATGAACTATCAAAACGTATCCAACAATCGGAAAGAGAACGCAAAGAAATTGCAGGGGTAAAAAAATTGGCAAAAAAACGCGCCAAAACTGCCAACCTTCACAACAAGAAATTGCGAGACTGCCGTTTTCATCTCAATGACAAAAAAGACGATGATAAATCCTACAATTCCACTCTATTTATCACCGAAGGAGATTCTGCAAGTGGTTCTATTACCAAAGCAAGAGATGTTGAAACCCAAGCGGTTTTTAGTCTCCGTGGAAAACCCTTGAACTGCTATGGAAGTACAAAGAAAGTAGTTTACCAAAATGAAGAATTCAACCTTTTGCAGCACGCCCTCAACATTGAAGATGGCATAGATGGTTTGCGCTACCAAAAAATTGTGGTGGCTACGGATGCCGATGTCGATGGTATGCACATTCGCTTATTGCTGCTGACCTTTTTCCTCCAATTCTTTCCTGAAGTGGTACGAAATGGTCATGTGTATATTTTAGAAACCCCCTTGTTTCGGGTAAGGGATAAACAACAAACGATTTACTGCTACGATGAAACCGAAAAAAGGGCTGCTGTTCAGAAACTTCGTGGCAAACCAGAAATTACTCGCTTCAAAGGTTTGGGAGAGATTTCGCCTGACGAATTTGGCAATTTTATTGGTGAAGACATTCGTCTTGAACCTGTGATTATGAGTCCAGATGCTTCTATTGAAAATATTTTGGATTACTACATGGGCAAAAACACTCCTGATCGTCAGCAGTTTATCATAAATAATTTGAGAATGGAAGAAGATTTGATTGTGGAGTTGGCGGAATAAAAACTCAAAACAACACCGAACTATATGCCAATCCAAATGCCACACTATTGAAGCTATCGCCTGACCGAATAGCTTTTTCTCCAAACCGTTTAGCAAATAATTCTCGCACTATAGGCACAAGCGAACTTCCGCCTGTCATAAACACGCTGTCCACATCCGATGCTTCCACAAAAGCATCTTCCAAAAAGACATCCAAGTAGTCGTCAATCTGCTGCATGTCTTTGTGTACGAACTGATTGAATTCCGAACGGGTGATTTTTTGGTGAATTTCGATGTGGGCTTGGTCAAAATCAATCGTTGTTTCGGCTTCGCTTGATAGTGCAATCTTTGCATTTTCAATGGCTTGTAGAACCGAGTAGCCCAAGTTTCGCTCAACGAGTGTAATCAGTCGGTTGAATTCACTGCTGTAATTCGTGGCATAAAAAAAGTCATCCAATTCCTTGCGCACTTTTTCGCTTTTGAAGTAGTTGAGGTCTTGCCAAGCACACAAACGACGAAAATAATGACTCGGCACTTCCAGCATTTTGTTCATGGATTGGTATTGCAGTCCATAACCAAAATACCGCACCAATTTTCGCCACATCACCTCTGCATCCAAATCATCCCCACCAATATGCACACCTCCTTTGGCAATCATATCCGAGCTTCGATCGGTTTGATTGATTTTTGCAGGATTCAACTGCATCAAGGTAAAATCGGAAGTACCACCTCCCAAATCTGCTACCAAAACCATTTCAGGAGATTGAAGTTGACGTTCATAAGTGAAAGCCGCTGCAATGGGTTCGTACTGAAAATGAACCTGTTGAAAACCTGCAATCTTTGCAGCTTTCTGTAAACGTTCTTGTGCCAAAGTATCTCTTGCAGGTTTTTCGTCAAAAACCACAGGCCGCCCAAAGATGGCAGTTGTCACGTTTTCGCCTACAAAATCATCGGCTTTTTCCTTCAGAGATTGCAGGATGAGTGCGACCAAATCTTCTAATTGGTAGTCGACTTGATAGATGGTTGTTTGGGTAAAGGAAGCATTCGGTAGGGCTGATTTGATGGAACGCATTAGCCGTCCTCTCATCGAATTTCGCAAAAACTTCTGCAATCCTTCCTTGCCAACCATGTACTCCCCTTTGTATTCTTGCGGAAAAGGGAAGTGCAAAATGGACGCGTCTATAAAGGAGTGAACAATTTGATTGGTTTGTTTGTCAAAAATGGCCAATGCGGAGTTGCTTGTTCCGAAATCGACACCATAAACGTAGCGTGACATGGGATTGTATTTTTTTAGATTTTGTTCTTTTGTCTTGAGTCTCTGGTTTTCAGCTACTTCTAAATAAAACGACAGACCACAAAAGTTTTAAGAACTTTTGTAGTCTGTCTTTAATCTTTTGTCTTGATTCTAAATCATTTACCGAAAGACTGCTTCAACAATACTCCACCACTTTCATCCGTAGCGTTTTTCATGAACCAAAGCGGATAATATTCGCCATCAACCCATGTTTTGACAAAATTGGTGTAATACGGGCTACCAGGATTTCCCGATTGACCGCCAGGATAAACACCCCAAGCCTGTATAGAGTCCCCCAATTCTACAACCATTCGCCAAGAAGGGCCATGTCTTTCGCTTGTTGCATTCAAAATTCCACGGTTACCATTCGTAGCCAAACCCTGCATACTAAAGGTCGGAATCTTGGCTAAGTGGGTGATGGCAGTACCTTTGAAGTTTCCCCAAGTATATTCTTTTACATTTTTTACTTGCCAAAGATCGAGTTCGGTCACTGCTGCCGAAAATGCTTTTTGCGCCAACATTGCAGCATTTTCCTTTTCGGGTGTTGCTTTGATATCCAATAGTTTGTGATTGGGTTGGGTAGTATAAAGTTGAATAGTGGGGTAGGCTTGTGGATATTCCATTGGTGTTTTAGCAATTTCGGCTGCTTCTACTTCATCCCAAATTAAGATAAACAATTGATTCCAAAGTTCTTCAAAAATTGAAGGAGCGAGTTGCTCAACCGTATTTTCATAATTCCATTCTTTGAGCAAATTGTAAGACAATTTTTCTTTTTCACTCATTGTAGAATCACTTAAATAGCTCAAAACCACAGGCAACAACTCGGCTGCCTTCAAATTGTAGTTGTCATTTTGAAGGGCTTTCATGTCTTCTACTTCAATGTCTTTGAGCATTGTCAGTTGTTGGTTCAACCTTCTATTTCTATAAAATTCAAAATTTCCGCTGTAATAATAGGGATAATCAATTCCCGCAGGATGTTGATTGGCAGAACTCACAAATCCTCTTGATGGATTGATTACGTGCGGATTGTGTTCTCTTGGTATATACCCTTGCCACTGTTCAGAAGATTTTGTTCCATCTTGCACTCTTTTTCCCTGACCTAGTTTTAAGAGTGGGAATTTTCCCTGATGCCACATAGCTATCGTTCCGTCTTTAGCCGCAAATGCAAAATTTTGGGCAGGACATTCGTAGGTCTTCAATGCGTCATTGTAATCGTCGTAATTTTTTGCTTTGTTTAACAAATAGAAGGTTTTGAACTCATTAGACCCCTCATGTGCCTTCCAATGCAATGCCATATTGTGTTTGGGGTTGGTTTCGTCTTGATAGCTAACTGGTCCAATATGTGTATAAATGACCGTATCATTGACCACATTTCCGCCTTTGATTTTTATTTCTTCAATGCGCTGGGTAGTTTTTCGCCATTCTCCATCAAATTTGTATTCGGCTTTCGTAGCATCGTCTTTGAAGACAATTTTGTACCAATCGGCTACATCGTGTCCACCATTTGTCACTCCCCATGCAATGTTTTCATTGAAGCCAATCACAATGCCGGGAGAACCTGGAAGGCAAACGCCATATACATTCATTTCGGGCGTTTGTAATTGAAATTCAAGCCATATAGAAGGCAGGTTCAAACCCAAATGTGGATCATTACAAAGTATGGGGTTTCCCGATTTTGTTTTGCTACCACTTACCACCCAATTGTTGCTACCATTGTCTGGATCGGGTTTGGTGAGAAGTGAAGGATGTAGTAAGGCTTGCTCTTCATTGTTGAAGTTGGTAGATGAAGCATCTACACTTATAGTATCTATTTTTGTAGCTTCAAAATTCCAATCTGTATTGTTGGGTATGATAGGGTCAATTCCTTTTGGAAAATCTGGATACATGATTTGGAAATCTTCTCTTCCAAACAGTTTTAGAGCATTGGTCATTTCAATATCTCGCTCTCGAAAAGACAAATCTTTTGCCATATAGGTGTATAGATTTGCTAGGCTTTCTATCGTCCATTTTTCGGGCCAATAACTCATGAGTTTGAATTCTAAGGGTAAATTTCGGTAACTCAATTTCTCTATATAGGCATTGACTCCATCCAAATATGCTTGTGCGGCAGCCATTGAAGTAGCGTCTGCTTTAATGTTTTGTACTACTTTTTCGGCAGCGAAGCCCATCCCTATTCGCCTTTGTTCTTTGTCGTAATTCAAAGTCGGTGTACCAATAATTTCGGACAATCGCCCTGCGGCAGCTCTTGATTGAAAATCCATTTGCCACAATCGAAGTTGTGCTGTAATGTATCCTTGTGCAAAATACAAATCATGTTCGTTTTCGGCGAAAATATGCGGAACCAGTCGTTTATCATAGACTACTTCAACTGGAGATTGAAGACTGGGATGGTGAATATTCTTGGCAATATTCGGTTTTTCGGTTTCACCATTTTGCCAAAATCCTACAAATGGGTTGATGAATTGTCCCAATGCAGGTAATCTACTAGCTGGTGTTTCTTGCAGTTTTTCACCGACTATCGGAAATGCTGTCACGGGGTAATTGAGCGCATACACCAGCGCAATTGTCAATATTAAAGATATTAAAAATTGGATAAATTTCATGTATGATAAAATGATGTAATTGCAATGTAATTAATCCCTAAAAATACGAAAAAAACACATGAATTCAGTATGACAGTTCCTATTGATATTTTTTATTTTATTCAGCCATCATTCGCTCCAAAATGTGAAATACTGCGGGGCAATGGTTGGCATTGGTGGCGTGTAGGTGTAGGTTTTGGGAAAATTCCAGTTGGTCAGTATGTGGGTATTTGCGACAAGCTTTGGGGCGGTGTTCGTAAATGAAACACTTATTGTCCGATTCTAAAAAAGGGCAAGGCGTACTATTCATCACAACATCTCCGTCTTCATCTATTACCAAATATTCAGCTTCAAATTGTGATGGTTTCATACCCAAATATTTGGAAATACGGGTAATGTCTGCTCGCAACAACATTGGCGGAATACTGGTGCAGCAATTGGCACAATCCAAACAGTCAATTTCTCGAAAGACTTTTTCGTGCAGTTCATCTCCTAATTCATCGAGTTTTTTGCCTTTTTTGCGGCGAAGATTGCCTGTGAATGTTCGAAGTTTTTTTTTGTTTGCAGTTTTGCGGTCTCGCCAATCTTGTATAAGGTCTGATTGTTTCAAATTGAAAAATTATTAAAGAAAAAGATTTGAAATAGGTTGTAATAAAATGGAAATAGTTAGAAATTAGCTACTTGAATTTATTTTCTCTCCATTTTACTTCAAAATTATGCAAATATTTACACAATTCTATGCCCCCAATCGCAAAGCATGGCGAAAATGGTTGGCTGAAAATCACCAAACTGAAAAAGGTGTTTGGCTGATTTACTATAAAGTGCACACCAATCAACCAACAGTGCCTTATAATGAGGCAGTGGAGGAAGCACTGTGCTTTGGTTGGATTGATAGCAAGCCGAACAAGTTAGACGATGATCGGTATATGCAAATGTTTACACCTCGAAAACCTAAAAGTGTATGGTCACGTCTTAATAAAATACGGGTTGCAGCTTTGATAAAAGAAGACAAAATGATGGATAAAGGTTTAAAAGCCATTGAAGTAGCAAAAAAAAATGGACATTGGACTATCTATGATGAGATTGAAAACTTGGTGATTCCTGAGGATTTGTCAAATGCTTTGAGTGAAAATCTAGTGGCACAACAATTCTTTGAAAAGTTTAGTGATTCTTCTAAAAAAAATATATTGTGGTGGATAAAAAGTGCAAAACAAGCTGCTACTCGACAACGGCGAATTGAAAAAACCGTGGCTTTGGCGGCAGTCAATAAAAAGGCGAATCATTAGGGAAAACTTCAAAATTCAAGTACAAACTCAAATTCAAAACACATTGGTTTAGAGTAAATGAAACATCAATTTGGGTTGGATTATTTTGAAGGTTTCACTTTGGTCAAAGCGTCAATTGCATGAATCGCAGCAAATTATAGGCGGCAAGAGTGAGATCTTGCTTCGTACTTTTCAAGGCATCGGATAGTGAGTTTGGGCGATTGGAAATAGATATGGCATAGGTTAAACCCACAAGTTTTTCCATCACCTCAGGATTTGCATCCAATGTGCCGCACAAGGCGATAACAGGAATGTTGAGAACTTTTGCAGTATCACATATTCCTTTGACCACTTTACCTTGAAGCGTTTGGGCATCTATTTTGCCTTCGCCTGTAATGATGAGTTCTGTATGGAGTAGTTGTTCTTTGAAGTCAGTGATTTCCATAACCAATTCTGTACCTTTTCGTGGCTCAGCATTGAGGAAAAAATAAGCCCCTGCTCCCATTCCACCTGCGGCTCCTGCTCCTTCTATGTTTTCTACATCCTTGCGGTAATTCCATTTAGCGATTCTGGCAAAATTTTCTAAGCCCAAATCTAAGGATTCTATTTGGTCAAAACTCGCTCCTTTTTGACGACCATACATATATGCTGCACCTCGTGGACCATAAAGAGGACAGTCGACATCGTAGGCAAAGGTAAAACGGGTATTGTCTAGGTATGCTTTGAGATTGGTAGCATCAATTTTGGCAATGTGTTCCAAACTTTCTCCAATAGGGGCAAGTTCCATGTTGTATTTATCCAAAAAGCGATACCCCAAAGCGTTTGCCATACCAATTCCCGCATCATTGGTAGCACTGCCTCCAATGCCTAAAATAATGTGTTCAACTTCTTGCTCTAAAGCATCTAGTATCAGCTCACCTGTACCATAGCTACTTGTGTAATAACAATTTCTTTCAGAAGGCATCAAAAGATGTAATCCTGATGCGGCAGCCATTTCGATAAATGCAGTTTTTCCATCTCCAGATATACCATAACTCGCTTCAATTGGGCGCAATAAAGGATCAGTTACTTCGAGGTTGTGTAGTGTTCCTTGTGTGTGGTAGGTCAAAATTTTGGAGGTTCCTTCACCGCCATCCGCTAATGGAAATAAATGGTAGTCTATGTCTTTGTCTTGTAGTTGAAGTCCATCTGCAATCGCCTGTGCAACGTCAACTGCATCAAGGGCATCTTTGAATTTATCTGGTGCTATGAGAATACGCATGAATTGTCTGTTTGTAGATTGAATCTGTTGAATGTAAAAATAGTTAAATGTTGCTGTTCAATCCTAAATAATTCCCCAAAAATCGTATTCTACAGTTCCAAAACACCTATTTGCTAAATTGAAAAAGCCTAATTTGTTAGAAATGTGGGTTTTTAATCCCGTCCTTCAAACAAATTAGGCCAAAAGTTTATTTTATTACTTCAACATTTTCGCAAAATCAGTAGATTATTATAGACTGCTTCAATGGCTGATTTGTTCCTGCCAATTCCACAATATATCTACCCTTTGGCTGAGTGCTTAAGTCTAACTCAAACCTATTCAGTCCTTCTTCAACTGGCAAGTTTTGAGAACTTACCAATCGTCCCAATAAATCATAAACATTTAGATTGACTTGTGTAGCTTTTTCCTCCAAATATTCTACAAATAATTGGCCATTTGAAGGATTTGGAAACGCTTGCAAACCTGGTACATAGGCTTCTATTTGTTCTATTTCTTCTTTCTCACCTGCGATTGTTGGTTTATCTTCTGTATTTATCTGATAAGCACTTTTGGTAAAAAAACCAACCGTTGCTGAATACTCGCTTTGCTTGCCAAAGCAATTGCAGGCAACTTGAAGTTCATATGATTGCTCTTCTTCCAAATTATCAATGAATACAGGGATTTCAACTGTTGTCAATGATTTCCAAGTATTGCTCGCTTTCTTTTTATAGCGAAGTTTGTAACTTTCTACATATTTATTGTCCTCTAAAGACCAACCTACTCGTACTTGCTTTGAAGAAATGACTTTAAGATTGATACCTGTCGGAGGCATACACTGAATAGATTTTGTAGTGAAACTGCTTGCAGGACTATAATCGCTTAGATTGTCTCCACAAAAAGAAGCTACTTTGACTACATACGTTTTGTTGGGCTGCAAATTTTGAAGGTAAAAGACAGATGCAGTGGCATTGGTGTAAATCCAATTAGAAGCAGTTTCTAATTTGTAGGCAATTTTGTAGGATGAACTTCCTTCATTTCTCCAACTCAATAAGGCAGTTGTAGGGCTAAGTTGATCGGTTGAAGGTGATTCTGGTACACTACAATTAACTGACAATAAACAATTAAGGGTTTCATAGGCATTGATACGTCCTGTTCCCATTGAAGTCGCAAATTGTGAATCTAAAATAGGATCGGTATTGGCTAATAAACAAGCAACTATATCATCTGCAGCAATTGTTTTGTCATAAGATTTCATCAGTCCTAATAAGCCTGTCACCATTGGAGCAGACATTGAAGTGCCGCTATTGATTTCATATGCATCATTTGAGATGCTTCCAGTGCTGATAATGGTTCCGCCTGGTGCGGATACGTCAATCCAGTCACCGTAAGTAGAAGATGTCAATTTTTTGTCTGCAAAATCTGTACTAGCCACTGCCAAAACATGATTGTAAGCTGCAGGATAGATTTTCTTGCTGTCATTATTGTTTCCTGCTGCTGCTACAATAATAATTCCTTGGTTATGTGCTTCGTTAATCATATTTTGATAGGTTTCGGAAGATGCCTTACTCCCCCAGGATAGATTGATGACATCTACACCCATCGAAATCGCATAACTTATTCCCTCCCATCCATGTGTTATTTGTGCGCTGGTTGCTTGAGCATCTTCCGTAGCTTTGATGGGTAGAATTTTGATTCCATTGCCAATAGAGGCAACTCCTAAATTATTATTGGTTCTAGCTGCTGCAATTCCAGTAACGTGTGTACCATGTCGGAGATAGGGAGAACCTATTGGCGGACTAGGGTTATTATCATTGTCTGCTGCATCCCATCCTTTGTAATCATCTATATAACCATTTCCATCATCATCTATTCCATTGTCAGGAATTTCTCCTTCATTTACCCAAATGTTATCTTTCAAATCTTCATGGGTTACTTTTATAGCATCATCTACAATTGCGACCACAACGTCATTAGAACCACTAGTAATATCCCAAGCTTCAAATACTTGCATTTTACTCAAATACCATTGTTGTCCTTCGTATTGATCGTTGGGTTCAGCCAATACATAGTCCATAGGAATTGGCTCAACATAATCGACCATATCTTGTTTTTTCAAATCTCTTATAAATGCTTCAATTTGTTTATCTTCCTCAAATTCAATTTGATATAAGTTTTGAAAAGTACTTGATTTGAGGTTTTTATAAGGTCTAAACAGTTTGTAAGCTTTGAATTTTTGAAGCAAATCTTTGAAGTAAGGATATGCATTGACATCAGATTTGCTATTGATAGCAGGTAACTCTACTTGAGAGGTAGATTTTAGCTTTAAGAAAATTTTACCCTCACAGTATATTTCTTCTACTTTTTGAGCAGATAATTCTAAAACACACAACGTCAGCAATAGGCACACAACTAGCCTATTTAATAATCGAAAATAACTCATGGCTTGTTAATTTTAATACTGCACGCATACCGCAATAAGCAATACATACAGTTAGCATTTTATGCAATATTTGAAAATATGATAGAAAAAGTATATGACTGTTTACTCAAATTAGCATTTTATAACTCTTATATATTAAAAGTCATACTAACTTCAATAAACAATAAATAAACATTATGTAAAAAATAATATTTATTTGACTTGTAAATATGTAGAGGCTTAACCTACACTCACAAGAAAATAAGATAGATGCTTGAATGAACTTAAAATGTAAGGGGAAACAACAGGTATAGAGGGTCTATAGAGGAGGAGAATAAACGTTGAAATCTTCTAAAAATTTGAAGAATAAAAAGTCATAATGCTTGACAAACAGCAATTTCACAAATTGATTACTTGATAGTTTCATGTTCTAAATGTTAATGTAATAAACACACTTTTTTTTTATACTTGGCTGTGGCTAATCCAAATATTCAGATTGTTTTTCTTAGTAAATACTATTTTTCATTGAAAAATAGTAGTGGCTTTTACTAATCAATTATTAAGCATAGTGATAAACAAAACTTTCAAGGGATGTGAGTCTATAAGGGAGATAGTGATTATGGTTGTTAGGTTAGTAGTATTAATTTATGACAATACTAAGACAAATAATATGCCAAAAGTCAATAATTGCAAATTAATGTTTAAACACTAATCAAGGTAAAAAATAAATACGTATTAAACATCAAGCAATTACAGAGGTAGCTCAAAAAATCTATAAAACAGATAGTTCATTTTGAAGTTTTTATCAACTTCTATCGATTTTGAAATTGAAGTTTATTCCATCTTGGTTTTCTTTTGAATTTTGGATATACCTGTATATTTTTTTGTACAAATCTCCCGATAGCGACAATTAGATTACGCTCCCTTCAAGATAGGAGCTACATATTGCCACACTGTTTCGGCAACTAAGCGATGTCCTTTTTCGGTTGGGTGAATGCCATCTGGCTGATTTAGTTCAGCTATGCCGCCCACTTTCTCTAACAAAAACGGAATAAGTACGACCTCGTTGTTGTCAGCAATATCTTTGAATACAGCTCGAAATTCAGTGGTGTAAATACTACCCATGCTTGGCGGGGCTTCCATTCCAGCTACTATAACCTTTGCATCAGGATATTTTTCTTTGACTTTATCCAAAATAACCTGCAAATTTTTGTGTGTTTCATCAGGCTTGACTCCACGCAAAGCATCATTTCCGCCCAGTTCCAACACAAAAATATCTACTTTTTGCTTCAATACCCAACCAATTCGATTGGCGCCCGTTGCAGTGGTTTCTCCGCTCAAACCTGCATTGATAACTCGGTAAGGCAAGGCTAAAGAATCTATTTTTTCTTGAATGATTTGAGGATAAGCCATCGCCAGTTCATCTTCCAATCCGTAACCTGCGGTCAAACTATCTCCAAAAAACAATATATTCTTTTTTTGGGTGTCGTTCAATTTAGGGTTTTCTGCTACTTGGGAGTTATCAACTGCATTTTCAGCAATCTTTTTGGTTATATTCTCTTGTGCTGCATCATTGCAGCTCGTAAAAAGTAGAGCGATGATGAATAGAGGCAGAAGTTGTTTTATGAATTGCATACAATCTATACGTTCTTTTTTAAATGAATTGTCTTTTCTTGGAGGATAACCATTCAGTGAAGTAAATGGTTCGGGTGATTGCGTAGAATTGTATGGTGAAGAATGATGTGTAATGGTTGGTTTACAAAATCACTCAATCATCGGAATAACCTCTACTCCTACGCCATAATATGCTCCAAAATAGTTTTGTGCATTGCCATTTCTCACCGAAATTTCCAACAACCCACTGCTCCCAATCAAACACAAAGGCGTTCCCTGTTCGACATCAGCATAAGTGCGTTTCAAAGAATCCAAACGATGTTCTAACAATTGAATCGATAAATGCAATGGACGCAAAACACGAATATTGGTAATCAAATTGCCGAAGTGGTCTATATAAATTACTTTACCTGCGTATTTTTCGGATTTGGTCACGTGAATAAAAGGAGAATGATTGTGTTGCAAATTGATGCTGTTACCCAATGCAGCAGGTGCAACACCTGTTGATAGATGTGCTGCAATGGGAGCAAAGATATCTCTTCCATGAAAAGTAGGACTAATATGTTTTAAAAAATATTTAGAATTGGTGACAGAAACAGCATGATATACCTCATTCTCAGCCAACACCAAATCCAATAAACCATTGTCGGGCGCAACGAAGGTATGGTGTGGCGTTTTGACCACCACGATTTTTCGCTCGCTGCCTACTGTCGGATCAACGACCCCCACGAAGATAGTTTTCTCGGGAAAATAACGATAGGCACTCCACAAAATAAACGCAGCTTCTCCTACTTGCTGAGGGCGGATTTCATGTGTAATATCCAGCACTTGTACATCTGGATTCATGCTTGTTATGACACCTTTCATCATTCCTACATAGGCATCTTTTGTTCCAAAATCAGTTAATAAGGCTATCGTTGAGTTCATAGTAAATGGTGGTTAGAAGATTTTGCAGTAGGTCTTTAACTAAAAATTATCATCGTCTTCATCCTCCTCATCATAATTATCTTCAAAACTCGAAAGATTGAACATACTGTTGAACAAATCCTTAAACTGAAATCCCGATTGTACCAAAGATTTATTCAATTGAGAATATTCCGCTAATCCGTGCAATAAAAATTCCATCAAAAATAATTTCTCATCTTTAGAAGCATCTCGATGGTACTGTTTCACCACTTCAATCAAACCAGGAATGCTGTACAACATTCGGGCATAGGCTTCATTTGGTAAGTCATTCATCATGTCAATTTCGTGACCACTGCCAAACCAATCAATAATTCGACGATATGGGTTCGGTTTTTTACTCTTTTTGAAGGATTCAGGATCAGGAAAATGTTCGACAAACATGGTTCGAATCGCTTTGCCGATGAGATTTTGAGCCACAATAAAAGGGCCTTCTTGTTCCCCTTCATAGACCAATTCTATTTTACCAGTAATTGAAGGCACGACACCCCAAAAATCACCTACTCTTACATGTGTCTTTTTTTCACTGTTCAGCAACATTCTGCGTTCTGCCGAACTTGCCAAATTTTCACGAGCCGAAATCGTCAACCGAGCCGAAACTCCACTTTTAGCATCCACATATTCACTTTTTCGAGCTTCAAAAGAAATTTGCTCAATCATATCCAATGCAGTATCATTGAAGCCAATCTTTTCACGTTGATTACTCGAAAGTTTTGCCTCTTGTTCTGTTATTCTTCTCGAAATTTTAATGTCCGCAGGATAATGCGTCAAAATTTGACTTTCGATTCTATCCTTCAATGGCGTTACAATACTTCCTCGATTGGTGTAATCTTCGGGATTGGCAGTAAATACAAATTGAATATCCAAAGGCATCCGCACTTTGAAACCTCTAATCTGTATGTCACCTTCTTGAAGAATATTGAAGAGAGATACTTGAATACGAGCCTGAAGGTCAGGAAGTTCATTGATAACAAAAATACCTCTGTGCGAGCGAGGCACTAAGCCAAAGTGGATTACCCTTTCATCAGAATAGGGTAGTTTCATGGTTGCAGCCTTGATAGGGTCAACATCACCAATTAAATCCGCTACACTTACATCCGGCGTTGCCAACTTTTCGGTATAGCGGTCATTTCGGTGCATCCAAGTAACAGGTGTGTCATCTCCATGCTCGCTAATTAAATCTTTGGCGAAACGAGAAATAGGACGAAGTGGGTCATCGTTGAGAGCTGCTCCTTTTACCACAGGAACATACTCATCCAATAATTTGACCATCAAACGAGCAATACGTGTTTTTGCTTGACCCCGCAAACCCAGCAAAATCATGTTGTGTCGAGATAACAACGCTCGCTCTATATCAGGCACTACTGTATTCTCAAAACCAATGATTCCTTTGAAAACTGGCTCTCGATTTTGAAGTTTTTGTATTAGGTTGTTGCGAATTTCTTCTTTGATCGATTGGGGACTGTAGCCAGATGCTCGCAATTTACCGAGCGTATCAATTTGATGTATGTTCATATAATTATTTTGCAAAGTTACCGAACTTAATAACTTGTTTTTTACAATACGGTGAGTGAAAACAAGATGCAAATTAACATTATTTTATGGAAAATGTTCAGTTTTTTTAGGTAGAGTAAAAAAGAAGATAGTTCCTTTCCCTATTTCAGACTCCACTCAAATGATTAATTTTTATCCAATTTCTGCTATCTTCACGTTTTATTTTACCTTTTGATTTAAAGGATGGCACGCTCAAAAAAGAAGTCAGTACAAACAAAACAACAAAATACATCTGCCTCTCCAAAACACAGACAGAGGGCATCTAATTGGTGGAAAGATAAAACCGTACAGTGGTCATTGGCTGCAATATTGGCGATTACCTTCATAGCCTATATTCCTGCCCTTAGTGGAGAGTTCAACAATTGGGACGACCAATTATATGTCACTGACTCTAAACTGATTCAAGATATATCTCCCAGCGGTTTGATAAAAATATTTAGTACAGAGGTAGCGGCAAACTACCATCCTTTGACAATTCTAAGCCTTGCCATTAACTATCAAATTTCTGGATTATCTCCTTTCAGTTACCACCTCTTCAATGTCCTCTTACATTTGTTGAATGTCTTTTTGGTGTTCTACTTCACCTATCTGCTTACCCGCCGCAATCTAACGATAGCAGCCGTTGCAAGTTTATTTTTTGGGATTCACCCGATGCACGTTGAATCCGTAGCATGGGTTTCGGAGCGCAAAGACGTATTATATACCTGTTTCTTTTTGGCAGCAATGATTACTTATCTGAAGTATTTGACACACTTTGCAGCCAAAGCTAAGGGGAAACGAGCCAATCCTCAAAAATACTATATTTATACCTTACTGTTTTTCTTGTTTTCACTCTTGTCAAAGGGGATGGCAGTTGTTTTTCCAGTCGTTTTGCTGGGCATTGACTTCCTCAAAAAACGACGAATTCAAAAACAGGCTATTCTCGAAAAACTCCCGTTTTTCATCATTGCCCTACTTTTTGGTATTACAGCCCTTTATATCCAAACAGATAGTGGTGCGGTCAGTGATTTAGGTCGTTTTGGATTGATTTCGAGATTGGGCTATGCTTCTTATGGTTTTTTATACTACATCGCTAAGTTATTCTTACCCATACATTTATCATCTTACCATCCCTATCCCAACCTCACAGGACAACTCACTCCTATTTTTTGGATAGCACCATTGGGCGTCGCAGCTCTTTGGGGTGCTGCTATTTATACACTCAAATCACAGCGAATGACCTTTTTTGGTTTGTTTTTCTATGCCATTACAGTCGCTTTGGTGCTTCAATTTATTACTGTCGGAAGTGCTTTGGTAGCCGAAAGATATACCTACTTGTCTTACATTGGTTTGTTGCTGATTTTGGGATATGGCTACCATCAGTTGATGCAGCAAAAAAGCAGTTCTTGGGCTTTGTGGCGGAATATCGCAACGGGAATTTTAGGTTTTGCAGCTTTGATTTTTACCTATCAAACCTTTGAACGCTGCAAGGTTTGGAAAAACAGTGAAACCCTTTGGAGTGATGTGATGCTAAAATATCCCAAAGATCCGAAGGCTTACAACAGTCGAGGAGCTTACTACTCCAATCACGACCAACCTGAAAAAGCACAAAAAGACTATGAAAAAGCCCTTTCGCTGATGCCCAATCATGATATGGCACACTATAACTTAGGTAATGTGTATGCTGAACAAAAACAATACGAACTTGCGCTTGAAGCCTATGCTCGTGCGCTGCAATTGAAGCCAAAGGATGCAAAAGTATTTATGAATCGAGGCAATGTTTATAGAGATATGAAAAATAATGAAGCGGCAATGGCGGATTACAATCAAGCGATTGAACTGAATCCAAACCATGAAAACTACTTCAATCGGGGTATTTTGTATGGTCAAATGGGTCAATCGGACAAGGCGATGGAGGATTACAATACTGCTATTTCCCTCAAACCCGATTTTGCAGATGTTTATACCAATCGTGGCAACATTTATTTTCAAGCTGGACAGGTAGATTTGGCAATGGCAGACTACAATCAATCCATTTCCCTCAATCCCGAATACGATAAGGCTTATGGCAACCGAGGGGCAGCATATTTCCAAAAAAAGCAGTATGATTTGGCTATCCAAGATTTCGACAAAGCCATTGAACTGGATGAAAAATACACTGATGCCTTGATGAACCGGGCTGCTACTTACATGACTTTGCAGCAATTCGACAAAGCATCGGAAGATTTAACTACTTATATAGAATTGAAACCCGATAACTTCAATGTGAGTGCTTATCATTGGCGAGGACAGGCTTTCTTCAAATTGCAGCAATACGACAAAGCTTTGGCAGATTTGAACCAATTGATTGCTTTGCAGCCCAATCAAAAGGCTTTTTATCTGACTCGTGCCGACATATTGCAGGCTATGGGTAGAAATGAAGAGGCGGCGGCGGATAAATTGAAGGGAAATTAGGAAATTCAAAAAAACAGATTCTTTGATTGATGTCAAATAAAAAAAATAAACCCCAACGAATTGGTTCGCCCACCAAACAGGCTCAAAACTCTGCAACGGCAAGTCCTCGCACACGTAAGCGCAAGGTATGGTGGAAAAATCAAAAGGTGCAATATTGGTTGGGTACAGCATTGGTTCTGACCCTTCTCGCCTATCTGCCTGCTCTTTTCAATGGATTTGTCAATTGGGACGATCCTTATTACTTGCGGGACAATACTTTTGTCAAAAAATTCGATTTGGGAGCTATTTTCACCAAACCCGTCGCAGGAAATTATCACCCTTTGACCATGCTCAGTTTGGCAATTGAATATCAACTAGTTGGAATGAAACCGTTTTTGTACCATTTCACCAATGTTTTGCTACATCTCCTCAACACCACACTTGTTTTTTATTTTATCTACTTGATTAGCAACCGAAAAATAGAAGTTGCGGGGATTGTAGCCTTATTTTTTGGGATTCACCCGATGCACGTAGAATCGGTGGCCTGGATTTCGGAGCGCAAAGATGTTTTGCACGCCTTTTTCTATTTGGCCGCTTTGGTCGCTTATACGCGGCATGTTTTCCATAAAAAACGCTTGACTTCTCCAAAAATTCAAAAAAAGCCCCAGGCTACCCACAAATATCTGGCTTATATGCTGCTATTTTTCATGCTTTCACTACTGTCCAAAGCAGTAGCTGTGACAGTTCCTGTGGTAATGGTCTTGTTGGATATCTACCTGAATCGGATTAGATTGCAGAAAAATAATCCTGCAATTTTGAAACAAACGCTACTTGAAAAAGTACCATTTTTTGTTATTTCCTTGATTTTTGGATTTATTGCCCTCAACATTCAAAAAGAAGCAGGTGCTATCAATGAGTTTGAAGCATTTTCGCCGGGTGAACGATTTGCGTATGCTGCTTATGGTTTTCTCAACTATATAGGTAAGTTCTTCTTTCCCATCAACTTAGTCGCCTATTACCCTTATCCTGACGACTTGCCTTCTACTTTTCTTGCTGCTCCCTTAGTTGTTTTGGGCTTGTTTGCAGCGGCAGTTTACACCTATTCCAAAAGCAAAATTCCTTTGTTTGGTTTGTCGTTTTATGCGGTAACGGTGGCGTTGGTTTTGCAGTTCATATCTGTTGGGGTGGCTATTGTAGCAGATCGTTATACCTATATTCCTTATATCGGTCTGTTGTTTATTTTAGCAATGGGTTTCCACCACCTCCTCCAAAGAAAAGACCCTACTGGCAAGATGTGGCAGAATTTGGCCAAAGGTGCGCTCGGTTTGTATGCCATGGTATTTTTGGTGGCCACTTTTCAACAAACGAGGACTTGGAACAACAGTAAAATACTGTGGGACAAAGTATTGACAAAGTTTCCTGATACTGCTTGGATCGGCTACATGAATCGGGCGACTTATTACTTCAATGATGAACGAGATTATAAAAAGGCATTGACTGATTATTCAACCGCCATTCGTATTCATCCGACAAGAGCACTTTTTTATTACAGTCGAGGATTGGCCTATGAGCAACTGAATCAAAACAATGAAGCACTGAACGATTACTCCAAAGCCATTCAATTGGATCCTGGCTATCAAGAGGCAATTTCGGCAAGAGCCAATATCTACAAAAAAATCAATCCCGATTTGGCCATGCAGGAGTTTGAAAATGCCCTTCAATTGGATGGAGATGACTATAAAGTTTACATCAATAGAGGAAGTTTTTACCGAGACAAAAAGGAGTATGACAAGGCATTGCAGGATTTTGATAAGGCTGCCGAAGTTTGCAATTGTTTTGAAGCCTACTTCAATCGAGCGGGTATTCACCAACTCCTAAACAACAACCAAAACGCCATTGCAGATTTTACGAAGGCGATTGAAGTGAAACCAAGTGATGCAAATGGGTACATCAATCGTGGAAATATCTATCGAGAATTGGGACAGAATGATTTGGCATTACAGGATTATACCAAAGCCATGAATATCAAGGAAAACTACGATATTTTTTACAATATGGGACTGCTCTATAGTCAAATGGGTCAAAACGCCAAATCGCTCGAATACTATACAAAGGCAATTGCATTGAGTCCTGAAAGAGCAGACGCTTATACGAATCGAGGGAATGTATATTTTGCTGCACAACAGTTAGATTTAGCCATTGCAGACTACAACAAATCTATCGACATGAATCCCGAATACGGCAATGCGTATGGCAATAGAGGGGCTGTAAATTTCCAAAAAAAGAACTACAACGCAGCTTTGCAGGATTTTGCAAAGGCATTAGAAATTGATCCCGACCACAAAGATGTTTTGCTGAATCGTGCGGCTACTTACCTGACACTCAATAATTGTGAACTGGCAAAGCCTGATTTAGAGCATTTGCTTTCTTTGAATCCAAATAATGGTCAAGCCAAAAAATGGCTAGAGAAATGCAAATAGTTTTGGTCCTTTGACAAAATCTGCGATTTGAGACTTCGGAAGTTTGCTGCTTACAAAATCAAAAACTATTTCGCTAAAAATTAACCTCTTATAAAATGAAACTTCCAAAGTCCTTATTGCTTCCACAAAAATTGTCACAGAACCATAGTTTTCTAAAATTTAACTTTTCTTTGAAATCCTTCGCTCTCAATTTCGATTCTCTTTTGCTATCTTTGAAAATTTAGCATATTTCTTGCTATTAAATCAAAGCAATTAGTAAACGCCAAAAAATGTTTTTATTTCCATGAAAAAGCTATACGCCAATAGATTTATCTATTTACCAAAAAATAACATACTCAACACCTTATACCAAGCTTTCTTTTTTTTGTTGTGCTTCACGATTTTTCAAGCAACGTATGCTCAAAACGTAGAAGAACTCAACCAAAAAGGTAGCAACAAAGCCAAAAAGGGCGACTATGAGGCTGCCATTAGTTTATTTTCTCAGGCAATCAATGTCAACCCTTTATACGCTCAAGGATATTACAATCGTGCAAATGCCAAATATGATTTAAAGAGATATGACGCTGCTGTGATTGACTTCAATAAAGCACTGAGTTTGCAGCCACAATACAAGGAAGCATTGAACAACCGAGGTTTGACTTACTATCAATTGCAGCAATATGATGCTGCAAAAATAGATTTTGACAAGGCGATTGAGTTGGACCCCGAATATTCGATTGCTTACGGAAATCGGGGCAATGTTTTGTACCAACAAAGGAAAAACATAGCTGCTCTCAAAGACTTCGATATGGCGATAAAATTGGATCCCAAAAATACCAATGCCTATTATTACCGAGGTGTATTGTACTTCAAAACGGACGATTTTGCAGCTTGTTTGAAGGATTTCAACCATTTATTGCAGATAGACCCCAATTACAGCAAAGCCTATTTTTACCGTGCCTATGCCAATTTTATGCAGAGAAAATACGAGGCAGCCATTAGTGACTTCAATTATGCGATTCAGCAAATGCCCAATGAAGTAGATTCTTACTATTTTCGAGCCTTGTCTAAATACCGTTTGGATAGGCTGGAAGAGGCGATTGCAGATGCAACTAAAGCCGTAAACTTAGAAAGTGGACATGCCAAAGCCTTCAATGTGAGGGCAGATGCCAAGTACAAACTCAAGCAATACAAGCAAGCAGAGATAGATTATACCGAAGTCATTGCCATTGACCCTACCTTTGCGATTGCTTACAACAATCGAGGAAACTGTCGATTCAAACAGCAAAAGTTTCGAGAGGCTATCAGCGATTATACCAAAGCCGTACAATTGAACCCAGAAAATGTGAGTGCTTTCTACTATCGGGGTTATTGTAAATATATTCTGGGCAAATATGAGGAGGCTATCAGTGACCATACAGAAGCGATTGCGTTGGATCCTGAATTTGCCAAATCCTACGACAATCGAGGGGATGCTAAGTACCGCCTCAAACGATTTGAAGATGCTATTGCAGATTATGATACGGCTATTCGGTTGGACCCAAGTCTGATAAACTGCTGGTATTTCAGAGGTTATGCAAAGTATGAATTGCAACAGTATGATATGGCTATCAAGGATTTTGACCAAGTAATCAAACTCGACAAGGACTATATTGATGCCTACAATTATCGGGGAAATTCCATGTATTTTTTGGGTAAATACCGAGCAGCATTGGACGATTACAACAAGGCTCTCTCTATTGACGACAAATACAGCAAGGCATACAGCAACCGAAGCATTATTCACAGAGTCTTGTTCAACGACCTTCAAGCCTCATTAAAAGACTGCAATAAGGCAATCGCACTGAACCCTGAACTCAAACAGGCATTTATCAACCGAGCAAGCACCAAGCGGCTAATGGATGATAATAAAGGCGCATTGGCTGATTTTGACAAAGCATTGGAGATTGATCCTGAATACATTGAAGCGTATGGCGCTCGTGCCAACTTCAAATTTGTGTCAGGTGATTATGAGGGTGCCATTCGAGATTTTACACAAATCGTCAACATTGACCGAAAAAATCAAGATGCTTTTTTGAGAAGAGGAAATGCCAAACACCGCCTTAACCGCACTCAAGCGGCTTGTGCGGACTGGAAACTCGCTGAAAGTTTGGGTAATTATGAAGCCCTGCAAATGCTGAGCAAATATTGTGAGGATTAAGGCAGATTAAAAACGAACTGCCAGGCGTAATCTTCTGTTAGTTTTTCCATTAACAAAAAGAACAGCAAGACATTGTAGATTGCAGTCAAAGGAACGCCCCAAACAAAATAAGGTTTTCTGATTTTGTGCCTCAATACCAACATTGCAAGCCCTATTCCGACAAATCCCATCAGCAGCGAGTTCAAAAACAAACTTGCCTCCGAAACCCTACCTTCGCCCGACATCCCATTATTGGCTCTTGAAGTTTTTTTATCCTGAAACATGAGGTAAAACGCCCGAATGTTGACAGCAAGAAAAATCAAGAAAGGATAAAACAAATTGACCATCATAGTATTGAGTTTACAAAAAACAACAATAGCGAAGGATTTCCACCCCTCGCTATTGATTCATTTTTCAATTCGTTGATATTGAAGACATTCTATTTCTGTTGCTTTGCCCAAGAATCTCGCAAAGGAACGGTGAGGTTAAAAACCATTTTTTCATCCGTTGAATCGGGGTCGACATTGAAGTAGCCCTTACGCATGAATTGCAGGTGTGTCAAAGGTGCTGCACCCTTCAAACTTGGTTCTACATAAATCTTGGACAAAACCTCCAATGAATTGGGATTCAAAAAGTCCAAGAATGTTTTTCCATCCTTTTTGTGACCATCAGGGTCTTCTACGGTAAACAATCGGTCGTACATACGAGCCTCTGCTTCAATGGCATGAGAAATTGAAACCCAGTGAATTGTACCTTTTACCTTCAGCCCACTTGTATCCGAACCACTTCGACTGTTCTCAATATAAGAGCATCGAAGCTCCACAATTTCACCATTTTCGTCCTTGATGGCTTCATCACATTGAATGATGTAAGCATTTTTCAAACGCACCATTTTACCAACCGATAAACGAAAATATTTGCGAGGCGCATTTTCCATAAAGTCGTCTCGTTCAATGTAAATTTCTCGGCTGAAAGGAATGATGCGAGTACCCGAATTTTCATCTTCAGGGTTGTTATCGGCTTCCATTTCTTCGGTTTGACCTTCGGGATAGTTGGTAATCACTACCTTCAATGGATCCAAAACCGCCATTACTCTTGGTGCAATTTTGTTCAAATCTTCTCTGATACAAAACTCCAATAAGGCCATATCAACCACGTTCTCCCGCTTCGCAATCCCAACTTTATCAGCAAAGTTGCGAATAGAAGCAGGTGTATAGCCCCGCCGACGCAGACCTGCAATGGTCATCATTCGAGGGTCGTCCCATCCATTGATGTAGTTTTCTTCGACCAATTGACGCAGTTTTCGCTTGCTCATAATCATGTAGCTGATGTTGAGCCGAGCAAACTCTATTTGCTGTGGACGATAAGTTCCCAATTCTATCAAAATCCAATCGTACAAAGGACGATGCACTTCAAACTCTAAGGTGCAGAGCGAATGGGTAATCCCTTCAATGGCATCTGATATACAGTGAGCATAGTCATACATCGGATAAATGCACCAAGCATCACCTGTTCGGTGGTGAGGCGGTTGCTGTTTGATGCGATACAAAATAGGATCTCGCATGTGCATATTGGGAGAAGCCATGTCAATTTTGGCCCGCAAAATTTTGCTGCCATCTGGAAATTCGCCGTTTTTCATCCGCTCAAATAAATCGAGATTTTCTTCAACCGAGCGGTCTCTATAAGGGCTTGGAGTACCTGCTTCGGTGGGCGTACCTTTCAGTTCGGCAATTTCCTCTTTCGTTGAATCATCTACGTAGGCCTTGCCTTTTTTGATGAGTTCTACTGCAAAATCATACAATTGTTGGAAATAATCAGAAGCATAATACAGCCTATCTTCCCAGTCAAAACCCAACCAACGCACATCGTTCATGATGCCATCTACATACTCTGTTTCTTCGGTGACAGGGTTGGTATCGTCAAATCGAAGGTTGGTCAAACCATTGTATTTCTGGGCAATACCAAAATTTAGACATATAGACTTGGCATGTCCAATGTGTATGTAACCATTGGGTTCGGGTGGGAATCGAGTGTGAACCCGTCCATCATATTTTTCTGTTGCTAAATCACCTTCGATGATTTCTTCAATGAAATTCAAAGAGGTATGGGTATCTGTGTTGCTCATATACGTTTAGTTTTACAATTACAATGAAGGTTTGTAGATTTTGATTATTTCCATTCGCTTGAATTGTTAAGTTTAACAAAGTTAGCAATTATTTCGTTCCTTTTTGCTTTTTTAAGGTGGCTTGATTTGCTTCAACAACTGCTTAGAACCGCTTCAAAACAATAGAGCGAGATGGGATAGGTCTTAAAATCAAGAAAAAACAAGCAAAAAACTCTTATCTTAGTTTATCACAACCAAATGACCATTTATCAATTATGCAGAATTTAGCACGAAAAAAAATTAGCTTTTCTGATTATTTGGAATTGGAGGAACAATCCGAAGCAAAGCACGAATACCACGATGGATTTGTGTGGGCAATGGCGGGAGGTTCTCCAAATCACAATAACATTTGTGGAAATGTATATTCAAGTTTATCATTCGTTTTACGCAGCAAAGAGGGAAATTGCCGCCCCTTTATGAGTGATTTAAAGGTCTATATCGAATCTGTAAATAGAGGTGTTTATCTAGATGCAATGGTCGTATGCGATAAACTAGAATTCTATGCAAAACGGAAAGATGTCATTACCAATCCCAAGCTAATTGTAGAAGTATTGTCTCCCAGCACAGCTGCTTTTGATAGGGGAGCAAAGTTCCGATTTTACAAATCCCTGCCTTCCTTCCGAGAATACATTTTAGTCCACCAAGACCAACCCTTTGTAGAAGGCTATTATTAGGAGAATAGGGAGCATTGGCACATTTCTCATGCGATAGGTTTGGAGGAAAATATTCACATTCATTCCATTGATGCAGAAATCTCATTGAAGGATATTTACGCTTTTATAGAATTTTCGGAAGACGCACAGATGAAATTGGATTTGTGAATTGTTGTTTCAAAAATATGACTGTGCTTTAACTCACTGCAAAACCCATGTATTTGCGTTTATAAGGCACATAAAAAACCTCAATGAAATTCATTGAGGTTCTTTTCGAGCCTTATTCTTTTTTATAAAAACTATTATTAATCAACATACTACACATACTGTTGTTCATAATACTGCTGGTATGCCCCAGAAGTTACATTGTCCAGCCATTCTTCATTTGCCAAATACCAATCCACCGTTTTCTCCAATCCTTCTTCAAAGGTCAAGGAAGGTTCCCAATCCAATTCACGTTTGATTTTGGAAGCATCAATCGCATAGCGGCGGTCGTGTCCCGCACGGTCACGAACGAATGTAATGAGTTTAGCACTTTCACCTTTCGGTCGTCCCAATTTTTCGTCCATAATTTTGCAGAGGAGGTGAATGAGGTCGATGTTTTTCCATTCATTGTTGCCGCCCACATTATAGGTTTCGGCGGTAACTCCTTCGTGGAAAATCAAGTCTATTGCAGCCGCATGGTCTTTGACCCAAAGCCAATCACGGGTGTATTTTCCATCTCCATAAATCGGAATATTTTTACCCTGTTTGATGTTGTTGATGGCAAGCGGCAATAGCTTTTCGGGAAACTGATAAGGGCCATAATTGTTGGAGCAGTTCGAAACGACTACGGGCAAATGATAGGTATGCCAATAGGCTCGCACCAAATGATCGGCACTTGCTTTGGAAGCCGAATAAGGCGAACGAGGATCGTAAGCGGTTGTTTCGGTGAACAAACCTTCTGCTCCCAAACTACCATATACTTCGTCCGTCGAAACCTGATAGAATCGCTTTCCTTCATAATTTCCATTCCACAAATTTTTGGCAGCGTTCAACAGATTCACCGTTCCTACAATATTGGTATAGATAAAATCCGTTGGGCTGATAATTGAGCGATCAACATGTGATTCTGCCGCCAAGTGAATCACGCCCGTAAATTGGTAATGTTCAAAAAGGTTCTGCACAAAATCATTGTCCGTAATGTCGCCTTTCACAAAGGTATAATTCGGTGCATTTTCGATGCTTTTGAGGTTTTCGAGATTGCCCGCATAGGTGAGAGCATCCAAATTAATAAACTGGTAATCAGAGTACTTATTAACCATCAAATCCAATACGTGAGAGCCAATAAATCCTGCTCCACCTGTAACTAAAATTGTCTGTTGCATGTTGTTTTTTTGTTCGTTTGTTGGGGTTTTATATTTCAATCATAACTACCAAATTCATTCAGTAGTTTTATCACACACAGTCTTTATTCATCAAATAGTAAGCCATTTATCTGTCCAATGTCCGAATATACAAACTTTTCAGCATTGGGTTCATTTTGCCCAAAAAAGGTAAATTGATATCGCCATCTCATAAGCTTTGTTTTTTAACTTTCAGTTTTTGTTTATATTGTAGTGCCATCCTGCTTATTTCCAAGTCCAAAAACACATAGAAATATGCTTGATTATCCGTTCAATCCAGATGAACTTCACCTTCGTCCTCGATTTTCATTCAATGTCCCTTACTCAGTTGAGCGTATTCTTGAAAAAATACAACTCAAACTAAATGAGGACAATGCTCCCTGCAAAGGAAGTGTAGTTACACACCATGTTATCTTGGATATTCCCATTAAAGACAGACATTATTGGTCACCTCAACTACACCTTGAAGTAGAAGAAGACGAGGAAAAAGAAAAGGGCAGCTTGGTTCGTGGAATAATCGGACCTCGACCTGCAGTTTGGACGCTGTTTTTATTCATTTATGCGGTCATTGGCATCATTGGTTTGATGGTCAGCCTGTATGGTTTGTCCAAATGGTCTTTGGGGGAGTTTTCAATCGCCTTGTTTGGGCTGCCTATTGCTTTTGTGCTAATGTCCTCTGCCTATTTGACCAGTAGATATGGTGAGAAACTCGGGCATGAGCAAGTAGAAATTTTGAAGGATTTTTTGAGGGCAGCATTGAAGAATGATTGAGAAAATGTATTTTGGGCAGTGAACTTTCTTTCTCCAAAAACAAACTCGAATGTCAATTGATCCTATTATTTCTATTGCCCAGGAAGCTGAAAACAGAAAAACTGAAATCGAATCTCTGCGAAATATCCCCAAAGACATCATACAGATAGTCAAAGATTTAGGACTTGTCAAAAAATGGGCTGCCAAAGAGTATGGTGGTGAACAGGCAAGTATTTCAGAAATAAGCCAAATGCTACAATCCATTGCTTATCACAACGCTTCATTGGCTTGGGTAATCGGTGTAACAAGCTGTTCTTCTTTGTTTTCAGGTTACTTACCACCTTCAATGGCTACACAACTTTTTGGAGACAAGCAGGCAATGATTGGAGGTTTTGCAGGCCCAGCAGGAATTGCCCGAAAAGTAGAGGGGGGATTGGAGGTGAATGGCAAATGGTCTTGGGGTTCAGGCATTACACATTGCAGTCATATTGTGGGAGGCGTGCTGTTGAAGGAAAACGAAAAAATGGTAGGAACTGCCCTTGTTTTTTTTCAAGCCGATGAGATCAAGATGCACGACAATTGGCGGGTTTTGGGCTTAAAAGGTACACACAGTATTGATTACAGCGCAAAAAATGTATTCATTCCCAACAACCGATGGAGTCCTTTTCCATTAGAAACGCCTACGATAAATGCACCTTTGTACCGCTTTTCTTTTTTAGGGGCGCTTTCTTTGGCGGTATCATCAGTAGGTTTGGGTTTGGCAAAACGTGCATTGCAGGAAATCAACACTTTGGCGCAGGTGAAAAGCCCTTTTGGTCAAGGCAAAAAATTAGCACAAAGGGAAACAATCCAAGTAGAATTTGCAAAGTTACAAGGTACTTATTGGGCTGCAATAGCTCTTTTTCAAAATACGATTGCAGAAGCAGAATTGGAGACAAAGCAAGGATTGTGCAGTATTGATTCCAAAGCAAAAATACGATTGGCTGCTTGTCATTCTCTGCAATTGGCGGAACAAGTGGTCAGTGGTGCTTATCGCTTGGCAGGTGGTTCGGCAATTTGGGAAAATCATAAATTAGAGGAATTGATGCGGGATATAAAAGTCGTAGCCCAACACGGAATGGTTTCGACTGGAAATTACAGAACAGTAGGAGCTTTTTTATTGGGGAATCAAGTGCCTGAACAGATGCTTTGAAAATAAAATAGGTTTACCCTCATTACAACCCTTGCCAAAATTGGAAATTGTTGGCAAGAGTTCTACTCACTCCCACTCCATTGAAGCGACAACAACACAAGATAAATTCCCCCCCATCTCCAGAAAGTCGGTATTTTTTTTTGTATCCAAATCTAAATTCCAAAAACCTCTCTATTCCTTTATTTCAATCCTATCACCCATTTACAAAAGCACATTCTCTTGCATCCCTTTTCCAATCACCATAGCCGTCATCAACACAGGGCGGAAACTGTCACTCGTTACTTCTACAATATAGTTGAATATCAAATTAACGAATTAAAATATATTTATTACTTATACAATTGACTAAAAGTTAAGTGAATCATACCAATACCTTTAATCCTTCAATCTCCCAAACCCTGCCATACGGTAAATTCTCTTTAACCTCTCCATATTGATTCACCCAGACCGAATCCAAACCGAAAGTGCTTGCACCTGCGACATCCCATTGATTAGAAGAGAAAAACAAACAATCTGCAAACCCTACTTTCAATTCGTCCAATGCCATCTGATAAACCGATGGATGAGGTTTGTAAATTTGAAGAGAATCTACTGAGAAAAAATGGTCAATAAAATGGGTAATTCCATTCGCTTCAATGCCATTTTGCAGCATAGTCGGTGTGCCATTGGAGAGAATCACCACTGTTTTCCCTTCCTTTTTCAAAAAAGACAATGCTTCAAGCGTTCCTTCAATCAGATTTGAACAATCATAAATCGGTAATAATAAATTTCTTACCATTTCATCTTCAATCTTGTGGTGTCGCATACTAAACTCCAAAGCAAGTTTGGTAATTTCATCAAAAGGAATGTATTGTTGCATTTGATTATACAGCCAAGTGTACTCCAATTGTTTTCTGCGCCACAGAGCAATCAAATCAAAGGATTTGCTACCAACAAGTTTTTCGAGTTCAGTTTCAAAGCTACTCGTTTTGAAGAGTGTGCCAAAAGCATCGAAAATAAAAATCTTTTTTTGATTAAATAGTTGTTTCAAGACGGAATGGTATTTTTTATTGGTTTTTAGCAAGTAAAAATTGTTTTTTTTTAGCAAATAACCTATTTTTAAAGAAATTTTCTCACCAAACCTAAAAATCTAATAGTATATGCAGATTGAAGTTTCCCTTACCGTAAATGGTAAAAATTATACCCGAAGTGTAGAACCTCGGATGTTGTTGGTTCAGTTTCTTCGAGACGAACTCATGCTAACAGGCACGCATATTGGCTGCGATACAAGTAGTTGCGGCGCTTGCACTGTTTTATTGGATGGCAAAGCCTTGAAATCTTGTACCATGCTTGCCGTTCAAGCCAACGGTAGGTCTGTCAAAACCATTGAAGGTATGGCGACCAATGGTACGTTGCACCCACTTCAAGAAGGCTTCCATCAGGAACATGGGCTGCAATGTGGTTTTTGTACGCCAGGAATGATTATGACCTCTGCCGATTTACTTTCCAACAATGCAAACCCTAGTGAACATGAAATTCGAGAAGCTCTCGAAGGTAATTTTTGTAGATGTACAGGTTATCACAACATTGTAAAGTCAGTTCAATATGCTGCTAAAAAGATGACCGCAGAATTGTAAAACTACAGAACTGTGGGATTGTAAAGTAATATAATTATGAAAATTAGTGCATAACCATAATACTATTACTACAATCCTTGCATCACACCATTTTTTCTAAACTTTCTAAAACAAACAAATATGACCCTTATAGGAACTTCGGTTAAACGTGTCGAAGACAAAAGGTTCATTACGGGCAAAGGTAGATATACCGATGATATTGTTTTGCCCCAAATGACCTTTGCTTATTTTGTAAGAAGCCCTTTTGCCCATGCCAATATCAAAAGTGTAGATATTTCCAGTGCCTCAGAAATGGAGGGAGTAGTCAAAATTTATACCGGCAAAGACATTGCAGCATCAGGCATAAATGGAGTGCCTTGTGGATGGCAAGTGAACTTCAAAAATGGCGATACCATGAAAGAACCGCCACACCCATTGCTCGTTTCCGAAAAAGTATTGCATGCAGGAGATGCTGTGGCAGTAGTGATTGCAGAAACGTATGCACAAGCCAAAGACGCTGCTGAAAACGTAATGGTGGATTATGAAGTATTGCCTGCGGTGACAAATGCTAAGGCTGCAACAGAAGAAGGCGCACCACTTGTACATGCAGATGCTCCCAACAATTTGTGTTTTGACTGGGAATTGGGTAATCCCAAAGCGGATGTAGATGCTGCAATTGAAGCCTCACATCATGTTACAACTTTGGATTATATCAATCAAAGAGTTGTGCCAAATGCCATCGAACCCCGCTCTGCAATTGGACACTTTGAAACGCACAATGACCGATATACTTTATATACTACTTCTCAAAATCCGCACTTAACCCGCTTATTGATGTGTGCTTTTGTGCTAGGAATTCCCGAACACAAAGTTCGAGTCGTCTCACCAGACGTAGGAGGTGGTTTTGGCAGCAAAATTTTCCATTACATTGAAGAAGCATTGGTTACATGGGCTTCCAAACAGTTGGAGCGTCCTGTGAAGTGGACAGCAGAACGAAGTGAAAGTTTTGTGACAGATGCACACGGTCGTGACCACGTTACGAAAGCAGAAATGGGTTTTGATAAAGATGGCAAAATCACTGCTTTGCGGGTGAAAACCTACGCCAATTTAGGAGCTTATCTTTCCACTTTTGCACCTGCCGTTCCTACATGGCTGCACGGTACTTTGCTGCAAGGACTTTACACTACTCCCCTCATTCATATAGATTTAGAAGCAGTATTTACCCATACAACAGCGGTAGATGCCTATCGTGGAGCAGGTCGTCCAGAAGCAACTTATCTACTGGAAAGACTTTTGGACACAGCAGCTTTGGAAATGGGAGAAGATCCTGCTGAATTGCGCCTCAAAAATTTCATTCAGCCTTTTGATGGTGTTGAACAAGAAGGTTATCAAACACAGGTTGCTCTTCAATACGATAGCGGAAATTACCACGAAGTGTTGTATAAGGCATTAGAGATGGTCGGTTATGAAGATTTCAGAGCGGAACAAAAAACTGCTCGTGAAAACGGTAAATTATTGGGCATCGGATTTTCGACTTATATTGAGGCATGTGGTATTGCACCATCGGCAGTAGTAGGTGCTTTGGGCGCAAGAGCAGGTTTGTACGAATCGGCACAAGTGAGGGTACAGCCAACAGGCAAAGTGAGTGTTTTTACAGGTGCACATTCGCATGGTCAAGGACACGAAACGACTTTTGCTCAGGTAGTTGCCGACAAGTTTGGGATTCCATTGGAGGATGTGGAAGTTGTGCATGGTGATTCCGAATCGGTCGCTTTTGGTATGGGAACCTATGGTTCTCGAAGCCTTGCGGTTGGAGGTAGTGCGATTGTCAAAAGCATTGAAAAAGTGCTAGAGAAAGGTGCAAAAATTGCAGCCCACAAGTTGGAGTGTTCAGCAGAAGACCTCGAATATGCAGGCGGCAAATGGACAGTGAAAGGCACAGACAAATCTATTAGTTTTGGTGATATTTCGCTTACCGCTTATGTACCACACGATTATCCCGCAGGAGTAGAACCTGGTCTTGATTTTTCCAGTTTTTACGACCCAACCAATTTCACCTATCCTTTTGGCGCACACATTGCCATTGTCGAAATTGACAAAGAAACAGGTAAAGTGACCCTCAAACGATTCATTGCAGTGGACGATGTAGGAAATGTAATCAATCCGATGATTGTAGATGGTCAGATTCATGGCGGTGTAGCACAAGGTATTGGTCAGGCGTTGTTTGAAGGAACGATATACGATCAATCTGGGCAGTTGCTCAATGCATCATACATGGACTATGTAATGCCTCGTGCTGATGATTTCCCCAGTTTTGAAGTAGAACGAACTGTTACTCCTTGTCCTCACAATCCATTGGGTGTAAAGGGTGCGGGAGAGGCTGGTTGTATTGGTTCGACTCCTGCTGTGGTCAATGCGGTCATGGATGCGTTGTCACCTTATGGTATTCACGACATCGAAATGCCTGTGACTTCGCAGAAAGTCTGGAATGTTATTCATAACTAAAAAAAGTAAATAAAATGGTTCCATATAAAGTATCCTATCATAAACCTCAAACCGTAGCTGAAGCGATTCAGCTACTCAATCAATACGAGGACGAATGTAAAATTTTGGCAGGAGGACATAGTTTAATTCCTGTAATGAAATTGCGTTTGTCCGAACCTGAAAATTTGATTGACATCACCAGCATTGCAGAACTCAAAGAAATTCACGACAGTGCAGACGGCATTACTATTGGTGCTTGCGCTACACATGGTGAAATTGCCAAAAATGCCGCTTTGGCAGAACACGCTCCGATGGTGACACAAGCTGCAAAAATGATTGGTGATGTACAAGTACGCAATTTTGGTACAATTGGCGGAAGCATCGCTCATGCCGACCCTTCAGCAGATTGGCCCGCTATTTTGTTGGCTGCCAATGCGGCTATTATTATTCAAGGTGAGGAGAGCAAACGCAGAGTAGAGGCGGATGATTTTTTTCAAGGCTTGTTTGCGACCGACCTTGAAGAAAACGAAATCGTTGTAGCGATTCACATTCCCAAGTCAGCGGCCAACCGAAACTCTACCTACCACAAATTTGTTCAACCTGCTTCTCGTTTTGCCTTAGTCGGTTGTGCAGCAGCAGTTGAAGTAAATATTGGTACTGTAAAAACGGCAAGAGTTGCTTTTGCAGGGGTAAGCAGTACACCTTTTCGAGACGGAGGAATTGAAAATGCTTTGCAGGGTAAACCTCTCAATGCAGATTCCATTGAAGTTGCTACTTCAAACACTGCTGATGGTGTTTCCATTATGCAAGACCATTTTGCGAATGAAAAATACCGCAAACACCTTGCAGGAGTGTATGCAAAAAGGGCATTGACGGCTTTGATATAGTATAGACCCTTGTCTATACTTCATTTTTAAGTACATACATTTTCATAAGAAATCTCCAATAGCAGGTTTTGATAAGTCTGTTATTGGAGATTTTTATGATATATTAACCCGAAATATTTTTGGCTCATCCCAAGTTTTTAGAGGAATGACCGATACTTTTGAAGTGTGAACTTCAAAAATCTCTTAACCTCAAAATCTTCGATGAACCACATTTTTTATAGAATATGCAACAAAACCCGTACATTGAAAAACTCAAAGAAAACCTTCAAAAGCAAGGTTATATCGCCGATTCCTCTATTTTGATGTCCATTTTTCTATGTCAAAAACTTCAACGTCCGCTTCTTGTAGAAGGCCCTCCTGGTGTTGGTAAAACCGAGATTGCAAAGGTTTTGGCACGAGCGTTTGATACTGATCTAATTCGGCTGCAATGTTATGAAGGATTGAGCTCAGAGCAGGCATTGTACGAATGGAACTATCAAGCCCAACTGCTTGCCTTGAAAATGGCAGAAACGGAACAATGGTCTTTTGAAGAAAAGGAAAATTTTATTTTCCATGAAAAATTCCTACTCAAACGCCCCTTACTGCAAGCGATTAGCAGCCACAAATCACCCGTTTTGTTGATTGATGAAGTCGACCGAGCCGACGAAGCTTTTGAGAGCTTTTTGTTGGAACTTTTGTCGGATTGGCAAATCAGTATTCCCGAAATGGGAGCAGTTCAAGCTACACACATTCCTATGGTAGTGATTACTTCAAATAGAGTGCGAGATCTTTCGGATGCTTTGCGGAGGCGTTGTTTTTACCTTTGGATTGATTATCCCGAAATGGACAAAGAAATACAAATCGTTCAACAAAAAGTACCTCAAATTGACGAAAAGTTGGGTGTGCAAATCTGTCAGTTTATGCAGCAACTCCGCCAACAAAAACTCGACAAAGTTCCTGGTATTGCCGAAACTTTGGATTGGGCGCAATCTCTGGCGGCTTTGCACATTGACCACTTGGACAAATCCATTGTGGAGGAAACTTTAGGAATAATATTGAAGGATTGGAAGGACATTCGGAATACGCAAATGTCGCTTTCGGAGTTGTTGGAAAAAACGGGGGTAATTTCTAAAATGGGGTGAATGATATAAGCAAATTTTTATTGCTTTTGAAGAATCGGTGACTGATAATCGACTAAGTTCAAATTACCAGTCACCAATCACTAACTATTCAAATCCAATTAATTTTAGACTTTGGACGAGGGAGCAAAGACGCAAGAAGTAAGAATTGAATTGACTAAGAACCAATTACGTCAAAAGTTAAGATTTTAATTATCAATTCTTTATACCTTGCTTCTTTCGTCCAAAGTTCATATTAATTCATATCCTGTTTTTTCTCCAATTTTTCGATAGCAGCTACCAAACTATCCTTGTTCAATTTGTCTGGCGCACGTTCCAACGCTATTTTGCAGTGTTCCAAAGCCTTGTCATATTCGCCCAAAGCTGAATAGCCTCTTGCTAATCCAACCCTTACAGGCCAAACATCTCCAAAATTTTTCATATTGTATTCAAACACCTCAAGAGCTTCTTTCTTTTTACCTTCTGCAATCAACTGACGACCATATTGATGCACCTGAAAAACTCCTGCCGTTGGATGTTCAATCGCTTGTTTCATCGTCGCTGCTGCTTCCTCTTTTTTGCCCAACTTTTCCAGAATATTGGCTTTGGTTTGAAGCGTTGTAAAATTCTTTTCTCCCCCAAAAGGAAGATTCACTGCATTGTCCGCCCAAGTCAATGCCTCCTCTAAATTGACATCGTTTTGGTAGCAATAAGCTGCCGCTGCTTGCCATCCTTGCCAATTGAAGCCCGCCGTAGATTGCAGTTCTTTTCGGAAATTGTCGACATACATCTTGTGAATATCTGCTACCTCAATTTTGATTGGCAGTGCCAATTTTTCCCATTTGAGGGCAACTGTACAATTAGTAGGCTGTCGGTCTGTAAATTCATAGGTGAGCCATTCGTGGTATTCACTTTCTGTTGGCGTTGCCTCTACTCGAAGGGCATCTTCTGATGGGTTGTAGTAGAAACTTCCCCAAGCCGTAGCATTGTTGGAGAAAATGAGCGTCCAAGCACCTGTTTCTTTGGGAATGACATGAAAGCCGTAAGTACCTGCTTTGATGGGTTTTCCCTGCACCATCATGTCGTGTGAGAAGTGAAAAGTGGTGTTTTCGTTGGCTCCTGCACGCCATGGAGAAGGGTTTGCGTCTGTGCTTAGTCCAAAATTCAAGTTTTGCAAACCCCAAGGAACAAGCTGTCCCCAAATTTTACCTGTGCGGTCTTCGCCTTGGGGAGAGGTGACATCAGGGCTGCTGTAATCAATGGTG
The DNA here is from genome assembly GCA_041392475.1 of Chitinophagales bacterium. Classification (NCBI taxonomy): domain Bacteria; kingdom Pseudomonadati; phylum Bacteroidota; class Chitinophagia; order Chitinophagales; species Chitinophagales bacterium. The sequence continues at coordinate 325,862 of JAWKLZ010000001.1, read as the reverse complement.
ATGTGTGCCAGAGTGCCAATGTATTGTGTGACCGAACTCTTTTGGTTGCCACCGCTTGGTGGCTGCGTAACGGTTTGCCCGATAAGGACTGTTGTAGTTAAGAATAGACTGCAAAGGACGTAAAAAACTGTTTTCATATTGCTGCTTTAATAAGGTGAGTAAAATATCAATTTACGCAGCTTATTGCAGAAGAAACGCTTTTTAGCACTGTTTAACTTTTCTTCTATTTAATTAACACTTTGGCCAACCTAAGTACATGATTTTTGAAATTGAGGTTTTCTACTTTATTTCCTCCATCATATACAAACAATTCTCTAAACTATCTCTCCAATAAGGAATCTCTATTCCAAATGCATTGCGGATTTTTTGGGTATCTAAAACGCTAAAATTGGGTCTTTGAGCGGGAGTCGGATAATCTTTCGTTTCGATGGGATTCACCTCACATTCAATCTTTGCGAGCTGCATGATTGCCACTGCAAAATCGTACCAACTCGCCACACCTTTGTTGGAGAAATGGTAAATTTCGCAGCCCTGCAATTTGTCGGGTTGTTGCAGAATTTGCAGCAAAGTCACCGCCAAATCTTCTGCAAAAGTCGGGCAGCCAATTTGGTCATAGACCACATTCAGTTTTTCCCGTTCTTTGCCCAATCGCAGCATCGTTTTCACAAAATTGTGTCCCGTAGTTGAATACAACCAAGATGTTCTGAAAATCACACTTTTAGTGTGGTTCTGCAATGCAGCTTCCTCCCCTTCCAATTTGCTGTGACCATAAGCTCCAATAGGTGCGGTCAAATCGCTTTCTTTGTAGGGAATGTTTTGCTGACCATTGAAGACAAAATCCGTAGAAATATGGAACAACCAAGCATCTGCTTTTGCACAAGCTTTCGCCAAGTTTGTAACTCCTTGACTGTTGATTTCATGCGCCAAATTTTGCTCAGTTTCTGCCTTATCGACTTGCGTATAAGCTGCGCTGTTGATGACTGCGCCAATATCGTAATCCTCAAAGTACTGTTGAATATCATTGGGTTGGGTGATGTCCAAATCTTCCCGACTGCAAAATATAAAATGGGCATTGGGCATCGTTCTGCTGAGTTTTTGTAGTGCCATTCCGAGCTGTCCGTTTGCCCCTGTTACCAAAATGCTTTTCATTGATTAAATTTTTTCCGTTTTCATTATGTCTTTCCCCTTTCGTCCTGCAAGTGTTTTTCCCAGAATCATGTCCGCCGCTTTTTCTGCAATCATGAATGCAGGAGCATTGGTATTGCCAGATACAATGGTAGGCATAATCGAAGCATCTACAACTCGTAGTCCTTCAATGCCATGTACTTGCAGTTGGTCGTTTACTACTGCCATTTCATCCTTGCCCATTTTGCAGGTGCCAATAGGATGGTAAACTGTTTCCACCGATTTTTTGATGTGGTCAATAATACCCGCTTCCGAACTAAAATCTGGAGGTGCAACGATTTCTTTTCGATAGGCATCAAAAGCCGATTGTTGCATCATTTCCAATGCCAATTTACCCCCTTCTACCAATTGCTTCAAATCCGCCTCTTCCTGCAAAAAGTTGGGCTGAATCATCGGCGCATCCAATGGATTGGCAGACCGCAAACCGACATAACCCCTACTTTTGGGGTGCAACAAGGTGGGGAGAATCGTGAAACCATCGTGTTTGGGCAGAGTGTAAGGGTCGTACATATCGTAGTCGTAGCCTTTTCCTGCGTGCATGGGCGCAAAGTGAAATTGGAAATTGACCCGCTCATCAGAAGTATAATCTTCAATATTCACAAAAGCTACAGCCTCCAATGGACTGACGGTAAATACGCCTGTTTTCTTAAACAAAAACTGCCCCAAACCCTTCAATTGGTTCCACAATTTGATGTGGTGGTTGAGTCCTTCTTGTTGTTTGGATGTCGCTGAAATACCATAAAAAAGATGATCTTGCAGGTTTTTGCCGACTCCTTTTAAGTCCTTTTTGCAGGTGATTCCGTGTTTTTTCAATTCCTCTGCATCGCCAATGCCCGAAAGCATCAATATCTGAGGTGAATTGAAGCTGCCTGCCGATACAATCACTTCTTTGTTCACCAATACTTTTTCTGTTTTTTTACCTTTGAAGTATTCTACTCCAATCGCCCGATCGTTTTCTATAATAACTTGTTTAACATGGGCTTTAGTGATAGTGGTGAGGTTGGGGCGACCCAAAGCAGGTTTCAAAAAAGCAGTTGCACCGCTGTGTCTTTTGCCGTCTTTGATGGTAAATTGAAGCAAAGAAGTTCCTTTTTGTTGTGCGCCATTGTAGTCTGTAGTTTCAGGAATCCCCACTTGTTTTGCAGCTTCCAAAAAAGCATCTCCATAAGGTGTTTTGAAGCGGGTAGCATGGGTTATATTCAATTCTCCGTTTTTACCGTGATATCCTTTATCTACTTGATTCAACTGTTCATTGTTTTCTGATCGGATGAAATAAGGCAATATTTCTTCAAAACTCCAGCCTTCATTTCCCATTTTTGCCCAATCATTGTAGTCTTCTTTGTTGCCACGCACATACGCCAAAGCATTGGTCGAGCTGCATCCACCCAAAGTTTTACCACGAGGAAGATAGATTTTTCGGTTGTTAACTTGTGCTTGTGGTTCCGTCCAAAAGCCCCAATCATACGGTTTTTTGAACAATTGGGAATAGCCATTGGGGATGTGAATAAGTGGATCTCTATCTGGACCTCCTGCCTCCAATAATAAGACTTGGATAGATGGATCTGTTGAAAGCCGATTCGCCAATACACAACCTGCCGATCCTGCTCCGATAATGATGTAGTCAAAATTTGCCATAATGATTGTTTGTATATTTGATAAAATGCAGGTTTTAAGATGGTTACATTCTTGGGTGTAGAATGTAGTAAGCACAAGATAATCATTTTTTTTAAGCGGCTGAATCAAATTCTGCGATTCAAAAAAATACATTACGAAATCTGCGATTATTTGCTTAATTTTAGTTTTTACATTCATTTTAATTGGTGTCCATAGGTATGCTTCAACTTCCACTGCAATATGGTCCTTACAATGTGGGCTTTAGATATCATTGTATTTTTGATGAAGGGCGTTTTTACCAAACCTCTTTCCCTGATAATCAGACTACACTCCGCCCAGTGCCACTCAATGTATGGTATCCTACTCAAAAAACAGCTGCAAAACCCAATATGCGCTACCAAAACTATTGGGATTTTGAGAGCAAAGAGTCCGCTCTTATATCCTTTCATGAACGCATGAAACACCATCACATCGAAAAAGCACGCTTGTATTTCAGTGGCAAGGAGGACAAGGATTGGACAGAAGTCGATGAAAAACGCTTTCAACAATTGATGCAAAGTCAAATCATGGCGACTAAAAACGCCCCTGTATTGGAGGAAGCATTTCCAATGATTATTTACCACCAAGGTTTAGATGCCCATATTGATGATAATGCACTGATGCTGGAATATTTAGCCAGTTGGGGTTATGTAGTCGTTAGTAGTTCTTTTCATCCAATGGACGCCAAAACACTAGGGATTGATTGGGATTTGGAGCGTTCTATTGCAGATATAGAAATCATTATACAATACAAAAAAAGAAAATTTCACATTAAAGAAAATGAAATTGCCTTGATTGGACATAGTTTCGGAGCGCAAGTAGTGCTGGGTTTTATGGGAGAGAAATATGCAAATTACCGCAACAGTTTGAAGGCAGCCATACTACAGGATACGACCATTGACTACGATTTTTATACATCTAACCCCAAAATATTGGAGATTTTGTCTTCCAAACAAGATCAATTCCAAACACCCATTTTGGCATTTGCCCGCTTATCCTCCACTTTTACGTGGCTGAATACCTTGCAGTATGCTCGGCGTTATTACTGCAAAGTAGGGCATGTTTCACACAATGATTTTGTATCAATTGGGGCAATTGCAGCCTCCCTTCAATCCAAAAATAAGCACGATAATTCTGCCATCGTCTGGCAAAACTACCAACAAACCTGCGTATTAACTCTTTGCTTTTTAGATGCTTTTGTCAAACAGATTCCCCAATCTCAAAAGCTATTTGAAGAAAATGCTTTTGAAAAAATGAGTGCAGATGGACTTCAATGTGAGCAATTGCAGCCAGGTAGGACACAAAGGCACTTTACACCTTATCAAATAGGAAACTCCAAAGCTCCAACTTTCGAACAATTAATAGAACTAATTAACAGAGAGGGTATTGACGTATTTTATCAACTTTATAAGCAATTTCCAAAAGCAAGCATTTTTACTCCTCTCATCATAAAAGAGTTGGGAGCGTATTTCTCAGAGTATTTGCGTAAACCCGATATAGCAAGTAAAATTGATGGGTTTCATGCCAGACTTCCTTAAATATTAAATTATTTTTTATTTTTATTCTCAATTTAATAATGAATATGTTCCTTCAAAAAATCCAATTGGCAGTCACCCAATATTTTTAGATAAAAAATCATATATGAACAACAAACTTCAAAAAATCCGCCAACAACTCCAACAAGAGGGCATCAATGCTTATATCATTCCTTCAACTGATCCACATCAAAGCGAATACATAGCCAATCACTGGAAAATAAGAGAGTGGTTGTCAGGCTTCACAGGTTCGGCAGGCACTTTGGTCATCACATTGGAGGATGCCTATTTGTGGACAGATTCCCGTTATTTTACCCAAGCAGAAACACAATTGCAGGGTTCGGGCATTGGTCTGATGAAATTGCAGAAAGCACATACACCTGAACATTTGTATTGGCTGAAAAAACATTTACCAATCGGTGCAGTAATTGGTTATGATGGGCGTTTGTTTTCAGTGGCACAATTGCAACAAATGCAGGAGGTTTTTGAATCTAAAAAGACAATATTGAAGGAAGTGGGTGACTTATCGGCTGAGATTTGGCAAGACCGCCCTCCCCTACCCTTGCATCCCATTTTTCTCCATGAACTGCAATATTGTGGCAAGTCGAGTACAGATAAATTGAAGGAAATGCGGGCATTTTTGGATGAGCAAAAAGCAGATTTTCAACTGTTGAGCAGTTTGGATGATATTGCTTGGCTCTTCAATATTCGGGGTAACGATGTAGCCTTCAATCCTGTAGTGTATGCCTTTGCCTTGGTGTCGACAGAAAAAGCAGTTTTGTTTATTGACGAACAAAAAGTGACTGATACAATTGCAGAACAACTTCAAGATGAAGGTATTGAATTGCAGCCTTACAATCATATTTACCTTCAATTGGCTGCTCTTCCTGCAAAAAGTACCGTACTATTTGATGCTCAAAAAACCAATGCTTATCTGCAAAACGCCATTCCTTCAAGTTGTACCATTCGCACATTGGCCAATCATACGACTTATTTGAAAGCAATCAAAAACAAAACGGAAATCGAAAATTGGCGCAAGGTGATGGTGAAAGACGGGGTGGCTTTGGTGAAATTTTATGTTTGGTTAGATGCCCAATTGAAGGAAGGAAAAGAGGCAAATGAATGGACTGCTGCGGAACGTTTGCACGAGTTTAGAGCCGAACAAGTGGAATTTATTGGGGATAGTTTTGGGGCGATTTCGGCTTATCGGTCAAGTGGCGCAAGTCCGCATTACAATCCCAGCAGTACTTCGAATAAAATGCTGCAAAATAGTGGTTTGTATTTGTTGGATAGCGGCGGACAATATTTAGGTGGCACTACGGATATTACCCGAACAGTTTGTTTGGGTGTACCAACTGCTGAGGAAAAACGGGATTTCACATTGGTTTTGAAGGGCTTTATCCAACTTTCAAAAGTAGTTTTTCCAATCGGTACGAATGGTTATCAATTGGAGGCACTGGCGAAAACGGCTTTGTGGCAATATGGCTTGAACTATTTGCATGGCACTGGTCATGGCGTGGGTTTTTGCTTGAATGTGCATGAAGGGCCACAGAGTTTTGGTTCAGGCGCTACGGCAGATTTAAGTATAGCTTTTGAAGTGGGTATGGTCACAACGATTGAACCTGCTTTCTATAAAGAGGGGAACTACGGCATCCGTACAGAAAATGTGGTGTTAACGACTAACTCTGTATTTCAAAATTTTCTGCAATTTGAAGCACTAACACTTTTTCCTATTGCAGTGGATTTGATAGACAACCGCTTATTGACATCAGATGAAATGGCGTGGTTGGAAACTTATCATCAAAAGGTGTGGAATGGTTTGTCGCCTTATCTAAATGAAACCGAACAAAATTGGTTGAAGTGGACAATGGGCTATGAATAAATGAAAATGAAAAAAATACTTCAATATCAGTTTATTATCAAATAAAATTGATGAAGTTATTTTTGAAGCGTTCCTTATTGAGCAAAAAGCTTTTGATGCGCTTGGCATGTTTTTGCAATAACTATTTCAGTAACTTTGCTGTTATAGAAGAAAATCAAAAAATATGTTGAGACAAGCAGAAAGTGTTTTGCCTACTAAATGGGGGCTTTTTCAGATGATTGCTTATGCCAATTCGCCAGAATCAGCTAAGCCTCACATTGCTATGGTAAGCGAAAATACAGATTTGACAAAACCTGTGGTGGTTCGGATTCATTCGGAGTGCATGACGGGTGATATTTTTGGTTCGTTGCGGTGCGATTGTGGGGAGCAATTGGAAAGAGCATTGGAAGTGACGGCTGAGAAAGGAGGTGTAGTATTGTATCTTCGTCAGGAAGGAAGGGGCATTGGCATTATCAATAAGATGAAGGCTTATAATCTTCAAGATAAAGGAATTAATACAGTTGATGCAAACATCCATCTTGGATTTGAGCCAGATGAACGGACATACGGGGTGGCCATTGAAATGTTGACGGATTTGGGAGTGAAGGAGATTCATCTCATGACTAATAATCCGCAAAAAGTAGAGGCTTTCGACAATAGTTTCATCAATGTGGTCAGTAGATTGCCACTTGAAATGCCTCCTAAAAAAGAGAATTTGGCTTACCTTAGAACAAAGAAATCACTCATGGGGCATATTCTGGATTTAAAATAATAGCATGGTTATTGTGCCTACTTGATTGAGACACCTTGGTATATCTGATTCGCCCAAAAAATCAATTTTAACGCTAAACCCTATTAGACAGATATGGATCAAGAACAAAACTTAGGTATTTACTCCGATATTCCTGTGAGTCGACGAATTGTTGATTGGCTTTCTCGTATGGTGGATCTGCTGTTTTTGCGTCCGTGGTCTATGATTATTGGCGATGCGGTGTGGGTTTTGGTGAGTATTTTTGCGCTAACAGCACATTTCCGCTACTTCACTCAAAACGCAATGTCCAATATCTTGCTATTCGTAATTTTGGCAGGCTTCACTTATATCTACGGCAATTTGGTGACAAGTCATATCATACCGAGAACTTATCAATGGTTTTTCGGCAGAGCAGTTTTTGGACTGTTGGGTGGTTTGGATAAAGCGACTTTTTTTACCTTGCTAAATACTTCAAAACTAACAAAGTTTAGTATGAAAGCAGAGGATCAAGCTATTGCAGAAGAATTTTGTGAGGTGGACAATGATTTGACAAAAGCCCTTTTTCGAGATCGTTACTACGAAATTTACAAAAATGCAAACGTCAGTCCAGAGGAGTTGGAGGAAAGTTGGGAACGGGTTTGGGAAAATCAGGTTTTGCCTGTGAGTAGCGGTAAGGTGAGTTTTGAAGAGGCTCGTAAAACAGACAATATTGCGCTGAGGGTCTTGCCTTTGAAGTTTCAGAATATGTCGCTACTCATCAGTCCTTTTATCAAGTTTTTTCAGTTAATCAGCGTGTGTTTGATTGCCACTTTTCTTGCCAATGCACATTCCTTACTTTTTGCAATTCAGGTGATTGTTGCACTCAACATTCTTCTTTCTTTGGTGTGGTATATGCTTCATTCTTATCAAATTTCGGAAGTTCCTTTATTGACGGCTAATTTGCAATACTTTTCTCAAAGTATCATTGATCGCTTTGGGGAGAGGCTCAACAAATTTGCAGGAAAAGTATTGATTCCCAAAAATATTACAATTGACAGGGCTTATTTCTCCGAAATCCGCAACTATCAAGCCCGTCATATTTTGCTTTATACCATCCTCAATACCTTCTTTTTGTTGTGTATGTTGGGAATTACTTTTTTTATGGACATTGTTTTGGGGACAAATATTGCACTTGTCTGGTACAAACAGTTTGCGATTGGTCTGCTGTTATTGCCTTTTGTATTTCTGTTGGGTTTTTATTTTATTTCCATCATCATCCAAAATGTTCGCCGAGTAACCGCCTCCGTTTTAGTGGGATTGACGACTGCTGTGCTTCCTTTTGTGATTTATTATTTAGTGACGGGCAACTTTGAAGTTGAAAAGGTACAAAATGGTATTTGGGCCTCGGTTGCAGGTATAGTCGGAGTTTTGAGCACTACGATTGCAGGGCAATTTAAGGAGATTTTGGAGAGTGAGTAAAATTAAGATGTAAGGCACAAGGATTAAACATTTGATTATAACCAAATTGCATCGAAAACACCATTTCACTTAAATCTTTTGTCCAAATCCTAAGTGAAAACTCAAATTCAAACTACAAAACTTGCCTCTTATATTAATCGGGATTCAAACACAAAACTTGTCCGAATTATTTTGAAGGTTTAGCTAATTTAAAGTCTTACGTCTTACGTCTTCAATATTTCATCTAAAGTCTCATTAGTCCAAATCTTGATAAAAAAATAAGCCATCGTTATTGCTAACGATGGCTTACCTATAATGACAAATAAATCAATTGACAACCAATTAGTTAAGGTCTTATATATTTGATTTTTTGTCTAAAGTCTATTTCTCCAATACTATTTTCTTCGCAATACTTCCTTCATTGGTGTTTACCTTTACAATATACATACCCGCTGCTTGATCTGCCATATCAATGCTCAAATTAGAAGCCTGCATGGTTTCTGTATGAACCAATTCACCTACCAAGTTGAATATTTGAATATTCGCACCATTGATGCCTTCTACTTCAATGTTTAAGATACGACTTGTTGGGTTAGGATAGAGATTGACTGATTGGTACAATTCGTAATTGTCGTTGATTCCTACGCCAAAACAAGGACTCTCAGGATCATCAGTAGGACAAGCTGTATCACAAGCTCCTTGAACAATGACCAATCGAGATTCAGTAGTTGTGTTGCCGCTTGCATCAGTTGCACTATAAGTTACAATATAACTACCTGCCATTGTAGGGCATACACAATCACCTCCTATTTCTATTTGAATACTTCCATCTACTTCATCAAAAGCATTGGCTCCAAATTCAAAGTAATTACCATTACAAGGAACTACCACTGGCACAGGGCCAATGATACCTACGGTAGGGCCTGTACGGTCTTGTACAGAAACAATACGAGTTGCAGCACCAATGTTGCCGCCTTTATCAATCACATTGTAGGTGATGGTGTATTCTCCCACTTTCTCCAAATCTACTGTCTCTCCACCAATCACTACATTGTTGGTAAGGTCTAAATCTACATTGTCAAATGCATAGAAACCAGGTTCTTCCCAAACAGCTCCAATTTGGACATCTACGGTGAAAGTAGAACCACTTTCGGCGGTATCGTTAGGATCACCACTCAATAACAATTGAATAATCGGTGCTTCAAAATCTGCTCCAATCACATTCACAAATCGACTTGCAGTGGATTCTTTGCCTGTATGGTCTGTAGCAGTGTAAATAACTTCAAAGGGTTGTTCAGCAGGTGTTGGACTCGCAGTAGTTACAGGATTGTCAACAGTAACTGACGCTGGACAACCAAATACGTCTCCTTCATCCTGTGCTATTGCACCTGCATCAATATATTCGCTACCTACTACTACATCGATTTCCAAGAATTCACCAATAGTCCACAAACTTCCTCCAATTTCGACCAATGGCTGAACGAATAGAGCAGGAGGATCTGTATCTTCTAATACAGTTTGAAGAATTGGATCTCCATTTCCGTCCAATGGGATGTCTTCAATGGTATTCCCGTCACTGTCTGTCACTGTTAATATCCAATAACCCTCACTACCCGCTACATTGATGTCGAATGTATGGGATATCACAATTTGATCGGTCAAATCTCCGTCAGGAAAATCGAATACGTGTGTATCAAAACGGTCAATAGTTGCAGGGCATTGCTCCAATGGGTTGGGTAAAAATCCGTTTACATAGGTGAATGCCAAAGGACAAGTATTGTTCAAATCCATAGGTGTAACGATATCTCCAACTGGTATTTTCACATATTGCATATCGTTTTCAACGAAGGTATCTTGTCCGTTTGTACCACCATTTGCATTATTTACAGCTACGCCAGTAAACTGGTCTTTTTGGTAAACAAGGTGAACATTTCCATCTACGGTTCTTGCGATAGAAGGATACACATCTTCGCTTGTTGGGTCATCCGATACATTGTAAGGACCTTCCCAAGTTTCACCTTTGTCCATAGATTTGATGAGATAAACATCTCGGAACATTCTATCAGGACGGTCTGGCTCAAACGCACCATCACGCATGGAAGAAAATGCCAAGTACAAATTTCCTTCTGCATCAATACCTGCACTTGCATGACCTACCAAACTAGTGCTATAACTTTGAGATTCAACGGCATTGAAGTCAATCACCGTTTCGCAATCACCTGTATAATCCATTCTTACTGTTTTACCCAAAATCTTTGCATTGCCTACTCCATAAGATTCTTTCCAATACATCAAGGCAGTGCTGTTGGGTAAGTAACAAACACCAGGCTGTCCATTACACAAAGTGTTGAAAATTCTATCGTACCAGATATGGGTTTCACCATCATTGTCAATGATTACACTAATTTGACCACCTGCCAGTGCAGTAGGCTCAAAAAGAGGCTCATCTGTATCGGTTGCATTGACTGTATCTACATTTGGAGCAGGTGAATTGGTGACAATCACAGGATCATTCCAAGTATCGCCACCATCTACTGACTTATAAAAAATCAGATCAGAACCATATTTACCCAATACGACTGCTACTGTTCCATTTTTTGCATCTACAAAATAAGTATCTGCGGACCAACCATTTGCAGGAACTATTTCGTCCATTCGAGGAAGTAAGATAGGTTCTTCCCAAGTATCTCCTGCATCAGTAGAACGAATGTAAGATACGCCTGCGGTAATCCCTTCAAATTCACCTTCAAATCGACAAGCAATGACATGAATCGTATTACCATCTGCTGCGGCTCTCGCCCAAGTTGCATCCAAATCTACAGGAATGGCAGTTGAAATCCACTCCGTAGAACCTTCTTGTCGATAAGTAAAAGCTAGTCCATTAACTGCATTGGTGCTTGAAGCAAAGTGTGCGAGTGAAAACAAGCGACCATTGGCAGTTTTGCCTATGTTCGGCCAGCCATTTCGTTCTTCCTCCAATCTTGTGGTTGGTGCCATACGCCATGTTTCACCGCCATCGTTTGATTCATTGAAGCCTGTACCACGGTCGGGTGCTGCCAAATCAAAGGTATGACTCATAGTCCACATAGCATACACGTTGTTGTCCTCTACCATGACACGACGACATACGCCCACATTGGTTTGAAGGTCATAAGTAGTCGTTCCAATAGATACCCCTGCATTTTTTTTGAAAACAGGTTTACTTGTAATCGGTTTGTTCATTGAAGCACTTGCCTCCTCAACCCCACTTATATCTTGACAATCATAGTCTTGAACCAGAGAATTTACAGAATAAGGGCGAATGGGTTGATAGGCTTCTTGTGCTTGTGAATACACAAAAAAGAGCATTAAAAAAGTACACAGTAATGTTCGTACCATAATCGGTTAAAGTTTTAATTGAGTAAAAATTGATGTTAAAGTAACTTTGTTCTATTCATTAGTAGGTAAAAGGTCAAAAAATCGTTGCATAATAATAACAAATTTTCAATAAATATAAGCAGAAAAATCGTCAGTAACTGTCTTATTTGTTTCCTATAAACCATTTGAAGAATATTTCCACAGAGCATATATACAAAAAGCCACTTGCCTGAATAGACAAGTGGCTTTTGATAAAGCATTTGAAATCAAATACCAATAACTGATTATCAATATTTTGAAGTCAAATTATAGTGTAAATCATCACTTCAATGATTATTTTTCAAGCACTATCTTTTTAGCAATGGCACCTTCAGCAGTATTTACTTTCACTACATACATGCCAGCAGCTTGGCTTGCTAAATCAATGCTCAAAGTAGAAGACTGCATGGTTTCTGTGTGAATCAATTCACCTACAAGGTTGAACACTTCCACATTTGCACCAGATACATTCACTCCTTCAATGTCAATGGTTAAAAGACCATTTGTTGGATTTGGACGCATGGTAATGGCTTGGTAAAGCTCATAGTTGTCATTGATAGCATCTACAAAACATGGGCTTGCAGGATTAGTAGAACAATCTTCAGCACAGTTACCTTGAACGATAACCAAGCGAGACTCAGTTGTAGTATTGCCACTTGCATCTGTAGCTGTATAAGTTACGATATAGCTACCTGCAGTTGTAGTACATACACAATCTCCGCCTACTTCTACTTGCAAAGTACCATCTACTGCGTCGAAGGCATTTGCACCAAACTCAAAGTAGTTGCCATTACAAGGAACGACTACGGGAACAGGTCCAATCAAACCAACTGTTGGTGCAGTACCGTCACGTACAACTACTTGACGAGTAACACTTGCAGAATTACCAGCATTGTCAGTAGCAGTGTAAGTAACAATGTAAGTACCCACATTTTCTAAATCTACTGTATCTCCTCCAATTACTACATCATCTGTCATCACTAAGTCAACGTTGTCCAATGCAATAAAACCAGGTTCTTGCCAAACACCACCTACTTCTACTTCAATCTCATAAACTGCACCATCTTCTTGTATAGAGTCTGCTCTTGCTGTCAAAAGTTGGATAAATGGAGCTTCAGCATCAATACCGATTACATTTACCAATCGAGTAAGAGAAGCCGATTTACCGAGGTGATCAGTTGCTGTATAAACTACTTGGAAAGGTTGATCTACAGGAGTTGGGTTTGCAGTATCAACAGGGTTATCTACTGTAACCGAAGAAGGACAGCCAAAGAAATCACCATCATCTTGACTAATAGCACCTGAATCAACATATTCAGAACCTGCTACTACATCGATTTCTTCAAAAAATCCTAATGAATACAAACCTCCATTGATTTCCAACAAGGGTTCTAAGAAAATGGTAGGAGGACCACTATCTGCCAATACTTGTTGAAGAATTGGGTCGCCATTGGCATCCAATGGAATATCTTCAATCGTATTGCCATCGCTGTCTGTTACTGTCAAAATCCAGTAACCTTCGCTACCTGCTACATTGATATCAAAAGTATTGCTAATCACAATATCATCTGTCAAGTCACCATCAGGAAAATCCAATACGTGTGTATCAAATCGCTCAATCACGCCTTCACAGCCTTCCAATGGATTTGGTAAGAATCCACCTAAATAAGGGAAAATGATTGGAGTAGTGTTGTTGCGTGGAGCCATGCCCATTACATCACCAACAGGAATCTTTAAATAAGTGATTTCATTGGTAGTAAATTCTGCTTGATCTTCCTGAACAGCAGTACCAGTTAAAGCGTCAGACTGCCAAACGAGGTGCAAAACATCTTTTACATCTCTTTGAATAGATGGATATACATCTTCAGTTGTTGCGCTATCCGAAATACGAAAAGGTCCCATCCAAGTTGCACCACCATCATTAGAAGAAATAACGTAAATATCTCTGTATTCTCTTGCAGCATTTTCAAAAGCACCATCTCTAACAGAAGAATAAGCTACATAGTAAGTTCCATTTGCATCTATACCTGCACTTGTTTGTCCAAGCAATGTATTGCCATAAATTTGGAATTCTTCATTTTGAGTATCAACGGTCGCAATCATATCGCCATCGTAATCCTGCAATACTGTAGGACCAATCACTTTAGAACCATTTGTACCAAAGCTTTCTTTCCAGTGCATGATACAAGTACTGTTTACAATATAGCTACTATTCGCATCTGCATTAAAAATACGCTCATACCAAAGGTTTACTTCACCACCATCAATCAACAAGCTGATACCACCACCAGATGTTACAGCAGATTCTAAGATTGTACTTCCATCACCTTCAGGATCAACATCTACTGATTGAGCAATAATAGCAGCCCAAGTATCACCACCATTAGTTGATTTGAAAACAACTAGGTCTTCACCAAAGTTACCATAAGCGAATGCAACTACTCCGTCTTTTGCATCAATGAAATAACTATCTGCTCTCAAAGAAGCATCATCGTCGATTTCACCCAATCCTAATCCAGAAGTAGCATCTGCAACACAAATAGGACCTTCCCATGTATCTCCACCATCTTGTGAACGGAAATAAGCCAATCCTCCATCAGCACCGCACCCAAATGTACCATTACGTGAAGTGATTACGTGAATGTTCTCACCATCAACAGCAGCACGAGGCCATACAGCATCCGCATCTCCTGGAATGATAGCATCTTGCCACTCTGTACTACCTGCATCTAAATAAGCAAAGTTTAATCCATCAGCACCACTATGAGTAATAGAAAACAGACGTCCCTGATTGGCACCTGATTCTACTACACCCAAGTTAGGCCAACCAACACGTTGACTCTCACGTCTAATGTTTGCTGCTTCCAAAGACATCCATGTGTCACCACCGTCATTGGACATATTTAGAAAAGTACCACGATCAGGAGCAGCAACATCACCTGTTTCGCTTCCTGTCCAAGCTGCATATACATTATCACCAGACACTACAATCCTTCTACACATACCATAGTTTGTTTGAAGATCGTAAGTAGTCGTACCGATAATTGTTCCTACACCGCTTTTCTGAGGAACATAGTCACCAGAAGCAGGTCTTGTAGTAGTAGAATTCAACTCATTTCCAGTTGTCACTTTGTATTTTGCAGGAAATGGAGTTGTAAGCACAGAATAAATGTCTGCCTTAGTAGTAGTTGAAGGTGCTTGAGTCTGTGCATTTACAGACAAGCAACTGCCTACTAGTAAGGTTAAAAGTAAAGCTCTAAACATAATCTTTAGAATTTTTATTTGTTAATGAATTGACCAATTAAATACTAAGTTTATTTTGGAGAGATGGTTATTTTTTTAAATAAATACGAATAATTCTTATTTATGTAAATGTTTGTTAAACGCCACTCGCCAAACACAAAACTACAAAAAAGCCTTTACAAATTTTAACAATAATTCTTATTGAAACTTCAAAGGGTCGCAGTTTTGACAGTCCATAATCCTAACGGAAGATAAGTTTTCAAAGTTTTGTAAACACAATGAACATTGTAATAAAAGTACGCTGGCTTACTTTTCCAGCTACTTTACCTCAAAATTGCAAAAAGATTTCTTTATTTTTTGCGTTTTTTGGGCTTCGTTCGATTTGTGCCACTGATTCTTTTAGTTTCTGCATTTGGGTCTGCATCTTTGTTTCCTCCTTTCAAGCCTCTTTTTTGTGCTTCTTGTTCTTCCATCATTTTTTGAAGTCTTTCCTGAAATTTTGACTTCTTTGGTGGTTTCTTCTTATTGGATTGCAGTTGTTTGTGAATGGCTTCTTCGTCAATAAAATAGTTTTTAATGGCATATTGTTGACCAAAACTGATGATATTTGACAAGAAGAAATAATAGGTCAACCCTGCTGAGAAACTATTGAAGAAAAACAACAACATGAATGGCATCATGTATTGCATCATTTTCATTTGAGCAGCACCAGCACCACCTGCCGAAGGAGTCATTTGGCTGTTCAATCGCATATAAAGTAAACTACTAATGGCAGAAAGCAAACAAAACAAACTTACATGATCCCCATAAAAAGGTATATTAAATGGAAGATTCAGAATAGAATCGTAAGATGAGAGGTCGTCTGCCCATAGGAATGGTTCTTGTCTAAGTTCGATAGAGGATGGGAAAAAACGATACATGGCTATCAATATCGGAAATTGCAGCATTTGTGGCAAACAACCACCAAGTGGATTTACTCCAGTTTTGCCATACAATTTCATTGTTTCTTGCTGAATTTTTTGAGGGTCTTTGTGTTTTTCTTTGATAGCCTCTATTTCTGGCTTCAAAACATTCATTTTGGCGAATGATTTGTAGGAACGATAGGTAAGTGGGAACAAGACCAATTTGATAACCACAGTTAGCACCAAAATAATGATTCCATAATTGCCGATGAAATTGTGCAAAAAATTGAACATTGGGATAATAATCAACTTATTTACCCATCTAAAAATTCCCCATCCTAAAGGTACTAAGGCTTCAAGATCATTGTCCAATTTGTTCAGTCGGCTGTATTCGTTGGGACCAATGTAGAACTTCATTGGGAAACTGAATTCCGCTTTTTTAGTATATTCAAATCCCAATTCAACTTGTGCCACTTCTACTACCGTCTTATCTTCAACTAATTCTGCATCACGAGGAGTGTGAATATCCAAGTCTGCTCTATAAAAGCTATTGTCTGCAATAAGGGAAGTATTGAAGAATTGTTGTTTGAAGCTAATCCAATCCACCTTTGCCGAAAGGTCTTTTTTCACATCTTCTGTACAGGTACAGTAGTCTGGATCTTCTTGGTTTTCTTTGTAGTAAATAGTAGTATTGTTCTGCTCCGTTTTGAAATCTTTTTCTTGTTGAAACATTTCATTTCGCCACATCAATACCAAAGATTTACCATTCGCCAGTTGACTGTCGAAGCCGACCATTTTGTAGTCGTAATCTACCATGTATTCGGTATTACTCAAACTATAATTTTGTTCAATGTATTGTGTCTTAGTAGAATCCGAATAAAGCCGATACACAATTGAGGTATCATTGGCAGCCGCAATATCAAAAATGAATTTTTGTGTGCTGATGCTCTGTGTTCCCAATCCAAAACTATAGGAAAATTCATTGTTCACACCATCTATCAATACCAATGGTAGCGAATCAAAAGTAGAATATTTTTTCAATTCTGCTCTGTAAATTCGTCCACCCTTATTAGAAAAGGTCAGCTTGAACTCCTCATTTTCAATTACATGAAACTCTTCCTCTACACTTGACTGCAAAAAAGGGCCTTTGGGCATTGGAGGTTTTGCAATAGAATCCGTGCTTGAATCATTGGTTGCTAATTCATTTGTGATTGCAGTACTGTCAACATCTGCAATACTATTTTCAACTGAGGTAGAGTCGTTTGGAAGATATTCACTTACAGCGGGTTTGGAACGCTCCAAAAAAGTGCTGTATATAATAAAGAGAATAGCTATCAATATCAAACCTACAAAAGTACTTCTATCTTGATTTTGTTGCATATTATCGTTGCTTAATGCAAATTATTTTTTATTTACAAACTGAAAATCAATCAACTACAAAATTGCAGTAAAATTGGGCTGCAAAGTTACGAAAATGACCTTGAACTTCAATTTTTTGCCAATCTATATTCAAGAGCTGCTTTTACAAAATCCACAAACAAAGGGTGTGCTTTGGATACGGTGCTTTTTAGTTCGGGATGAAACTGAACTCCAACAAACCATGGATGTTTTTTTAGTTCCACGACTTCTACCAAGTTGGTATCAGGGTTTACACCCACCAATTCCATGCCTGCTACCTCAAAATCTGATTGATATATATTATTGAATTCATAACGATGACGGTGTCTTTCCGATACTTTCAAAGTTTTATATGCCTTATGTGCATTCGATTTTTTTCTCAAGTCACACTTATAAGCTCCCAATCGCATTGTTCCACCAAGATGGGTTAGATTTTTCTGTTCTTCCATAAGACTAATCACAGGATGTTCAGTGTTGGGGTTCATTTCTGTAGAATCTGCACCTTTCAATTCCAATACATTGCGTGCAAATTCTATCACCGCACACTGCATTCCTAAGCAAATACCCAAAAATGGAATATTTTGTTCCCGAACATATTGAATAGCCAATACTTTTCCTTCAATGCCTCTAGAACCAAATCCTGGTGCCACCAAAACACCATCTAAGTCCTTGAGTTTGTCTGCCACATTGAGGCTATTGATATTTTCGGAGTGAATGCTGATTACATTTACTTGACATTCATTCGACACACCAGCATGAACAAATGACTCTTGAATAGACTTGTAAGCATCCTGCAATTCAACATATTTTCCAATCAAACCTATGTTGACTTCACTAGTTGGGTTTTTGAGTCTGCCCAAAAAACTTTTCCATTGCAGCAATGACGGTTGCTTGTGAGAAGGCAGCCGCAATTTGTCCAAAATAATTCGATCTAATTTTTCCCGCAACAAAATCATTGGTACATCATAAATCGTATCCGCATCAATGGCTTCAATGACAGCATTGCTTTCTACATTGCAAAACCGAGCTATTTTTTGACGTATATCAGGTGTGACATGGTGTTCTGTACGACAGACAATAATATCTGGTTGTACGCCATTTCTCGAAAGTTCACGCACAGAATGTTGTGTTGGCTTGGTCTTCAGTTCTTTTGCAGCATTGAGGTAAGGTAGTAAGGTGAGGTGCACCACTATACAATTAAATTGCCCTTCTTCCCATTTCAATTGCCGTAGGGTTTCGACATAAGGTAGTGACTCTATATCTCCCACTGTACCACCCAGTTCGGTGATGATAATGTCATATTCCCCCGTAAGTCCTAGAAGTTTGATACGCCGTTTGATTTCATCTGTAACATGGGGAATCACCTGCACCGTTTTGCCGAGGTATTTTCCTTTTCGCTCGTTTTCGATAACAGTTTGGTAAATTCTGCCTGTTGTTACATTGTTGGCCTGCGATGTTGGCACGTTCAAAAAACGCTCGTAATGCCCCAAATCTAAATCCGTTTCCGCTCCGTCATCCGTCACAAAACATTCACCATGTTCATAAGGATTGAGTGTGCCTGGATCTACGTTCAAGTAAGGGTCAAACTTTTGGATAGTAACACGAAAACCTCTGGCTTGCAGCAACTTACCCAATGAAGATGCAATAATACCTTTACCTAGTGAAGACGTAACGCCTCCTGTTACAAAAATATGCTTTGCCATAATGTGATGAATCTACACTCTATTTAATAATACTCAATAAATACCTGCTCTACAATGTATTGGTAAAGCATTGCAGATGATTTTGAATCCAGATATATTGTGATTGATTTTGAAAACCGCTGCAAAAATAAACCTTTTTAGCAAAGTCCTACCTTCAAGTTTAGAAAAAACACTGGCTTAATTCTTGCAATTCACATTAGGTTTGCGTATTTTTCTGAGCGATAATTGCGAATTTGTCGCAACAAGTGACTACTATTTTGTGTTTGTATGTTAAATTTGGATTTTTTAATTATTTAAGGTGGTAAATACCCTTTGTAATGGGCTGGAAACAAGAACAAATTGATAAATTATTGGACCAATATCTCGATGGTAAACTTACTGAGGAAGAGGTTCGCCTGATGCACGAAACGTTGGAAAGAGGAGGAATACTTACAGATGCAGAACTTGACAAAATAGTATTGCCTGTTGATATTCTTCAACCTAGTACGCTACAAAAAGATAACATACAACAGAATACCAAAACGACCAATACTTACCATAAATTAGAGGATTTCAAGCAATTTAGAAATTACCACCATCCAATAGTTGAAACCTCCAAAGCGTATTCATTGGTATTTATCATCGTTTTTTTCACCATTCTTGTCATGGCTCCTTTTGTGTACATGCTTTTGCCGATTCACTTCAATGCCAAACAAACCTTCAATAATAACTTTAGCCCATACCCAATCAATAATATTGAACGGGATTTCAACAACAATGAATCTGCTATTTCCAATTGGGAAAAAGGTGTAGCCGCTTACAAGCAAGGCAATTACCACAGTGCTGTTCACATTTTAGAAGACCTCTCAAAAAATACCGATGACAATAGCCAGGCCTATATTGACCATTTTTATATTGGCATCAGTTATTTGGTCGAAAAAGAACCCAAAGCTGCAATTGACCAATTGAAGCAAGTCTTAGAAAGTCAAGCAAATAGTGAATGGAAAGCCCATGCAAATTGGTATTTAGCCCTCTCCTACCTTCAACTTAATGAGACGCAAAATACTATCAACTATCTAAAAGAAATTGTGGCGAATGGTGACAACACCTATCATTATGATGAGGCTATGAAATTATTGGAGGAAATCTAATTTTTTAAAGCCTAATTGAAACCGAATTAATTTATTATATTTTGATTTTCAAACAACTGAAAAACCAATTCACTATCCCCTCATTCCACAATTCTAAGTAGTCAGCCATATTTATCTTAACAGCTAAAATTCCTCAAATAACTGTGTGTTTTTTCATTTTCATTTTCATTTTCATTTTCATTTACTGCATACATTAGACTTTGGACGAAGGAGCAAAGATGCAAGAAGTAAGAGCTTAATTGATTAATAACCAATTATTTGCACCCAATCATGTCAATGGGTTAAGATTTTGATTATCAACTCTTTATATCTTGCATCTTACTTCCTACTTCTTTCGTCCAAAGTCTAATACATACAATCCTTCCGTTTTTACTCAATCATATCCTCTGTCTGCACATACTCCAATTCTCGGTAGTACTTCGACATGATGCCCAAAACGATGGTTGCACCTAAAGTAATCCAAACAAAAAACCAATAATAATCAGCACCTTCCAAATAAAGACTTCCATCTGCTTGCTCATTGAAGCCATTGACCATTGCAGTAATGAAATTCCCAAAAGCAATTGCCAACAAATAGAAACTCATAATAAATGACTTCATGGCATTTGGAGCTTGTGTATAAGCCATTTCAAGAGCGGTAATAGACACCAAAATTTCGGCAGCTGTCAATATGAGGTAAGCAAATACCTGTATGAGAATAGTAGGCTTTCCTCCTGCTTGAATTTGTATTTCCAACCACGCACAGATGGCAAAAGAAATGGCACACAGTAACATACCTAAAGTAATTTTATGCAATCCTTTGAGATGGAAGAATGTTTTATTGAAGAAAGGATAAATGTAAAATGCAAAAATGGGAATCAATACAATCACAAAAAATGGATTGGCAGCTTGAACTTGTGAAGCCAACAATTCAAATTGGAATCCAAAAAAGTTAACTCCTTTATCCATGTGTTGCGCCTGAAAAACCAAGGCAGAGCCTGTTTGGTCGAAAACAGAAAAGAAAAAGGCTACAAATAGGTAAATCGGAATCAATGATAAAATGGCTTTTTTGCCTTGATCACTCAATACGACTTCCATATATGCCTTCAATCCAACAGGTTTGACAGAAACAAACACCTTTCGCCCCATCCAAAAAAGTATGGTCGCAATTAACATCAACAACCCTGGCAGTCCAAAAGCTACATGAGGGCCATATTTTTCCAATAATACGGGAATTAACAACATAGATAAGACCGAGCCGACATTGATGGCCAAGTAAAAATACTTGAATACAATATCTAACAAGCCTTTGTTTTCGGAACTAAATTGATCTCCAACGTGTGCCGACACACAGGGCTTTATACCTCCCGAACCTATTGCTATCAGCGTCAAACCAATGCTCAATCCCAACCTCGTATCGTCCAATGCCAATGCCAAATGCCCCAAACAATATACCACCGACAAACCTATAATAGTGCGGTATTTCCCCAAAAATACGTCCGAAAGTAATGCACCAAATATTGGTAGAAAGTAGGTCAACATCACAAAAAGATGGTACCATTTTTTCGCTTGACTTTCTGTCATCAAATCTAGTTCGCCACTACTATTCATCAAATATTGGGTCATAAAAACGACCAAAATCGCTTTCATTCCATAAAAACTGAATCGCTCTGCAAACTCATTCCCAATGATATAGGGAATTCCATTGGGCATTGTTTCTTTGGAAGATTTGGTAGTATTGCTCATAGTTTGTTGTTAGAAGTTGTGCTTAGATACTTGAATATAGAGGCTCAGAAATGTAGAAATAAAATTTGTTGAGGCAAGATACAAAAATTATACAATGCTTGTAAATTTTGAAAACACCACTTAGAAGCAAATTTTCTTTATTCGTTCTTAAGAATATTGATGGCACAATATGGGAATTGGTGGATTACCACATTGCCGACTGAAAACAAACTTGTTTCTATTCAAAATACGAAAAAATCGTTTATAACATTAAACTTGCATTATCTAAATAATTAAGCTATATTGCCGAAAAACAACACTTTATTCCCTCAACCTCTAAAACTGAACCAAAACCGCTATTCCCTATGAAAAATTTACTACTCATTTTCCCTATCCTAATAATACTCACTTTTTCTTCTTGCTTCAAACCAGATGACAGAGAAACTGCCTATCTCCCCGAAGAATTCAAAGCCTACACTGTATTCAATGAAGGTACTTGGTGGGTTCATGAAGAAGTTTTTTCGGGGGAAAGAGATAGTAGTTTTGTTTTTTCAAGTATTACAGAAATAAATACTGATAGAAGTTGGTCATTTATACGAGAAACAAACGAACAACTTATGGTAAGGAGAGAGGATACTCTATATTGTTCCACTTTTGCTTTTGACCAATCATTAGAAGGTGAATCTATATATATATATAGATATATAGACAATAACCTTCCTTTAATGCATTTACTAGTGCATCCAATAGATAGCATTGGGAAACAAGTTCCTTTTCAAGGAGGAGCATTTATTACTGCAATAGAAGAAGAAACAGTGATTAAAGAGCAATCTTATATCAATACAATCAGTGTATCTTTTGACGGAGCTATTGCAGAAAATGGGAATCCGCTTTGGAGAATCAGAAGTTGTACTTTTGCTCAAAATGTAGGTATGATTCGCATACAATACTATGATGGAACAATATGGGAGTTGGTGGATTACCACATTGCCGACTGAAAACAAACTTGTTTCTATTCAAAATACGAAAAAATCGTTTATAACATTAAACTTGCATTATCCAAATAATTAAGCTAAATTGCCGAAAAACAAGACTTTATTCCCTCAACCTCTAAAACTGAACCAAAACCGCTATTCCCTATGAAAAATTTACTACTCATTTTCCCTATCCTAATAATACTCACTTTTTCTTCTTGCTTCAAACCAGATGACAGAGAAACTGCCTATCTCCCCGAAGAATTCAAAGCCTACACTGTATTCAATGAAGGTACTTGGTGGGTTCATGAAGAAGTCTTTTCGGGGAAAGAGATAGTAGTTTTGTTTTTTCAAGTATTACAGAAATAAATACTGATAGAAGTTGGTCATTTATACGAGAAACAAACGAACAACTTATGGTAAGGAGAGGATACTCCTGATAATTCCTAACCTCTCTAATGGATTCATAATGAATGAGGCGTATAGATATTACATGAAAATGCCATGAAATAAAAACATTTATTTATCAAATATATTGCAGAAATAAGTTTATAAAAAAATGAATTGATTTGCAACAAAAAAAGGTTGTGCAATTGTTTTAATTTGAGAATCTCTTTTACAAACCAAACAATACACAACCATGACATTTAAGCGTGAATATACAAAGGCCATCACTTTTTTCCAAGCCAAATTTGGGAAGGAATTACGCCATCGAGAAAAATCAGCGATGGAGGTATTAATGATTTTGATAATGGGTTTACATTTTGATTTGTCCACTATCAAAGAAGTATCGGATGTTTTAGGTATTGAAAAAAATAAACTCTATGCTAATTTAGGGGAATTAAGCCTATCAGATTGGAAAAAATTATTTCGTAGTGTATTTACTAAAGAAGCAGAAAATCAATTGCTTGAATTATCTGATAAAGCCCCTTCTACTTGGAGTAAATATGCGCCCCAATTAAGTATAGATGATTCTACACTTCGTAAATGGGGCAATACACTTCGGTATTTAGGCAAGTGGTGGAGTGGACAATGCGGCAAAGTCGTCAAAGGGTATAATGTGATACTCATTGTTCTGAAAATAAATGAGCGTGTTTTGCCTGTACAACTTTGGTTATTAAGTAAACATGATTGCGAAACTCGACTTCAAAGAGCCTCAAAACTTTTCAAAGAATTGGCAGACAGTTGGAAACAAGTAGGTATTTCCATTGATAAACTCCCTATTAGTATGGATGCAGGTTATGCTTCCGAGGCTTTTGCCGAAGAGTTAATCGAAATGGGTTTTAATTCAGTAGTGCTGGGAGCAAGAAGTAACTGGAAAATGACAGAATCCGATTTTGATGACATGGACTTAGCCAATAATCTGGCTGAATTAATGACAGAGCAACAATGGGAGCAAGAACCAGTAGGGAGGTGGGGCTTGAAGGAAAAAGTATTGGTACACAGGGGGATTCATGATACATTTGGGCATGTAATAGCCTTAGGTCGAAAACAAGTGGGAAAAATGAGGTATGTTTTTGCTATTGGAAAACAGAGAGTAGCGGAAATATATAAAATTTGGACGGAACATTACCTCATTGAGCAGCTTTTTAGGGCAATGAAGCAGCTCTTACAATGGGGGAAATATCAATTAAGAACAGAATCAGGAGCTTACGCTTGTGTCTTTTTACCCTTTCTTGCATTAGCTCTTTTTATTCATTTGAGAGATAATCTACCAAAGCCTACCACTTTCTACCAAATCAATAGAGCTATTAAAATTGAATCATTATCAGGGGTTTGTCAATTTCTTGAAGACATAACTTTTGAGCATTTTCGTATTCAACCTCCCACAAGTGACCAATTTTTAAGACTTTAGAAGCTTTTGGGAATTATCAGACTCTATATTGTTCCACTTTTGCTTTTGACCAATCATTAGAAGGTGAATATATATATATAGATATATAGACAATAACCTTCCTTTAATGCATTTACTAGTGCATCCAATAGATAGCATTGGGAAACAAGTTCCTTTTCAAGGAGGAGCATTTATTACTGCAATAGAAGAAGAAACAGTGATTAAAGAGCAATCTTATATCAATACAATCAGTGTATCTTTTGACGGAGCTATTGCAGAAAATGGGAATCCGCTTTGGAGAATCAGAAGTTGTACTTTTGCTCAAAATGTAGGTATGATTCGCATACAATACTATGATGGAACAATATGGGAGTTGGTGGATTACCATATTGCCGACTGAAAACAAACTTGTTTCTATTAAAAATACGAAAAAATCGTTTATAACATTAAACTTGCATTATCCCAATAATTAAGCTAAATTGCCGAAAAACAAGACTTTATTCCCTCAACCTCTAAAACTGAACCAAAACCGCTATTCCCTATGAAAAATTTACTGTTCTTTATTCCTATTTTAATTATACTTACTTTTTCTTCCTGTACAGAAAAAAAGATACTGCTTACGTTCCTGAAGAATTAAAAGCCTACACTATATTTAATGAAGGTACTTGGTGGGTTTATAAAGATATTGTTTCTAATGCACTAGACAGTTGCTTTGTTTTTTCAAGTAATAAAGGAATAGAAAATCATGATAGGTCTAGTTATAAGAAAGAAATAATTAACCAGTTGACAGTTAGAAGGCAAGATACCATTTATCAAGAAACACTTGCAATAGAAAAACTTTCAGATGATATATATACATATATATATAGAGAAGAAAACTTTAGTAAATTCACACCAATAATGAGTTTATTGCCTTATCCTAGATAGTATAAATCAACAAGTTCCTATTCAAGGAGGAGCAATTATTACTGCTATAGAAGAGGAAACCTTTATTCAAAATCAAAATTACCACAATACCATTAGTGTATCTTTTGACGGAGCTATTGCAGAAAATGGGAATCCGCTTTGGAGAATCAGAAGTTGTACTTTTGCTCAAAATGTAGGTATGATTCGCATACAATACTATGATGGAACAATATGGGAGTTGGTGGATTACCACATTGCCGACTGAAAACAAACTTGTTTCTATTCAAAATACGAAAAAATCGTTTATAACATTAAACTTGCATCATCCAAATAATTAAGCTAAATTGCCGAAAAACAAGCATTTATTTCCTCAACACCAAAAAAATCGCTATCTACCATGAAAAATATACTGTTCTTTATTTCCATACTTTTTATCCTAAGTTTTTCTTCCTGTTTCAAACCCAATGATGACGACAGAGAAACTGCCTATCTCCCCGAAGAATTCAAAGCCTACACTGTATTCAATGAAGGTACTTGGTGGGTTCATGAAGAAGTTTTTTCGGGTGAAAGAGATAGTAGTTTTGTTTTTTCAAACACTACTGAAATAAATACAGACAGAAAAAGATCTTTTATACGAGAGGAAAACGTACAACGTACAGTTAGGAGACAAGATACCATTTATTGTTCCACTTTTCCTTTTACTCAGACTTTAGAAAATGGCGTCTATATATATATATATATAGAGAAGAAAATGGAAGTAAAACCCCTTCTGCCATAAATTTACTAGTGCATCCAGTAGATAGTATTGGACAACAAGTACCTTTTCAAGGAGGAGCTTTTGTCGCTGCTATTGAAGAAGAAACAACTATACAAAACCAAACCTACCTCAATACCATCAGTGTATCTTTTGACGGGGCAATTGCAGAAAATGGAAATCCACCATGGAGAATCAGAAGTTGTACTTTTGCTCAAAACGTAGGTATGGTTCGCATACAATATTATGATGGAACGATTTGGGAATTGGTGGATTACCATATTGCCGACTGAAAACAAACTTGTTTCTATTCAAAATACGAAAAAATCGTTTATAACATTAAACTTGCATCATCCAAATAATTAAGCTAAATTGCTTGAAAACAAGACTTTATTCCCTCAACCTCCAAAACTGAACTTAAACCCTTATTCACTATGAAAAATTTACTATTCTTTGTTTCAATTCTTTTCATCCTAAATTTTTATTCTTCTTGCAAAAAAAACAACGCTGAAACAGTTCATATCCCCCAAGAATTCAAAGATTACACCGTTTTTCCTGAGGGAAGTTGGTGGATATACGAAGAAAAACACACAGGGATAAAAGACAGTACCTATACTTACTTTAGTAAATGTAAGTTTTCGGATGGTCGTAGGTTTTATGGAAGAGACTTTGGCGAAGTAGAATCCTGTGAATTTGTCAATGTTAGTAGAGGTGACTCTATTACAAGTCAATCCATTTTTCTCGGAAAAAATGAAGATAAATCCTATATATATATATATATAGAAACCAATCACAGCAAAACACAAACACTTAATAATCACTTATTGATTCATCCCATTGATAGCTTGCCACAGCAAGTGCCTACTCAAGGGGGGCATATTATTACCGCCTTAGATGATACTTTGTCAGTAGGAGGCAGACAGTATTTCAATACTATATCAACTTCTACCGATGGAGTAGTATCAGAAAATGGAGCCGTTCCTTTCAATATCAAAACCTGTATTTTCGCCAAAGGTATTGGTAAAGTATATATTCACTATCACGATGGAACAATATGGGAGTTGGTGGATTACCATATTGCCGACTGAAAACAAACTTGTTTCTATTCAAAATACGACAATTAAAGCCTTGTTATATATTGTCACTGATTTGTAAAAAAAATCGTTTATAACATTAAACTTGCAGTTTCATGAAAAATAGCCTAACTTGCCCAAAAACAATCACTTAATCTTGAAAATCTAAACCGATTGATACTATGAGATTCCCATTTTACCTTTTTTGTACTTTATTTTTAGTAAGCATTGCTTCTTGTAAAAAAGAGTTAGAGCCCGACCTCCTTGTTTTAGAAGAACTAAAAACATATACCGTTTTCCCCGAAGGCAGTTGGTGGATATATGAAGAACAAAATACAGGACTTAGAGATAGTGTGTATATCTACTTATCTAATGACTCTGAATCTTTGAGTGTCACTAGAAATGATACCATTATTCATTGGAGCATATTCTTCTCAGGAGACGGAGAAGGTGGCTATATATATATATATAGAGAACTCAATCACAGCAAAACTCAAACGCTTAATGATCACTTGTTGGTTTACCCGATTGATAGCTTGGGGCAGCAAGTTCCTTTTCAGGGGGGAGCGATTATTACTGCCTTAGATGAAAGTTTATCTGTGGGCAATAGATTGTACGCTAACACAATCACTGTTTCTACTGAAGGAGTAGTGTCAGAGCATGGAGCAGTACCTTTCAACATCAAAAACTGCATTTTTGCAGAAGGAGTAGGCAAAGTATATGTTGAATACCATGATGGCACACAATGGATATTAAAAGACTATTTCATCAATAACTAATTTATTTTTATTAACGAATAACTATTTATAACTATGAACTCTTTTTTAAGGTTAATGGGCTTGCTATGCCTTTTATTCACATCTTATTCGCTCAAAGCACAAGTAGATTCTCTACAGATAGCAGGACAATCTTTTTGTCAGCGCAGTATTCAGCCTGTACAGGGACTTATACTATCCGAAGAAATAGGTGTTTTGGACGGAATATTTCAGCTCCATTTTGACATAGATGTCATTACGGACAGTATGAACATTACAGAACCCATAGATATTCAATTGCCTATAGATGCTGGAGTCCCCATTTTACAAAACATACAACTTCCCAATCTAGTAGGAACTTACCACAAAGAGGACAGAATATCTGAAACCATTCCGATTAGCTATAATAGCGTTGATTTACCCTATTATCCACAAGCAGTACAAATCAATATCCCCTAT
The DNA here is from genome assembly GCA_041392475.1 of Chitinophagales bacterium. Taxonomy (NCBI): domain Bacteria; kingdom Pseudomonadati; phylum Bacteroidota; class Chitinophagia; order Chitinophagales; species Chitinophagales bacterium. The sequence goes on along the minus strand of JAWKLZ010000001.1, from coordinate 297,209 downwards.
AACAATTTGCTGAATGGAGAAGAGAAGATATTAAACCTCTATGCTTACATCTATTTTACTCCCTACAATACCATAGAAATTTGGAATCCTGCGGATTTTTATGGGCAGAGACGGGTTTGGATAGAACCTTATGGGGTGATACCAGAGAGGAGGTATATTCCAAGAGATAGCATCCCTACCTCCAATCTTCCCCTACATCTTGATAGCCTACATGTTTGGGAAGAAGACTGGAACTATGAGTTGATTGAGGGATTGGCTTATGCGATTCCTTTTAGACGACTCAACTATGAAGAAGACGATGAAGGAAATAAATCCAATCAAAAAAGCGATGGTTGTACGTTTCTTAGAAGGCGGTTTCGGTACAATATGACAGGTACTCTTTTGGGAGACAACACAACTAAAAGAGACGACCCTGCAGCTTTTGCTAATGTGGCTTTGGCGGGTTTGGAAGTCAAATTATACGAGGACGACTTTGATATATTTGGTTCAAGTGAGAATGGAGACATCCCGGGAGTTATTGATGACCAACTCTTTGATTTTACAATGACAAATGACGATGGGTCTTTTGATATGTCTTTTAACCGATGTCAAACTAAAATCACAGAAGGTATGAATATTGAGCTATTCATGGTCATCAAAGCCCACAACCCAACCTACGATATCAAGGCGAAAAGTTGGATTACGGGAGGAGGTTGGCAAGAGCTGCCTTTTTTTACCCGAAGAAGTGTCATCGTATTGGGAGACTTTCCCTATTTAGATGGGGAACAAGGAACGATTGCAGATGCAGACTATAACATAGGGATGAACCATGCACACAAGTCTGTTTCCTATTGCAAGTTGGCAATGGATTATGTCAATGAATCCTTAGCGGAAGATATTCCAGGTTCTTTTACTATATGGCCAGATGCCTTTGGTAGTTCCTTTTTCTTTCCTAATAATCTGGGTTTTTTAGATTGGACTCCCTTTGGGCTTCCCAGTGCATTAAATCTGGACGGGAAACCTGCTATTTATTTAAGCTCCGATGGGTCAGGAGAAGAAGATGTAACTTACCATGAGTTTGGACACTACGTGATGTGGCAATTGCAAAATGAAAATTGGATTGACCCCATCACAGGTTCTTTTGCCAATCATAGTATGGTTGAAGAATCCAATCCACGTATTACTTGGACAGAAGGATGGGCAAATGCCCTTGCAGTAATACTGGATATGGTCTTTTATTCTGTTGATGAAGAATACGATCGAGATGCATTTACTTTTAGCAATGGTACTCCAGGGGTACATGTATTTGAAGTAAATCCATTTTATCCACTGGGTAATGTGGATCAAGGCTACTTGTCTGAGCACTATTTTGCTTGTGCTATCAATGATTTATTCGATGGTCCTACTATGGTGGATTATGGCATTCCAAGTGTAACTGCAAAAACTCATAATGACGATGCAACAGGTAGCTGGGGTTCAGAATTAGATGAGTTAGAGTTGAGTTTTCAAGAAATTTGTCAACCCATTATTGACCATGCAGGATTGACTGGAAAACTACACGATGTAGATGATTACTATCGTGCTTTGATACATGGAAAAAGCTGTCATGAACGGCGAGAAATCAAACGGACCTTTGATAATAATAGGATTACTGACCTAACATCTCTACCAGCTACTGCATTCTCTTCTGATGGAATTGGCTTTGAACATCAACATTGTTTTGGCTTGTTTAACATACATTGTGAGGAATTCACTTTGGACATCAATCGCCTTTCCACAGCCACTAATTTTGCCAGTTTTAATGTTGGCTACTCCACCAATGCTTCAACTTGGTTGAGCGACGACTTGCTGATAGAAAACAATGGAAGTTTAACTTTCAATGCAAATGCCGAATTGGACAATGTGTTGGTAGATATCGCCCCCCTTTATACCCCACAAGCTTTTATCAGTTCCTTTTACCTTTTTCCACAACCCGAAGCCCACATTGAAGTAGATTTATGTGGAGGCATGAATATGATTGTTGGCAACGATGGTTTTGTGACTTTGGGAGACAATGGCATCGCTACGACTGCCGAAGTACGGGTCAATGCAGGCAGTACCTTGACACTTGGAGCGAACAGCAACTTGATCATACGAGAAGGTTCTAAGGTCATCATCGAAAGAGGAGGCAATTTGGAGATTTCCCCCAATGCCAATATCGTCTTAGAAGGCGACAATTCTGTTTTGGACATCCGAGGAAATCTAACGCTTCTTCCACAAGCTATTTTCACCTTTACAGGCAATGGATTTGTCCGTTTCGATTTGCCGAATGGTCCAGCAGGTTGGTCGCACCCCAATATCGTCATGAACTCCAATTCAGGCTTTGGCTTTCAAGGCACTGGAAAAACGGACAAAATCATAGAAATAGCCGATAACAGCTATTTTTCACCACCGTGGACAGACCCTACACTTACCTTCTCATGGCAACATGGAAAAGTATTGTTGGGAACAAACGTACACATACAAACCACCAATTGTTTGACAACACTCAAAGACCTACAGGTTGAATCATTGGGTGGAGGACAGTACAATGCTTTCTTTTTGAGCGGAAAAAATGGCTCTACCTTCAATGACATGAATGTGTCGGGCGGCAATGTGGGTTTGTTCTATGTAGGAAGCCATGCAGATGGAGCTTCTGCGGTCATGAATGACATTGAAATCCATCACTGCAATATTGGACTCAAAACACTCAGCCGAGGAGCCAATTTGACAGCAATGAACCTTCACCACAACAGCATTGGTTGGGAAGCCGAAGGAATGACACTTCCAAGTTATCTGAATTCTTCCATCGTAACAAACAATAACAGTACCAATATTTTTTATGATGGCAGCATAAGCAGCCCTTTATCTCTAAATGACTGCACGATAACCAACAGCATTGTTGGTATTCACAATGTAGGAGCATCTATGATACACGCCCATTGTGGAAAAATAAATTTCCATTCAATAGGTATTTTACTAAACAATATGGGGGGTGTTGATATGAGTTCACTCAACAATCAAGGAAATGTATATTTACGTGACAATCTCATCAGCATTGAAGTAACTCCTGGTATTTTGCTAAGTGATATTCAAATAGATGAGGGTTTAAATAGTTTTGAAAATAATGTTTTTGCATTAAACGGTTTTGTAGATGCCTCAGGAACCAACAATGCCTTATCCGCAAATAGCAATGCTTGGTTTACGCCTGGATCTCCACAATATGGAGATAATTATAAATTAGAAGATTTTACTAGCAGTGTGGCGATTACGCTGACCGACATATCTCCTATTACTAAAAATTGGCAGATTGATCCACAATGTGGTGCAAAATCGGCAAATCTTCAACAAACCCCTTCTATCAATTACATCACAAACATTCGAGGCGGTTTGGAGCAGTTTGGAAAGGCAGTTCTTGACAATCAGCCAACAGATTACGATGCGTTGTTGATAGGCTTAGACCAACAACTCAAACAAGCTCGTCAATCTTCTGATGATAAAGCAATCGCAAAATACACAGTCGAAAAAGCTTTGGTCTATCATTTGAAAAACAAACATGGAGCAGCACTTGACTTGTTGGTGAAGATACCCGCAGATATGCCTACCCGTTTTGCTGCTTACATCGAAAAATGGCATTGCATTCTATCTGCCGACATTGCAGCACAGGAAGGAAAGTTAAACAGTATTGCCTATGAGAAACAACGCAGCAATTGTGGACATCCGATATATGCTACGGACACCGACTTGATGGAAACGTACCAAAATCTGGCTGCTTTGGCCAAAAATGTAGAAACACAAATAAGGGTTTACCCCAATCCAAACAAAGGACAGTTTGATGTATTCATTGAAGGCCCTACCAAAGATATCGCAGCAATGGGTTTGTATGATTTTAGTGGAAAGCTGGTTGCAGATTTAATACAAGATGGAGAAACGGGAAATCAACACACATTTGATGGACAGAATTTACCAGAAGGCATTTACTTTTTGAAGGTCACAACCCACACTCAAACTTTGGTGAAGAAGGTTTTGATTGCGAGGTAATGACCGAATATATTTACATTGAGTAGAAATACAGGGTGTGCTTAGTAAGCAAAACACAAGCACACCTTTTTGTTTGCCTCTATGTTCAATTTTTAAATCCAGTAAGTTGGACTCTTGTATTCGTTTTTACATTCCCCTAATCACTTCCTTCGCTACAATCCGCCTCACCAAACTCAAAAAGAATAACCCAATGATGAAGAAAACCACCAAAGGCACAATTGAAGCTCGCATACTGCCTGTCAAGTAAATCAAATACCCAAAAACGAGTGTACCACTTGAAGTAGCCAATTTTTCGGTGATATCGTAGAAGCTAAAAAACGTAGCGGTATCCTCTGTTTTGGGAAGCATTTTGGCATAAGTCGAGCGAGAAAGTGCCTGAATACCACCCATCACAAAACCGACCGCAGCCGCCATTCCCAAAAATTGCCATTTACTCGCCACAAAATAACCCACAATACAAATCAAACCCCAAATTGTACACGCCACCATCAGACTCGGAATATTTCCTATTTTAGCGGAAGAACGAGAGAAAGAGTAAGCTCCTGCAATCGCTACCAACTGAATCGCCAAAATTGATAAAATCAAAAAACCTGTTTCAATGCCCAACTCCTTAGTGCCATAAGACGAAGCCAAATAAATCACCGTCTGAACACCCATACTGTAAAAAAAGAAAGCAAAAATGAAGTTTCGTAGCCTCGGCAGCCCCTTCAATTGGCGGAATACCTTACCCAATTCTTCGTATCCTCTGAGCAAAATATTTCCCTTTGCTTCTTTCTTAAACACATTGCTCGGCAAATAATGAAAGGGAATATGGGCAAAAACGAACCACCAAATCCCTACCGACAAAAATGAAATTCGGGCAGGTAATGCTGGATCGGTGATACCAAACCATTCGGGTTTTTGAATCATCATCAAATTGAATACCAGTAAAATAACACTCCCTGCATAGCCCAATGCAAAGCCCTTTGCACTAATGCGATCGTGGTCTTCGGGTTCTGCAATAACTGGTAAATAGGAATTGTAAAAAACAATACTGCCTGTAAAACCGATAGATGCCAAGCCAAAAGCAATCATCCCTACTTCAAAAGTATTGAGGGTAAAAAAGAACAGGCCCATACACGCAAACGAACCGATGTAGCAAAACATCCGCATAAAAAACTTTTGCCGTCCTGTGTAATCCGCCATTGCAGACAAAATTGGTGACAATATCACCATCACAAAAAAGGAGGCGGAAATCACATAAGACAGCAACTCCGTGTTGATAAACTCCATTCCAAAAAAGGACACCAAATCGGAGGTAATATTGCCAGCATCGTCCTTTGTTGTTGTAATCGCATTGTAGTAAATCGGAAATACAGCAACGGTAATCACCAGTGAATACACCGAATTTGCCCAGTCGTACATCGCCCAAGCATTGATGATTTTTTTGTCGCCTTTTTGGAAATCAGCCATAAAAAAAGAATATTTTAGGAAGAGGGAAACTTTTGTGGCTTCAAGTTAGCAGAATTTTGTGGGAATAAAACACATTACAGAAAACATTCTCAACAAGAAGCCTTCTCAATCACCTTTGGCACTTTAATATATTCGCCATCCTGCAAGGGGGCATTTTTCAATCCTTCTTCTCTGCTAATCAATTGCTTTGCTTCATCCTTACGAAACACATTTACCTCCTCATTCATGTAAATCAGTGGCTCGACATTTTCGGTATCCAATTCACTGATTTTCTCAAAAAAAGTCAATGCCTTTTCCAAGTCTTCTTTAATCTTCTGTTTTGCCGTATCGTCAAAGTTCAGTTTGGCAAGAGTCGCTAGTTTGTCTATTAATTCGTTGTTGATGTCCATACTATTAGAAAAAATTGTTTCTACAAAGAAAGTGTTTTTCACAAAATTAAGTAAAAATCAGTGTTATCTGTGTAATACTTCTAATCTGTGGTCAAAATCTAATGGCATTTTTTATCTTTGTGCCGTCTCAAATCAAAAAATAAAGAAAGGTGAAAGACGGAAACAAAAGAATCAAGCACATAGCAATTGCAGGAAATATCGGAGCTGGTAAAACCACTTTAGCAAGATTATTAGGCAAACATTTTGGTTGGCATGTCTATTATGAAGATGTCGAAAAAAATCCCTATTTGGAAGATTTTTACGAAAATATGCCCCGATGGTCTTTCAATTTGCAGGTATATTTCCTCAACAGTCGCTTCAATCAAATAATTGAAATTCAAGAAGGAGATAGAGTAGTTATCCAAGATCGCACGATTTATGAGGATGCCCATATTTTTGCGCCCAACTTGTATGAAATGAATTTGATGTCGAAGCGAGATTTTGAAAATTATGTCAACCTCTTCAAAACAATTGCCTCACTATTTGAGCCACCTGATTTGTTGATTTATTTAAAGGCTTCAACGCCTACTTTGGTCAAACAAATTAGTCGCAGAGGGCGGGATTATGAGGATAAAATTCGTTTGGATTATCTCAATCGCCTCAACAATTACTACAACAATTGGATTGAACACTACAAAGACGGCAACCTATTGGTTATCAATGTAGATGATTTGAACTTTGCAGACAAGAGAGAAGATTTAGGAGAAGTCATCAATCGGGTTTCGGCGGAATTGCATGGATTATTTTAGGTATTCTTCTTTCACTGTCACCCGCAAAGCCCTCAAACCATCTGCTCCCTGCAATTTCTCTAATTCCAAATCTTCGATTTCCTCCTCAATATATCCCGTCATATAGAGGTGAGTCAGATATTCTATGTACTCCTGACGGTCTTTTTCTTGCAGCCACACAATAGCAATTTTACCACTTTGGGTCAATCGTTCACCAGTTCCTTTGATCACTGCCTTGTCAATGCGTTTTTTCAGAATTTCGTAGCGTACATTGTAAGAACCATCCACATCAAACTTCTTCTCGTCCATCCGAAAGCGAATACTGAGTGAATTGTTGTAAACAAAAATCAACTGTGCAGTTTGAAGCGGAATCGGCAAAGTTGGAGCAGTTTTGGCAACCAATCGGGTGATTTCACACATATTAATCAATTGCCAAAGCCGAAAATCCTTTAGGTAAAAATGGTTAAATTCCCCTTTTTGTAGGATAGATTGTCCCAAATAAATATTGTATTCTACGCCATCCGTTTTGTATTTCTCAAAAAAGTGGGGCAGCACCTTTTGCATTTTTTGATCCGCTTCCTCCAAAAAAGCACTTGTCTTTCGATTCAATATCCGCACACTTTCTTCGTATTCTCTTCTGCGACAATACACAATCTCCAATTCTGGATCAAGCAAGCTAAAATATTCTTGGAGTAAATTGGTTGGTAATTGGGGATGATTGGCTACCAAATGCTTCAAAAGTGGGTGAATTTCTCGCTTCAACAGCTCTACAATTTGAGATTCATCACTTGAGACAAAAAAACCTAATTGAAGTCTTTCCAAATGTGTTTTAACCTCAAGCAGACGCATATCCAATAAATGAAAAGACAACTTCTCTCTAAAAACTCTCAATACTTTTTCGATTTGCTGCAAATTGGTTATCAAGTCCGCACAGATTACATCGTTTCTTAACGTAGATGAGCCAACTATATCAGCCTGTCCATAAAGTGGGTAAATATCCTGAAAAACAATGGATTCTATCACAGCTTGATTGCCCTCAAAACGTCTTCGGAACATATAATTGTAAGCTGCCTCGTTGAACCGCCAAGCTACACTTGGGTGCATGGCAGTAAACTGTTCTTGTAAAACAGCAATCGCTTCTTTTTGAATCTCTCGTTGACCACGTTCTATTCCCACCGCAAACAGGGCAATAATCTCTTTCAAATCATTGATAGTCAATTCCGAAAAACGATATGGCTCCTTCAATGCCATTTCAAATACACCATTGATATTGCCATCATTATTGATCAAGGGTACCAACAACAAACTACGCACTCCTCTTTGAAGTAAGAGGTTCTCAAGTTCTGACCTATTTGACAATTCTGCCAAATCACCAACGACAACAGGGTCATGACTTTTAAATACTTTTCTATATGTTTCATTCGAACGGTTAAACAACTCCATAGAATAATCTCCTTCACAATGCCGAAAAATACTCCAGGAAGTGCGCTCCTGCCAACCTCCCATAATCATTTGTAAACAGCCGATTTCTAAATTTGGAATGTTCATAAACGAACAAATTTGCTGCTCCAAAAAATTCAAAATCTTATGGTGATTTTCCACTTCAATATACCCTTCATCCTGTGCCAGTCGTGCCTTCATTTTTGACAACGTTTCCACATCGGTCACATCAGTCAGATATCCAATAAAAAAACCTTCAAAAGCAAAATTTTCAGGTGGGAGACATTGCAGAAAAAGATCCGTATTTTCCGTATTATTGAGCAATTCTTGAATTTGAGATTGACTCAAGGGCTTCAATGGTTTTACCGCTTTCACTTGCACATAATCCGTCACCTTATTGATTTTATAGTGTCGCTCCAGTTTGCTTTCTTTATGCCTCAAAGTCATGATCTCTGTTTGACACATTTCCAAATCTTGCCCATAAAACTTGTTAAGAATAACCCCTGCAACCTCCAAAGTAAACCTCGCAGAAGTATAGTCCATATTTTTCCCTGTCAACTGCACCTCCCATTCGTCGGATTCTACTCGGCTTTGAAAAGCATCGCTAATGAAAACAAAATTCCTACTGAATGGTACTGAAATAAAACCAATCTGTTCTTTAAAGAAAAAACAAGGAAAAAGCAATTCCATCACCTCTTTCAAAGCAGGTAAATTAGCAATCTTTTTTTCTGCATCCATATCCTTCAATGCCAGTTCTACCTCTTCAAGCATTGCCGTAGCAGCCGCTGCAATACTTGACTTGCCACTCACACTTTTTTGTCGCCATTTGTCCAACAAGAGGGATAAACTAAACTTAGAATGATAGAGAAAATCTTCCTCATCTTCAAAAAATTGCTCTCTGAATATGTCCAAAGACAGGTAAATTGGTTCTTTTTCAACCGTCTGCTGTTTCGGAATCGTCAATATTTCATTCTCCATTGCCTGCACTTTTTGGTTTTATTTGATATTTCTCCAACATCTATTCACAAACACTAGTTCAGAGGAACGCTGAATTTTTGATTTCTTAGTTTTTCTTAACCACAAATTGAAGAAAACAAAATCCAATAACTATCCAAATATTCCCTTCTACATTGGTTTTCTCATAAGCTTTTCGTATAATTTGATAAAACATTTTTACCTTAGCAGAGTTAACATTTATACCTAAAAAATCCATATCCATTTTTATCTAATTTAAAAACAAAATAATGGCAGACACAACATCCGTTAATTCAAATGAGCAAAAGACCAATTATCAACCCATTCTATTGATTTTGTTGTTGCTTTCTTTGATTGGGAATGCTTATCTAATTTTCAGCAATAAGAAACTTGAAACAAGCACTACTACTACTATTGAAAATTTAGAAGTAGAAAAAGCTGATTTGCAGACAGAATTTGACAATATGATTGCAGAATTAGACGACTACAAAGAAGAAAACATAGAGTTGGATTCTACTCTCGTCAATATGGAATCTGAAATCGAAGCTCAAAAACAAGAAATTAAAAACCTTTTGGGAAAAGGCAATGCAACACGTCAAGAATTGAGTCAAGCTAAAAACTTGATTGAATCCCTACGAATTATTTCCAAAGACTACAAAGTAAAATTAGATCAATTGGTAGCTGAAAATGCTTATTTGAACCAAGAAAATACAGGATTGAAGGATGAAGTAGTTAAAAAAACAGATACCATCCAACAACTTGAGGGAGAAAAACAAGAATTGGCTACCAAAACAACGATTTTGGCTGAACAAAAAGACTTACTGCAAAAAGTAGTCAAAAGAGGTTCGGTTATGATGTTAAATAACGTTTCTGCAACAGGTGTCAAGGTCAGAAACAATGGTAAAGAAGTAGAAACCAATAATGATAAACAAACCGAAAAAATTCGTGTATGTTTTGATGTGATGCCGAATCCGATTGCAGATCAAGGTCCTAAAGACATTTTAGCTCGGATCATTGGCCCAGGTGGAACGACTTTGGCAATGTCTGGTTCTACGGTGTTTAAGAATACAGAATCAGGAGATGAAACACAATATTCTACCAAAACAGTGATTGCCTTCAATGGCGACCGTGAGAAACATTGTATGTATTGGACTCAAAATACTCCTTTCTCTAAGGGTTTATATACTACCGAACTGTACCACGATGGTTACTGGATTGGACAAACCAATTTTGAATTGAAGTAATTTTTGGTTCTTTGACAATTTTTGTGGAGTCTATGAAAGACTTCGATGAACCTAATTTTATTTCTTTCCAAAGTCTGATTAAAACAAATCCCTTCTCCTATTCTGGAGAAGGGATTTGTTTTTTGAAGTCAAAAGCTATTTGTCTTACATCTAAAGCCTATTATCTCTCACCTTTCTAAAACCTAAATCCAACCGTCAAAGCTAAATTAGCTGCTGTATTGGTCAAACTTGCCGTTGGAACGGTTTCGCTGCTCAAAGTATAAGGCTGATAAAAACCATCATAGAAGCTGTAAACATAGCCCAAATCTGCATATAAGTCATTTCCTTTGATACCGAAACCTGCGGTAATATTTTTGCGAGCAGTACCACTTTCAGCATTCGCAAAGGGTGTACCGCAATAGGCAAATCCTGCACGAATACGAAAGATATCCAAAGCCAATTCTCCTCCAACTCTTATATTGGAAGTGGATTGAAAAGTGCTGTTGATTTCTTGGTTCAAATTACTGAAAAACAAACGGTCATCACTATTGCTGCTGTCATAGGTAAATTCCATATTTCGGTAATCTATGAACTCATAATCGGCCGAAATGAAGCCTTTTTTGCCAATTATTGCCGAAGCACTCAAGATAGCTTTCCATGGGGTTTTCAAATCATAAGAAAACGAGCCAAAGGGTGATTCTTCTCTATAACTATCGCTGACAAAATCAGAAGAAAGCACACTGTCAAAATTTTCGTCAAAAGACATCAAAGTAGGTGTATGAACCGATGCACCTACCCTAAAGGTATCGTCAATACGGTAAATTGCGCCAAATTTGGCATTGATGCCCACTCCTGTTGTTTCCAAGTATTCCGAAAGTTGGAAGCTTTCAAAATCAGTTGAAGGGCTTTCGTCTTCTTCTCTATAAATTTTCTCTTGTTGGTAACGAGCAATCGGAATACCAATCGTAGCCCCCAAATAAAGTTTGTCTTTGTAATTCCCTGCAATTGCCATCAGAAATTCATCCACTGCACCTTTGGTTGTAGTCAATTCGCGCTGATTGACCGAACTCTGCAATGCACTTACATAGTCATCTGCCTCAGTATCTGCAACTGGATCAATCAAGTAGGTCCAATAAGCCAAGCCTCCACCGAAGGGCAATTGATCCAATAAATCTGCCTCAGCTATCCCTTGAGCATCTTCAGCATAGGCATCGGTCAGAGAAGAGGAACTATTGAAACTTTCGATGATGCTGCGGTTGTAAAAATTTTGGGTACGGTTGTAGCCCAATGCAAAATTGACCGCTTTCCAGTTTCTTCCTTCTCGGTATTTGTTATTAGAAAAAACAACGCCTAAGTTTCCTATATTGAAGTTATTGTAGTTGTCCACACTCACATTGTCTTGATACGTGCTTTCAGTTTCTGTAAAACTTAAGGTGGGAGTTACCACCATTTCACCTCTTTGATAAATTCCCAAACCTGCGGGATTCACTCCAATTGAAGTAAAATCGCCTCCCAATGAGCCAAAAGCCCCTGCAATGCCAATTCCTCTTGCAGTACCGCCCAAATTGGTTTGACTGTATCGCAAGGCATCTGCTGTTGATTGTCCAAAGGCTACGCTAAAACTCAATAAGCCAATGAAATATAAGATAATGGTTTTCATGTTTTTTTGATTTTTATTTAAAAAAAAGACTTCTTACCTCTCTATTGAAAGGGTGATAAGAAGTCTATTATGGTTTCAAAAACAAAGTTCAACTGCAACAGTCTTTACTTGAACTCTATTTTATCTATTGTATTTCAATTAACAAGCCTGTAAAACAGTCCTGTTATCTTGGGTTTCTTTTGCTGCTACTACTACCTCTACTTGGTGTAGAACGACTGGGCGTACTCTTTGGAGCAGAGTACGAGCGACTTGGGGTACTACTTTTTGGAGCAGAGTACGAGCGACTTGGGGTACTACTCTTTGGAGTAGAATAAGAGCGACTTGGAGCACTGTCATTGGTTCGAGTAGAACGTCTTGAAGAACTACCACTATTGCTCGGTGGAGAATAAGAGGGAGTACTGTTGTTCGTTCTTGGAGTTGCAGAATTTCTTCTATTACTCTTTCTACTGTTGTCATAACTTTTTGAAGGAGTAGGAGTAGTATTAGTACTTCCACTGTCATAGCTTCTCGAAGGGACTGGAGTTGTGCTTCTCGTATCGTAACTTCTTGTCGGCTCCGTATTTTTGCTTTCACTGTTCCAACTTCTTGAAGGAGTAGGAGTCGTTGTTTGCTTATTGTAGTCTGTATTAGAAGGCGTTGTTGTTTCGTAGCTTCTAATAGTGCTATAAGGCTGAGTAGTTGTTGGAGTCGGCTTAGTCACTCGTCCTACATCTGTTGCCTTGTCAGTTGTTGTTGAATTAGGCGTTGAAATGCTGTTAGAGTTGTAAGGTGTAGTAATTCTTGTATCTCTTTCGATAGAAGGTTTACCCACAGGCGTTACAGATGTATTGGTAGGGCTCGAATTGCGTGGCGTAACCGTTGTACCTCCCCTTCTATCCGAAATACTGCCATTGTTGGTAGTAGTCACATTTGAAGGACGTGAATTGGTACTGGTAGTTGGTGTTGTGTTCACCTGTGTACCACCTGTATTCTCTACACCTTTTCCAGAACCCGTAGTTCTATCACCTCGTGTTCCCGAACTGTTGCCACTTGCTACGCCCCTGCTTCCACGTGGACCATTATAAGTACCTCTTCCGCTGCTTGAGCCTCCCAAATCACTGCCGTAATTATTGGAGTTATAAATGATTGTAGTAGAGCCTGTGTTGATGTAATTACTGGGGCAGTATGAGTTCCATCCATATCCTCCCCATCTATTCCATCCATTTCCTGCCCATGAGTTCCATCCATTTCCTCCCCATCTATTCCATCCGTTTCCTCCCCATCTATTCCATCCGTTTCCTCCCCATCTGTCCCATCTATTCCATCCTCTACCCCATCCAAAATTGATGTTTACCGAAAATCCTGGATTGTACCAAGGACTCCAAAAGGGGCTGTAAATAGTGTTGTAGCCACAATAAGCAGGAAATGGGTCGTACCAAAACCGATCTACATATATCGGGTCGTAGTATCCAAATCCACGGTAATTGCGGTGAAATCTTCTGATGCGAGAGGTATAGTAGTGGTCGTATTCTTGGTCATCGTAGTACACATACTCATCATCGCCATAATAATTGTTATTGGTGACATAAGTATTTCCCTTATCATCCGCATATTGCGAACTATTGGAATAATCAGGTTGGCTGTTGTTGTAGTCGTTGGGTGAATAGTAAATTTCATCTTGCGCCGCCAACATCACTGGCACAAAAAGAGCCATAATGAGCGCATATAACCAACTATTATTCAATGATTTCATAAATATAAATCTTTAATTGTTTACAAATTAGACTGCTTGACAGTCCACTTCGTTTATTTTATTATATTTGCGTTTCTTTTTTAAACAAATGACAAAATTCTTTGAGATTTTTGCCAACAAAGAACACATTCAAACTTAATTTAAGTACTTTACAAAAATAAGAAAATTAATGTGTTCTAAAGTTTAAAAGCGGCGGCATATTTATTTTTAAACTATTGTTTGTCGTGTTCAATGCTGTAAAATTAAGTGCTTTTGAACAGTACTGCAATTACATTTTTGGGGCATTATGCCACTATTTGCAGCCTTTGAAGAATAAAGTCCCTACTATAGGAACTAATTTGAAGTATAAAAAGTTTTTAAAAATACGCTAAATATTTGATTTTGAATCCTTCAATCTTCGATATTCAGTTTATTGAAGCTCATTACTTTCTTCAATGATTGTCACACGAAAGGGTAAAAATCTTACTGAATTATTTAATTTTTTGACGAAAAAAGTAAGTAAAGTAACAAAAAAAATACAATGGCTAAAGGTAAAGGAATAACGAGTAGAGCCGAAGACTATTCGCAATGGTACAATGAATTGGTTATCAAAGCTGGATTGGCAGAACATTCGGCAGTACGGGGCTGTATGGTCATCAAACCTTATGGATACGCTATCTGGGAAAAAATGCAAAGTGTGTTGGATGCTCGCTTCAAAGCGACTGGACATCAAAATGCGGCATTTCCCTTGTTCATCCCCAAAAGTTTTTTGAGCAAAGAGGCTGCTCACGTTGAAGGTTTTGCCAAAGAATGTGCAGTTGTTACCCATTATCGCCTGATGAATGACCCCAATGGCGGTGGAGTTATTGTAGATCCCGATGCCAAACTGGAGGAAGAGTTGATTGTGCGTCCGACTTCTGAAACCATTATTTGGAGTACCTATAAAAACTGGATTCAATCCTACCGTGACCTTCCTTTGCTCATCAATCAGTGGGCGAATGTGGTACGTTGGGAAATGAGAACCCGTTTGTTTTTGCGGACAGCAGAATTTTTCTGGCAGGAAGGACACACTGCCCATTCAACCAAGCAAGAAGCGATTGACGAAACTTTGTTGATTTTGAATGAATACGCCAATTTCATGGAAAACTATATTGCAGTGCCTGTTATCAAGGGCTTCAAATCTGAAAATGAGCGTTTTGCAGGGGCTGATGAAACTTATACTTGTGAGGCTTTGATGCAAGATGGAAAGGCCCTGCAAATGGGTACTTCTCACTTTTTGGGACAGAATTTTGCCAAAGCTTTTGAAGTACAGTTTCAGACGAAAGAAGGTGGTTTGGAATATGTTTGGGCGACCTCCTGGGGTGTTTCTACCCGCATGATGGGGGCTTTGGTGATGGCTCATTCAGATGATGATGGTCTGATATTACCTCCAAAACTTGCTCCTATTCACATCGTTATCATTCCAATCATCAACAAAGGTACCATAGACCGCATGGATGAAATGAATGCTGTAGTCGAAAAAATCAAAGCCGAAGTGGGTGGCGATGTGACGGTGAAATACGACGACGATGATGGCAAACGTTCGGGCTTCAAATTTGCCGAATACGAATTGAAGGGTGTTCCGATTCGCATTGCAATTGGTGGACGTGATTTGGACAATGGTGTGGTCGAAGTAGCTCGGCGCGATACGAAGGAGAAAATGAGTTTACCCTTAGAAAATATCGGTGAACAACTCCGCAATCTTTTGGACGATATACAAGCCAATATCTTCAACAAAGCGAAGGCTTATCGTGATGAACACATTACCAAAGTCGATAATTTTGAAGACTTCAGAGAGGTCTTGAATACCAAAGGTGGTTTTGTGTTGGCGCATTGGGATGGCACTCCCGAAACGGAACAACAAATCAAGGATTTGAGTAAAGCCACGATTCGCTGTATTCCTTTGGACAATGAATTGGAGGAAGGTCGCTGTGTTTTGACAGGTAATCCTTCTAAACAACGAGTGCTTTTTGCGAGGGCGTATTGATTTGGCTTGAACATAGAGTATTAGCTTTATTTGAAATAGGAAAGCGAACAATGCAAAATGTGTTGTTCGCTTTTTTTAGTGTTGCATTTAAGCCATAAACACAACTTTACTTTGTATTCTTCCACTTTTTCAGTTGAAGTGAAGGAAATTAAGCGCAGAGACTTAGGCAAATTAAAAATTGAAGCCTACTTCAAAAACAAATCCTCCAAAGTCAAAACAGGTTCAACCAAACCCAAACTGTATGTCTTGTCTTTCAAGCCAAAAGTAGTAATCATGGTCATCACCACCTGATTGCGAGTTTTGGACAGCCGCATAAACAAGTGCAAACACTCCCGCAGTTGGTCAGCGTAGGCTTTTGTTAGAGTAAATTCAGTGTTGTAAAATTTGATTTCAAAGAGGTTGATAACTCGGTCGGCTCGCTCCAAAAACATATCAATTTGCAGTCCTTTTTCGTTCTCGGTTGCTTTTTTCAAATAAGAATAAGTCGTGGTATAAACCCCTGACACGCCCAATGCCTTTTTGATTTGCGGAACATGCTTCATACAAATTCCTTCAAAAGCATAGCCGCTCCAAATTTTGAACTCTTGCAATTGGCTCAACTGCATAAAAGTGCCATCCCCTTCATATGATTGATTTTCAATGAATTGCAAATAAAAAAGCGAATACTCATCAATCAAACGGTATATTTTATCTTTCTTTTTTTTGCCATAAGGATGATAGGCAAGGATAAAATCTGATTGTTCCAACTCCTCCAATACTTTTGAAGTCGAACTTCCGTTCGGCACTTTTGCTTCTTTGATAATTTCTGTTCGGCTCAATCCTTTGTGCTTCGTTGCCAAAGCACGAATGACTGCAATGTGGTGGTCGGCATTGTCAAAAAGTGCTGCATATAGGCGGTGAAATTCGTTTTTCAACAGTCCTGTTTCTGCAAAACAAATGTCGTTGATGTTTTGAATCGCACTTTTGCCTCGTTCTATGGATTCCAAATACATGGGAACACCACCAAAAGCCATGTAAATTTGTGTGATTTGGTATCGGGTAAAAGTGAAGTGCCTTGTTTTTAGGTATGCTTCCGTTTCAGCGAGGGTGAAAGGTTTGAGGTGTAGGTATTTGGTGACTCGATTGTGTAAGCCTCCTTTGTCATTGATGACCTTCTGAATAATCCACGAAGAAGCAGAGCCACAAAGAACGATAGCAATATTTTGAAGATAGGCCCAATCGTTCCAAAAGTGTCCTAAATAATCCAAAAAATTGAAGTTGGGAACTGCCAACCAAGATAGTTCGTCGAAAAACAATACCAGTTTTTTATCTGTTTGAAGGTGAGGCTTCAATGCTTTTTTGAGCAAAAAAAAGGCATCTAACCAATCTCTTGGAGCCTCTAATCTTTCACCTGCAAGTTCTTCTACCTTTTGCATAAAAACCCTCAACTGTGCTTCGTCTGAGGCATTTCTCACGCCTGTTTGCTTAAAAATAATGTGGTCTTCGTAAACAGTATCTATCAAGAATGTTTTGCCAACACGCCTTCTGCCAATGACTGCTATCATTTCACCTTTTGGAGATTGAAGCACATCTTTGAGTATTTTAATTTCTTTTTGCCGTCCAATTATCATTTTTATACTTTTTACCAAAAGTACAAAAAAACAACTGCTTTTGGTAAAAAAACTAATTCACCCACCCTTTCCGCTCCTGCTCAATGTGCTTCAATTCCACCTTCACCCCATATTTTTCCTTCAAATGTTGGGCGAGTTGGTCGGCAGAATAGACCGAACGGTGTTGACCGCCCGTGCAGCCAAAATTCACTTGCAAACTGGCGAAACCTCGCTCGATGTAATTTTCTACCGCTTCATCTACGATTTGAAAAACATTGTCGAGAAAAGCGGCAATGTTGCTGCGCTGCTGCAAAAATTGGATAACCGATTCATCCCTTCCTGTGAGTTTTTTGTAGGGTTCGTAGCGTCCAGGATTGTGGAGAAAGCGGCAGTCAAAAATGAAGCCTCCGCCATTGCCCGAATCGTCGGTCGGCAAGCCTTTTTTGTAGGAAAAACTGTGGATGTAAACCGTCAGTGGACTTTCTACGCCCTTGAAGCGATTGAAGGGAGCGAACTCATTGGAGGCAACCATACTGGAGAGCGCACCAAGCAGTTTAGGCATTTCAACTGGGAATTGCACATTTTCCAAAATCCATCGAATGTTTTGAAGCGCAAAGGGGATGCTTTTGAGGAAATGTTCTTTGCGCTCAATCAAACCCCGAAATCCATACGCCCCCAAAACTTGAATGGAGCGAATCAAGACATAAGCATAGTAGTATTCTTCAAATTTGACTCTATCCACCTCCACCATTGTTTCCACAACATCTAAATAATGCTTTAGCAATTCTTGGCGAATCGAGTGCGGAATATTTGCTTTCGCTTGGTACAAAAGGGAAGCCAAATCGTACTGCAATGCGCCTTGTCTTCCTCCTTGATAGTCAATAAAAAAGGGTTCGCCTTCTCGAATCATGATGTTGCGGGACTGAAAATCCCGAAACATAAAATAATGGTGGTCTTCTTGCAGCAAATAATCGGCAAATCGGTTGATGTCATCCTCCAATGCTTGTTCATCGAAGGGAAAATGACAGAGGTTGAGAAAGTAATATTTGAAGTAATTGAAGTCCCACAAAATGGATTGTTTGTCGAAAGCTGCACGCGGGTAACACACTGAATAGTCCAATCCTTCACCTCCTTTCACCTGCAATTCTGCCAATTTTGCGACCGATTTTCGGTACAATTGAAGCAACTCATTGGAGAAAGGTGCGTCATTTTCGGGCAGCATATTGTATAGTGCCGTTCCACCCAAATCTTCTTGTAGATACATGTTTTGTTCCACATTTACTGCATAGATATTGGGGACGGGTAAACCTTTGCTTTTGAAGTGCTTGGAGAAGGTCACAAAGGCATGGTTTTCTTTGGCATTAGGGCCATAAGTTCCGATTGCCGTTTTGGTTTCACTTTGCAGACGGTAGTATTTTCGGGGTGAACCTGATGGAGCAAGGGCTACGATTGAAGTGGGTTTTTCGCTTGCCCATTGCTCGAAAAGTTGGGATAAATCTTGTTCTAATTCAATGTTCATCCTTCAAATTCCTTCATCAATTCTATCAAATCGGGGTCATTCATGTCTATATCACCATCAGGATATTCCATGTTCAACGCCTCCAAAGCTTCAACAATGTGTTTGCTAATAAGATATTCTTTGTACCAGTTTTTATCAGAAGGCACAATGATCCACGGACTCGTTTCAGGGCTACAATTTTCGATGGCTTCCTCATAGGCTTTGCGATAGGCAGGCCATTGTTTGGCTTTGTCGAGGTCGTCTGCGCTGTATTTCCAGCGTTTGGTAGGCTCAGTGACACGCTCATAAAAATCCTCTCGCTGTGATTCTTCCGAAATGTGGAGGTAGAACTTCAAAATGCGTGTACCAGAATCGTGTAAAAATCGCTCAAAATTGTTGATATGGTCAAAACGGCGGTAGGCTTCCTCGTCTGTAATCCAATTCTCGACCCTCACTATCAACACTTCTTCGTAATGTGAACGATTGAAGACCTGAATCATACCTTTTGCAGGAGCGCATTTGTGAACCCGCCACAAAAAATCGTGAGATGCTTCTTCGGTCGTTGGTTTTTTAAAAGATTTAACCCGAACCCCCTGCGGATTGACAGAATAAAATACATCT
Source organism: Chitinophagales bacterium (assembly GCA_041392475.1). Lineage (NCBI taxonomy): Bacteria > Pseudomonadati > Bacteroidota > Chitinophagia > Chitinophagales > Chitinophagales bacterium. The sequence goes on along the minus strand of JAWKLZ010000001.1, from coordinate 277,820 downwards.
CTCGTTGCACCATCTTTGCCGCTTGCATCCATGCCCTGTAAGACGATTAACAATGCCCATTTTGACTCTGAGTACAGCACTTTTTGCAGTTCCCTCAGTCGGTCGTTGTACTCTTGGGTCTTTTCTTTTATCTTTTTTTTGTCAATATCTTTAGGTGGAAGTGTAGAAATAGATAGCAAATCAATCTTTCCCATGTTGTTTGTTTTGTAAAGGTTAAAAATGATGTTGTAATTTAGGACTAAAATATTAATTTTGAAGAATCTTTTGTTAAAAAATTGTAATTGGTTATAAAAATCAATTGCCATAACTCAATGAAAACCAAATGAAGACATTATACCTAATACGTCATGCTAAGTCAAGCTGGAAAGATTTGAGCCTTGATGATATTGATAGACCTCTCAACAAGAAAGGGAAAAAAGATGCACCTCAAATGGGTATCTTTTTGAAGGAAAAAGGCGTTGAACCAGACCTAATGATCAGCAGCCCTGCAAAAAGGGCTTATACAACTGCGAAACTGATTGCAGCAGAATTATCATATCCAGAGAAAGACATAGAAAAAAACAGAAAATTATATGTATTTGATTACAGTGGAAAAGACGTAATGGATGTGCTTACAAAAATAGATCATCAATATAATATTGTGATGATTTTTGGACACAATCCTACTTTTTCACATCTTGCCAGCAGTTTCACCGAAAGCGATTTAGAGGAAATACCTACTTGTGGTGCAGTGTGTTTTCAGTTTGACACAAACGATTGGAGGGAAATTGAAGATGCAGACGCAGAATTAATGTTTTTTATGTACCCTAAAATATTGTAGTGGTACTGAAAAAGAAAGCATTTTATTCTAATATTTTTTTAACCAAAAAAGGAATATGGGGCAGATAAGCAAGAGAAATAGGTATGTCAATCGAGAAATTAGCTGGCTCGCTTTCAACGAAAGAGTACTTCAAGAAGCCGAAGATTCAGAAATGGCTTTGTTGATGCGGATTAAGTTTTTGGGCATTTTCTCCAACAACCTCGATGAGTTTTTTAGAGTTAGGGTAGCAAGTCTAAAACGAATTATCAGTCTTGACGACAATAAAGGGGTGAAGAACAAGGAGGTGAAAAACAAATTGGGCTTCAATCCTAAAAAAATCATGAAGGAGATTCACACAACCGTCATGAAACAACAAAAACGCTTTGAAAGAATATATGAGGACATCAAAAAAGAGCTGATGGCCCATGATATTCACATTATTGACGAACAGAACTTAACTGCCCGACAAGGTGAAAAAGTCATTCAATATTTTCATGACAAGGTACGTCCAGTTTTAGTGCCAATCATGATTAAGAACCTGTCACACTTACCCAAACTAAAAGATGGGTCTATATATCTGGCTGTTGTTTTAGAAAAAGACAACAAAACGAAAGACAAAGATTTTGCGTTGATAGAAATTCCGACCAGCAAAGTGGCCCGTTTTTTTGTGTTTGAACGAGAAGAAGGCGGCAAAAATATACTTCTTTTAGATGATGTAATACGCTATAGCCTTCACGAAATTTTTTCGATGTTTGGCTACGACCATTACAGTGCTTACACGGTCAAAATCACCAAAGATGCCGAAACGGATATAGACAACGATGTATCGAAAAGTTTCTTAGAACTCATGAGCATTGCAGTTCAAAGACGAACAGAAGGACGAGCAGTTCGGTTCATACACGACCAAGACATTGACAAAGATTTATTGGCATTTTTGATTGGAAAATTAAAGATTAGAGCCGATGATAATATCATTCCAGCAGGTAGGTACCACAATTTCAAAGACTTTATGGACTTTCCTACATTGGGTCCTCCTGACCTTAGCAACCGCCCCAATCCACCATTGGCGCACAAAAACATCAATCCCAATCGCAGCCTTTTTAAAATCATCAAAAAACGCGACATCATGTTGCATTTCCCTTACCAATCCTTTCATCCTGTGATTGATTTTCTAAGGGAAGCAGCCATAGACCCAAAAGTAAAATACGTCAAAGCGACTCTTTATAGAGTGGCCAAACGCTCCAACATCATCAACGCACTCATCAGCGCAAAGAAAAATGGCAAGGATGTAACTGTTGTAATTGAATTACAAGCACGGTTTGACGAAGAAGCCAATATTCGCTGGGCAAAAGAATTGCAGAGTGAAGGCGTGAAAGTAGTTCACGGCCAACAAGATATTAAAATCCACAGCAAGCTACTATTGGTAGGACGAGAAGAGGAAGGTAAGATTGTGCATTACGCCAATATTTCGACAGGTAACTTCAATGAAGATACTGCACGGGTATATGCAGATGACAGTTTACTCACCGCCCACAAAGGCATCACCAAAGATGTGTTCAAGGTCTTCAAAATGATAGAAAGTAATCAGCAACCTTCTGCCAGCATTGTCTTCAATCACTTATTGGTTTCTCCTTATCACTTAGTCAATACTTTATTCGACTTTATAGATATCGAAATCGCCAATGCTAAAGCAAACAAAGAGGCATACATCATCGCCAAAATGAATGGATTAAACGATGAAGGAATGATCGAAAAACTATATGAAGCATCGCAGGCTGGTGTAATTATTCAACTCATTATAAGGGGGATATGCTCACTCAAACCTGGGGTAAAAGGATTGAGTGACAAAATTGAAGCAATCAGCATTGTGGACAAATACCTCGAACATTCAAGGGTTTACATTTTCTGCAATGGCGGCAATCAGCGAAGTTATATTTCGTCTGCCGATTGGATGGAACGCAATCTTAGAAGACGCATTGAAGTGGCTTGCCCTGTGTATGACGAAAAAATGGTCACTCGCCTCAAAGACATCTTAACTTTTCAGTGGAAAGACAATGTGAAAGCAAGAATCCACGATCAAGAAAAAAACAATCCACATAAGCCCAATCCTGATAATAATGAGTCGATTCGTGCTCAGAATGCAACCTATGATTACTTCAAAAGCTACTTGGAGGTGGAAGAGGAAAATGTTTAAGAAGTATAGGTCTACACATGAAAAAAGGAATATAATGCGCCCTCAAACGCCTCTATCTTGGGTCGTAATGTTGAGTTTGTAAAGTCATTTTACCTTTATTAGGATAGAAGATATTTGAATTCTGATTGGTGATTTTTTGAAAATCCCGCTTATTAAATCAGCGCATTTTTATTGCAGAATTTTAGTATTTAAAAACTAAAGCATTGTGTTTTTTTTCAATAAATTAAGATGATTCATTGGCAAAATTCTTTACAGTACGGTTTTCTCCATGTTAGATGAATTAAACAATAAAAGGGCAAATCTATATAGATTTGCCCTTTTATTGTTTTAAATTTTCACAACTCTTCTTTCTTCCAAAAAAATAAGTAACAGCGAAAAAATAACTTCCTAAATTGATACGAAGACTTTTGTAGTTTTCTGTTGATAGAAAGTTGATTTTCTTCCTTCTGATACATTTTTAAATGAAACTACAAAAGTCTAAATCGGGAACTTATTTTTTAGGCATTCCTAAACCTACTCCACCTCCAACTCAAACGGTACTCTCATTTGCACCGCTTCCATTTCGGAAAACTCCTTCAATTGGTGGTAGAAACGGTAAAAAGGCCCCAACTCTTCTTTGATAGAAGACTGTACCCGCACTTGCATCAAATCATCAATCAAAGCTTGAAAAGGATCTTTTTGGCGAGGGTATTCAACGATGCGATAATTATCCAAACCCACCATTTCAGCAGCAATGTCAATCGCATCTTGAAACGAACCCAACTTGTCCACCAAACCCAATTCCAAAGCCTGTTTGCCTGTCCAAACACGCCCCTGAGCATAGGTTTCTACCCTTGCTGTATCGGTATGACGACCTGCGGCAACTCTTTCTTTGAAGGAAACATAAATTTCGTCAATTCCTTGTTTGAATACTTCCTTCTCCATTTCGTTGAGTGGACGAGTGAGGAATGGAGAAATTGGGAAATCGGAATATTGCGTGGTCTTCACTCGGTCAAAAGTAATCCCCATCGTGTTGTTGTAAAATTCGCTGGCATTGACCAACACGCCAAATACGCCAATTGACCCCGTAATGGTGTTTTCGTGAGCGATAATGGTATCTGCTGCCACAGGAATATAATAACCTCCCGAAGCTGCAACATCACCCATAGATGCTACAACTGCAATGCCTTGTTCTTTAGCCATTTCCAACTCTCGCCATATAATTTCAGAAGCGAGAGCACTACCTCCACCCGAATTGATCCGAAATACAATCGCCTTAACATCTTTGTTTTGGCGAATATCTCGAATGATTTTGGCATATTTTTCAGAACCAATTTGCCCGTCCTCCCCCTCTCCACTCACAATACTACCTTGAGCATAAACGATAGCGATTTTTTCTTTCGCCAATTTTTTCTTTTGGGGACGGTTATTAGCATCCGTATAATCCGAAATATCCACAAAATTGATTTTTTCATCCTCACCCAATCCCAACTTGTTTTTGATTTCGTCAAACACTTGATCCTCATAAAATATATCATCTGCAATACCTTGTTCTTTAGCATCTTCAGCATTACGTACCAAAAGTTGATTCATGATTTCCTCCAATTTTTGAGGACTCATATTTCGAGCAGCAGCTACTTTTTCGATATAATCTTGGTGAAACTCCTGCAAAAAAGACTGAATTTGTTCCCGATTCGGTTCACTCATATCCGCCCTGCGAAAAGGCTCAGTCGCACTTTTGAATTTTCCAGCATAAAAAATCTCTGGCTCTATTTCCCATTTGTCGAGCAAGTTCTTGAAAAACGCCAACTCCGTATGGTAACCTTTGATTGAAATAACACCTTTCGGATTCAAATATACTTTATCTGCAATTGAAGCCAAATAGTAAGTTTTTTGGGTCATTGTTTCACCATAAGCAATCACAAATTTACCCGATGTCTTAAAGTCTTCAATGGCTTCTCTAATTTCCGAAGTAGTAGCCAAACCATTTGGTATGCCACTGAGCTCTAAATACATGCCTTTTATATTGTCATCCTCTTTGGCGATGCGAATGTTCTGCAAAACATCGTTGAGCCCCATCTGTTTTTTAGGAATAAACGATTCAGGATTGAAGGAGTTGATGGGGGAAGGTTGACTTTGTTCAGGAAGTTCTGTATCGAATTTTGCCTTCAATACACTATTGGTTTTTAGGTTAATTCCTTGGTCTTCAGTGGCAAAATTAAGAATTAGCCCTCCTATGAAAAAAAATAAGAAAAAGGCCAAAAACAAGCCTACTATGGTGGCTAATACAAACTTAAAAAATTGTTTCATGTATCGTTTTTTAATTTATTGATGGTCTCTGTAAGGCATTTTTATTAAACTTTGGACAATCAACTATCTAAAGCCCATAAGAAGCAATAAAGTTCCGTAATTAATAGGTTTACAGAACAAATTTAGTTTTTTTTAACGATTTGAAACATTTTTGCAACTTTGTCTTATGAACAAAACATTTCTATTGATTGGAGGAAATTTAGGTGAGCGTTTTTTGAACCTTCAAAAAACGAGAGAATTGATTGGTGAAAAAATTGGCCGAATAGAGGCAGTTTCTTCCATTTACGAAACTGCTGCTTGGGGCGTAGAAACCCAACCCGATTTTTTGAATCAAGCATTGTGTGTATCAACCGAACTTTCACCACACGAACTGTTGGCAGAGATTCACCTTATTGAAGCCATACTAGAGCGTAAAAAGTTGCAAAAATGGGGTACAAGGACAATGGATATTGACATTTTGTTTTTTGAGAAGCAAATCATTGAAGCTCCTGATTTGATAATCCCCCATCCTTATTTGCATTTGCGCCGTTTCACGCTCATTCCTCTTTGCGAACTTATTCCAGATTTCCAACATCCTGTTCTTAAAAAAAGCACATTGCAGTTGCTGTTGGATTGCGAAGATTCTTTGACGGTCAAGAAAGTAATAGAGTGATTAGCAGGTTAGTTTACATAGCCTTCAAACTCAAATCCAAACTCTCATAAGAATGGGTCAATGCGCCAACTGACACATAATCTACGCCAGTTTCTGCATAACCTCGAATCGTATCAAGGGTAATGCCGCCAGATGATTCTAAGGGAAAACGCCCGTTCACCCATTCCACCGCCTTCCGAGTAGTAGGCACATCGAAGTTGTCGAGCATGATTCTGTCAATTTGCCCAACCGTCAAAGCCTCCTGCAGTTCCTCCATGTTGCGAACTTCGAGTTCAATTTGAAGGTGTTCCAAGTTTTTATCTTTGAGGTATTTACGGGCAGTAAGGACAGCGTTGGTGATGCCTCCACAAAAGTCATGGTGGTTGTCCTTAATCATCAACATATCGTACAAACCCATACGGTGATTGGTTCCCCCGCCAATTCGAACCGCCCACTTTTCAATCGCTCTAAAACCGGGCGTAGTTTTGCGGGTGTCCAATACCTTTGTCTTCAACCCATCGAGCCTCGATACATATCGGTGAGTCATCGTTGCAATGCCGCTCATTCGCTGCATACAGTTCAGCACTACCCTTTCAGCGGTGAGAATAGACTGTTTTCGACCTTCCACAAAAAAGGCAATATCACCATATTTCACAGTGGCTCCATCCTCCAAAAAAAGATCTATCTGCAATCCTTCATCTACTCGTCCAAATATCTGCTTTGCCAAATCAATACCTGCCAGAATACCCTCTCCTTTTACCAACAATCTCGCCTTCCCCATTGCAGTAGCAGGAATACAAGCCAATGAAGTATGGTCTCCTTCCCGAATATCTTCTTCCAGAATATGGTCTATAAACTCGATTAAATCTTTGTCTATCATTTTTTTTTGAAATTTAGTTTTACAATAGTTCGTAGTTTTTTTTCTAAAAAATTGAAGATCAATCTATTAAAACACAAATTGAACTTTTGCAATTAGATGATAATCAAATCTCTGCGTTTAGTAAAAACTACCCGAACCATTGGTTTTAGGAACGATTCAAAAGTAACTTTATAAAGTTTATTTCATAAATGGCTGATTGCAAAGTGCATTTTTAATTTTCATTCGTTCCTTAGTCAGTAAGCAACAACGAAAAAATAACTTCCTCATATTAATACAAAGACTGCAAAATTTTCCGCCATCAAACTTCCTTTGTGATAGTCTGCAAATCCCCCAATGATTTTGCGCCGACCGCTGCTCCAATAATGCCCGCATAATTACGCAATTTGGCAGGCAAGATTTCCATTTCTAATTTAGCACGTCCCTCAGTTTTGTGTTTGTGGGCATACAGTTTATCAAAATCTGTATCTTTCAAAAAAGGTTTGTATTGGTTAAAACGCACGTCTTTGCTCGCTCCACCTCCAATAATCACAGATTCAGGAGATAACAAACGCTGAACACATCGCAGGTATTCCTTCAATCTTTTATCAGCCCATTCCTCCCAACTCAACTCTGCTTTTTTGCGGGTATAACTAGATGCAAAATCTTCTGCCAATACACAATCTTTTCCATAGAGTTTCTTGTCAACTTTCATGAAAAAGTGTCCAAACTCAGTATTTGGAACAAGCTGACCATCAATAAACAATGCAGAGCCAATACCCGTACCGACAGTCAATACCAATACAGAACCTTCTTTCCCTTTGCCTGTTCCAAAAGTCATTTCGCCAATCCCTGCCGCATCTGTATCGTTCATGGCAGCAATGGCTACATCGGGTAAGTTTTTGGATAAAAAGGTAGGTAAATGTACATCTAACCATTTATTATGGATGTTGGACGCACTCCGAACGATGCCATTCTGAACAATGGCGGGGAAACCAAGTCCAATCAAGCCTTTCCATTTGTAGTGCTTTACAATATCTTCAAAAATTTCTCTAATTTGTTTGGGAGTAAGTTTAGGCTCTCTAGGGGTTTGAATTTCATACCATAAATTATCTTTATCTAAACCATCAGGAAATGTATCCTTTTCGAGCATCTCCATTGTAAACCAATCGCTTTTTTTTGTTCTCCAAGCACCAGTTTGAATATCTACAATGGCTGCTTTGATACCACCGCCACCTATGTCGATTCCTAAAATTTCTGTTTTTTGCATATTTTTTAGTCTGTTTTTGAGGTAAGAAAGAATTTATAGTCTTGTTATGATTTCGTTAGATAGCTCAAAATTAGCCAAAAGGCTCAAAATCCAATGAAAGTCTGCTGCTTTCTTTTTCATTATCTTCAAAGATTTTCAAGGCTCGGCTTTCAAATCGGAATAAACTTGTTATTTTTGCAGCCAACAAAAAATAAATATTTAACATACGATGAAAACAATAGATGCTCTTGCGTTGATTAACGATATTCGAGAAGAAATCAACGAAAAAGGCTTTCAGCCTGATATGGTTGTCGAGCAATTACAGGAACTACGTGAGATTGCTTTGCAGGAAGGAAATCCCGTCGTTACCAAAGCATTGCGTTTAGCATACGAACACATTGAATTGTATCAAGAGTTTGCTATTAAATATTTGGGCAAAGAGGACGAAGAGGAAGAAAATGAGGAGGAAGAGGAAGATGTAGCAGAAGAAAAGGTTGAAGATAGTGATGATGAACAAGATGATGTGGATAACTTTGGTTATTTTCTTGAATTGATTCGTGCTGCTGAAAACCGATTCAATCGAGCTGAATTATTGGATATCATCAAGTTATTGATGGAGTTTGATTAATTAACTCTTCCAAGTTTCTAAATATTTGACAACAGTTGGAGTGACAAGTTCATAATGTACTCCACAAAAAGCCCGTTCTTTCAAAATAGAGAGAAAGGGCTTTTTTTCTGAGTAGTTTTACATTCCGTTTATTTTTTTCTCGACTATCTCCAAAATCTCCGCCTCCAAAGCCTTTGCATTTACCACCATTGCAGCTCCTTTTTGTAGTTTTTCTGCAATGAATTGTTTGTCTTCCAATCCGTCCGCATTAATTTGCACATTCAGAAAAGCTCCGATTACCGCCGTTCTCGCACAAGCAGCCCCCACACCTGCATCCGACACCGAAGCGGGGTTGCCTATTTGCGCCATCGCCTTCAATACCTCCATAGATGCAAGCGAAATTTCCATAATTCGGTAAGGTACTTCAATCGCATTTTTAGTGGCATTTTGCAGAGCCTCTTTTCGAGCCAGTTTTTCGTCGTCTGTCTTTTTGGGTAGCCGAATAGCATCCATAATGCCATTGAAGGCAGCGGTATCCTCATCCACCAATTGCAGCAACTGCTGTTTAAAAGTCTGTCCTTTTTCAGCCCAATCCGAAAATTCTTCCCAACGCTCATCCCATCCTCGTTTGTGTGCCGAAAGATTCGCAACCATTGTACCGAGCGAAATCCCCAAAGCCCCCACATAAGCGGAGATAGAACCTCCTCCAGGAGCAGGTGATTCTGAGGCTGTTTCGTCCGCAAATTCCTGCAAATTCTTATGCAGCAAAGGCGTTTTGTTGACATCTTGCAGCAAGTATTCGATGATTTTCTTTTGAGGGTCAAAAGGAGTCAATTCGTCTAAACCCATAGTTTTTATGGCAATGTGAATCAGTTCTTCCTCCGACACTCCCACAGAGCGTTGTTGCTGCTTCAAAAAATAACGCCCTGCCGCCAACATGGACTTCAATGGCACCAAACCCACCAATTCAGAACCTGTCACCCTCATTCCTCTGTTTTGTGCACTTTTGCATACTTCGTCGAATGCAATGTGCAAAGGGGTCAGGTTGATGTTGGTGAGGTTCATCGAAATTTGACACTGACCATATTCTTCAATGTACCAACCGATGGCTTTCACCGCTTTGCAAGCTCCCCTTTCCCGCATGGGATTTCCCGCCTCGTCCAACACTATTTTGCCGGTAATCGGATCGCCTTCTCGTTTGATGCGGCCATTTTCTCGCACATCAAAAGCAATTGAATTGGCTCTACGTGTGGAAGTTGTGTTGATGTTTACGTTGTAAGCTATCAGAAAATCTCGTGCGCCAATAGCAGTTACGCCTGTTTTCTTGACCCGTTCATTGAATTCAGCAGGCCCTGCATCGGGAATCCAATTGGCATCACTCAACTTCTTAGGCAATCCTTCGTATTCACCTGCTCTCACGGTTGCCAAATTTTTGCGATTGGGCTGACTTGCCGCACTTTCGTAGAGGTAAATCGGAATCCCCAATTCACGCCCAACTCTTGCCGCCAATTGACGGGCATAGTCTGCGGCTTCTTCCATACTGACTCCTGCAATGGGTATGAGTGGACAAACATCGGTTGCGCCAAAACGGGGATGTTCGCCGCTGTGTTTGGACATGTCTATCACTTCTCCCGCTTTTTTGATGGCTTGAAATGCCGCTTCTACTACTGCTTCTGGCTCTCCTACAAAGGTTACAACGGTTCGGTTGGTGGCTTTGCCGGGGTCTATATCGAGCAGTTTCACTCCTTCGATGGCTTCAATCTGTGTCGTGATTTGTTGGATAATGTCCATGTTTCGTCCCTCTGAAAAGTTGGGGACACATTCGAGAATTCTTTTCATTTTTTTTGTGTTGGAGTTTTAATGTGTTAGGGTGTTTGTGTTTTTTTGTGTTGGATTGTTAGTACAACAAAAATTAAATAAATAGCAGATATTGGGCCATTATTGAGCAAATCAAAATCACGATAAGCAGAGAACACTCTTTTAAGTTGCCACTTGTATTAGTTTATGATGTACTAGGGTGTTTGTGTTTTTTTTGTGTTGGAGTTTTCGAGTTTCGTATTGAAGTACTTTTGCTTTAAACTATTAAAAATGTGTTTTTATGTCATTTATTTTGTGTTATGCTGTATTTCCAACAACACTCCAAAATACCAACACCTTAAATTACTTCCCCAAAACCTCTTTCAAACTCTCCAAACTTTTCTTCATACTGCCAAAAAACAATTGATTGCCCACCAAAAAGATAGGACGTTTAAGGAAAGTGTATTCTTCTAAAATGTAGTTTTTGTAGTCATCTTCACCTAATTCTTTCTTACTCAATTCCCAAAGACGGTATTTCCTTGCCCTTCTACTAAAAAGACTTTCATAACTTCCAGCTAGTTCTTTCATTTCTGCCAATTGGTCAGGAGTAATTTTTTCTTCCTTGATGTTCTGGTATTCAAACTCATCTCCTATTTCTACTTCCTTCAATATTTTCTGATTTGTGCTACAACTTGCCAAATGATATACTTTCTTTCGCATGATAATCGGATTTAATTTTAGGAACAAAAATAAACAAAGAAAACTTGGGGATGTGGGTAATGTTTCCCAAAAATTATGTATATTAGAACTCAGTTTTAATAAACTGTTTTCTCAGCCTTAAACCAACAGTAATTCTAAGCACCAATCCACATTTGCATGAGAATGATTTACTACCATTTACTTTTCTTCACCACAAATAAGGTTTTAACCTTAACTTTCAACACCTTGTGGTTTGTTTTGAAGAAAAAAATTGAAGTAAATCGGGGAAAACTTATCCTCAAACCATTTTTTTCCACTCCTTTTTCTTTTATTTTCCCATTCAAGTTCTCTTTTTTCAACGGCAAAAATACACCAATCCTCGTCCAACCTCACCAAAATTTCCCGTTGAATTTCATTGATACTTCCCTACTGTTTACATTTAAGGTATATAACTCTATTTTTTTGAATTTTCCTGTAACACTCACCTACGATAAAAACATACGACTATGCAGAAGTATATAGATTATTTACTACAAGATCTTTACAATGCGAAGATGAACATTGGAGAAGTGGTCAATGCCTACGATGAAACCTGCAATCATCCTTCTTCTCTTCCAGCTTCTTTCATTGAAGTTCCCTGCAAAAGTATGTCTGAATGGTTTGGTATTGAACACTATGAGTTCCCTCCTTTTTACAAACTCACCAAAAAACAGGCACAACAACTAACAGATGCAATCATAGACCTTTGGAATGTCTTCAATATCAATGCAATTTTTGCAGAAGAAATGACTTGTAGAGATAAATATGCACAGTTAGTTCGTTTTTGGCAATACAAAGTACAGTATATTCCCAATGGAAAATGGACGGTTGATTGGAGTAGTTGGTCGAAGAGAGAAACTGCCATGTAGTTTTTGGAGTTCATTTGACAAATATTGTAGCAATGAAACTTCGGTAATTTTTCCTTTCAATTGGAATAAGAACAAACATCAATAGCCTTCTTTCTTATTTCGGCAGCACATCTGTAACTCTATTTGTAGCAATACTATCAAACAACTTGCCTTCAACAATTCATTTCTCAAATTTTCCATAACTTTACGCCCAATATTTTACAAGACTTAAAACTACAACATGATTAGCCTCGCTAATATATCCATACAATACGGCGGTCGTTTTTTATTCGACGACATCAGTTTCACCATCACAGAGAAAGACCGCATCGGTCTGGTCGGCAAAAACGGTGCAGGAAAATCCACCATGCTCAAAGTCTTGGTTGGTGAAATTTTGGCAGAAAGTGGTACAATATCCATGGACAATGGCACTACCTTGGGTTATTTGCCTCAAGATAAAAAGGTCAGAAATACCAAAACCGTCTTTGAAGAGTCTGCAACCGCTTTTGAAGAAGTACAAAAGGTGGAACGTCAATTAAAGGGATACCACAAAGAAATAGAGCAACGAACCGACTACGAATCAGAAGATTACTTCAAACTACTGGAAGACATGACCGAAGCTCAAGACCGATTGCATCGGTTGGGAGGTTTGACTATTCGAGAAGACATTGAAAAGATTCTCAAAGGTTTGGGTTTTCAAGACGGTGATTTTGACCGATTGATGAGTGAATTCAGTGGAGGTTGGCAAATGCGGGTAGAGTTGGCGAAAATATTGTTGATGCGCCCCGATTACGTGTTGTTGGATGAGCCTACCAATCACTTGGACATTGAATCCATTATGTGGTTGGAAGATTTTTTGGCATCTTATACTGGGGGTGTTTTGTTGATTTCGCATGACCGAGCTTTTTTGGACAAGGTCACAAATCGCACCGTTGAATTGGTCAATGGCAAGGCTTACGACTACCGCACTTCTTACTCCGCCTTTATGGATCTTCGAGAACAGCGTATCGAAAAGCAGAAAACGGAGGCTCAACGACAAGAAAAATTCATTGAACACACAGAAACACTTATCAACAAATTTCGAGCGAAAAAAAATAAGGCAAAGTTTGCCCAATCGCTTATCAAGAAATTAGATAGGATAGAAATCATTGAAGTAGATGAAAAGGAATCGGCTTCTATCAAATTTCGTTTTCCGCCAGCACCCCGTTCTGGAAAAATCGTGGTTGAAGCCAAAAGTATGACCAAACGCTACGATGACCATTTAGTCCTCAATAATGTTGATTTTATACTCGAAAGAGGTGAAAAAATAGCTTTTGTGGGCAAAAATGGAGAGGGAAAAACTACGCTTGCAAAAATTATCAACCGCAAATTGGCTTATGATGGACACTGCGAACTCGGTCACAATGTAAGTATTGGTTACTACGAACAACATCAAGCCGAAACGATGGACGGTGACCAAACGGTTTTGCAGGTGATTGACGATGCTGCAACGGGCGAAATGCGCCACAGGGTACGGAGCTTGTTGGGGGCGTTTTTGTTTAGTGGTGAAGATGTGGAGAAAAAAGTGCAGGTACTTTCAGGCGGCGAAAAATCTCGTTTGGCTTTGGCTCGTTTGCTTTTAGATCCTGTGAATCTGTTGATTCTCGATGAGCCTACCAATCACTTAGACATGCAAGCCAAAGAGGTATTGAAGAAAGCACTTCAAAATTTTGATGGTTCATTGATTCTTGTGTCGCATGACCGTGATTTCCTACAAGGTCTGACCGACAAAGTCTATGAATTTCGAGATAAAAAAATCAAACCTTATATTGGTGACATTTATGCCTTTTTGGAGGAGCGAAAATTGCAGGATTTGGCCGAACTGAATTTGAAGCAAGAAATTGCGAAAAAGGAAGAGCTTTCAGTGAACAAGCAAGACCGCATTGCTCTCCGTGATACGATTCGAGAATTGGACAAGAATATCAAACGTCAATCGAATAGTGTTTCCAAATCTGAGAAGCGAATTTTGGAATTGGAGAAAGAAATTGCATCATCAGAATTGGTAATGGCCGACCCTGATTTCTATAACAGTCATAAAGACCCTAATGGCTTCCTGCAAAAATACAATCAAGCCAAAACCAATCTGAAAACGGAAATGAGCCGTTGGGAGGAATTGGCTTTTGAACTGGAGGTGATGAGAGAAGAACGCTCGGAGTATGAGTAAATAACTACGGACTTTTGAAGTTTCCTTTTAGGAAAACACCAATTTTCAGACATTCCATGTTTTTAGCAAAAAACTTCAAAAGCCTCTAATCATCAAAGTAATAGGTGAACATCCTTTTAATCTTTAGCACCAAAAAGATACCATGCTTCACAATCCCACGAACCCATCTTTCACTCTCCAAAAGGCAGAATCCCTCGCTTGGGAGCATTTTCGAGTAGGTGTCACTTCAATCAAAGAGTTACCAAGCTATGAAGACCAAAACTTCCACCTAAAAACAAAAGAAGGTAAACAGTTTACCTTAAAAATCAAGACATTGGGTACGGATGTCGAAAAAATAGAATTAGAGCATTTGGTCATGCTTCAATTGAATAACACAGCTCACGACCTTCAATTTCCACAACCTGTTCCCAATCAACTGGGCGAACTGATAACCCAAATCACAACCTCAGATGGTTCTGTCTATTTCATACGTCTCCTCACTTGGGTAGCAGGACGTATGTTGGCAAAAGTCAATCCACATACTCCCGAATTGTTGGAAAACTTGGGAGAGGCCTGTGGTCGGATTTGTTGGGAAATGCAAGGTTTAGACCATCTTGAAGCCCACCGTACGTTTAAGTGGAACAATTCACAAGCCATTTGGATCAAAGATAAAATTGAAATTTTTGAAGATCCCGATAAACGAAGTGACATAGCATATTTCATCAAACTTTACGAAACAGAAGCCCTACCACATTTGCAGTACCTTCCCAAAAGTATTGTCCACAATGACCTCAACGACTTCAATGTTTTGGTTACTGAAGACTTGCTTCATCCAAAAATTGCAGGAGTAATAGACTTTGGAGATGTAATTTACACCAATACCATAAATGAGTTGGCGATATGTATTGCCTACAATTGCATGAACAAAAAAGACCCTTTGACAGCAGCTTGTCACATCCTGAAAGGTTGTCATCGGGTATTTCATTTTTTAGATGCAGAACTAAAAGTATTGTTCCCTCTGATAGCTATTCGGCTCGCAGTCAGCATAATATCTTCGACTGAGCAAATTCTCGAAAATCCCGAAAATGAGGAATACTTATTGACACACCAACGACCTGCATGGATCCTTTTGAAGCAATGGAAAAAAATTTCTCCTTCGTTTGCCTATTACGCTTTTCGGGAGGTTTGCGGGTTCAATCCTTGCCCCAAAAACGAGTTATTTGTAGAATGGGTATCCAAACACAGACACAATTTTGGACAACTGATTTTTCCAAATAATTCAAAATCATTTCCTTCAAAAACAACGACTTATTCAAAATCTCTTGTTTTTGACCTCAGCGTTGGTAGCCTGCAATTGGGCAACAATCCCAATTTTGAAGATGCTCAACTTTTTGACCGCAGGGTACAACAACTTTTAGTTGAAGCCAATGCAAACGTTGGAATTGGTCGCTACAATGAGATACGCCCGATTTATACAACGGATAGTTATTTGGTGGAAGGAGACAATGGTCCTCAATGGCGAAGTGTTCACATGGGTTTAGATATTTTTATGGATGCGGAAACGCCAATTTTTGCACCTTTGGACGGCACAATTCACAGTTTTCAAAACAATGATGCGGATCGGGATTATGGGCCAACCATTATTTTGGAGCATCGGGTCAGCGAAGATTTGACTTTTTACACACTATACGGTCATTTGAGTTTGGATTCTTTGGAGGGTTTACAGGAAGGTCAAAAGGTTTGGAAAGGGCAACAAATCTGCAAAATCGGACCTATACCTATCAATGGCAATTGGCCTCCACACCTTCATTTTCAGGTTATTCTGGATATGCTTGGCAAAAAGGGAGATTTTGAAGGAGTGGTTTTTCCGCATCATCGAACGATTTACAAAAGTCTTTGCCCTGACCCCAATTTGCTTTCGGGCATTGAAGTCGAAAACTTGGAGGTAAAAGATTTCAGTAATGAGGAAATTTTGCAGCAGCGTCAAAAGCATTTAGGCAGGAGTCTGAGTGTTTCTTACCATAAACCGCTGCAAATACAACGTGCTTTTGGGCCTTATTTGTATGAACATACGGGACGACGCTATTTGGATACAGCGAACAATGTGCCGCATATCGGGCATCAACATCCAAGAATCGTAAAAGTGGCTCAAGAACAAATGGCGGTTTTGAATACAAATACCCGCTATTTGCATCCGACTATTACCGCTTTTGCAGAAAAATTGTGTGCTACTTTGCCACCTGAATTGTCGGTTTGTCATTTTGTTAATTCGGGAAGTGAGGCGAATGAATTGGCTGTACGAATGGCTAAGGCTTTTTCGGGGCAACGGGATATGGTGGTGATGGAGGTTGGATATCACGGCAATACGAATGTTTGTGTGGATATTAGCTCGTATAAGTTTGAAGGAAAAGGTGGAAGTGGAAAACGGGATTGGGTGCATGTGGTAGAGATGCCGGGGAAACGGTGGATGGAACAGAGGAAAGAGCGAAAACTTTGGCAATCTTGGATGCCGAAGAAGTCGGTACAGTCGGAGACTTTGCCAACAGTTGAAGCGGTCGTCAAAAAATTGAAGGAGGAAGGAAAAGGTATTGCAGGGTTTATTTGTGAGTCTATTTTGAGTTGTGGAGGACAGATTGTGTTGCCGCCCAACTATTTGAAGGCTGCTTATGAGCAGGTGCGGGCTGCGGGTGGTGTGTGTATTGCTGATGAGGTGCAGGTGGGTTTTGGACGAGTCGGTGACTATTTTTGGGGTTTTGAGTTGCAGGGCGTTGTACCTGATATTGTGACGATGGGTAAGCCGATTGGCAATGGGCATCCTTTGGCAGCGGTAGTGACAACTCCTGAGATTGCAGCGGCTTTTGCGAATGGTATGGAGTACTTCAATACGTTTGGAGGAAACCCCGTTTCTTGTGCGATTGGTCTGGAGGTGTTGAAGGTAATTGAAGATGATGGGCTGCAAGCCAACGCTTTGAAGGTAGGGAATTATTTGAAGGCTGGCTTACAAGAATTGATGAAGCGTCATTCAATTATTGGAGATGTACGTGGACATGGTTTGTTTTTGGGTTTTGAATTGGTCAAGAATCGTGAAACATTTGAGCCTGCACCAGAACAAACGACTTACCTTGCCAATCGGATGCGAGAATTGGGTATTTTGTTGGGTACAGATGGTTTATACCACAATGTAATCAAAATCAAGCCTCCTATGGTGTTTAGCATAGAAAATGCAGATTTTTTATTGGCAACTTTGAACAGGGTTTTACAAGAGGATTTCATGCGTTTGATTTAACAACTATTGAGCGAAGAAAATTAACTTTATAAAAATAAAAATATTTTAACCTTCGATTTCAATAAGCTCTCATTTCAAGCAATTTGGTAAGAACCAGACAAAATAATCACTGCTTCAAAAATTTTGGTACAAGTTTGTTTGTTTTTTGGTATATTGGATGGTGAATTTTTGTTTTCCAAATCCAAATAATTCATATTCTCGTAAATATAGGCTATCCAGTACGATTTAATCTCCTCACTTATGAAGCAATGTTACCCTGTTATTTTGACTTTCCTTCTTGCCTTTTGTGGTTTGGCAACCGTTGAAGCACAAGATTATGCTTTAGACCGAATTTACAAACAAGGTTATCCTCAAATTAATGATTATCAGTCTCAAAATGTGGTTTTTTATTTTTATGACTTCCAATCCGAAAATCTGGATTTGAGACATTTTCGACTCAGTAATCCGGTCTTGCGACTATTACTTCCCAAGCAGGTGAAGGTAAAATTGCCACCATTGAAGTGGGCGAAAGATACAACCTACGCAGCTGCCTATGTTACGAATGGAGAAGCCAAAGATGGCTCTTTGATATTGATGATTGTGGGTAATTCTTCTACCAATCACCCTACTTTTTTTATTGACAGTAATTTAGATCATGATTTTTCGGACGAAAAACCTATCGTATTTGCCAATGAAAACAAAAAATCGAAAGCTGTCAGTATCAGAGATCGATTCGATAAAGAAAAGAAGTATGATTTTATGTTGCTCAACCCTGCTTATCAGGAAGAAATAAAGGTCGTAAGCCAAGAAGTTCCTAAAGATGAGGAAGAACTCATTGCAGCGGACTTACTTGAAGAACTACCTCAAAACATCAAGAAAAATAATCTATTTAACATCAAAAAATTCAACAACAAATCTTTTTATATGAGCCTAAACGGCTTTATTGGAACGGGTAAATTGAGGTATCAATATGAAACACCTATTGATTATTATCCATTTGTGACGTATGAATTGAACTATATTCCGAAGGGTTTTGCACTTGAATTGGGGTATATTTATAAAAATATCCAACTTAATTTTGTGGGAACTTATGAGAACATGTTTTATTATACTTCTACTCTGGACGAGAGTTATACACCATTTATTGATGCTCAAGGAGTAACAGTATTTCCAGGAAAAACATTGACAAATATAGATTTACTGTCTAAAAATAAATATTCATATGGTTTAGATATTGGCTACAATATCAATATGGGCGAAAAATTTGCGCTGTATCCATTTTTGCAATATACCCAATACGATTTTGAGGAAAATTATTACAATGCCGATATTCGTAAGGAAGATCACTTCTATGCTTTGAATCAAAGATATGCTGTTGGGGGAGGAATCACTATGAAAATGATGATAAGCCCCAGAAGTTTAATTACTTATAGAGTTGTTTATCAGTACATAAATTTTGACCCCACAGGCTTTTTCCCAGCTAGTTCGGAAGTAGAAAATTTTGAACTGGAGATGGAGCAGGTTTTGATTGGTATTGGTTATTCTTTGAAGTTGTTTTAAATAGGCTATCCTCAGAAATGGCTCCGAACAACATAATATAATATAAATAATTAATCATCAGTTATTTATCCCCAATATCATGTGGTTCAATCGAGGAAAGATTTGGGTAATACAGACCTCTTTTTATTCAACTTTAATTAAAGCCTACCCCTCAAATACCTTTATTTACAGTTTTATCTTTAAAAACAACCTGAAACGCCAATACTACACATAAAATAAGTGTATAGTATCTTTCCAAACAGAAAATTAACTTAAAAATATCTCCTTGTTCCTCACAACCAATTTAATAATTTATACGCAAGTCATTGACATTCCATATTTTTTTTACTATCCCGAAGAACACGGAATGTCAAAGGATTATATGTGTAAGAGCAATTAAAAAATTAACACTTATCAACAATGAAAACATTTGAATTGAAACCCACTCAAGAATACATTGAAATGAACAAACTCCTCAAACTTTTGGGGTTTGTCGGTACAGGTGGTGAGGCAAACATGCGTATTACAGACGGGGAAGCCTTTGTGAACGGTGAAGTAGATACCCGTAAACGTCGAAAATTGCGGAAGGGGGATACAGTGGAATTTGATGGAGAAGTAGTGGAGATTCATTAACCAAGTTTTTAGTAATTTTACGACCTTTTTATTTGGTCACATAAAAAATTCCATCCATCAATATGAAAAAAAAACTATACACTTTATTCATCATTTTTGCAGTCTTGTCTTCAGTTCAGACCCTTCAATCTCAAAACGAAACCTACAACAACCCTTTCAAACAGCTCAAAGATGAAATGGCAACACCCAATGTATATCGCACAGCATCAGGTGCACCAGGTCATGAATATTGGCAACAAAAAGCAGACTACAACATCCAAATAGAGTTGGACGACCAAAACCACCGCATACACGGAACCGAAACCATCACCTACACCAACAATTCTCCCGATGAATTGAGCTACCTTTGGCTACAATTGGATCAAAATGTTCGAGCCCAAAATGCAGATTCTTACAAAGTATCAACCGATACGCCCATTAGTGGCATAGGAGGAATGAGCGATAAGTCATTGCTAACTTTGCACAACAACTTTGAAGGAGGCTTCAACATCGAATACATCAAGGACAAAAGTAACCGAGATTTGCCCTACACCATCAACCAAACCATGCTGCGAATTGACTTGCCACAAACGTTGAAGTCACAAAACAGCGTCAGTTTTCAGGTCAAATGGTGGTACAACATCAACGACCGCATCAACATGGGGGGACGTTCGGGCTACGAATATTTTGAAAAAGACGACAATTACGCTTATACCATCGCCCAATTTTACCCACGAATGGCGGTTTACAACGATTATGAAGGCTGGCAAAACATGCAATTTTTGGGCAATGGCGAATTTGCCGTTCCTTTTGGCGACTTCAATGTAAGCATCACTTTACCAGCCGATTTTGTAGTAGCTGCAACAGGTGAATTGCAGAATAGCAGCAGCGTTTTGACAAGTGAACAACGCAACCGACTACAAAAAGCACGGACTTCAACAGAACCCGTTTTGATTATTACACAAGCTGAAGCAGAAGCCAATGAAAGTTCTCGCTCAAACCAGAAAAAAACTTGGCAATACAAAGCGAATAACGTAAGAGATTTTGCCATTGCAGCTTCTCGCAAGTTTTTGTGGGATGCGATGGGAGTGCCTTTGGGCGGCAAAACGGTGATGGCGCAGTCTTTGTACCCCAAAGAAGGCAATCCACTTTGGGGTCAATACTCCACGAGAGTAGTAGCACATACGCTTCGCAGCTATTCAAAACATACATTTGACTATCCCTATCCCTCCGCTACTTCGGTTCACGCCAAAGCAATGGGCATGGAATACCCGATGATTTGCTTCAATTTTGGTCGTCCTGATGAAGACGGAACTTATGCCGAAACCATCAAATTCCGAATGATTGGAGTAATTATTCACGAAGTAGGACACAATTTTTTCCCGATGATTGTCAATTCTGACGAACGACAATGGGCATGGATGGATGAAGGATTGAACACTTTTTTGCAATATCTAACCGAGCAAGAATGGGAACGAGGTTTCCCTTCCAGACGAGGTCCCGCTTACAAAATAGTAGATTATATGAAAGCTACAGAAAAAGCAATGGTACCAATAATGAGTAGCCCCAACACCGTTCCTCAATTGGGCAACAATGCCTATGGCAAACCTGCAACGGCTTTGAATATTCTCCGGGAAACAGTGATGGGGAGAGAATTATTCGATTTTGCTTTCAAAACCTATGCCCAACGCTGGAAATTCAAACACCCTTCTCCCGAAGATTTTTTTAGAACAATGGAAGATGCTTCGGCTGTAGATTTGGATTGGTTTTGGCGAGGTTGGTTCTATTCTACCAAGCATGTGGATATAGCATTGAAGGAAGTTAATCATTTTCAGGTCAACACATTAGATCCTGAAATTGAAAATCCCTTAGCGAAAGCACAAGCCATGTATTTAGAAGAAAACTACATTTCTAATATTCGCAACAAAACAGCTATTCCTAAAACCGTTGTAGAAAAAGACCCTCAGGCAAATGATTTTTACAATGAATATGATAAATATGCGGTAAGCGATACGGATAAAACAAATTATGAATTTAGATTCAATAAAGTTCCACAAGGGCTAAAGGAAATCATGGCAGAAGATTGGCACTACTATGAAATCACCTTTTCCAATATTGGAGGTTTGGTCATGCCGCTTATACTGCAATTTGAATATGCAGACAAGACAACTGAAATCATCCGAATTCCCGCCGAAATTTGGCAGCTTAATGCAACACATGTCACCAAAATTTTTCCGCGCGAAAAAGAGGTCATTGGCATTAGTCTCGATCCTTATTTTGAAACGGCAGACACAGATACCTACAACAATTATTGGCCAGCAAGACCCGCTAACAGTCGTTTTAGTCTATTTAAAGAGCGGGAAAGGTTGAGTAACGGGATATCCAATCCAATGAAAGAAAACAAAAAACAAAATTAAACAAACACAATGATGGATACAACAATACTTATTTATACTTTCAAAGCATTGCATATTATAGGCTTCGTTACTTGGTTTGCAGGTTTGTTCTACTTGGCTCGGATATTTGTCTATCACGTTGAAGCCAACGACAGACCCGAAATAGAGTGCAATATTCTACAATCGCAATACAACATCATGGCTTCACGATTATACAAAATTATTACGAATCCTGCGATGATGATTACTTGGACATTTGGCCTCGGTATGATTGTACTGAATCCCGATTACCTCAATCCTAAAGTAAGTGGAGGATGGCTACATGTCAAATTATTATTGGTCGTGTTACTCACTGTTTACCACGTTTATTGCAAAAGGATTATCAAAAAATTGGAAGAAGGAAAACCTACTTTGAATCCATTTCAATTTCGTTTATTCAACGAAATTCCCAGTCTATTTTTGGTAGCTATCGTATTATTGGCCGTATTGACACGCCAAAAACTGATGCCTGTTTCTTATGTCTTTATAATCATTCTTATTTTTGGTGGACTGATGTATATGGGGGCAAAAGCGTATCAAAAGAGACGGTTGGGTTAGTATTTTATCCAGCTTTTAGCAAACTATGTGATGAAAAAAATGGGCAAGCACTCATTGAAGTGCTAATGCCCATTTCACATAAATACTAAAGAATTACACACACAAATAAGCTGCTACTAATACAATCCTACTTGTCGGCAAGTATCAACAATAGGGCTATTGTACGAAAAATTGAGATATCTGTAAATACTTTTACCAACAGGATTATATACGGCAACAGCACAATTTATAAACTCAAAAAATTTATTGTATCAAATATCCAATACCTATTCTAAAACCAATATTGAAGTCCACTTCACCTGCTAAATTATAACTTTGCATAGTGGGCATTACTCCCACTCTCATAAACAAACTGCCGTCTTCTTTGGGCTGATAACGATAGGCAATATCTGAATACAGCCACAAAGAAGTGCCTTCTTGTTCCGCCTGATATTGTCCAATTAGTATTCCAGATTCTCCTACCGAACTTAGGCTCTCTTCTGTTTTTTCGAGACCAAACAATACATGCGCTCCTAAGCCAAGTTCGAGAAAATGCTTTTTCTTACCAATTAATAAACTCGCTTCAAGAGGTATGACAACATCCAATTCCTTGGTCTTTCCAGAAGTGATGACAGGATTCATTTGGTCAATCACCCCAAATCCAATATTTCCATTGAAACTCAAATTTTTACCTTTCAAGAGCTCCAAATTGTAGCGCAAGGTGTACAGGCGCAAATCATTGTAGAAAAAAGCATCTACAAACAAAGATTTATCATATTTGACATCTTCTGGCGTTTCTAATTCAAGTTTCAATAAATCATCGTCAAAATTCGATAACTCTTGACTATAGATGTTCAAAGTGTAGAGACTCAACAAAATCATTGCAAACAATAATCTGAAGATTTTTGATAATTTCATACGTTTTTAGGTTTGGGTTTTACTATAAGAATAAAGTGTTTGATAGTTAATATCACACCAGAAGAAAGTGTAAACACGTTTTTGATTTTATTTCTAAAGGTTTTTTAACCTGCTAAATTTCAATACATTGTTATTTTTTACACAAATAGTATTTTAAAAAATGTTGATTTATCTGAAATTTGCTTTAAATTAAGCGTGTAATTTTTTTGATAAGGATTCATTTAATAACTATGGAAAATCTTGAAAATAAAGGAGATGAACACTTACCCAATCATCCCCAAGAATCAAATGATGAGGATGCTCAACAAAAAGACAAACCTATTTCGGTAGAAGATGAAGACATGATAGAAGGCGATTTTACAGAAACCGAAGGTATTTCTCCTTTACAAATAGTCTATCAAGACAATCATTACATCGCCATTATCAAACCTTATGGACTACTCGTTCACCGTACAGATATTGCAGAGCACCAAACAGAGTTTGCACTGCAAAAGCTTCGCAATCAAATAAAAAGATGGATATACCCCATTCACCGTTTAGATGGCCCTACTACCGGTGTATTGGTATTTGGCTTGCACAAAAAAGCGGCAAGCAAACTCAATAATTTGTTTCGCCAGCGAAGTATGAAAAAAACGTATTATGCACTAGTAAGAGGTCACGCACCAGATAAGGGCATCATTGATTTCCCTATTCAAAAGCATGGCCACAAATACTCACAAAATGCGGTAAGCGAGTTTATTACAGTAGCAAAAGGAATCCTTCCGATTGCTCAATTTGGCTACGAACAACTCTATTATTCACTGGTAAGAGTACAACCGCACACAGGACGTATGCACCAGATTCGCAAGCATTTGAAGCACATCAACTGCCCGATTATATGTGATCGAAGGTATGGTGATTGGCGACACAACAAGCTCTTCAATACCAAATTTGAGATTACAAATTTATTTCTACTGGCAAAAAAATTAGAATTTATTCACCCATATACCCAAGAATCCATTACCATTGAAGCTCCATTTTCAGATGATATGCTGCAAATCGCTCCACATTTTGATTGGGATATGGACATGCTCCAAAAAAGAGAAGAGGAGGGATATTATGATAACATTGAAAACGAAAATTTAACATGAAAAAGACAAATACCCTATGAATCTCATTTGTTTTTTAAGTAATTTTGCAGCATCATCATTATTGCCATTGCAGCAAATAATTGATTCCCATCAAAATATATTTGTTGCCTTCAAAAACATATCACCTTGAAAAAAACAGAAGGTCAAAAGAGAACAATCATTGAAAACATTTTGCCACAAATAGATGGAGGTTTGTATCCTATCAAACGAGTAGTTGGCGAAACAGTAACCGTGAGTGCAGATATTTTCTCAGATGGACACGACGTAGTCAATGCAGTAGTAGTCTATCGTCACGAAAGCCAAAAAAAGTGGCGTGAAAGCCCGATGCAAGCCAAAGGGAATGATGTTTGGATAGGGTCTTTTCCCATCGAAAAACGAGGTAAATATGAATACACTGTTCAAGCATGGATAGACCATCCTCTCACATGGCAAGCAGGTTTCCGCAAAAAAGCCATGGCAGGTCAAAATATGAAAGTTGAACTGCAAATTGGCGCAGACTTATTGCAGCAGTATAGCCAGGACTATCCTAATACGACCTTCAAAAAATTCAAAGCCTATATTGACCTTTTTCGAGACGAGGCAAAATACAAAGAAGCCGCTTGGGCTGCAATGAGCAGTGAATTAGAGTCTCTCTTCAATGAATTTCCTCTCAAAAAATTCCCACATACATCTGAGCAAATATTGGCAGTAAAAGTAGAGCGAAAAAAAGCAGCTTTCAGTGCTTGGTATGAATTTTTTCCTCGCTCGACCTCTAGAGAATGGGGGCAACACGGTACATTCCAAGACTGCAAAAGGGTGATTGATGAGGTAGCAAAAATGGGATTCGATACCGTATATTTCCCCCCAATTCATGCGATTGGAGAGGTAAACCGCAAAGGAAAAAACAATTCGGTAATTTCACAACCAGAAGACCCCGGATCACCCTGGGCCATCGGTTCTAAATACGGGGGACACACCAGTATTCACTCCGAATTGGGTACACTCGAAGACTTCAAAGATTTGGTTCAATATACCAAAGACAGAGGTATCGAAATTGCTTTAGACATTGCTTTTCAATGTGCGCCTGATCATCCGTGGGTCAAGGAACATCCCGATTGGTTCAAATGGCGACCCGATGGAACAGTACAATACGCTGAGAATCCTCCTAAAAAATATGAGGACATTCTACCTATCTATTTTGAAACCGAAGACTGGGAAGCTCTTTGGACAGCATTGAAGGATGTGATGGTTTATTGGGTCAAACAAGGAATCAATATTTTCCGAATCGACAACCCTCACACCAAATCTTTCCGTTTTTGGGAATGGGCCATTGGTGAAATTAACGCCCAGTTTCCAGACATTATCTTCCTTGCAGAGGCATTCACCCGCCCTCGAATCATGGAACACCTCGCCAAAATTGGTTTCCAACAGTCTTACACCTATTTCACTTGGCGAGAAGACAAAGCAAGCCTATCGGAATACATGCAGGAACTGACCAAAACCAATATGCGAAATTATTATCGCCCCAACTTTTGGCCCAATACGCCCGACATTCTCCCCGATCACCTTCAATATGCACCACCTGCTTTGTTCAAATCCCGCTATGTATTGGCAGCTACACTATCATCCAACTATGGCATGTACGGCCCATCTTACGAATTTTGTCTAAACATACCAGACGAAAAAAGAAAGGAGTATATTGATAGTGAAAAATATGAACTCAAAGCCTGGGATTGGCACTATTGGAACGACACGAAAGAATTGATTTGGCGGGTCAACATGGCCCGAAAAAAACACCCTGCCCTTCAATCTACCTACAACATTACCCTATGCCAAACCGATAATCCACATTTGATGGCTTATATGAAGTGTACCGATGATTTGAGTGATATTTTGTATATTGTAGTGAATATGAACACCGATTGGCAACAAGGCTATGTTCAAGTACCTCTACACCAAATTGGAGTAAAAGACAATCAAGTATTGGAGGTACACGACTTATTGACCAATCAACGTTACCGATGGGAACAATCATGGAATTATGTGGCCCTCGACCCATCACACTATCCAGCACATATTTTTTCGGTCAAAAAAATAGATAGATAATGCCAAATGCCATCAACTTAGACTTCAATTTTGAATGGGACGATTTATTTGAACATCCCAAAGCCATAGAAAGACTCGAACAAGAAGTTTTTCCTGCTTACCTCCGCAGTTCTCGTTGGTTTGGAGGCAAAGCCAAAGTGATTGACAAACTACAAATTGAACGTTGGTTGGTGATGCCACTTCCCAAGCGAAATGGTTATTTCTTGGTGTTGAAGATTGACTACCAAGACAGCTTGCCCGAACGATACGCTTTGACGATTTCACATGCAAGTGAAGGCACAACCGCAGAAATTGAAGCCGAACATCCACAAGCACTCATCGCTTATGCTCGCTTCAAAAACAAACAAGGGGCTATCTACGATAGCATTTATCGAAATGGTTATCGAATGAGCCTCATTCAAATGATGGCAAATAACGAAGTATTAGAGGCAAATCAAACTTTATTGTCTTTCTACAAAGGCACTTATTTGACCGATGTAGAAGAAATTCAGCAATCTAAAGTATTGAAGGTAGAACAAAGCAATTCTTCTATCATTTATGACAACAAATATTTTTTGAAGCTCTACCGTAAGATTGATTATGCCATCAATCCCGACGTTGAAGTCACCCGTTTTTTATCCGAAAAAACAAATTTTAGAAACCTACCTCTCTTTGCAGGATCTGCCGAACTTCGCAATGAAAAACAGCAGTCTTTGATCTTAGGAATGTTAATGCAATTGGTCGACAACGAAGGAGATGCGTGGACCTATACTTTGAAAAATACCTACAGTTATTTTGACAAACTCATAGAAACTGCTGCTATTCAAAGTGAACCACCCACCGTCGTAGAAGGAAAAGACTACACAGGCTTCAAAGATATGCCTGCAATTTTTCAACAAGCCATAGACAAGGATTACTTCAATAGCGTAAAACTATTGGCACAACGCACTGCTGAAATGCACATTGCACTTGGTAAAGGAGATGATTTCAGTTCTTTTGGAACAGAACCTTTGACCCTTGACCACCAAAATCGTTTTTTGAACGAAACCCGCAATTTGGTGGAAAGTCGCTTCAATTTGCTGCAATCTTTGACCAATATTTTGCAGGAAAATGTGGGAGATTTAGCTTTAAAAATATTGAATTCAAGGGAGAAACTCCTACATTTATTGGAGGATATTTTGTCAAATCCACTTGCCGCCAAACGTATCCGCATACATGGCGACTATCACTTAGGGCAGGTGCTATATACAGGTGACGACTTTATCATCATTGATTTTGAAGGAGAGCCAGACAAACCTTTTGCAGATAGGCGCAACAAATATTCGTGTTTGAAGGATTTAGCAGGTATGGTTCGCTCATTTCACTATGCAGCCTATGCCACTATCTATCAATACCTTAATCAAAAAGGCGCACGTTTTTTGCACGTAGAAGCATGGGCCGACCAATGGTACCATTATATTGGCAATTATTTTTTGAACAACTACATTGATGCACTAAAGGGCAGCAAGCTATTGCCCCAAAAACGCAGTTCTATTCTCAAACTTTTGCAAGCCTACATTCTCGAAAAGGCAGTTTATGAATTGGGCTACGAACTAAACAATCGTCCTGAATGGGTGATCATCCCATTGAAGGGAATTAGTTACATATTGAAAAGATATTAAGCAGATGATCGAAACAAAAACAACTTGGATGACTTTATTCACAGATTTTGATATTGAATTATTCAGAAGTGGAAAACACTACCGTTTGTACGAAAAATTGGGTTCACACCTCGTCCAACACGAAGGCACTGACGGCGTTTATTTTGCAGTGTGGGCTCCCAATGCTTCAAAAGTATCTGTGATAGGAGGCTTCAATGGTTGGAATGCCAATAGTCACGGATTGAGTCCAAGATGGGATGGCTCAGGTATATGGGAAGGCTTTGTTCCCCATATTGGAAAAGGAGAATTGTATAAATATCGGATAGTGAACCAACACAGCGGCGAAGTGCTGCAAAAAAGTGATCCATTTGCCTTGCATTGGGAAACACCTCCCAACACTTCTTCTGTCGTTTGGGATATGGACTACGAATGGCAGGACAAACAATGGTTGGAAACCCGCAAAGAACAGGCTGGAAAACAACTCGAACAACCTTATTCGGTCTATGAAATGCACTTGGGATCATGGAGGCGTTATCCCGACAACAATATGCCTTTCACCTACCGAGATTTGGGAAATCAACTCCCTGCTTATCTTCAAGAAATGGGTTTCACACACGTTGAATTCATGCCAGTGATGGAGCATCCTTATGGTCCATCTTGGGGCTATCAAATTGTGGGCTATTTTGCACCTACCAGCCGTTTCGGAACACCTGAAGATTTTATGTACCTCATTGACCAATTGCACCAACACGGTATTGGGGTAATTATGGATTGGGTTCCCTCCCACTTTCCAGAAGATGCACACGGTTTGGCACGTTTCGATGGCACACACCTCTACGAACACGCTGACCCTCGCAAAGGATTTCACCCCGACTGGAAAAGTGCTATTTTCAATTATGGACGAAACGAGGTGCGTTCTTTCTTGATAAGCAACGCTTTGTTTTGGCTTGACAAATACCATGCAGACGGATTGAGGGTTGATGCAGTAGCTTCTATGCTTTACTTGGATTATTCTCGAAAAGAAGGTGAATGGATTCCGAATGTGTATGGTGGTCGTGAAAACTTAGAGGCAATTTCTTTGATTAAAGAATTCAATGCAGCCGTTTATGCCAATTATCCTGACACGCAGACCATTGCAGAAGAATCTACTGCTTGGCCTGGCGTATCTCGCCCATTGTATGATGGAGGTTTGGGTTTTGGGATGAAATGGATGATGGGTTGGATGCACGACACCTTGAAGTACTTCAAAGAAGACCCGATGCACCGTCGTTTTCACCAAGGCAAGTTGAGTTTTAGCATCATTTATGCTTTCCACGAAAACTTTATGTTGCCCCTTTCACACGACGAAGTCGTTTATGGAAAAGGTTCACTCTTGACCAGAATGCCAGGAGACGAATGGCAGCGATTTGCCAACCTTCGCTTGTTGTTCAGTTATATGTTCACCCATCCTGGTGCAAAATTGTTGTTTATGGGAGGCGAAATAGCTCAATACAAAGAATGGAATTTTGACGCAAGTTTGGATTGGGATTTACTGAAATTCGACTTCCACAAAGGTGTCCAAGAAGCGGTCAAAGACCTCAACCACCTCTACAAAAACGAGAAAGCCCTCCACGAACTTCAATTCTCAGATGCTGGTTTCCAATGGATTGACCACAATGACGCTACTAATAGCGTATTCTCTTATGTGCGAAAAGGAAAAGAAACGGAGGATACGGTTGTAGTGATTGGAAACTTTACCCCACGAGTATTGCAGGGGTATGAAATTGGCGTTCCAGAAGCAGGTACTTACGAGGAGATTTTCAACAGTGATGCCAAAAAATACCAAGGAAGTGGTGTTCGTGCTTGTGCGGAAGGAGGTGTGCTTACCAAGCCAAATTTACGACATAGTTTCAAACAAGAAATCTCCCTTACTTTGCCTCCTTTGGGATTGGTGGTATTGAAGTTGAAGCAGTAAGGTAAATTTAAAATGCAAATTCAATTTTAAAAAGTAACCATAGAAAACCGAAATTTCTAAAATTTCGGTTTTCTACTATTTTAGACTTTGAACGAAAGATTTTAAATGCCTGAAAGTAAATAATTCAAGCACAGAGTATAAAACTTATATATTCTAACTCGCCACTCTGGGCAAACTAAAATATTAAATTAGCCAATCTTGAATTTTAGTCAATTCACAATCCATTATTTAATTGAAATTGAAATCACATTTGAATTTGCCTAAATTCTCTTCAATTTTATACAATACATGCCGTCAAATACCATCATCGTTTGGTTTAGAAACGACTTGAGAATTCGTGACAACGAAGCACTCTACAAAGCTGTGCAAGAAGCCGAACACGTCCTACCGATTTACTGCATAGATCCACGCCTATTCGGAAAAACCGAACATTTTGGGCTTCCCAAAACGGGTGATTTTCGAGCCAAGTTCTTGCTGCAAAGTCTGCGAGATCTGCAATATGCACTGCGAGATTTGGGAGGTGATTTGATTATCCGTTCTGGCGAACCCGAAGCAGTTGTTTTTGCCTTGGCTAAATACCACAATGTCAAAGCGGTATATTGTCATCAAGAAGCTACGGATGAAGAAATTGGAGTGGAAGATGCTTTGGAGCGTCACCTGCAAAGTGAGGGCATACCGATGCGCTTTTTTTGGGGCAGCACGCTTTTTCACTACGATGATTTGCCCTTTGCGATTGACGAACTCCCCGATGTATTCACCAATTTTCGCCAAAAAATGGAGCGAAAAATGGAGATTCGTCCGACTTTTCCCATTCCCGAAAAAATCAATTTGCTGCCCGATATCAATTCTGGTGACTTGCCTACTCTGCAAGATTTGGGTTTGCAGTCACCTGAAAATGATAAACGAGCCGTTTTGCCTTTCAAAGGAGGTGAAACACAGGCATGGCTGCGATTGAAGTATTATTTTTGGGAAAGCAAACAGTTGAGCATTTACAAGGAAACTAGAAACGGTATGTTGGGCGGAGATTATTCCTCCAAATTTTCGCCCTGGCTCGCCAATGGCTGCATTTCACCTCGAAGTATTTTTGAAGAATTGAAGCGATACGAATCTGAAATTGAAGAAAATAAGTCCACTTATTGGCTCTTTTTTGAACTGGCTTGGCGGGATTATTTTCGCTTTGTGGCGATGAAATACGAAAGTGATATTTTCAAAAAAAGGGGTTTGAAGCGGGTGAATTTGAAGAGGAAACAAGATTTTGAATTGTTTGAAAAATGGCGTAAAGGGCAAACGGGTATTCCGTTTGTGGATGCAAATATGCGGGAATTGACTGCAACGGGTTTTATGTCAAATCGTGGGCGGCAAAATGTGGCGAGTTTTTTGGTGAAAGATTTGGGTTTAGATTGGCGAATGGGAGCAGAATATTTTGAGTCTAAACTTATTGACTACGACCCTTGTAGTAATTACGGCAATTGGAACTATGTAGCAGGCATTGGCAACGACCCTCGCCCAAACCGCTACTTCAACATGCTAACACAAGCCAAACGCTACGACCCAAATGGCGACTATGTGAAAACATGGTGTCCTGAACTTCAAAAATTGCCTACGACTTATGTGCATGAACCCTACAAAATGAATGAGGCGGAACAGCGCTATGTTGGGGTGAGGTTGGGGGTGGATTATCCTGAGAGAGTGGTATAAAGAAAAGACAAATTCAACCTCAACACTCACAGGTATAGGTCTGAACAAATTCTATCTGTGCCTTTAAGTTTTTGCCAAGTTCTTGGAGCATGAAACAGGGATTTGACCCTTCTTGATTTTTGGTTCTTTTTATCAAGTTGAGCGAATGCGAAATCCCAATTTCTCGGGGAAAAAGAACAGTCAAAAGTACCTACGCCAATACAAGAAATAGTATTTATTTTTTAAAGGCACAGGTCTGAACTAATTTGAAAATTTCACTGTGTGGTTAAAAAAAGAATGTGGAAACATTGTTCACACACCATCTGTGGCTTTTTTCATTTTTGCAGGAACAACTAACACAAATCTTTGTTTATTATTTATTTGTGGATCAAAATTTTCAAACTTGACATACACCTTCCTATTCGTTTTTATGCTATTGAGTACTCAACTGATGCACTCACAAAGCAAGGTTGAGGTGAAAATCAACAACGATAGTTTGCAAGTGTATTTAGAAAACACTATAGAAAAATACCCCATTCCAGGTGTTAGCGTTGCCTTTATATCAAGCGATACGACCTTAAATTTGGCTGTTGCGGGTATTGTGAAGTTGGGAGAACGGGTGAGGATAGATACTGATTGTAAGATGCACTTGGGTTCTTGCAGCAAAGCAATGACAGGCTTTTTGGCAGGCATATTAGTTGAAAAAGGCTTACTTCAATGGAATTCCACCATAGCAGATATTTTTCCATCATTCCTTTCAAATATTCAAAAAGCTTATAGAAAAACCACTTTGAAGCAATTGCTTTCTCACCAAAGTACGCTTCCACCATTCGTTACTGGTGAAGATTGGATTTCATTGGAGAGATTTACAGAACAAAATGCTAAAAAACGGCGGCATGATTTTGCACAATGGGTGCTTCAACAAAAACCTGTATCTTTTGATAAAACTCAGAAAAAAGCAGGATTTAGGTACTCCAATGCAGGATATGCAGTTGCAGCAGCAATGATGGAGGAGGTCACAAATAAATCTTGGGAAGAATTGATGGAAGAAGAAGTTTTTGCACCACTGGGTATTGAGGCTACATTTGGTTGGCCTTCCGCCGAAAACAATGAGCATAAGGTTTGGGGGCATTTGTGGGATGAAAAAACACAAATATTAGTGCCTACCGACCCAAATGGTACTTACCAAATAGACCCCATTTTATCACCAGCAGGCAATATTAGTATGTCGGTGCTGGATTATTCCAAGTTCATTCAGAAAAACCTCAGAGGACTGAACGGGCTTGACGATGAATACGATACTTCATTTTATGAGTATCTTCACTATGTCAACAAAGCCACCTCTGAGTATTCTATTGGTTGGTATTCGGTCAATCAGTTTGAAGATGAGTTAAGTAGTCATACTGGAAGTGCTGATACGTTTTATTGTCTGAACCTTATTTTGAGGAAGCACAATCTGGCGGTTATGGTAATTGCCAATTCTGCAACGGAAGAAACTAAAATTGGCGTAGAGAAAATAAGAAATTACCTGATTCGCCCATATTTAATAAAAGAATAAAGCTTATAATAACGTCTATCCAAAAATAGACGCAAAAAAACCCTAAATTGCCTCCAAAAGAAATACAAAATCATGTCGCAAGAAAAAAATACCTCCAAATCCAAACTTCACCCTCGAAACAAACACCGTGAACGCTACAACTTCAAAGAGTTAATCAAAAGCTCTCCCGACTTGGCCGATTATGTGTTTGTGAACCAATACCAAAACGAAACCATTGATTTTTTTGATGCCGAAGCGGTGAAAACCTTGAATACTGCGCTTTTGAAGTATTATTATGGCATCGAGTTTTGGGATATTTTTCCAAACTATTTGTGTCCGCCCATTCCTGGCAGAGCCGATTACATTCACCACATTGCAGATTTGTTGGCGAGTCAAAACGAAGGTAAAGTTCCGAAAGGCAAAAGGGTAAAGGTATTAGACATTGGAGTGGGAGCAAATTGCATTTACCCAATGATTGGAAACAAAGAATATGGTTGGACTTTCATTGGTACGGATGTGGATTTTACGGCCATTAAATCCGCCAAAAATATCATTCAAGCCAATCCTTCTTTGCATGGAAAAATTGATTGTCGTTGGCAGCCCAATCCCAGAAATATTTTTTACGAAGTGCTGG
Source organism: Chitinophagales bacterium (assembly GCA_041392475.1). NCBI lineage: Bacteria > Pseudomonadati > Bacteroidota > Chitinophagia > Chitinophagales > Chitinophagales bacterium. The sequence goes on along the minus strand of JAWKLZ010000001.1, from coordinate 243,688 downwards.
ATAAAGAAGAACGGATAGACTTGGTAATCTGCAACCCTCCTTTCCACAGTTCTTTAGAGGAAGCACAAGCTGGCACACTCCGAAAATTGAGGAACTTGTCGAAATTTGAAACATCTGAACCTGTTTCAAATTTCGGAGGTCAAAAAAGGGAGCTTTGGACAGAGGGTGGTGAGAAAAAATTTGTGCAAGACATGATTTTTCAAAGCAAACATTTCTCCAATACTTGTTTTTGGTTTTCCACTTTGGTATCAAAGGAATCTCACTTGAAACGTTTTTACAGCGCACTTGAAAAGGCGAGAGCTGTTGAAGTGAAAACGATTGAGATGGGTCAAGGAAATAAAAAAAGCCGCATTCTGGCATGGACATTTTTTTCCAAAACTGAACAGGATAAATGGGTAGCAAAGAAATGGAATAGAAAATAACTTCAAAATCAAATCTAAAAAAGAATGAATCAAAAAACTTCAATAAATACCATCATTTTTGATTTGGGTGGTGTGCTTGTCGACTGGAATCCAAAATATTTGTATCGAAAAATTTTCGATTCTGAAACGAAAATAAACGAATTTTTGTCGGAAATCTGTACGAATGAGTGGAACATTGAGCATGATAGAGGGCGACCATTGTGGGAAGGCACTCAGCTATTGGTGGATCAATATCCTCAGTATGAACAAGAAATTCGGGCGTACTATGGACGTTGGGTCGAAATGTTGGGAGGTTTGTTGGACGAAACAGTAGAGATTTTGGAGAAATTGAAGGAAATACCCGAATACCGCATTTATGCACTGACCAATTGGTCGCACGAAACTTTTGCATTTGCGAGGGTCTTGTATCCTTTTTTGCAGTTGTTTGAAGGAATTGTGGTATCGGGGGAAGAAAAGGTGATTAAGCCCGATGCGAGAATTTACGAAATTTTGTTGGAGCGATTTGAAGTGAAAGCGGAAGAAGCTGTTTTTATTGACGACTCATTGAAGAATGTGAAAGGTGCAGAGGCGGTAGGGATTAAGGGAATTCACTTTTCGAGTCCGCAGCAGCTAAAAGTAGATTTGGAAAAACTCTTGGAGGTAGAAATTTGAACACAGTGAAAACTATTTCACCAAAATAACCATTTCAGTAGTAATGGGAGAAAGAATACTATTAGCTTCTAAATTAGAGGAGTTGTTGGTATTGAAGATTAAGATGTTAACACTCAATGCAGCGATGACAGTAAGGATTAACAATATCAATTTGAAGGAGAAGTTAGGAACTTCTTCGTGTTTATTGGATATGTTTATTTTTGAGTAGGTCATAACTGTGGACTTTTAAGTGGTTTGTAAACATATTGATGAATACCATGCCAAAAATTAAAAAATGAGTCAATTCACACAATTTTTCTTCAATATTTTTTAGACACTGCAAGCTTTTGTTTGTTTAATTTGCTCAACGGCTTTTTTGTGTACTATCAATATCTACGAGAAAAAATTGCCGAAGGATTACTTGAAAATCAAAGAATGTCTGTCATTAATGAAACCCATTTTTCAGAAAAGGTAACAGATATTTCTTCTTTTGATTTCTGTTCTCCTTTCCATACAATCTGACTCTAAAACGTAATCGAATTAAAGTAGATTATCTTGATTCAGTTAAAGAAAGTTAAGCACTCACTTCAGACAAAAAATACTGAAAATCACTTAAATCTATTCTTTTTAGAAAAAAAACCTCTGATTATTTCGTATTTCCAATATTTTTTGCGATATACTGAGGTTATTGTTTTCACAACAATAATAATGGCTTTTTTATTTTAACCAAATTGTATTTATGAGAGCATTAAAGATTACGAGTTCGATTACTCGTCGGGATGAGAAATCAATGGAAAAATACCTAACCGAAATTTCAAGATATGATGTACTAACACCAGATGAAGAATACAAATTGTTTAGCAAAATTAGAGCGGGAGACGAGGATGCTTTGTTGCGGATAGTCAATCACAATTTGCGTTTTGTTGTTTCTGTTGCCAAACAATACCAACATTTGGGCCTATGGTTGGGCGATTTGATAAACGAGGGAAATATTGGTTTGATAAAAGCAGCAGGTCGTTTTGATGAAACAAGGGGCTTCAAATTTATTTCCTACGCAGTATGGTGGATTCGACAGTGTATTATTCAATCTATCAATCAGAAAGCCCGAAAAATTCGTCTTCCTCTGAATCAAAAAGCCGCTACTAGCAAGGTGATGAAACAAATCATTGTTTTTATGCAGCAAGAAGGTAGAGAACCTTCTACCGAAGAATTGGCAGAAGCAACGGGTTTTACGGAAACAGTGGTGAAAAAAAGTTTGAGCAATTACAAACTTTGTCAATCTTTGGATGCCCCTGTTGGCGATGAAAGTGATGCTTCATTGGGTTCTTTATTGGAGGATAACAATATTCTTCAACCTGATCACGATGTAGCAGTACACGAATCTCAGAAAATAGAGGTAGAGCAATTACTTAAAAAACTAACGCCTCGACAAGCAACCATTGTTGCGATGTACTACGGCATTGGCAGACAGCACCCTGTATCACTGACCGATATTTCAGAACACATTGGAGTCAGTCGTGAACGTGTGCGGCAAATCAAGGATAGAGGCTTAGAAAGATTGAGGATTCACGCCAAAGGTTTTGCACCTACTTTTTCCATGAATTAATTAAAATTTGACATTTTGCTACAAATCACCCAAATTGTCTTCTACTATTTGGGTGATTTATTCTTGCCTGCCACTCCGATTCATCACTCAAAATCCTAATACCGATGAAGAAGATATTTGCATTGTTTTTCCTCACTTGGGCATCCTTCATGCCCTACAACTTACTTTCCCAAACATTGCAGCAACAGCTGTGGCAAAAAAATTATACCCACAAAAAGGCACAGAAAGTCAATGACCTTATACAAACCGCAGACGGCAATTTTGTGATGGCTGGCTCAATGATGGGGCGCACGAGCGAATATGATCTTTGGCTCGCTAAGGTTGATAATAAAGGAACTTTACTTTGGGAAAAAACACACGGCAAAAATGGTGAAGAGGTGGCCAATGCCATCATCGAAACCAAAGAAGGAGGGCTGATAGCAGTGGGGCATCAAGCCAATTTTTGGTTGGAAACCACACAGTTGTGGATTATCAAAACCGATGCAAATGGAAATTTACTTTGGGAGAAAACCTATCAATTGGGTTTGGCTGATAACAGAGGTATGGACATCATTCAGACTTCTGATGGTGGTTTTGCGATTACAGGAGCAACAATCCCTAATGGAAAATTCTTGGCAGATTTATGGCTGCTCAAAACCGATGCGAGCGGTAATCTAGAATGGCAACAAACTTTTGACGGTGGTTCGAGAGATGAAGGATATTCTTTGGTACAAACCGAAAACGGCGATTTTGTGATTGGAGGAATTACCACTTCTCCTCTATCTAATTTAGATGCAGTTTGTTTGATTCGGGCAAATAATCGTGGACAAATTATTTGGGACAAAAATTTCCATACCTTCAATTCGAGTGCAGCTATGGATTTGGTAGCCACCGAAGACAAGGGTTTTGCGATGGTAGGATGGGGACAAGATGCTCAAAATTCCTTTGATGTGCTGCTTGTTAAAACCGATGCAAATGGTCAAATTCAGTGGCAAAAAAATTATGGTGGAGTTGCTGGAGAAAGTGCAAATGCGCTGTTGGCTCACCACAATGGTCATTTTATCATTGCAGGTCATACGGCTTCAAAAGGTGCTGGTAATAGAGATATATGGTTGTTGGAGATTGGAAAAAATGGAGAATTACTAAATGATAAGGTGTATGGAGGTGTTCAATCGGATGAAGCCAATACACTTTGTTCTACACAAGACGGTGGTTTTGCAGTAGCAGGTTTTCAAAATCAAAACTACTTCATGAACGAAAAAAGCGATGCTTGGATGGCTGTTTTTGCAGGAAAGGAACCTTCAAAAAATACCTTTCAAAATCCTTATGTTGCACAAAATCCTGTAAGCAAAACAGAAAATAAAGTTTCGCCCAAAACTACTTCTAACTCATCAAACAATAACAATACAGCACCAATTACTTCAAAGACCAATTCAACCTCCTCCTCTATCCAGATTTTTTGGCAACAGCCTGACCCCATAGATTTTCACAATTCCATGATGAACACCGACAAAGACCGCTTGAACATTCGGCTCAAGGCGATATCATCTCTTGTGTTGAAAGCCAGCGATTTTGAAGTTTTTGTCAATGAGAAAAAGTACTCAGCCTCCAAATTTGATGAAGTTCAACTCGTTTCACATCAAAACCAGTTCACCTATCAAAACAGTCTGCAACTGCAATCAGGTGAAAACCGCATTGAAGTGAAGGTAAAAAAAGAAGGAAATACGGTCAGCTCCGAAGTCTTTAAGGTTTTTTATTCTGCCGAAAAACCCAATTTACACATTATTACCATCGGCACAAGCCCTGTCAATCTTCAATTTACACAAAAAGATGCACAGGATTTTGCGGAAGCCTTCAAAAATCAAGAAGGAAAATTATACGGCAAAGTAAACACAACTTCACTATTGGGAAAAAATGCCACAAAAACCAAAATAGAAGGATTATTAGAAGCGTATCAATATACACATACAGTTGGCGGGAGAGATGTTGTGATTCTTTTTATGTCTTCTCATGGTTATGTTTACCAAGATGATTTCTACCTACAAGCCGATAATTATGATCCTATTCGCAAAAAAACAACTTCGATAGCCTACAACGATTTGGCAGAAAGTTTGAAGTCTATCCCCGGCAAAAAAATAGTGTTTATTGATGCATGTCACAGCGGAGGAGCGAAGGCACAAATAAGTGCCATCAACCAAGCGATTCACCAGCATCGACTCACCAAAGAAGGGATAAGTGTGATCACTTCTAGTCAAGAAGACCAGACTTCGTATGAAGATACTGCATGGCAAAATGGCGCATTTACCGAAGGTATTCTGCAAGCATTAGACGGCAAGGCCGACAAAGATCGAAACGGTATCCTCACTATTGAAGAACTGTATCAATACCTCCAAAAAGCCGTTCCAGATATGGTCAAACAGCGCAAAAATCAACTACAAATGCCTTTTATGACCAACACCGAATTAGGTGATTTACCGATTTATGTGATTGATTGATATAAACAAAGACTTCGGAAGTTTTTGAAAACTTCCGAAGCCTATCTGCTTACCAAAAATATTAGCCATACAATTCTTGCCACTTCAACATTCCCCCCAACAAATTGCGAACTTTGGTAAAACCAACCGCTTTGAGCATTTCTTTCGCCTGTCCACTTCTTGCACCTGAACGGCAATGCACTACGATTTCTTCGTTTTTGTAATCCTCCAAATCGTCAATCGAATTCATCAAGGCACCCAAAGGAATCAGTTCTGCACCAATATTGTATTCTTCATACTCATACGGCTCTCGAACATCAATCACAAAAAGGTTTTCTTCCTTGTCCATTCGGCTTTTTAACTCTTCAACAGTAATATCTTGCATGTATATTTTGTTTTTCGTATTCAAATCAATTTTTCAATATCTAATCTAACATCACTGTTTCAACAACTTGTGCATACTCATTTCCTGCAAATCGGCATCGTAGGTTTTCACCAAATACAAACCATTTGGCAAATCTCGAATATCGACTCCTCCATTTTCGAGGTATTCTTCTGCAATGACCCTACCCGAAAAATCAAAAATATGCACCCACTGAATAGACTGATTACCTTTCACTTGGAAATAAATACGGTCATTTGAAGGATTGGGATACAACACCACTTTTTCGGTCAAAACGTTTTCTTCTTCAATGCCCACATTGACATCTTGTTCATTGAAAGGTTTACCAAATACAGGCCGCATCATCACCGAACCATTCAAAATTGAAGGTGTCCATATACTCGTTGAATTAAAGAAAGTATGACTACTTGCATCGTGATTTCTGTCAAACCCCAAGTTGAGTTGCGTTTTTAGGTCTTGCTCATATCCGATATAAATTGTACCCGCACTCACAGGCAATGGGTTTTCTAAAACATAGGTATAAAAACCATTTCGCTGCGAAACATACTGTGGACTGAGATCAATTTCTTCTGAATAAATCAAGTTGGATTTATTACTTCCTACACCGATGCTATCCCAAACCATTAGGGAAAGTGAATTTTTTTCGTCATTGGAGTTCATATTGACAAAATTGATTTGAATAGCCTGCAAAACATCGTCTTCCAATACATTGAAAGCCATCGCCAACTGAGACTCCGAACCTTCCAATCCATAGGCTACTTCTGCAGTTCCATCATCATAGGCGTAGTAATTGAAGAATTTTTGATAGCCATAGAGTAGGTTGTTATCTTGGTTCTGATCTTTATCGTCAATAAGTTGATAGATAACCTCAAATACTACACTATCTCTATCTAAAGCAGTATTTAATTTATCACTAATATCTGTATCTATACTTGTAAACAAACGGGCAGTCGTTCCTCCTGCATCTATTGGCTCTAAAATTATCCTTGACGAAAGCACAACAGTAGGATTTTCAACAGAATACAATGTATCAATTGTACATACATCTAACACAGTAAATTTTCCGGTTTTTCCAATCTCATTTACTGTACTATTATTTCTAAGAGGTATGAATAAGTTTTCTTTTAAAGATGATTCTACATTGTTAGTAAAATGTGTCCACGGCATCGCTTGATAATCATTCAACAGAGAAGGAATCGACCCAATAGGAGTAAGGTCGTCAATAGTTCCCAAAGCTTTTGTATCAAACTCAATATAGTCTATGTTCCAATGGTCATTGAAGCCAGAAATCGTTGCTTTGTTGCTAAAGCGAAACTGAAAACCATCAAAAATAAAATTCACCCCTGCAATGGTATCTAATTTGACATAAGAACTATCACGGTAAGGTTGACTCTCATCATCCCTTACGGCTAGGTGCGTTTCCACACGAAGAGCAGTTCTATCACCTAAGTTTTTCACATCCACACTCACAGGCTTGAAAGGGTAAAACGGCTCATTTTTGGCAGGACCTTTCAGCTTCCAAACTTGGTACCAATTGTCATCATCACCCAAAAACTCCAACCTCAAGCTATCTCGGCTGTTCGGATAATCCCCCAGCCCCTGTGGCTGGTACTGAAAGCGCAGAAACACTTCATTGTCATTCGTACCAAAAACCGATGTAACCATTCCATATTCATCCATCCGATTGTAGCACACAGGACGGCTCGTCAATACATCGGCAGTACCATCAATCAAACCAACGCCTTCTTCAATCGGAATAGGTGCATAAGGTTGTCCAAACTGATTGAAACCATCAAAGGTAGCCACTCCAATGGACAAAGGTTGATAGGCCATTGTCTGGTTTACAAACACAAAATCATCTTCCCAAGCAGCCAAATCTGGATACAACAGTGAAGTCGAAAAATCTTCTACAAAAGGTAGTGTATCAATCGTTGCCTCCCTTCCTATCTCAAATATTCGGTAGGCGTGACATTCACTTTTGGAGGTCGTATCTCGGAAATAATACAATGTTGGAGGCAAGTCCACCCGCAAATTTTGAGAAGATAGAGTCCCCATTCTCGCCCCATCAAACCATCTAAAAATAGGCAAAGCACGGTCGGTAATGTCAAATGAAAAACCAATTGAACCCAGATTATCACAAAAAACATCCCGCTTCACAAAATTACCCTGAATAGCAGGAATAGGTTGTGTATTCACATTGTCCAATGGATACCACAATTCTAATTTATCCGCAATCTCAACTCCAGTAACCGTAAAAATGTATGGGCCAGCCGAAAGGTTAGAAAAAGTAAAGGTATTGCTGTTTGAAGATTGAGTAACCGTTTCGTTATTAACAGTTTGATAAGTGAAATTATATGCACTATTAACAGGTCCATTGATAACTCGCAAGGTAACCGACCCATTGCCGTCTTGCGCTCCGCAATCGGGTTTCGTAAATGCTGTTACCTGCAAACTCACTCGTTGTTCGGGATTACACACAAAATCGTAATCAAACTGAAACCCTTTTTCAAGACTATTTGATGGATAACTATTGTTGAATGGTAAAGGCATTAGTTTTTCTTGTGCAGAAACGCCAATGCTAAACAATAAAATGGTGGAAAATATCAATAGTTGCTTTATCATAAAAAAATACTTTGCTGTTTTTTGCTATTCATCGAATGATATTTTGTACTCATTCGATTATTAATATTAGTTGATTGGTTTTTCAATACGAATGAATTGAAGCAGTTGGATACAAAAATGGTTCATTTAAATTTTTTATTTAAACGACTAAGGTTTTTGAAATTTTTATTTATTTATATCAATGATTTTCAATTAATTCACCAATTACTAATCATCCAATCGCTACTCACTAATTATCAGGGCCATCCAAAGGATTTACTTCGACCGAATCACCCACTTCTTCTTCATATTCAGGAATTATTTCCGTTTCACGAGGCTGGCTATACGGTGAACGTAAAAATAAATCCACAGGCTCACCAATTGTGATTTCTGTACCATCTCCAGGAGCAGGAATTTGGCGGTAAACAATCGCCCTATCCGAATCCGTTTCTCGCACATCATCCTCTCTCACCACTGCTCCAACGGTCAGCGACATCCCTTGAATGGCAATTCGTGCCTCCAAAAAGGACAAGCCCACCAGAGTAGGCACAGGAATTCGGGTATTCCCCAATCCATTCCCCAAAACCAAGGTAATGGCACTCCCTTTTTCTACTTTCGTTTGAGGCTCAATTTCTGCACCATTTAACTTAATTTTCAGCACCAAATTTTTGTACTTATACGGCACATACTCCAATTCACCTACTTCCAAACCCACACTTTGCAGTTGCTTTTCGGCATGACGCAGTGAAGCTTGAATGATATTTGGAATCTCTACTATTGGAGGAGTTTTAGAGTTGATAGTCAAATAAATACGGCGATTCTCTTTCACCTTTGCTCCCGGTTTTGGATCTTGTTCGATGACCGTTTCGGGCAGTTTCCCTCTGATATAAGTAGAATCTAAAATGGTATAACGCAAATCTTTTGTTTTCAGATGTCTTTTCACTTGCTCCAATGTCATTTCTCGCAAATCAGGAACGGTAATACTCTCTCCATGATTCGTATAGATTCCCATGCCCCAAAAAATGAGCCATACCGCTATCACACTCGCTAAACCAATAGCAATCAAATGCTTCCAAAGTGAATTACCTAAAATAGTTGCCATATTTTTTTGTATTAATGTCTGGATTGTATTAATGTGTTGGTGTTTTCTTTGTGTTTATGTTTGATAATGTTTTAGAGTCTTTTTGTCATCCCTTGGCATCCTGTTTTTAGTTTCGACAATTTCAAAATGAAGTGTTTTTTTGTATCCAAAAAATATTTTTTTTTCAAGTATTCCTACTTAATTTGGACTTTGGACGAAGGACATAAGCAGAAAGACAAAAGAATTAAATATTTGGTTATGAGCAAATTGCATTCCCAATAAAATTTCATTAAATTCTTTTGCTGTCAATGATTTAAAACTTTTTTTCTTATGTCTTTAATGTTTCGTCCAAAGTCTAATACTTATTATAACACACAAAAACATCCATACTCCAACACATTAACACTCCAACACTTCAACACTCCTTTTCACAAACCCATATTCCAAAATCGCATCAATAAATGCATAAGGCGTATAACCATTCAATGCACATTGATGAAAAATAGCCGTAGCAGGTGTCATGCCAGGCAGCGAGTTCACTTCAATCACATACGTCTGCACCTCGCCATTCTTCAATACTTTAACGAAAGCATCAATACGAGCGTATCCTTCCACCTCCAATATTTCTGCAACTTTCTGCAAATCAGCTTTCACCTTCGCTGCAATTTCATCCCTTCTTGTAGGATTTTTATCGTATCGAGCAGGCGTAATGTTCTGTCCATGTCCCGCCAAAAATTTCTCCTCCAATGACAAAATATCCTCACTTGCCAAGGTTTCAGAAGGTTCAAACATTTCATAGCGAATCTTACCTTCTTCAAAATGGGTCAACAATCCACCTGTCACTTCCAAAAAATGCACGGCATCTTTCTGCTCAATCAATTCTTCAATCAAACAATGTGCTTTTTGGGGAAACTCTTCATTGGGCTGCAAATGTAAAACTTTTCCAACTGCCCCCAATCTATCAAAATTCTCCTCCGCTCGAAACATCAACTGAAGATACGCCTTCAATTCTTCTCTCGTCCGAATCTTTTTTACTGCCGAACTACAACCATCGTCTGAAGGCTTGGCAATCAACGGATATTTAAACGTTTGGCCGATGTCATCTATTGTTTCTTCCTGATTCTTCATCCAATCATCTAAGCGCACCAACAACTGGTCTGCTACATACACACCATGCTTTTTCAAGAGTTGATTTGTAGCATATTTGTCAATCGTCCTATTCGAACTCGTCACACCAGAACCATTATAGGGTAGATTGTATTTCTCCAAATCCGACTGCAAATGACCATCTTCCCCAGGTCTTCCGTGCAAAGCTATGAATACAATATCCACTTTTTCTGCCAAAGTTGCAACGCTAATTGCCTGCGGTTCATTCACTACCTCACCAGAAGTATATTTTTGGATAATGTCACCAGCCTCCTCTTTTATTTGTTCGACTATGGGATGCTTTTTGAAGTGGTCAATTTTGTCTTTGATATCATCAGCATTGTCTTTCAGCAAAATGTTAATGGGAATTTCGTACAGTTCGTAGTGTTCATCATTACCTGTCAGAAAAATGGGAATCGGTAAATACTTCTCCGATGAAGCCAATTTTTCGTAAATATTGCGCCCACTTTCTACCGAAATGTGACGCTCAGTCGAGTAACCGCCCAAAACAACACCTACCCTTTTCTTCAATTTCTTCTGCGATTGAAGGGAAACTATTTTAGCATCCAATTGAGGCAATAGGTCAGCAAAACCGAAATTATTAGGAATATCTTCCATTCGTTCTTGCAGCGAAGAACGAATGATATAAGTCAAAAACTGTGAGGGATTTAAGCCGATTTCTGCCGCTTGATGAAAGAAAAAAGAACTCGGCAACATTCCTGATGTTGTATTGGGGTCGTTGAGGAAAATCTCACCTTTTTCGGTGTAAAATCCGTCAATACGTGCATACGTGTGAAACTGGAAAAAATCAAACAATCGCTTGCATTTGCTTCGAATCGCTTCAATGGCAGCATCTTCCAATTCAATTGGTGTCACCTTTCGGGACATTCCTGGCAAGTATTTGGAGCGGTAATCATATATATTGTGACCTGTGCGAATCTCGGTAGGCGGCAGAGCCAATAATTCTCCTTTTTCGTCCTTCAATACAATACAAGAAAACTCTTTTCCTTTCAAAAATTCCTCGATAATCACCTCTTTTTCTGTGTCATACGCAGCAAGCCGCAAAGTTGCGGCACTACCATTGAAATGATTTTGAAGGAAAGAGAGGAGTTTTTCGGGGTGAAATATCGTTGAAGGGTTTGTTTTTTCACCTGCAATGTTTACCTGCAATGGCAAACCCAAGCCACTCCGAATGTCGACCAAATTGCGGACAAAATCAATTTGAGCTTCTTTGCCCATTGCAGTCCATCGGCTATGCGTCATATCTTCGAGAAAGAAAGCCCTATTCAAATTTTCTGCAAAAGTTTGCCAATTATTTTCCGTCAAAATCATGGCACCAATTGAAGAACCTTGATTTGCGGCCTTTATGACCATTGGAAAGCCAACCTTCGCCTTGATTTCTTCAAAATAAGATTTCGCTGCCTCCTGATTTGCAGCCAATTGCAGCCATTTTTCCTTTTTGACATTCCAAAAAACAGGCCCTTCAAAACCGCCACCTTGCATCATGCGTTTTTGAAAGACTTTGTTCATACCAATTGCAGAAGGCAAAATCCCCGAAGCAGTGTAAGGAATGTCCAAATATTGTAACAAACCCTGAATACTACCATCTTCTCCATAAGCTCCATGCAGTGTCAAAAAAGCAAAATCAATGTACTTTGGGAGTTCGGAAGTTGCAATAGGTTTCCCTATTTTTTGGAGGAGTTCGATTTGTTGTTCTTTGGTAGTCAGCTCCAAACTTTCTGCATAAATTTGGAATACATTGGGTGATGAAGGCAAAAACTCGGCAGGTGGATAAAAATCACGCACACTGCCTTTATACACATATTGCCAATCCAGCAAGGTAAAATTACCAAAACTGTCCACAAATATGGGAACCGCTGTAAACAAACTTTTATCAAGATTGTCATAGACCGTTCTACCTCCTGCAAAGGATATTTCTCGTTCACGAGACCGACCACCGAATAAAATACCAACTTTCATAGTGTGCAAAAATAAGCCTTTATTGAGAATTGAGAATTGTTTATTTAACTTTGTCCAAATTGTTTTGGTCTAAAAGCTGAAAGCCGCTCAATGAGACTTCTGAAATCTTGAAAAATTTTAGAAGTCTGAACAATCTGTCAAAATTTGATTTTCATTTTCATCTTAATGTTGATTTTCCATGTTCAGAAACCAAATCCATTTATGTATCTGCCTATTATGTATCTGCCTCCTAATAGGTGCTTGCGGCAGTGGCGCAAAAAAGACGCAAGGTACTCAAACAAATACCAATACGAACAATGAATTGCCGATAGATATTACTCCAAAACCTATTCCTCCTCCAACGAAGGTAAAAACTGATTCAGAATCAACCAATAATGGTTCTACAATAATTATCATTCCGACAGATAAAAATTCTGGACTGAATGAGATTCCCGATGTTGAAGCTCGGCCTTATGCTCCAAATATTGCGATAATGTTGCCTTTTCAACTCAATGAATACAATCCGACAATGGACAGCATGGATTCTATTCCCAGAAAAACCAACTTGTCAGCAGAGTTTTATGAAGGCATCAAAATAGGTTTGGAACACTTGAAGAACGAGGGAATTTCGTTAAATGTTCAGGTATATGACACTCAAAATAGCCCCTTTGAGGTAAATAACATTTTGGCGAAACCCGAAATGAAGGCAAGTGATTTGATAATTGGCCCTATTTACAACAAACAACTCACCGAAGTTGCCAAATTTGCCAAGCAAAATCGGATTTATGCAGTTTCTCCGCTTTCTCCTTCCGACAAAATAACGACCAATAATCCTTATTATTTGATGGCTACCCCAACGATAGAAACACAATGTGCCGCCATGTTTGACTACATTGTGAATACTTATCCAAACCGCAATATATTGGCATTGAGCACTTCAAAACCCAATGAAACCAATTTAGCGAGCCTGTTTTACCGATTTGCAACTGTCAATGCTGCCAATAGAGAAAAATATGGCTATGTGGATGTCACACAGGTAGTTAGTTCGATTGAAGATTCCGAAACAAGCATTGAAGCACATTTATCACCCAACAAAGAGAATGTGATTGTGGTGACTTCTTTTGATGAATTGTTTATCAACGATTTACTCCGCAAACTAAATATGCTCAAGAGTCGCTATCGAATTACTGTTTTTGGAATGCCCAACTGGATGAAAATGAGCACTCTGCAATTGGATTATTTGGCAAACCTCAATTTTCACATTACCGTACCTTTCTGGTACAATTCCAATGAATTGAGTCACCAAAAATTTAGGGAAGATTACCTCAATACTTTCAAAACCCATCCTTCCAACAACGCAAATACAGGTTACGATTTGATTACTTACTTCGCCCGCAATTACCACAAATACGGTGAAAGAATCGAAGGTAAACTGGATAAAAGTGAAATAAAAGGAACTTTCAACAACTTCTATTTCAATGGAGCTTCCTCCAATCAATACAACCAAAGTTTTTCACCTACTGACTATCTGGAAAACAAATATGTCAACATATTGAAATACAACTCATTATTTGAGTTAGAGAAGGTGAATTAGTGATTGGTACATAATAACTAATCACCAGTCACAAATAAGTAATAACCAATAACCAACTCATGAAATACTTACATCAATTGTTGATTCTCTGCATCACTGTTTTCTTTTTTTCTTCTTGCAGTAAATCAAAACTACAACACGCACAAGAGTCGCTTATCGGCAACTGGGCTGTCACCAAAGCCTACCTGCCCATGCCTACAAAAGGAGAGACTCAACAGGAATCGGGAAAACTGGGTACATTTCAATTCGGTGAAAAACAGGTATCTTATTCTTTTGAAAACAATGGTAAAAAATATGAGGGAACTTCTTCTTGGGAATTGACCATGCAAAAAGTACATTCAGGTTTCATCAATGTACCAGAATACACCCTTCAATTGCAGAACAACCTACACTTTATTGCAACTTTTGGTGATCAAACAAGCGATGCTACGGTGAAGGCAACTCGTATGGGCTTGAGTTTAAAGGAAGGCTCAGGAGGTAATATTCCAAGAATACAGTTGTGGCTGGAGAAATAGACACTTCTACACGCCAAACTGTGTCAAATGATGGTCTAAATGTTTGTAAAACATCACATTCCATTCGTTTTTGGTAAGCGGACCGAAGGAGTGAGATTCTTTGCCTTCAAAATGAGTTGCACCGAGAGTTTGGGTTTTGGTGAGGTAATCAATCAGTCGTTTTTTTTCTGCTTCAAAGTCTTTTTCGGTGGTCATTAAAAATTGAGGGGCAGTTCGGCTATTTTTGGGATAAGGTTTTGGGCCCACTACACCATTTTTGACAAACATTTTGAGCATAAACTTCACGAAAGCATTCGGTTTAGGGTGTTTGTCTTCATAAGTCATCTCATAGACCACATTGCAGTGCGCCAACATTTGACCAACACTCATTTTGCCCCACAGACCCTGAGTTTTTGGAGAGAGATTATGAATACGTTCAATAATTTCTGCGACATCCTTTGAGTCAAAAACGTTTTTCATGTTGGAAATTTTTTGGAGTTTTTTGTGGAGGGTAAAATACAAAAATAGCTAAGACTTAACAAAAAAAAGCCCGTCAAAACTTCTTTCGAAGTCTTGGCGGACATTCCATTTGCACTTACATTTCTATTTTCCAATTATTTCACCCATGCTGCCGCATATTGAATTTGATTGACTTCATTTCCATTAATCAACAAAGACTTATCAAAACCCATCACCAAAATCGTTTTATAGCCGTTGTTGTTTGCTTTAGCGATTTCTGCTTTCAATTGAGCGTCTGTCAAATTGTTGAGTGCATACCAAGCATTGTGAGGAGCTTTGTCAAAGATGGGCGAAAAAGTGATTTTTGAAGTTGTCTCCTGTGTCACATCCATGTAAGCAACTTTTTTACCTGCAATCTTTTGTTGTTCCATCTCTGTTTGTGTAGCGGCTACGCTTAGATTGGATTTGGCAACCCATGATCCAACATTTGCTTTGTCGAACAGGGCAGCTACATACTTTTGACCACCTTTGATGACCACCGAGCGATTGACCAGACGGTATCCATCAGCCAAGAAATCATTAAATTTCTTTTGATAAGCAGCTTGTGTCAATCCGTGTACAGCTTTCCATGCAGGACCAACTTCTTTGGTAAAAATAGGCGCATAGCGAATTTCTCCATTTTGCAAGTAGCTCTCAATGAAGGATAAACGATAGCCTTTTCCTGTCAAATCATTGAATTTTTGTTGGTAAGCAGCTCCTGTCAATCCGTGGTAAGAAGCAAAAGTAGTCTTGTCCAATTCAAAAATCACGTTGAAGTATGTTTCGGTTGAACCATTATTGGCCACACCAGCGCGGTGCAAGAATCCGTCAATTGCCACTGGGCGATAGCCTCGCTTGGTATAGCTGTTAAAATAAGACTGATACTCTTCGGCAGGAATCCCATTCACTACCAAAGTAGTTGAATTTACCTGAACATTTACAGCTTTGAAATTACCAATTTTAGGATTGGTTCTGCGCTGTGCATTTGCAGTTTGAACACTAAAAAGAAATACAAATAGAGAGAAAATTAAAATTTGAAAGGTTCTCATGGTTTAAAAATTTTAAAAGGTTTAACAATTATTTGTTACGCCCTTCATAGACGAGAACCACCAAAAATTTGGGAAGTTTTTTCTCAAAAAAAATATTTATTTCAAAAAACACAACCGAATAAAGCTACAAAATAATTTCATAGTTAATTCATTATCAATTTTTTAACCCCTAAAAATTATTATTCATTCTGATTTCAACTTTTATCTCTCAACCTTCAATCAATGCCATTACGGCTCCAGCAGGGTCTTGAATCACACAAAAATTATTGTTCCCCATCATTCGAGGACCATCTAAAATTTTACCGCCCATTTCTACACACTTTGCAGCCGACTCCTCCACATTTGCCACTGTCACATACATTAACCATTGTGGTGGAATGTTGGCATTACTACCTTTAGCATAACAAATGCCTGCCATCACTTGTCCATCTTCTTGGTGAATATTGAAGTCATCGTAGCCAGAATATAGACTTGCAGTCCAACCAACGACTTCGGTGTAAAAATTTTTGACTTCTTCGGCATTTGGAACAGTTAGGTCATGCCAAATAATAGATCCAATTACTGATTTTTTTTCTTCTGCCATTTTGAAATACTTTTTTTTGCAAATTACTAAAATCAACAATAAAATTACAAAATATTTAGTTTATTCACGAATTTTTGTTCTTAAAACAATTATTTTGCTAGTGATTTTAACTTCCCATGACCACCCCAAAACGCCGTTCATCTCCTACTCCTTCCAAATTGCCTTTCGCATCTGCTGCAATCGCATTGACTCCTCCAAAAAACATACTTTGCTCCGACCAAAGCACCTTTTCCCAATTTGAAGGCAATTGCAGCTTAGAAAGTGATTCTTCATCAAAACCCTTTTCGATATTCCATTGCCTTCCTTCAATGTGCAAACGAGCGCACCGAATCGCCTCTTCCAAAGGCATTTGATAATCTGTCCAATGTAGAATCGTTTGAAGAACAGCCGAGCGAATGCGGTTCGACCCGCTTGAACCCAAGACCAAACGGGCTTGTCGGTTTTTGAGCAACATAGAAGGTGCCATCATGGACGACATACGTTGGTCGGGAATCCATTGGTGAAATCCGTTGGGATTTAGGTCTGCTTCACCGAGCATGTTGTTCATCATAATTCCCGTTTTTGGCACAAAATAGCTATTCCCTGCTCCAGACGAAATGGTAGTGCTGACCGCATTTCCGTGTTTGTCCATCACGCTAATGTGAGTCGTACTACCCAGTTTGTCCGCTTTTTTGGTGAGTGATTGAAGGTAGGAACTGAGGTTTTGCTTTTGCAGAAAATGCTGGACAATATCGGGTTGATGAAGGAAGGCATCCAATGATTTTTTGCGGGACAAATTCATGCTATTCATCACTTCCCCAAGTAGTTGGATGTACTCATTGCTGCCCCACTTTAGGTTTTGCAAATCATAAGATTGGAGCAACTCCAAACAAAATGCAATCAAAATGCCTCCTGCACTTGGAGGGGGATTGGTCAAAAACTGAAAATCTCGGTAGTTTAGCTGCAATGGCTTTCGGCGAATAACTTGGTATTCTTTGAAATCTTGTGGGGTCAGATGCCCGCCCAGTTCTTGTGCATCTCTGCAAATCCGTTCAGCTATTTCACCTTCGTAAAATTCCCTCTGTCCTTCGTTTGCTAAAACATAGAGTGTATCCGCTAAACCTGCAATGTGCACCTCCTCTCCTTTTTGCTTCAATTCTCCATCCTCTTTCAAAAAAATGGCCTTTCCTTCTGCTGATTCGCAAACAATGGGATAGAGCAGTCCCAGTATATTCTGCTGAAAATCATCTAAGACCACACCATTTTTTGCCAAGGTAATGGCAGGTTCTGCAATGACTTTGAAGGGAATACTCCCCAATTCGGAATGAACTTTATACAAACCTGCAATGATGCCTGGCGTAGCTACTGAAGCCAAGCCGATATGAAATGTCTGTATGGTATCTTTGAAGTGAAGGTGTGCAGGAAAGAAATCGAGTAAACCGTCTGTTCTTTTTTGTTTTGGTGTTTGTGTAAAAAAATCATATACATGCTGCTGACCGTTCGGCTGATGCGCCAACAAAAATCCGCCTCCTCCAATAGAAATCGAAGCCGATTCAGCTACACAGGCTGCTAAAATCGCTGCCATTGCCGCATCAAAAGCATTGCCGCCTTCCTCTAATATCATCCATGCAGCCTTTGCCGTTTCTTGATGTCCTGCTGCTACTTTGCCGTATTTTGTATTGTTCATATACTTATTTTACTCTACATTTTATTGTAAAATTAGTTCGTCTGTATCTAAGTTAAAAGCCGATAGATATCCTAAGCTTTCTATCTTATTGTAAATACAGCCACTATCTATGCAGATTACCCTATTTTTTGCTGCAATGTTTGATTGAATTTTGTCGATTGAAGTTACAAAATGCCCTACAACTTGTCTTTTCTTCAAAAGTTCATTCTTGTCAATATCAAAATCTACTCTCGAAAACAAACCCCTCATTCCTCGGTAAATACTGTGTTCATCTATAAGAAATTCGGTATGACTAACTAACCAATCTCCCAAATCATAGGCATATTCCATACTACTAAAAAACTGAAGGTAGGTCTCCAACTCATCACCTAAAAAATCGCTGGTATTATTTTGCTCCAAATAATCCATAAAGAAACTCCATCCACAGTCATATGCAGTCAAAAAAGATTGCTCATGATTGCCTTTCAGTGTAAAAATAGAAAAGTCCATCCTCTTTAATTGAAGAATGTAGTCTACTACTTGTTTGCTGTTGATTCCTTTATCTATCAAATCTCCTAACAAAAATAATTGATCTTGTAGAGTCAAATCGAGCTTTTTTAACAAAGTCTTCAAGGTGATTATACAACCATGAATATCTCCAATAGCAATTCTCCGACCTTTTGGCGGACGAGCAAGAAAAGGAATTTCGTACTTCATACATTGCGGTTACTTCATTTCTAAATAGTAATTGACATATTTTTTTTCTACATCATTTAATTCTGCATTTTCCCAAGATATTTTGTACCAGATTTCGTTTTCTAACCAAAAACGGTATATAAATTCATTGAAGGTAGGGGCGCAATAATAAGAAGTTTCATAGGGATAAATTTCTCTTGACTCCGCTTGACTACAATATTCATTTCCAGATGCAACAATACAGTGATTACCATGTTTATCCAAACACAAAAACCAAAGCAAACAATATTGAGAATCGGACAAAAAATGCAGAAAATGCAACCCTTCTGTGTTGGGTATTTCTTCAATAAAATCTCCTAACTCAAAGTAACAATCTGTGTTTGAACGCATTCGATTGATTAGGCTTGGGTTGCTCATGAAATACAGAAATGCTTTGGGGAGAGTTAAGCCTTTCTCTATTGCCTCTTTTTGGAGTCTTTTGAGTTGATCTTGAAAATTGAAGGTAAAATTGTGATGGAGGGGATGTTTTCGCATCCAATTAAACTCATCATCTAAATTTTGTGGAATCGGCGGCAATTCTTCGTAACTAAAAGGATAATACGTTGCGGCATAATCCAATTCTCTAACACCTTCAATATCTGAAAACCACCAAACTTTTTCAAAGGGTATTTCTTCCATTTTGCTTAGATTCATTAATATTATTTGGAAAGCCTTACAAGATATACAAAAGTTCAGCTTGCAAGCTAAAAGACGTAAAAATTGAAGAAAGAAATTGTAAATTTGCAGCCCTTCAAAAAACAAAGCCCCATAAACCCATTGACTTTCAATATTTTTAACATCATTATCAAACCATTATTTCAAATGAAAAGATTTGCATTGTTGCTATTAATTGGCATACTTTTGTCTCTGCCTTTCGGTGATACCTACGCTCAAAAAAATATGTTTTTGGTCAGTCATTTGACTTACAACCAAGGTGCAAACGATATTTGGGGCTATGTAGATTCACGTACTGAGATTGAATATGCAATTGTTGGATTAGACCACGACATTTCTATTGTAAGTTTGGCGAATCCTGCAAACCCTAAAGAAGTAGCAAGAATACCCGATTCAAATTCTTTGTGGCACGATATGAAAGTTTGGAACAACCACATTTATGTGACCAACGAAAGTAGTCAGGGTTTGTTGATTATTGATGTGAACCAATTGCCTGAGGTGAACTATGTGCGTTGGAATGGTTCGCAAGACCCAAATTTTGCCATTAATATGCACACAGCACACAATCTTTTCATTGATGAACATGGCTTTGCGTATATTTTTGGGGCAGATGTAGGAGTTGGCGGTGCGATTATCCTTGATTTGAACCAAGATCCTTTGAACCCTCCAATTGTAGGCATTTACGATACCCGCTATATTCACGATGGGTATGTGCGTGACAACATTATGTGGTCTGCCGAAATCAATGATGGAATTTTGTCGGTTGTAGATGTATCAGACAAAGCAAATCCTCAAGTATTGGCAACGACTTCTACGCCCAATGATTTCACGCACAATTGTTGGTTGTCAGATGATGGCAATACGATTTATACAACAGATGAAAGGGCAAATGCTTTTATTGCAGCCTATGACGTATCTGACTTGAGCGACATTCGCGAACTGGATAGAGTTCAATCAAGTGCTGGTCAAAATGTGATTCCTCACAATACTTTTGTAAAAGGAGATTTTTTGGTGACTTCTTATTATAGAGATGGGGTGACAGTACATGATGCCACGAATCCTAACTTTTTAGTTGAAATCGGTAATTATGATACCTCTCCTGACTATACGGGTGATGGCTTCAATGGCTGTTGGGGTGTATATCCTTATTTGCCTTCTGGACTCGTAATCGCCTCTGATATCGAGGAAGGTTTGTATGTGATTCAGCCTTCTTATATTCGTGCTTGCTACATTCAGGGGAATATAACGGATGCTGCGACTAATGAAAACATTGCAGGTGTAAAAGTGAGGATTGAAGAAGTGGGAAAAACTTTTGAAACAGATTTTTCAGGTAACTATGCAAACGGTATTCCCGATGCAGGTTTTTATACCGTAACTTTTTCTAAATTGGGTTATCAATCTGTGAGTTACTCCAACATCTTTTTGGCAAATGGGGAAACTCTTAGTTTATCTGCAAATCTAATTCCTGCGAAAATGTTTAAACTCACTGGCAGGGTAAGGGATTCTGAAACATCTGATATTGTAGTGGATGCAAAGGTTGTATTTTCCGTGGATGATTTTTCGGTTGAAACAAGCACTGATGAAACAGGTTTGTTCACAATACCCGACTTTTTGGAAGGTTCTTATGAAGTATTTATCGGAAAATGGGGCTATCAAAATTATTCATCAGCTACTGCAATTAGTGAATCGAATACGACTAATCTTTATGACTTGAACCGAGGATATGCTGATGATTTTGCAGTAAACTTAGGTTGGACAGTAGAAAGTACTGCTTCAGCAGGCATTTGGGAAAGAGGTGTTCCTTATGGCACAAATACCAATGGATTGACCATGAATCCTGATAGGGATGTAGAAGGAGATACTGGAAATCAATGTTATGTGACAGGCAATGCAGCAAGCAGCAATGTAGCTGCAGATGATGTGGATGCAGGATATACCCGTCTTATTTCTCCAGTTTTTGACCTTAGCACGTATGAAGAACCAGAAATTAGCTATTATCGTTGGTTTGCCAATGCAGGTGGACAGGTCGCACCCAATGATGAATTGATTGTAACTTTGAGCAATGGTACAAAAACGCAAACAGTAGTAGAAAGAGTAGATGCCAACAATCCTTTTTTGAACCAATGGTATCAAACAAAAATCAAGGTAAGAGATTTCATAGAGCCTACTGCAACCATGCAAATTACTTTTGAAACGGCTGATGAAGATGGACTTCAAAATGGAGGCGGTTTGGTAGAAGCGGGAGTAGATGTGTTTAGCGTAACAGACTTGGCAACTGTAGGCATTGAAGGTAGCATTGAAGGAAACACCTTGTCTGTTTTGGCATATCCTAATCCTTCAAAAGATGGCTTCAATATAAGCTTAAACGGGGTTAGTTTGGGAATTCTTCAACAACAAAATGCTCGATTAAGAGTTTTTAGTATAAGAGGACGTGAAGTTTTTAATGAATCCATCGAAGACACAAAAATGTATGTTCCAAGAAATAATTTAAAAGCTGGAATCTATATATATGTTGTAGAAGTGAATGGTGACTGGACTTCAAGAGGTGAATTGCTGATTCAAGATTAGTCGGTGTCAAATAAATAGATGTTGGCACAAACATTATAATTAAACTGTACGTACCTTTGTATAGTCTAATCGGCTATAGATATGTCCTTCAATCAAGCCTAAATCTATTTATTCCAATGAAGTTAAATTTTACTTTTCTTGTATTGCTATTTCTATGTGTATTTTCAAGTAAATCTGCTTTCTGTCAACCTGTAGTGGCAGAAAGCGGGGAGGAAGAACCAAAAGAACTTCGATATAGCTTTATCTCTGAAAACCGATACAAAACGATTCATGAGTTAGACGACCAGCATTTTGTACCTGCAAAATACCAACTGGGGCAGAAAGAAATTGTTCCTATCGACGCAGGTGATATCACCGTTTCTATCATGACAGGGATGATTATCATTAGAGGTGTTGAAAACTTAGGTACTTTCCACATCACTCAAAAAGAAAAAGAACGTGTTGGATATGTCTATGAATTGATGAACAAAGAGGGTCAAACAGCCCGATTTAAGGTGGTAATCGACCAAGAAAACTATATCAATCTCCTCTACTTTTATTCTAAGACTTTGGGGGAGCATACCTTTTTTCTTGCCGAAAAAGAAGACCAGACACTGGCTGCTGAACAAAATTTTTTCACTCCAAAATCAAAGATATTTGTTCGCTCATATGGCAATTTGGTCGCCAAAGAAATCAAACCATTTTCTGTAATCAAAGATTTGGAAATCAGCAGTATTTCACAGCGAATCATGATGGAGAGTCCCATATCTTTGAATTTTGAAGAATTTACCTGCACCACACCTCAAGGTACATTTAGCATCAAGGAATCCAAAACTTATGAATTTCGCTCGGCAGAATTTCCATCGGTTCGGTCTCGAATTGAGTTATTTGTGAAAGAAAAACCCAAGAAAATATATATATACCTCAACTTCAAACAAGAGATTGAGTGTATCGAAATTGGCATGACTCGCTACTTTTTGATGCCCTAACTATTTGTGCGTTTCCAACATCGAGGCAGATTCCATCTTGGAAAGCGTATTGAGTATTTCTTCATACATCAATTGGAGTGTATCAGGGAGGTCGGTATAGTAATCGAAAGATTTTTTGAAATCTTCAAAATTCGTTCCATGTATGGCAAATATTTGCTGGTAATATTCTTCAATTGATAAGTGAGTTACCGATGAATCTAATTTCATACTTTGGCTAAATGCTTCAGCCAAATGTATATCAAGCAACACTTTTTTCATTGTCTCTGAATCGATTACCTTTTCAGAATTAATTGAAGCTGAATTCTTGTTCATGCAACCCACCACCAAAAAAAGCAACAGTACGAAACCGAAATAATTTTTATAGAAAGTCCTATATTTCATGTGCTAATCTTTTTTCATTTATTTTGACAATCGCTATTTATTACACGATAAATTGAACAATTTACAATTGAAGACTTTATCTTTGTAATATTGGATAAAAAAATACATTTATTTTTCTATTTATATTGTTTCATAATTAAATAATAAACTGAGAGTTATGTTTAAAAAATTTCTATTGGGTTTGTTCATCTACCTATTTGCGGCAACAACTATTTTTGCTCAAGCTCCAACCCAAGTGCAAAGCATTGATAAATACAACGAGATGATTGACAAAGGCATTTCTGAAAACGAATTGCAGTCACATACCCTACGATTGAACGCTGGTGGACAAACTTGGACAGGCATCTTGAACTACACTGAAAACATCTACTTTTACTTCGAAGCAAAAGCAGGAATAGTTGCTTTAAAGAAAATTTCGATTAGTACCAAAGTAGCAGAACGTATGGGATGGAAAGACTTTCTGTTTGACGATACAGGAAACGTAGTCAAGCACTTCAATATTACAGATGCTACGAAAGCAAGTTCCCCTTCTGTTCAATATTATTTTTTGAGTAGCAAATTGGTGACCATTATTGACCCCAATGGCACACGCAATCCTAACAATTTTGAAACAGAGGATATTCAAAAAGCAGTTGAAGTATTGAACGAAGCAAAAGACTACAAAAAGGTATTTGACAGTATTATTGCCATTCAACTCGGTGCCAAGTAATCCATCGAAGTATATATTTGTAAAAAAGGTTGATTAATATTTTTTTGATTAATCAACCTTTTCCTAATTCTTTCAGAATCTGATAAAATAATCATAGCCATCAAGTTCAGTAATTAACATAACCATTAAGCCTTGAACAAGAACGAATAATAGAAAGGAAGCTTTCTTATAGTTCATGTGTATAGTGTGCTTCTTTTTTATTAAAACTTCCTGTTCAAAGCTGTATGAGAAACAACAAAACCTTAGCTTGACGGATATGATAAAATAATCCAAAAAATACAGTAACTAATTTTTTATTGCCTTCTCTACTCTAATCCCCACATCCAACACTTCCTCTAATGGGTTTCGGCGCATATTTTGCTCTAAGTCAAAACGATACACTCCTTTTTCGGGAAAGATAGCATTCGGTTGAATCAAAATTTGATGGCTAATGATACTACCTGAATGATTGCCATACCATTTTCCTTCTTTTGAAGCCAAAGGTAATTCGACTCTTCTTTCCGACTTCTCTCCTGAAGGAAAAGTCGTATAAAGCATGAGCCAAAGGTTACTATTTGCATACTGATTGGTATGTCGTAAATTCACATACACATTGTAGCGAATACTTGTATCTACGACAGTTACTTCGTAAGGTATCACAGTGTCATAATCCCAGCTACGATTAGGAATTTCTGTATTTTGTTCATAAATACGGCTTTCATCGCAAGCCACCAAAACAATAGCAAACACAAAAATTCCTATATACTTGAAAATGTATGTTACTTGTTTCACGATCATTTAATCATCTTTTTTTCTTGGTCCATCATTTTTTCGATTTCGAGAATTGCGTCTTCGTACATTCCCACCCTTGTTATCTTCAGACTTATCTGTATCCAAAGGTTTTTTTGTAGCATCTTTAGGAGTAGTAGGATTTCTTTTTAAAGAAGTTTTTTTCGGTTTTACTCTTTTTGGCTGAGTATTATCTGATGGATTGCTTGGTTTACTTTTATCAGAAGGAGGATTCGGTTTCGCTCCTTTTCTCTGGTTATTTGACGTATTGGGATTGTTCGGTTTCGCATTTGGAGAAGAACTTCTGGCACTTCCTGAGCGACGTTTTCGATTCCTCCTTCGTTTATTTTTTTCGATGGGGTCCAAAGAATCCAATTCAATTTCTCCTACACCGTCTTCAAATCCAATTTTAGCCGCATAAGCCTTTATAAACGTTGAAGAAACAAAGGTTTCGGGAATTTCTCCATTAGAATTCATTTCCAAGATTTCATTCACCCGATCGACACTCAGTGTATGAACAGCCCTAGTTTCGAGGAGCGAATACCACATCAAACGTTTGAAAATATCTGTCTTCAATAACCTTGCCTTGCCTTCTTTTGTTTCGATAAAATCTGCATTTTTAGGAAAATCCTTCAATGCATCCATGTACATATTCAACTCGTAGTTTAGGCAACATTTGAGCCGTCCGCACTGTCCAGATAATTTCGATTGATTGATAGCAAGATTCTGATACCGAGCAGCAGTCGTAGAAACCGACTTGAATTTGGTGAGCCAAGTAGAACAACACAATTCTCTACCACATGAGCCAATTCCACCAATGCGACTTGCTTCTTGACGAGAACCAATTTGACGCATTTCGATTTTCACTCTAAACTCTTTGGCAAGTGACTTGATAAGTTCTCGAAAATCAATGCGATCATCGGCAGTATAGTAAAACGTAGCTTTCCTGCCATCTCCCTGATACTCAACGTCTCCAATTTTCATTTGTAAATCAAGCTTACGAGAAATCACCCGTGCCATCAACATTGTTTCGTATTCCTTTTCCTTTGCTTCTTCAAAACGATCCAAATCACGCATAGTCGCCAAACGCACAATACGAGGTAATTCGGAATCAATAGGTACATTGCGTTTTTTCATCTGCAAACGCACCAATTCTCCACTCAAACTAATATTGCCGATATCAAATCCGCCGGTTGCAGCTTCCACTACAACTGTATCTCCTGTATGGCAATCAACATTGTTTTCATTGCTATAAAAACTTTTTCGGCTTCCATTCTTAAAGCTTATTTCTACTATCTTGAATGGATTTTGCTGTGCGCTGTATGGCAAATCTACCAACCAATCATATACGTTCAATCGATTGCAACCGCCTGTACTACAATCGCCATTACTAGCACAGCCTGCGGGTTTACCACCTTTTTTCGACCCAGAACTACAAGAACTGCATCCCATACTTTTACCTATTTATATAGAGTCGAATATTGAAAAAGAATAAACATACACAATATGTTTATTATTACAATCCTTTTATCTATCGTACTTTATCAATCATTCGATATCTTTCTTTGAAAAAAAACACATCCAACTTTTAACAATTATCTCCTCTGGATGTGTGAGGAATAGTATATATAAATCCCTTACGGGAAAATCATTGTATTGATTCATTCATGAGTACTCGATAAGAATCCATCACTTGTATGGATACATGCAAAAACAATATTTTGGGGTTGGCATTTCGTTCGATATGATACGAAGCATTGTCCAAAAGTTGTATAATTGCTTCAAAGTTTTCCAAAGTCATTTTTTCCATCAATTGACGAGCAAATTGCAGTTCCTCATTGTCCAAAGAAATTGTTTTTGAATGCTCCATTTGAAGTAAAAGACTTTGCCTTAAGAAATACAAAGCATATTTAATAAAATTTTTCTGATTTTCACGCCCCAATTTAGCAATTTCTTCCACCCATTCCAATAAAATCCCCGACTGATTGGATAAACATGCTCCCAGCCATTTAATAAGAAGTTGCTGATTGTCATTATCACTATTCGACAACAACTCCAATGCCTTGTTGTAATCTCCCTCTGCCAATATCGCCACTTGACGTGCAGCATTTGCCGTTACGCCATGCCGATTCACCAAAGCTTCGCTAATTTCAGCATCGGATAGCCGATAAACACGCAACTGCTGTGTTCTCGACAAAATCGTGTTCAATATCAAATTCGCATTTTCAGCCACCAATAGAAAAACTGTATTGGCGGGCGGTTCTTCAATGAGCTTCAACAAACGATTGCCTTCTTTCCCTAAATATTCGGGCATCCACATAATCAACACTTTGTAGGTGGATTCATAAGCCCGCAAGCTCAATTTTCGGATAATGGCTTCACATTCTTCCCTCGTAATGTTCCCCTGTTTGTTTTCGGCTTTGATGTCTTGTAGCCATTGATAGACATTCATGTAGGGATGTTCCTGTACTGCTGTCCGCCATTCAGTCAAAAAATCGGTACTTTTCGCCTTGCTGCCCACAGTCGGATAGGAAAAATGAATGTCGGGGTGCATCAACTTATTGGCTTTGACACAACTGCGGCAAGTTCCACAAGCATCCTGTTCGCCTCGATTTCGGCATTGAAGGTACTGAGCATAGGCTATTGCCAAAGCCAAATTACCGCTGCCTTCGTTTCCCAAAAACAATTGTGCATGACTTACCTGATCGCTTTGTGCGCTATTGAGCAAGTAATTTTTGATAGATTGTTGCCCTATGACATCTTTGAATTGCAAATTCGCTGTTTTAAATCGTTTTCTAAACCATCCTTTTCTTTTGCTGTTAAGTAATGGATTAAAAAAAAGGATGGATAAAGATATGAAAGTTTCGGTTTTTAGAAAAGCTCACTTCAATGCTGCTCACCGTTTGCACAACCCAAATTGGAGTGAAGAAAAAAACAAAGCTGTTTTTGGCTTGTGCAACAACCCCAATTACCACGGACACAACTACGAATTGCAGGTAAAAGTAATCGGTGAGATTGACCCCGAAACAGGTTATGTCATTGACATGAAAATATTGAAGGACATCATCAAAGAGGAAGTCGAAGACCGTTTTGACCACAAAAACCTCAACCTCGACACCGAAGACTTCAAAAACCTCAATCCGACTGCCGAAAATATTGTGGTGGTAATTTGGAATCGAATACGTGCACGATTGCCTAAAAATTTAGATTTGGCGGTACGACTGTATGAAACGCCGAGGAATTTTGTGGAGTTTCCTGCTTGATGATAATGACTCCCAAAAAGATTTGGAAAATTCAATTTTATGGTTTAACTTAGAAATTCATAAGCAACTGACTATTTTTAAACCCACTATACAGATTTCTTGATGTATGCTCAAAAGGGTTGGTTTTGCTTCTTTCCCACTAAGCCCATTGAAAAAAACGCTTTTCCTTAATCCTTTAAATGTTGTTTTTTATGAAACGTTTTGGTGTATTTTCTTTTTTGAGAGGTGTTTATGCATTACCCCCCCCCTCTTATATGTTTGAAGAAAATTTTTCTGTTTTTTTGTTTTTCGACCTGTATTAGTTGGACGCTTTCTCTAAATGCTCAGCCCTTTACTTATGATTTTGCTTGTGGTTCAACAAATGTTCCAGATGATGGTTTTATAAGTACAAAAACCAACTGTACTTTTTCTGATGATTGTATGAGGTATGTTAGGGTAAATGTAGTTTTTGTACAGGATGGAAATGGTGGTGGAAATTTTAATTCTACAGGTAATCCATTTAATGATAATAATCTCCCATCTGATTATTCTGGAAGCGATTATGCACGAGATTTGATTGGTGAAATGAATCGACTTTTAGAAAATAATGCTGCTCCTAATATCTGCGATGGTTGGATGTTTAGAATAGACCCCCAATTTATTGGAGAACGCATCTTTACAACTAATGATATTAATGGGGGTGTAGGGTCAGGAGAATTAGTTTATAACCCTGAGGTAACTATTCCTATTGGTGAAAAAACAAATTTCAGGTTTCACCTAACAGAAGCACGGTATGTAGCTAATCAAGCTTACTTTAATAAAATTATAAACAAGGATAGTCCTATCTATCAGATGGTATTTGGATTAGACAATTTAGGGAATAGTTTAGATAAAGTGGGAGAGTATGAAATTTATATTTTGGGAAATGGGAGTACAAATGGAGGTAAGGGATCTTCGAATAATGCTGCCTTCATGTTTAGCACTCCTTCCAATATTGCTCATAGAGGGAATTTAAGCGCACAATTGGGACTGCATGAAATGGGACATGTGTTAGGTTTAAAGCATACATGGCAGTATGGATATGTTTGTGATGGCACAGATGCGGAATGTTTAGAATGTTCCTATTATAAAGAGGGAGAAACGGTGTGTCTTTCAAGTTATACAGGCAAAAATCAGTGCAATGGAGAGGAAAGCCCTGTATTAAGGTGTCCTGATAATTCATTTCCTTCTTGATTGAGCGATGAAAACTGCCAAGAGAGTGATTTTGTGGATGATACGCCACCTAAAACCAATTGCCCTACATTGTATTTAACACTTTCTCAAACAGCAACAAATAGTGGTGGTTTTACTTGGCCTATTCTTCTTTGTAATGAGCCAGAGGAAATATCCAATAATTTTATGGATTATACCAATAGAAAATTTTCCTTCACACATGGTCAAATATGTAGAGTTCAGGAGCGCCTTGAAAAAGCCGATTTTGGAATGGAGAAAGTACTGGGAAATAACTTAGTATATCAAGGAGTTCCTATTTTTGAAGAAAACTTTGACAATCAACAAAATTGTGACTTCACAGAAACTGGATGGACAGTACCGAACGGATGGACGATAATCACAGGTAATTCGAATACACTGAATAATAGTTGTATTGCTTCTTTTGAAGCTACTTCAGATATGAAAGGGGTATTTCTTAATCTAAATTCGTACGAATTCAATTTAGCCTTAGGAACAAATGAATTATCATTTGACTATAAAATTGAAAATTTCTCAGAAAAAGAATCATTTAAAGTTGATTTTTATCTTTTAAACCCTAATGAAGGGGGAGTTAGTTTAATGCAAATTAGAGATTTTAGCGATAGTGAAGGCTCTGTAAAATTACCAATCGAGAGTAAATATGGCGGAAGGATAGCATACCTAAGATTCATATATTCAAATAATATAGAAAATATTACTACTACAAGTCCTCCAACTGGGAAAATTTACATAGATAATATAAAAGTACATTCTACAGCTATAGAAATTTGTTCTAACCCCAATAACCTGTCAGTAGACTGTATTGGAGAAGAACAAGTGACACTCGACTGGAACATTCAATCGAACGCTGATTATGACATTCGTTACAAGGCTTTATCAGAAACAAGTTGGACAACTATTGAAGATATAGATGAACCTCCTTTCTCCCTTTCTGGTTTATCTGCTTGCGAAAACTACGAAGCCCAAATAAGTACAGTTTGTAGGGATTGCGAAGGTAACAATATTGAAAATACAGCTTTTAGCAACAGTATTTCCTTTCAAACAGCAGGAAGTACTTGCAACATAAGCCCTGCCAATACTACAAATCTTCCTACAATTACTGCTACTTACTTGAGTGGTTGTAGTTCTTATGAATTAGATGCTGGTAGTGGTTATGATAGTTATTTGTGGTCGAATGGTCAAACTGCCCAAGTCATTACAGTAAATGAAATAGGTACTTATACCGTTTGGGTGACAAATGGGGATGCTTGTAGAACGAGTTCTGAGGTGACTACAGAAGTACACATTCCTGAAAATCAAACTCCCACAATTGTTAGTGATAGAAATGATTGCGTACTCGGGAGTGTGCTACTTACCTTAAACAATCCAAATGTTTTGTATGATAGATGGCTTTGGTCAACTTCCCTTGAAGATTTTGGGATAGGGAATTCTGTTAGCCCTATTTCCATCGCAGAACGAGGTACTTATTCCCTAACCGTGGTCATAAATGGAGGCTGTTCTACAATAGACGAATACAAAGTAACCACCGCTAACTTAGGCATTCAAGCCAACCCCACTCCTCTCCAAATTACTGGTAATGAACTTTGGGACATCAGCGAAGATGATAATGTCATTACCGTAGATGGAATGGTTTATATTCAATCAGAAGGGGTACTTACCATTCAAGATGGAGCAATTGTTCAGTTTATGGGTGAAAATTCGGGTATTGTCGTAGAACGAGGAGGGGAATTGAGAGCTAACAATGTGGAGTTTGATGTGAGTGCTTGTAATGGAGATGATATTTGGAAAGGATTGGAGGTAGAAGGAAATTCTACCGAAGCGCATCCTATCAATTACCTAAGCAGTGGTAGTGCTGCACATGGCTTTGTGTATCTTCGAAATGGCAAGATTCAAAATGCTCTTGTAGGTATTGATAATGCAACAAATTCTGGTGGTATTGTAGATGTAAACAATGTCACCTTTGAAAACAATCTTGTGGGAATTGACTTTGGAGCGACAAATTATGACAATGAAGAAAGCAAAATTGAGAATTGTCATTTTCTAAATTCTGCTCCTTTTGCAGGAACACTTGGACAAAATGGCAACTATGAACATATTGTACTTCAAGAGATGACACTATCACCACTCATTCAACGAAATAAGTTTGAAACGAATACAACCGAATTAAGTGGATTAGCAAAAGGAACAGCAATTCAAGTAAATGCCTCTGCTTATGTGATTGGGCATATAAACTGCGCTGATTTGGGAAATGAATTTATCAATACCTTTCAGGGAGTAGCAGTAGTTGGCGTTGGGGCTGTTCAAGAGACTGTAGGAATTTTGAACAACCAGTTTGAAGGAGTGTACAAAGGGATTACTCTTAATGGGAGTATGGCAGATGTCGTTCAACGAAATACTTTTGAACTTCCTGCTCCTGAATTGGCAAATGATGATACCTATGCCATTTATGCTATTGCGAGTACAGGTTTTGATATTGCAGAAAATACGATTAATCGCAATGTCTCAGGTGCAAGTGATGTAGAAGGTATTGTAATTGTAGAGAGTAATCAAGGAGGAGTGAATGGCGGTGCTATCATTGCCAATAACATCAATGGTCATTTGGAGGTAGGCACTCAATTTGAAGGGAATAATGAACGCATAATTTTGGACTGCAATACCTATACAGGTTATGCCATTGACTGGTACATTGATTGGGAAGCTACGATTGGAGCGCAAGTAGGTATGTGTATTTCTTCAAATAAAGAATTAGCACTAAGAAACAATTGGCATGGTTCGAATAGCACGAATTTTCATATTTTCAACAATTCTTTCAATCCAGTTAACCTAAACTTGGGGGGACAGTTTCTTCCTTCTATTGTTAATGGAATTACAACTCCTACTTTAGCTTCTTGCCAATTTCCTGTTGATAATTGTGAGGCAATTCAATCCCAAACGTGTGACTTTATTTTGGGGCATAATGGAATCATTGTTGCTCGCCCAATTAACCCTATTCATTTACCTGTTCCTATAAGCTTCCCTGAACTCCATAATGGCAAATCTATTACTGACCCCCTAAATGGTTCTCCTTTCCCTGCCATAGAAAGATTACAACAAGCTTTTTGGCAAATGATGGATGAAGATTGTGGTCAAGACTGTTCGATTCAGCTACTAATCGCCCAAAATGAAGAATGGAGTAAGAGAATCTTGGTTGCTACTTACCTCAACAAACAAGATTTTACAGCAGCTAACAATGTACTGGCTACATTACCAACCCACAATACGCAGTCGATTCAGTTTTACAGTATCATGGATATGTTATTGAATTATCCTTTGGATGCTACAACAGAAAGTAATTTAACAGGCTTGGCTGCGAATCAAAATGACCGTTATATAGCTACTTTAGCTGAATCGGCATTAACAATCTATTTTGGACACCGTTTTACTCGGAATGCTCATCCTATTAGTTTGAATGGAGGAGGTAATAAGAGAGGCACAGAAATCTTAGAAAGTAAATATATGAATGCTATTCAAATGAATATGCTTCCCAATCCCGCTAAAAACTATGTGAATATTTATTTAGATAGAGCAATTGCAAAGACTCCACTATCTTTTTCTATTTACGATGCTTCAGGTGTTTTAGTCAAAAGTGTGACTATAGATGATTCCTCTACTTCATTCACTGTAAATACCAGTGAATTATCATCAGGGGTTTATTTTTGCCGTTTGTACAACGATAATTTTATTTATCAGCATCAAAAACTGGTTGTTTTACATTAATCTATTTCTTTACCAATAGGACTTTCCCATGTATTTGGGAAAGTCTTATTTTTTAAAATAGCTCAAAATGAAACACTTACTAATATTTCTATTTGCCACTTGCTTATCAGTAAATCTATTTTCTCAAAACTTTACCTACTTCAATAAAAAGTTGCAACTTCCAAGTACAAATTTAGTAGTAGTGGCAACTCTTCCACTTTCTAATGCTTATTTGGTTTTAGGAAACTACACAAATTTAGAGGGGAGAGTAGTCTTTATTGCCAAAATGGATATATATGGAGATTTAATTTGGATCCATTCATTAGAGGTTGCTCTCGAATTAGGAACAGATGGAGGGAGTGCAACAGGAACATGCTTAGTTCAAATAGATGAAAATAATTTTGCTGCTACTTATGGAATCTATAAAGATATTACTTTTGAAGATATTGATATAGCTTTGGTCAAGTTTACAGTTGATGGAGAAATTACTTGGAAAAGAACTTATGGAATGGTTGGAGAAAATCGAGAAAGGGCTTACCATTTATTACATACCAAAGACAATGGATTTTTATTGACAGGGTTTCGAGACATAGAACGTTTTCATTTTTACATTATCAAAACAGATTCAGAAGGGGAAGCAGAGTGGGAAAAAACCTATAGTTTGGGAGGAACTTCTGTTGCTTTCCATGCCAATGAGACCTTGGATGGGGGCTATATTTTCTCTGGATATGGAAAAAGTCCCATAACTGATTTTGATATGTATTGCGTGAAAACGAATGATAAAGGACAGTTACAATGGCAAAGGAACTATGGAACAAATAATTATGATTCTGGTTGTCAAGTAGTTCCTTTATCAGACGAAAGCTACATTCTTTCAGGAGGAATTAAAGAGGATGGCATTAGAAAAAATTATTATGCCAAGTTAAACAATTTGGGAAATATTATTTGGGATAAGATATATGACCTTCCTTTTCCCGATTTGTTTGCCATAGAAACAAAATTGATAATCAAGCCTGATAATGGTTTTATTGGAGTTGCAGTATATGAAAACGAATACGGAACCTATCAACCAATAATCATGAATTTCGATTCTCGTGGAGACACGCTTTGGACAAAAACCATCACTGCTGACCCCAATGCAAGTGTATATATACGAGACATCGAAAAAATTGAAGGAGGCTATGTCTTGGCAGGGCATCGTTTTTTTCCTCCCCCTCAATATAGTTGGATTTTGACGATTGATGAGGAGGGCAATACTTGTTCGGAAGGGAGGACTTATGCGGAGGATGATTTTGAAGGGTGTGATAGTACGGTGGTTTTTACGGATATTCCGCATTTCCCTACATCGAGTTCCTACCAAGTACAGATTGCGCCCAATCCCGCCCGCCAACAAACGACCATTCACTACCAAATTCCGAAAGAAGGCGTATTGAAGGTATATGATTATCAAGGGAAATTAATGGAGAGTTGGGAATTGAAAATGAATAATTCGAGTTTGACATTGGAGGTTGGAGATTGGACGAGTGGGGTTTATTTGTATCAGTTGGAAATTGGAGGAGAAAGACTGGAGAGTGGGAAGTTGGTGGTGGAGAATTGAAGTAAAAATTGACAAGCATTGCTTTGTTTTCATACAAAGCAATGCTTGTCAATGGAATATAAATTATTTACGAAACTTGTAATCACATATGCAACGCCCGATTCTCTGTAGCCGCCAAACAAGCTTCTTTCATCGCTTCGGCATAAGTAGGATGTGCATGACTCATACAAGCAATATCTTCGGCAGAAGCACGGTATTCCATCGCCACAACCGCCTCTGCAATCAAATCCGCAATACGAGGACCAATCATGTGAACGCCCAAAATTTCGTCCGTTTCTTTGTCCGCCAAGACCTTCACAAAACCATCCGTGTCCATACTCGCTCTCGCACGACCGCTTGCCGCAAAAGGAAACTTACCTGATTTGTAAGCCCTTCCCTGCTCCTTCAATTGCTCTTCAGTATAACCTACCCCTGCAACTTCAGGCCAAGTATAAACCACGCCAGGAATGAGTAGATAATTGATGTGTGGTTTTTGACCTGCAATCGTTTCCGCCACAAAAACACCTTCTTCCTCCGCTTTGTGCGCTAACATTGCGCCTTCAATCACATCCCCAATCGCATAGACACCTTCAACACTTGTTTGCAAATGTTTGTCGACAGGAATTTGTTTGCGTTTATTGGTTTCGATCCCAATGTTTTCCAAGCCCAAATTATCGGTATAAGGTCGGCGACCAACCGAAACCAAACAGTAATCTGCTTCTATGTTGATTTCATCGCCTTTTTTGTTGCCCTTTGCAGTAATCGCCACTACATCACCTTTGTTTTCTACGCTTGTTACACCATAGTTGAGGTAGTGTTTGATTCCCAGTTTTTTAAGTGAGCGAAACAAGGTTTTACCCAACTCGCCATCCATGCCTGCAATCAAGTTGGGCATATACTCTACGATGGTCACTTCTGTTCCCAATCGAGCATAAACCGAACCCATTTCGCAGCCAATCACTCCGCCTCCAATGACGACCATGCGTTTGGGTATTTCCTTCAAAACCAACGCCTCTGTTGAAGTAATCACCCGCTTTTTGTCAAGTTTTATGAAAGGCAAAGTCGAAGGTTTCGAGCCTGTAGCAATGATAACCTTGTCTGTTTCGATTTCTTCTTTGCTGCCATCGTCTTTGGCTATCGAAATTTTGTTTTTGGTGACAAAAGAACCATGCCCATGAAAAACGGTGATTTCGTTTTTGTTCATCAAGTAGTCAATCCCTTGCACATTTTGCTGCACTACTTCGCCTTTGCGCTTGATCATTTGCTCAAAATTCACACTTACTTCGCCTACTTCAATGCCGTGTGTTTTGAAGGTATGCGTAGCATTGTGGTAATGTTCGGTGGAATCCAGTAGAGCTTTTGAAGGGATGCAGCCTACATTCAAACAAGTTCCTCCCAAAGTAGGGTATCGTTCTATAATGGCTGTTTTCATTCCTAATTGAGCGCATCTTATTGCAGCTACATATCCTCCTGGGCCTGAACCGATAACGGTGATGTCGTATTTCATACGATTGTATATTTTACTTTTATTTAGTTGTTTATTCTAACTTGTTTCTTCAACAAAGTTGATTAAAGAAATTAATAAAAAACCCGATAGTTTTTCAAGATTGCTATCAGGTTCTTCATCATTATTTCACTTTTAGATGATTAAATATTCAAGAACATCTTCAAAGGTTCTTCTAATAATTCTTTGACCCGCACCAAAAATGTAACCGCCTCTTTGCCATCAACGATTCGATGGTCGTAAGACACAGCCAAATACATCATGGGGCGAATTTTGATTTCACCATTGATGACCATTGCTCGTTCTTGGATTTTGTGCATTCCCAAGATAGCAGATTGTGGAGGATTGATGATGGGTGTAGAATTGAGCGAACCAAATACACCGCCATTGGAGATGGTAAACGTTCCTCCTGTCATTTCGTCCATGGTTAATTTGCCATCACGACCTTTGATAGCCAAGTCTTTGATACCAATTTCGATGTCTTGTAAGGTCATTTTCTCCACATTACGCAAAACAGGCACAACCAAGCCTTTGGGTGTAGAAACGGCGACTGAAATATCCACAAAATCGTGGTATTCAATTGCTCCTTCTTCTACATCAATGTAGGCGTTTACGTCTGGAAATTCCATCAATGCCATGGCACAGGCTTTGGTGAAAAAAGACATGAAGCCTAATCCAATTTGGTGTTTCTCTTTGAATGTCTCTTTGTATTTGCTGCGAATCGCCATTACCTCGGTCAAATCTACCTCATTGAAGGTAGTGAGCATGGCTGTTTCGTTTTTTGCAGCCAATAGACGACGAGAGATGGTTTTTCGCAAACGAGACATTTTTTCTTTGCGAATATTGCGGTTGCCCATTTTTTCGATTGGAGTGGTTGGCTTTGTATCTGTTGAAGTCTCAGTTGAAGTGGTTTCTTTTTTTACAGTAGGTGTTGGCTGTTGTTGAAGGTGTTGGGCTACGTCTTCTTTGGTGATGCGGCCGTCAATGCCGCTACCTTTTAGATCCTTTGATTGCAGCCCATTTTCTTCTATCAATTTTGCAGCAGCAGGAGAAGGGTGTCCTGTGGCATAGGTTGTATTGGCAGGTGGAGGAGTTGTTGAAGTAGTTTTTACTTGTTCTTTATCGCTCTCCGTTTTATTTTGATTTTTGCTTTCTGGGCTTCCGCTTGTATCAATTTTTGCCACGACCGTTCCAACCGCTACATCATCACCTGCTTCAACCATAAAATGAACAATTCCCGCAGCTTCAGCAGGCAATTCCATATTGGCTTTGTCTGTTTCAACTTCAATGATGGGCTGATCCATTTCTACATAACTACCTTCCTCTACAAGTAGTTCTGCAATGGTAACTTCGGTAATAGATTCTCCACTTGTCGGGATTTTCATTTCTATCACTGCATTCAAGGGAGCGTTAGAAGTTGCATTATTGGTTTTGGGTTGCTCGACTTCTATTTCTGGTTTTGGTGTCTCTTTTTGTTCTACCTCTTTGATGCTTTTATCTTCTACAGGACTTGCTTCGCTGTCTGTTTCAATCGTAGCCACGATTGTTCCGACTGCAACATCATCTCCTGCTTCTACCTTAAAGCGAACAATTCCAGCAGCTTCGGCGGGCAGTTCCATATTGGCTTTGTCCGTTTCAACTTCCATAATCGCTTGATCCATTTCTACATAACTGCCGTCTTCTACTAGTAATTCGGCTATGGTAACTTCTGTGATGGATTCCCCACTTGTTGGGATTTTCATTTCTATAACTGCCATATTATGGTTGAATTTATTGTCTTTTTGTTTTAATTACTAAACTTATGCAAAAGATTTTTCTACAATATCCAATTGTTGCTGTTTATGTACGCTTGCGTAACCTGTTGCAGGTGAAGCACTTTCTTTTCGAGAAACTACCTGCATATTCTTTTGTGGCATGTGGTATAAGATAAATGACCATGCTCCCATGTTTTTGGGTTCTTCCTGTGTCCAAGTAACACTTGCGTTTTTGTACTTTTCAAAAATAGCATCCAATTGTTTTTGAGGAAATGGATACAATTGTTCTAAACGCACAACCGCTATATCCTGAATATTGTTTTCTTCTTGGTAGTTCAACAAATCATAGTAAATCTTTCCGCTACACAAAACGACTTTGCGAACTTTTTCAGCATCTTGTATAGTAGGGTCGTCTATTATTTCTTTAAAATTCGCTCCTTCGTTTACAAAATCTGCAATCGGTGAAACACATTTGGCATGACGTAGAAGTGATTTTGGCGACATAACCACCAAAGGTTTGCGGAATGGACGGTGTTGTTGTCGGCGAAGTGCATGGAAAAAATTAGCAGGTTCTGTAATATTTACCACACTGATATTAAATTCTGCACAAGCCTGAAGAAATCGCTCCAATTTTGCACTGGAGTGTTCTGGCCCTTGACCTTCATAACCGTGTGGCAACAACATAACTAATCCACTCATACGCCCCCACTTGCTTTCCGAAGAAGTGATGAATTGGTCAATCATGGTTTGTGCGCCATTCACAAAGTCACCGAACTGCGCTTCCCACAAGGTAAGAGAAGAAGGGGAAGCCATTGAATATCCAAACTCAAAGCCCAGTACTGCAAATTCTGATAGGAAAGAATTGTATATCAAAAACCTTCCTTGTTCTTCGGCCAAATCGCTTAATAGATTGTGCTCTCTGCCCGTAGGTTCGGATAAAATGGCATGACGGTGCGAAAATGTACCTCTTTTTACGTCTTGTCCACTCATTCTTACATTGTGACCTTCCAGCAATATCGAGCCATAGGCCATCAATTCTGCTGTTGC
The DNA here is from genome assembly GCA_041392475.1 of Chitinophagales bacterium. Taxonomy (NCBI): domain Bacteria; kingdom Pseudomonadati; phylum Bacteroidota; class Chitinophagia; order Chitinophagales; species Chitinophagales bacterium. The sequence continues at coordinate 204,611 of JAWKLZ010000001.1, read as the reverse complement.
CCAATCCAATAAACCGTTGTTAGCTACCATTTCCTTGCGTGCATCCAATAATTTCTGGACTTTTTTCAAAACTTTGAAGTCCGCAGGTACGCCTGTAATTCCTTCAAAAATGGTATTGAAACGTTCTTGACTAATATTGGTACTAGGAGAATAATGGAAATCTTCTGGATCAATGGTATGACGCAATTCCCTCCAAGCTAATTCAGATTCTTGGTATTTGTAAGGAAGTGGTTTTTCATTGCGAACCATATCCAAACGTTCCTGCAATAATTGGCGAAACTCTTGATCCATTCTTTTGGCCAATACTGCATCTACTTCGTTTGCAGCTGCCAATTTCTTGGAATACAAATCACGAGGATTGTCGTGTTTCGCAATCAACTTGTACATTATGGGTTGTGTGAATTTGGGGTCGTCCCCTTCATTGTGTCCATGTTTGCGGTAACAAACCATATCCACAAATATGTCTTTGTTAAATTCTTGACGATAGGCCGTTGCTACTTTTGCAGCATATACCACTGCTTCTACATCATCACCATTGACGTGAATAACAGGGGCTTGGACAATTTTTCCGACATCGGTAGAGTAATTCGCTGAGCGTGCATCGTCAAAATCTGTGGTAAAGCCAATTTGATTGTTGATGATAAAATGAATGGTTCCACCTGTATAATAACCCTTCAATTCCGACATCTGAACTACCTCATAAACAATACCTTGTCCTGCAACGGCAGCATCACCATGAATAAGTATGGGCATCAAACGATCATAGTCAAAATCGTAAATGGCATCGGCTTTGGCGCGAGCATATCCTTCTACTACTGGATTGACCGCCTCTAAATGTGAAGGGTTTGGAGCTAATTTTAGATACACTCTTCTACCAGAATGGGTGTCAACCTGAGAAGAATATCCCAAGTGGTACTTCACATCTCCGTCACCCATGGTTAGTTCTGGGAATTTTCCTTCAAATTCACTAAATATCTGCTCGTAAGTTTTACCCAATATATTTGCCAATACATTCAAACGACCTCTGTGTGCCATTCCGATGATGATTTCCTCAGCACCTGTTGAAGCTGCTTCATGAATCATGGCATCTATTGCAGGAATAGTCGACTCTCCACCTTCAAGCGAAAATCGTTTTTGTCCTACATATTTGGTATGCAAAAACTGTTCAAAAACAACGGTTTGATTGAGTTTTCTAAGAATGTGTTTTTTGGTGTGGGTATCAAATCCATAGCCATTTGTTTTGTTTTCAAAACGGTCAATAAACCACTGAGTGACTTTGGGATTGGTATTGTGCATGAACTCTAAGCCAATGCTTCCACAATAAACGGTGCGAAGGTGACTGACAATATTTTGAAGTGTTGCGTTTTTTAGTCCTATTTCGCTACTGATAGTAAAGTTTTTGTTCAAATCAGCATTGGTCAGACCAAAATCTTCCAATTTCAAACGTGCATTTCTATCCTTACGTTCACGTATGGGATTGGTATCTGATTCTAAGTGTCCTTTGGCTCGATAAGCTTGAATAAGATTGTACACTTTTAACTCATCCAACAAAGAAAAATCTACTTCCTTTGTAGGAGTTTCTACTGCTTTAGATGTGTTCGTAGCAGTTCCGTTTCCGTTTGCACTGACGACTGCGTAGTCAAATCCTTCAAAAAATTTTCGCCAGTCTGAATCAATCGCCTCTTTATTTTGTTGATAATCTTTGTATAAAGACTCTATATAGGCTGGGTGAGCATTGCTGAGATAAGAATAATTGCTTGTCATAAAATTTTTTTTCCTTGGTTGTCACAAATATCGGAGTTTTTTCTAAAAGCGTATTGCTTCTTTTTAATTAATTTGAGGTTTTAGAGAAACATATAAGTATGCCCCTTTTTTTAGAAGGCACTCAAAAATATTCTTTTATTTTTGCGGTTCAGCCATTTTGCCCAAAAATCGTTGCCAATATGCAAAAATATGTAAACCAACTGATAGAAGATATTGAAGAAATCATCGAATGGAAAATAGAAGGTAAAACGCTTCAAAAAATAGATAGTTTTGAGGAGCAGATGGAAGAAGTGGAAAAGTACATCTCCACAAGACCTTCAAAGACATTTGGCGACTATACGGGTTTGACCAAGATTCAGTTTCCTCCTCCTGAACGCCTGAGTTTTCAGCAGATGAACGAGCTTGCCAATGCCTTAGACAGGCTGTTGTTTACTTTTCACATTCGGGCAAATTTACCAGAAATTTTACCTGTTGCAGTGGCATATCAGGCCTTAGTAGATCTGTTGGATAGGGCTGTGATGATTATGAATCGTGGGTTAATGGGTATTGAGTTTTGCAGTTATGACTGCCAAAACTGTCCCTGGGATTTGGCGTATTGTACCTGCATCGAACATGCGGATGAAGCAGGCAAAGAGATGCTTCAAAATAAGGTCATACAACCCATTGCTCCAAAAGACCAACTATTTGACCGCCAAATCACAGAAATCGATTATTGGATGAGAGATATAGATAATATAAGCGAAGACGATTCTTTTCCTCTATGGGGCGATGAAGATTCGGATGACGATATACCGTTTTAGAAAACTACTCTATAAAAAGAAAACCCGTCTCAATAGTGAAACGGGTTTTCTTGGTTTATCAGAACTTTGATAAATTGATGCTTAATTATACTAATAAAGCATCAATTTTACCTGCATACGTGCCTTTTGGAGCAGCACCAACTTGTTTATCTACTACTACTCCATCTTTGATAAACAATACTGTAGGAATATTGCGAATACCATATCTCTGAGAAATACCTGGATTGTTATCCACATCTACTTTCCCTACTACTACATCCTTATATTCATCGTGTAATTGCTCAATAATAGGACCAACCATGCGGCAAGGGCCACACCAAACTGCCCAAAAATCAACAACTGCTAATTTGTCTGAATCTAAAACCAACTCTTCAAAGTTGCTATCTGTGAATTCTAAAGCCATGATTGTTTTAATTTTGACTGTTGAAAAAATATTTTTATCATCCAAAAACATGGATATATGAAACTATGAACGACTATTCATTCTTTTTGTTCTACATTGCAACGTTTCTTTTTTCAAATTTGTTCTAAAAAAACTTCAAAAAAATATTGAAGACTATCTTTGAATCTGAAAGTATTGAAAATCAACTATCTTTTTTTCTTAAAATAAATTCTGTGCTAAAATCACAAGAATTTATCCAATGATTTTTCATTCCTGCAATGCTTTTTTTTGCGACAATATCGAAGTGGCAGTTTGTAAAATCCATTGAAGAGTCTATACTCTCCATATTTGAAGCCTTCCAAACAAGGTATTTGAAGCCCTCCAAAAAAGCCACCAATTCTTTTGCAGAACTGCCTTGTGCTTGTAAATGGGAATCATCTAACTCAATGAACAAGTGAGGACTGAGCTCCTCTAAAACAAATTTACCCCCCTCCAATACCTTCATTTCAAAACCTTCCACATCAATTTTTATCAAATCTACTCGCTGCAAATTCAAATCCGCCACTACCTTATCCAATGTATCTACTTCAATCTCATGGTTCTCCAAAATCTCATACTCATCATTTTGGTTTTCAGGCAATATTCTATTTCTTCCAGGGTTGTGGGCATCAATGGTGCTGATGGTAAAAGTCGTAGTAGTATCTCCCAAACCTTTTTGCAGTGGAATTAGCTGCGGAAAATCGTTGAGAGACAAATTGTTCAGCAATTTTTGATGGGTGACAGGATGAGGCTCAAGGCTGATTACCTTTCCCTCCTTCCCCACTATTTTGGCAAAAGGTAAACTTACCGCACCAATATTTGCCCCCACATCTATCACATAATTGCCCTCTTCTACCAAACCCAAAAGCCGTTCTCGTTGTTCTTCTTTTAGTCCAAAATATACTGACCAATCATTGAAGTTACTGATATCCAATTGATACCAAATACCATTAACACAAACTTTACGAAAACTTTGGGGGGAATATTGGTAATGATTTGCAGGCAATTTTCCCCAGATTGAAGACAAAGGCTTATTTACTGTATTTCTTTGCAGCCATACTTCCAATGGTTCCCATTTAAAAATATTTCGGATACCATTTAGTATTTTTGTCTTCAAAGAAAGAGATACGTTACTCATAATAATTAAAAATAGGGTATGATTGTAAAATTATCTGATGGTGTAGTGGATTGACTGCAAAAATAAGATACAATTCTGCAATTCCATAATCAAGTAATTTGAACAATCCTACAATCTCACACCCAAGAAATTTCACAGATGAACCAATACATAAAAGAAATTCTCCCAACAATTCCGCATAATCCAGGGATTTACAAATATTTTGATGAAGCTGATACTATCATCTATGTCGGCAAATCCAAAGATTTACGAAAGCGGGTATCCTCCTATTTCACCAAAAACCACGACAACCGCAAGACTGCCATTATGGTATCTAAGATTGTCCGAATCGAATTTGCAGTAGTTGAAACCGAGCAAGATGCATTGCTATTGGAGAATGCGCTCATCAAAAAATGGCAACCGAGATACAATGTCATGCTGCGTGACGACAAAAGTTATCCCTATATCTGCATTAAAAAAGAACGTTTTCCCCGTATTTTCATGACCAGAAACGTCATTCAAGACGGTTCAGAATACCTCGGCCCTTATACCTCCACTTTTCGAGCAAAACAAATCTTGGAGTTGATGCAAAATCTGTTTCACCTCCGCAACTGTAATTTCAACCTCAGCCAGAAAAACATTGAAGAAGGTAAATTCAAAGTCTGCTTAGAGTACCATCTCGGCAACTGCAAAGGCCCTTGTGAATCACTTCAATCAGAGGAAGATTATATGCTGGCTATCAAGCAAATCAAAGACATTTTGAAGGGAAACATCCGCTCTGTGATTTGGTATTTGAAAGAATCCATCAAAGAAGCTGCTGAGGCTTACCGTTTTGAAGAAGCCCAACAATTGAAGGATAAACTCATGGCATTGGAGGATTATCAAGGTAAATCAACTGTTGTAAATCCCAAAATCAACAATGTAGATGTCTTCAATATTCTCAGAAGTGAAGAAAGTGATAAAGCGTATGTGAGTTTTTTCAAGGTGGTAAACGGATCGATTATACAGACAAAAGTGATTGAACTAGTCAAAAAACTAGATGAAAGTGACAAGGAACTGCTCAAAATTGCTATTCACGAAATCAGAACGCAGGTACAGAGCAACTCTACGGAATTGTATTTGCCCTTCAAAGTAACTTTGCAAAACAAAGAACTCAAAATTACCGTTCCAAAAATAGGCGACAAAAAAGCCTTGTTGGATTTGGCACAAAAAAATGCTTTTTATTACAAAAAGCAACAAGAACTCAAATCTGAAACACGCTCGAATCCCAACGATAGGCGTTTTGAAGTTTTGACCCAATTAAAGAAAGACCTGAGAATGTCTGAAGTACCTATTCACATTGAATGTTTCGACAACTCCAACATTCAGGGGCATTTCCCTGTGGCTTCAATGGTAATTTTTCGGAATGGTAAACCTGCAAAAAAAGAATACCGCCATTTTCACATCAAAACAGTGGTTGGTCCCGATGATTTTGCTTCAATGGAGGAAGTCGTCTATCGCCGCTACAAACGAATGTTGGACGAAAAACGAGAGTTGCCGCAATTGATAGTTATTGACGGTGGCAAAGGGCAGCTGAGTGCTGCGGTCAAAAGCCTCAAAAAATTAGAAATTTATGACCAATTGGCTATCATAGGAATCGCTAAAAAACTGGAAGAAATCTATGTTCCAAACGATTCTATTCCTCTTCACATTGACAAACGCTCACCTGCACTCAAACTCCTGCAACACCTCCGCAACGAGGCGCACCGTTTTGCGATTACTTTTCACCGTCAAATTCGTTCGAAAGAAGCGATGACTTCTGGATTGGAAGGCATTGTAGGTGTGGGTAAAAAAACATCCGACAAATTGTTCAAGCACTTCAAATCCATTAAGAAAATAAAGTCTGCAACGGAGGAAGAATTATTAGCCGTGGTGAACAAGAAACAGGCAGTGGCCATTCGTGCTTATTTTGAAGCAAATAGCAAAGGTTAGCCTGCTGCATACATAATCAACAACTGAACACAGCCAATTAAGAATCCCAATACAGCACCCACAAGCTCAATGAATTGGAACTCTTTGGAAAGAATTGCAAAAACGATGGATTCGAGTTTATCGCTTGAAAACTTCACCACTTTTTCATACACCAAAGCCTGAATGTCTATGCGTGAACCAGCCTTATCAATATAATTTTCAATAGCATCGGGCAATACATCCTCGACTTCTTCGATAATTTGTGTTTTAATTTTTTGTTTAATTTTATCATTCAGAAACATCGCCAAGGCAGGATAAGTAGCAGGAAGTCGTTTTTGAATAAAATCATCTATCTTTGTTTCCAAAAGAGCTTTTACTTCTTCGAGATTCCTATCATCAGCAAGTTTTTGTTTGATGTCGTCAATAGAAATCAACTCTTTAGAAACTATTTCTCCTAATCTTTCAGCAATTTCGTGTTGTCTTTTAGGAAACACGCCTTGAAATTCGATGAACAAAAATCGCTTTTTTTCGCGTGGGTGAAACAGCATCTTAACTGCTAAAAAGTTTGTAAACCAACCAATAAGAGCAGCTATGAAGGGCAGCGTATAAACCATATTTCTTAATCAATAAAAATTAAAATGAAATAATAAGCATGAATAAAAATTGAAGTAAGATTAAAATAAAAAACCCCTCCTTAATCAGATGGTTTAAAATTTTAGATTGAAATTTAATTTTTGTCCATTACTTATAATTGAAAAAATGCAAATCATTTTGCATCAACTCATAAAAAATAATATTCGCCATTTGGCTGCAATATTAATAAAAAATCAAGCAACCCATGAGCAAAATTTACATCAATAACATCCCCGTTTTTCTAAGAGTTTCAGAAACAGAGGATTTTTTAAATAATAATCGAGAAATCATGCATGTGACTTATCGAGATAAAAAAGAATTATTGGATCTGATTCGCTACATCGAACAAACGGAAGACTTAAAAGAAGTCCATATTATCGGTGAAAATCAGTCCAAAATCGAAAACGATTTTTTTGGCTTCTACAAAAATATTGAAGCAGCGGGCGGCTTGGTATTTGACCCACAAGGGCGAGGCTTACTTATTTTTCGCTATGGTAAATGGGACATCCCTAAGGGAAAAATCGAAAGACGAGAAGCGGTAGAAAATGCAGCTTTGAGAGAGGTAGAGGAAGAAACAGGCATTGACAATCTGGTAATTCAACAGCCACTTCTGATACCTATCAATAGAAAAAATGTGACTTACCACACTTACTTTCAAAGAAATAGACGTATATTAAAAATTACGTACTGGTTCAAAATGTATTGTGCCATTCCCAAAGAAGGTGTCCCACAAGAAGAAGAAGGCATTACAAAGGTCAAGTGGGTAGAACCCGAACATTTTGACCTACATTTGCTCAACTCATGGGGTTCGGTTGGAGATGTATTGACCGCTGTGGAGTAATTCTTACAGATTGTGTAAAGAAATTATTGCATGATTATAGATAACGCTTACAATCATGCAACTGCACAAACAAACTCCATCTCTCTTACTGCTTTATCATTTTTTGCATCCAGACTCTTTCCTCATTGCTAATCTTCAACACATACACTCCGCTGCCCAATTGTTTGGGTAAATCTATGCTTTCTCCGCCGTCGACTTGCTGAATAAACACCATTTTTCCTTGACTATCAAACAACTGAATAAGAGAATTATCCATTAATTCACCTTCAATTTGCAGCACATCTGCAAAAGGATTTGGGTACACTTGAATATCTAATCTGTTGGAAATTGAAGCTATATCGGTGGAAATATCTGTTCTAAAATTTAATACTACCTGATTGTTGCTCTTCGAATCTTCATCAAAAGTATTGCCCGAATCTACACTCACAATCAATTGATAATTATCCAATTCAATTCCTTCAAGGTTTATGTTCATTTCATAGATTGCTTCATAAAAAGGGGCTTCAAAATTTTCTATTTTGCGGATTACCCTATTTGAACCATCCAAGTTTTGCTGCACTACTTCAATTTGAAACAGTCCTTCTACCGCTTTCCCAAGATTGCCTACTCGAATCTTCAATTGCAGTTCATTTACTCCTTTGATTCCATAAAATCCATCTATCTGACCAATCATTTCACCATTTTCATTATACAACTGCACATCATCCCGAATTTCCGTTTTTACCTCATATCCATCAGTCACATCTATGTAGCGAAATTCATAGTCATTTTCGATAATGTACTCTGGATTTTCAAAACTTGCAGCAAGTTTTATAGCAGGATCACCTTGAATACTATAATCTCCACTTACGGCCTTTACACCTTCATAAAAAGCAGAAGCAGGACTGGCAATATATACATTGTCAAGTGTTTGTTTGATTCCCTCTGCAATGCTCAAATGGTAACTTTCTGAACCAAGTTGCAACATCAATTCCTTTGTATAAACATCAATTACACTGGGAAAGCCCAAATCGGCTGCTGCCAAAAAAATAATACTACCACTCTTTGGAGATAATACCCAATTTTCTGCCATTGAAGGAGAAATAACAATCGGAGAATGAATACTTGCAACAAACGGACTGTTTCCCACTACAAAAGGATATCGGCCTTCTTTCTGAATATAAGCCGTCGGATCCATTTCCAAATCAAAGTCCCAATTAAACCCTGTACCATGTCCTATAAAACTCAATAAACCAATGCCTTCTTCGATAAATGGGCGGCTATTGAAGGCTTCACTACCCGTGGAGTTTACTTGCACCTCCAACACTTTTCCTCCAATAAATGGAGCTTCAAAGGTAGTCGCATAATTATGGCTAAAATCCCCATTTTCTGCAAAAGAATTAACCGCCTGATAAAAAGCGTGTTTGCGCCAAAGTCTTTCTTCCCTATTTGCAACTCCCACATTTTCATACGCCTTTACTTTTTCCAAATAATCCCTAACATGCTGAGGCAACCTTGCGCTCAACCGTCCAACTCCCAACAGAGGGCGGTAGTCAAATGAATTGCGATGTGTCAAATAATTGTCAGAAGGACTGTGTCCAAAGGTAGGCACTAAGTTGTCATTGAAGTTAATGCTCGTTGCTGTCGACCTATATTCAATAGATTTCCCCATCAGAAACAACAATTTAGGAGTATTTCCCCAATTATCTACTGCAAAATTCACAAAATGGCGAATGGACAAAGGATGTTTTTCGATTCCGTAAGCAAATTGGTCATACAACTCTTCAATATTCGCCAACACTATTTTGTGGCCACCACCTATCGTACTTGCCCGATATTCAGCATATTCAGCTATCCAATTTGTTTCTCCTTCGGTCAATAAAGGATGGTAAACAAGGAGGTAATCACCTTGATTTTCTGCGATTTGAAAATTGGTAAATTGTTGGGGTTTCAGTTCTGCAATCGTAAAAACAGCTTCGGGGTTTGCCAAAAACAACTGACGATTTTCCTCCATTGAAGTCATTTCGGGAAGGTGAATTTTGTACAAATCATCTTCACTCCGATTTACCAACATCCTGTTTTGCTGAGACAAATCGTACAATATAGCCGTTTCGTTTCCTTCAAAGTTGGAAATCTCAAAATACGCTTCGGTATGATGTTGTAGCGAAAAAGCAAATTCCTTGCTCGACACAATGGAACTATCTACTTCAATGCCAAAGTCAAACCGACGAGGATAGGTCAAAAAAGTGTAGCATACTGATTGCCAATCTTCTACTGGCGTACTAAATACATCTCCAACCGATTCATATTCTATATGCGTCTGAATCTCACCCAAATCTTCCGCTTCAATTTCGGCTGTAAAAACAGGCGTATCATAGCCTTCATAGATATTGTCAATGTAGTTTTTTCCTCCAATGTGTATCTTCAAATGGTGGTCTTTGAAGTTGAAAACATCGTTATTCAATCCCACTACTTTTGTTTCCAACAATGCTTTGGGCAAACCTTCTTCCGAATAGACTCCCACCGTAGATAGTTGGTATATCTTACTCGTTTGCCCGTCTATCTTAGTACCTGTCCAACCTTCTCCTTTTTCAAAGTCTGCATAATTGTAATTCAATCCTGTAATTCGGTCGGGTTCTCCTGCATTGAAGTTATGGCGATAGATGCGGTTTTCAGTGTGCATAAAATACGCTTCTTTTTCGAGAAGTGGCTCGGTCAAATCATTGTCAATCGTTTGAAAACGAAGCCCTTCAAACGTATTGTCCCACATCAAATAATAAGTGGCTTTATCCGAAAAAAGACTTTGCTTGTCTGTCAATTGCCAATCTGGAAACAAAAACAATTGGGTATCAAAACTGCCATCGTTTTGTTCACCATAAAATTCGATGTAATCACCTTCCCCCAAGGTGCCATTTGAAGCAATGAAAATCGGAATTTCTTTTCCACGGCTAAATAAGTGAAAACCATTTTTTTCTTTTGCTGCCAAACCTACTTCCAACAAACTGCTGTATGGAATTCGATAGAGGCCATTTTCTGCAATTTGAAACTTGTAGTAGGTCTTGTCATAGTCTATCCACTCATTGAAGTAAGTCTGGGCAGATGTAGCGACAGAAATAAAGGACAGAAATATCAGAGCTATAAGTAGATATAATTTTCGCATTTTTGAGAATCGTTAAACTTAGTTAGTAAAAAATATAGGATGTTAGGCTGATTCAAAAAGGTTTGACAAGCCAATGCTAAAAGTAAAACGGAAAATGCAAAAAAGGTAAATCGAAAATCTCAAAAATTATGCACCAAATCTTTGAAATTCGTCCATAGTTCGTCCCTTTCGGAGGTGATGATATCTTGTTGTGGCAACCTCCAATCGATTTGCAGAGCAGGGTCGTTGTAAGCCAATCCACCTTCATATTTTTTGGAGTAGTAATTGTCGCATTTGTATTGAAACACCGCTGTTGGACTCAACACGGCATACCCATGTGCAAAACCTCTGGGAATCAATAGCTGCGTCTTATTGTCTTCTGACAAAACAATGCTGTAAGTTTGTCCATAAGTTTTTGATTTCCAACGCAAATCAACTACCACGTCCAACACTTCACCTTCTGTAACCCGCACCAACTTGGTCTGTGCATAAGGCGCATGTTGAAAGTGTAGTCCCCTCAAAATTCCGTAAGTAGAACGTGCTTGATTGTCTTGCACAAAATCGAAATGCAAATCATGCTCTGCAAAACGCTCTTTGTTGTAACTTTCATAAAAATATCCTCTTTCGTCTGCAAATACCCGTGGATGTAAAATCAATAAACCTTCCATTCCTGTTTGCTCTATAAATGCTTGCTGCTGATTCATTTTTGATGTTAATTAAGATAGGAGTTGTTGTAAATTTAGTCGACTATTTTGAAATGCAATGGGGAAGAAATCTAAAGGCATTGAAGCAATACCCATTCTTCCACCAAATACATTCCTTGTCCTTTCTGCAAAAGGCAAGCCATTTTTAGATTCTTTGTATTTTACCTCCGCAAACAAGTTTAACGCCTAAAAAAACAAATCTCTCATTTGAGATAAAGACTTTCTAAATGGAAGATTTATTTTTCGACCATCGCTAAGTTTACAGGACTAAAAAAAAATGGTTCATCGAAGATTTTAGTGGAATGAGACTTTTGTAGTTTATTCTTAAAGATATGGAATGTTTGAAAATCAGTATGTTCTGAAAAGGAAACTACAAAAGTCTTTAACTGCTTCACTAAAAATATCCATGAGTCAAAAAAATATATGCTTACGAATCCATCCAGTCCACCATAATTGCTGCAATTTCCTCTCCTTTATCCTCTTGCAGAAAATGTCCAGCACCTTCAATGATTTGATGCGGTTGATCTTTTGCGCCAGGAACCAGTTTGATGAAAGGTTTTTCACCTCCTTTCGTAATCGGGTCACTATCTGAAAACAGAGTCAAAAGTGGTTTTTCCCAAGCCATCAATACCTTCCATGCCTCACGGTTGTTTTCCGATTCCACATTATCTGGTGTAGTAGGCACAAGCGTAGGAAAAATACGTGCACCAGCCATGTGCCGATTGTGGGGAAAAGGAGCTGAATAGGCTTTGAGAACGGCGGGGGAAAGTTTAGTAACCGTAGATGTCTGCATGATTTTTTCAAAAGGAAAAACTTTCACATTTTGTGAAAACTCCTGCCACTGCAAAAACGCTTCGGGTGTTGCATGATCACCTGTTGGTAAACCTGTATTGGCTACCACGATTCGGCTAAAACGTTCTGGTTCATCTGTTAATACCCGCAATCCAATCAAACCACCCCAGTCTTGGCCAAATAGGGTGACGTTTTGAAGGTCCAATTGCTGTACCAATTTTTTTACCCATTCGATGTGACGAGCATAGGTGTAATCCTCTGTTTCACTGGGTTTTGACGATTTTCCAAACCCAATCAAATCGGGTGCAATACATCGATAACCTGCTGCTACGAATACAGGAATCATCTTGCGATACAGATACGACCAACTTGGTTCACCGTGCATCAACAACAAGGTTTGTTTTGCTTTTTTGGGTCCCTCATCTACATAATGTATTTGAAGCCCTTCGCCCACCGTTTTGTAGTTAGCGACAAAAGAATACCCTTCTAAATCCTCAAATCTGCTTGAGGGAGCCATCAAAATTTGCATAAATGTGAATTGTTAAGTTAAATTTGCTGCGAAAAATAGCTAGAACTTGTGCCAAAAACGGTTTTTTTAGTGTCAATTCAAAAAAAATGACTAATTTTAAACAAAAAAATTACATTACTGTAACAATATAACTACCTCTCTCTATATTAAACAAAAACATATAAATACCAAATACTAACAAAGCCCAAATAAGGACTGACTTCAAAGCTATCCTTATTTAGATATTTTTTCTACATTTATGCAACTAAAAAACGATTTACTCCTCCAATCAGCCTTAGGAAAAACCGTAGAACGCACACCAGTATGGTTGATGAGACAAGCGGGTAGGATTTTGCCACAATATAGAGCTATTCGCAGCAAACTTTCTGGTTTCAAGGAATTGGTGCAAACTCCTGAATTGGCCTGTGAAGTGACCATTCAACCTGTAGATGAATTGGACGTTGATGCAGCCATCATTTTCTCCGATATTTTGGAAATCCCCGAAGCTATGGGACTACCCTATACCATGGTAGAATCTAAAGGGCCAATTTTTCCCAAAACAATCCATTCACAAGCAGATGTCGATGCTCTAAAAATTGCAGATGGTGCAACAGATATACACTATACCATTGAAGCAATTAAGCTCACAAAACAAGCATTGAATGGAAGAGTTCCTTTGATTGGTTTTTCAGGCTGTCCATGGACAATTTTCGCCTATATGATTGAAGGAAGTGGCTCCAAAACATTCTCCAAAGCTCGGCGAATGTTGTACCAACAACCTGAAATGTCGCATCAACTGATGCAAAAAATAACCCTAAGTATATTATCGTATATAAAAGCACAAGTAGCAGCAGGTGCAGACTTGATCCAGCTATTTGATTCGTGGGCGGGCATATTGCCGCCTCAACAATATTCGGAATTTTCGCTGCCCTATATTTCCCAACTTTGTGATGCAATGGAAGATGTGCCTGTCACCGTTTTTGCGAAAGGGGCTTATTTTGCAAGGGAAGAATTGGGGCGATTAAATTGCGAAGTTATTGGTTTAGACTGGAATATGTCCCCAACCGAAAGCCGCAAGTTAATTGGCAACCAAAAAACCTTACAAGGCAATTTTGACCCCTGTTTACTTTATGCTGACCAATCTACGATTCGAAGAGAAGTCCGAAAAATGCTAGAATCATTCGGAACTACTCGACACATTGCCAATCTTGGACATGGTGTATATCCTGATACGCCGCTCGATAATGTCAAGTGCTTTGTTGATACCGTAAAGGAATACAATTTTTCTGAAATATATTAATACAAATCATCAATACATAAATCTACCTACTTATGATGCCTAGAATATTACTTGTAGAAGATGAAGAGAACCTTCAGGAAGCAATTAAAATGAACCTCGAAATTGAAGGTTATGAGGTTGTTGCAGTTGGAGATGGGCTTTCAGCTATTAAAACCTTTCATGGTCAGCGGTTCAATATGATTGTATTGGACATCATGCTTCCCGAAGTTGATGGTATTCATGTTTGTGAAAAAGTGCGGCTCGAAGATGCAGATGTTCCTATCCTGTTTCTCACTGCAAAAGATGCTCCTCAAGACAAAGTGATTGGATTGAAAAAAGGGGCTGATGACTACATGACCAAACCCTTCAATTTAGAAGAGTTCTTGCTTCGTGTCAAAAGATTGATTAGACAAAGCATGAAAACAGAAACGCCTACAAGAGAGATTATTGAATACAGTTTTGGCAACAATGAAATCAATTTTGCCACTTACAAAGCAGTCTGCCAAAAAGGAGAGGTAAGTCTTACGAACAAAGAATCCAAACTCTTGAAACTCTTGATTGAACGCAACAATGAAGTGGTTTCTCGTGAGCAAATTTTGCAGTTTGTTTGGGGATACGATGTCTATCCTTCTACCCGAACGATTGACAACTTTATTTTGGCATTCCGCAAATACTTTGAAGAAGACCCCAAAAAACCAGAATTTTTTCACTCCATCCGTGGTGTAGGCTACAAATTCACCAATCTCGACGAAGTAGATAATACGCAACAAATGTTGGCTTAGAATACAATAGTTCGTTGATTCATGAGTCTTATTTTTTTGTAAATACTTATATTCAAGCATTTACAAAAAAACCTTGTGCTGATTTAAGCTCTGCTGAATTAGCAATGAAACTAAGTTGCAGTAAGATGAGGTCAATCCCTTCTCTTATTGCAGCTTTTTACTTTTGATGAAAAAGGTATCCTTAAACCAAAATACATTCTTGGGTGTTTGCAATGGGTTCTCTAAACGAATCAAATTCCATTCCCCACTATGTCATTTTGGTCAAAACTATTTGGTACAACACCTCCCTCACCCTCAAGATCCAGAGGCTCATCGGATTCACTAACCTTCAAAGAACGCTGGAAAGCCCTCGGCAATATCCCAAAGTTTTTTCGTCTGATATGGGAAACCAGTCGCATGATGACGCTCGGCAATGTAATTTTGCGTGTTCTGCAAGCGGGGGTTCCGCTCACGATGCTCTATGTCGGCAAGCTCATTATTGACGAAGTAATCCGAATTGCTCAAACTGGTTTTGATGGTACAGATATGCAATATCTGTGGAGCATTGTAGCCATTGAATTTACTTTGGCTTTGGTATCGGATTTGTTCAACCGAGGAATCAACTTATTAGATGCATTGCTCGGAGACCTTTTTGCCAACAAAACTTCGGTTCAACTCATCGAACACGCTGCAAAACTGGATTTGCAGCAATTTGAAGATGCCAATTTCTACGACAAATTGGAACGGGCAAGGCGGCAAACAACAGGTAGAACGGTGTTGATGTCGCAGGTTTTGGCGCAAGTCCAAGACATGATTACCATCCTATTTTTGGGCGCAGGTCTCGTTGTCTTCAATCCGTGGTTGATTGTTTTGCTATTTGTGGCAGTAATTCCAGCCTTTTTGAGTGAAACTTACTTCAATGAAAAAAGTTATTCGATTACCCGCAGTTGGACCCCCGAAAGGCGAGAATTGGACTATCTTCGATACGTTGGCGCAAGCGATGTGACTGCCAAAGAAATCAAAATTTTTGGATTGGAAGGTTTTCTTCGCAACCGTTTTGAATCATTGGCTGACCGCTACTATGAGGTCAATAAAGCACTGACAGTCAAACGAGCCGCTTGGGGTAGTATCTTCAATAGCTTGGGCAATGCAGGTTATTATACGGCTTACATTGTCATCATCTTGCAGACCGTAAAAAATCTCATTTCCGTAGGAGATTTGACTTTTTTGGCGGGTTCCTTCAACCGTTTACGCAGTCTTCTGCAAAGCATTTTGACCCGTTTTTCGAGTATTGCCCAAAACGCCCTCTATCTGCAAGACTTTTTCGACTTCATGGACATGCAGCCCCTTATCATTTCACAACAACAAGCACTTACTTTTCCCAAAGAAATCCAACAGGGTTTTGTGTTTGAAAACGTGGGCTTCAAATACCCAGGAACGGAAATTTGGGCTTTGCGACACCTTTCTTTTACTTGGGATGCAGGCGAAAAATTGGCTTTGGTGGGGGAAAATGGCGCAGGAAAAACGACTTTCACCAAACTAATTGCCCGACTATACGACCCGTCCGAAGGACGTATTTTGTTGGACGGTCACGATTTGAAGGAATACGATTTGAAAGAACTTCGAGAAGCAATCGGCGTTATTTTCCAAGATTTTGTGCGTTTCCAAATGACTGCTTCTGAAAACATTGCGATTGGAAAGATTGAAGAAAAGGAGGACAAACCGACCATTGTTCATTCTGCTGAACAGAGTTTGGCTGATACAGTCATCGAAAAATTGCCTGCTCAATATGAGCAGATGTTGGGTCGTCGCTTTGAAGGTGGTGTAGAATTGTCGGGCGGTGAATGGCAAAAGGTTGCTTTGGGTCGTGCATACATGCGTAAGGCGCAAGTATTGATTTTGGATGAACCTACGGCAGCTTTGGATGCTCGTGCTGAGTTTGAAGTATTTCAGCGTTTTGCAGATTTGACCGCTGGAAAAATGGCGGTTCTTATCTCTCACCGTTTTTCAACTGTCCGCATGGCTGACCGTATTTTGGTGCTGAAAAATGGACAGAAGGTAGAGTTGGGTACACACAAGGAATTATTGGAATTGAATGGGTTTTATGCGGAATTATTCGGATTGCAGGCAGCTGGTTATCAGTGATTAGTGACTTATTATTAGACTTTGAATGAGGAAGCAAAGGAATTAAGTAAAATTGCATTTTCAATGCAATTTACTCATAACCAAATATTTACTTCTTTTGTCTTTCGTCCAAAGTCCAAACTATCTGGTAATTAACTTTTTGCACCCAATCACATCAATAGATTAAAAATTTGATTATCAATTTTTATATTCTACCCAAAATACATTAGGCACACGCATTAAGAATGTACGCAAGAGATATTTTAGCCCTAAATTTATTTTGGTGTGTTTGTTATAAAAAAATCTAAAACACCATAAAACAGATGAACACAATCAGCATTATTGGCTGCGGTTGGCTCGGATTACCTTTAGCCCAATACCTTCAAAAACAAAATTTTACCATCAAAGGTAGTACCACTACTTTATCCAAAATGGAAAATTTATCTGCAATGGGCATAGAGTCTTACTTACTTCAATTGCAGGATGATGGAACATTGCCGCAGGAGCAAATGGACAATTTAATGGAACTACTGAAGACAGATGTTTTGATTTTCAACATTCCGCCTGGGCGCAAAAATCCAGATGTTGAAGCATCTTTTCTCGCCAAAATAAAAACTTTGACCCAAGCCATGGAAGGTTCTCCTTTGCAGAAAATGCTTTTTGTCAGTTCCACTTCTGTTTATTCCCTTCAAAACCAAATCGCCACCGAATCCGATGTTCTTCAACCTATTAAATCATCTGGAAAGGCATTGCTAAAAGCCGAAGAGCTTTTGCAGGATGTCCCGAATGTGGAAACTACTGTTTTACGGCTTGCAGGATTGTTTGGGCCGAATCGCCCTGCTGGACGTTTTTTGGCGGGAAAACAAAACTTGACGAATGGTAAAGGGAAAGTCAATTTGGTGCATTTGGAGGATTGTATGGAGGTGATTTTTCAAGTCATTCGACAAGGAAAATGGGGTGAAGTGTATAATGTTTGCAGTGATGAACATCCTACACGTGAGGAGTTCTACACCGCTGCTGCTAAAAAATTAGGGCTTGTCCCACCCACTTTTGCAGCAAATAGCCCAACTAAATACTGTGTGGTGTCAAACGAAAAAATCAAACAAGAATTGGGGATTTTTTTCAGTAGCTTATATTAATTCTTTGTAAAACCGTTTATTTAGACACTAGGTTTGCAAACAATATGCCTTTTCAAACACAAAATTATCGGTAACTTTGCAGGGCAATCCATTCTCTCATGCTTTAGCGTATATCTATCAAAACCCCAACTATGTATTCAATTCTACGTTCTTCACATACCATAAAACTGTGTTTGTTGTTAGTGTTATTCCATTTTTGGACAAATCAAAGTATCCAAGCACAAGGGCTGATTGTCAATGAGATATCACAGGGTGAGGCAGCAAGTCAAAAGGAGTTTGCCGAACTTGTTGTTGTAGGGCCTCCTTGTACAACCGTTGACATCAGAGGATGGATTTTTGACGACAACAATGGCGATTTCACCGACTGCCCGGGTCCTGACAATGGTGCTGTTTCAGGAACAGGAATTGCAACAGGACACATTCGATTCAAATACGACCCAATATGGGCAGAAGTTCCCGTAGGAACAATCATACTGTTGTATGCCAACAATCCCAATTTGACTATTCAACAAGCAGATATCGGTGGACTGCCCCCTGATTACGATGATGCTGACTGTGATTTTCTGAGGGTAGTTCCTATCAATGCTTCCAATACCTACATGGAGCAAAATACCACAAGCCCCAGTTCTTCTTCAGGAGCAGGTGACAATGCTGCTTGTCCCAATGGTGTAAACGGCTCTCCATTTTACAATATAGGCACTTATGGACCCATTGCAGATGATGGGTTTTCGGGCAATTTTGAGTTTAGAAATGGTGGAGATGCAGCACAAGTTCGCCAACCAAATGGAAGCTATTTTCATGGTTTTGCTTATGGTACAAGCGCAGGTGGCTCTCCTGCATTGATAGGTGGACCTGATAACTTGCTTTTAGCAGGTGGAGGTAGTGATACTCATTATTTTTTCAACAATACGATAGGGAATGACTACACGAATGCTGCCAATTTTTCGAGTGGCACTGCTACTATTACTCCTGGCGGCCAAAGTCCAGGTCGAGCCAACTCTTGCCTCAATGCAGAATGGATAGAAAGCCTTCGGACTGCGCCAGATGATGAATTTCAAGGAGCAGGCTGTCCCAATACTGCTTCTAATACAAGCATTTGTGTTGGAGAGCAAACAACTCTTTCGCTCACAGGTTGCGATTCAGATAGTTACCTTTGGAATGTGAGCAGCGGAAATGCCACTATTGTAGGTGCGAACAGTGGCAAATCGGTGGAAATCCAAGGAACAAATGCGGGCAATGTCACTATTACTGTGACAGCGACCAATACTTACGATGATATTTTTGTTGGTACTGGTTGCCCTGCAACTCCCCAAATTGATGTATTTTCTTTCCCATTTACCATCACCGCTCCTGCTTCACCTGTTATTGTGGGCGATGATTTTTGTGAAGGTGAAAACACCACTTTGTCCACCACCACTACCTACAATCAATACCTTTGGAGTACGGGTGATGCTACCCCTACTACCAATATCAATTCAAGTGGTACATACACCGTCACTGTCACCGACCTCAACAATTGTACTGCCACAGGGGAAACCATCATTACAGCATTGCAAGGGCCTACAATAGATATTGAAAACAATGGAGGAACCAATGTACTTTCTTTGTGCGAAGACGGAACCACTTTTTTAGACGCTTTTCAATCTGGAAACGGCCCTTATATCTACCAATGGTCAAACGGTTCTAATAGCAATGGCATCACATTAGAAGGCTCCGTATTGGGTTCAGGTACACATACTTATACTGTCACAGTCACGGATGGTTTAGGTTGCACAGGCACAGACGATGCCAGTGTTTATATGATTCCCCTACCTTCGTTTGGAGGATTAACCATCAATGTATGTGAAGACACCCCAGGTTCTGGTACGGCTGCAAACATAGACTTGACCACTTACAATGACCAAATCAACGATGATCCCAACAATTTTATTGATTGGTATGATGGTGATTTAGATGTATATACTTATATTGACAATCCTACGGATGTAGATTTACCACCCTCCAACAATGCCCTTTCAGTTGACATTATTTCACCTGATTGTTTTACGTCCATCATAATTCCCTACAATATTATAAGCCTTCCGACTGTCACCATCAACGGTGATGATTTTTGCACAGGCAGCAGCAGTACCCTTTCAGTAGTTGAAAGTTTTGACAACTACAATTGGTCAAATGGCGATACGGGTCAAAACATAAGCGTCAACACATCAGGCACTTACACCGTTACTGTTTCAAATACAGACGGCTGCTCAGGCACTGCCAACATCACCGTCAATGAATCACCCAATTTGACACCAACCGTCAATGGCAGCGATTTTTGTGCAGGAACAACCGCCAGTCTTTCTGTGGCACAAACCTACGATGCT
The DNA here is from genome assembly GCA_041392475.1 of Chitinophagales bacterium. Taxonomy (NCBI): domain Bacteria; kingdom Pseudomonadati; phylum Bacteroidota; class Chitinophagia; order Chitinophagales; species Chitinophagales bacterium. The sequence continues at coordinate 184,294 of JAWKLZ010000001.1, read as the reverse complement.
TACAACTGGTCAAATGGGGATGCAGGTCAAAATATCAGCGTCACCATTGCAGAAACCTACACAGTCACAGTTTCGGATGCAAGTGGTTGTTCGGGAACAGGGCAAGTCACCATCAACGAACTTCCACCATTGAATCCAACCGTCAATGGCAGCGATTTCTGCAATGGTCAAAACGGCGATTTATCCGTAGCAGAAACCTTCAATAGCTACAATTGGTCGAATGGCGATGCCGGTCAAAACATCAGCGTCACCATTGCAGGAACTTACACAGTCACCGTTTCAGATGCAAGCGGCTGTACAGGAACAGGTCAGACAACAGTCAATGAACTTATTTTATCCTCACTTACCCTCAATGGGGAAGATTTTTGCAGTGGTCAAAACAGTAATTTATCTGTAGTCGAAGCATTTAGTGGCTACACTTGGTCGAATGGAGATATAGGTCAAAACATTACCGTCAATCTTCCTGGAACTTATACGGTTACTGTTTCGCAAGCAAACGGCTGTACACAAACATCGGACATTACCATCAATGAACTTAGTGGACTTACACCCAGTACTACTGGCAACGACTTTTGTACAGGCTCTACCACTACCCTTTCAGTAGTTGAAAACTACAATAGCTACAATTGGTCGAATGGCGATACGGGTCAAAACATAAGCGTTGGCATTGCAGGAACTTATACCGTTACCGTTTCGGATTCAAACGGATGTACAGGCACAAGCAATGTAACCGTCAATGAATTGCCTGTTCCCAACCCAAGTATTAGCGGTAATGATTTTTGTGCAGGCGGAACCAGTGTTTTGACAGTGAACGAACTGTTCAACAATTATGTATGGTCAACAGCAGAAACTACCCAAATGATAACGGTTTCCAACGGTGGTACTTACACAGTCACCGTTTCCAATGCTGACAATTGCACTGCCACTGCAAACATCAGCATCAATCAATTTTCCATCACCTCTCCTACGCTTACAGGAACCGATTTTTGTTTGGATTTCGGTACAACGCTTGCAGTCGTGGAAACCTACAATTCTTATAATTGGTCGAATGGTGATGCGGGGCAAAATATATCAATCAATACAGGAGGCACTTATACCGTTACTGTCACCAATACCGATGGATGTACTGCCACCAATGCAATAACAGTTCAAAGTTTTCTTCATCCTTCTCCTGTGATTACAGGGGAGGATTTTTGTGAAGGCGGTGCAGCTAACTTATCCGTTACCGATGTTTTTGACAGCTATGATTGGTCAAACGGAGATGATACACAAGCCATTGCAGTCACAGCCGCAGATACATACACCGTCACTGTTACGAACGGAAATGGTTGTACCGAAACTGCAAGTTATACAGTAAATGCACTCAGCAATCCAGATCCTACAATTACAGGAACTTTGAATTTTTGTGAAGGTATGACTACTGACCTAAGTACCAGCCAAACCTACAATGACTACAACTGGTCAACCAACGAAAACTCGCAAGGTATTACCGTCAATCAAGGCGGACTCTACATCGTGACTGTCACCGACAGCAACGGGTGTACGGCTGATGTAGGGGCATGGGTTTCAGAAAAACCACTTCCCAGTGCTACGCTAAGCACCAATAGCCCTATTTGTTCTGGTGAGGATTTGGTTCTGACCTTTGATTTAACAGGTACAGCCCCTTGGTCATTGAACTACTTCAATGGATTCAGCAATGTCACCGTCAATATTGCAGCCTCACCTTATGTGGCCACTTTTTCTACTTCTCAAGACCTCATCATCAGTATGAACAGCATTTCAGATGCTTTTTGCGACAATACCCTTTTTGGTAATACAGAAATATATGTCAGTCAACCTCCTACTGTTTCCAATATCAATATCACCTGTAATGACACCAATACGGAATATACCGTTACTTTCGATTTGTCAGGAGGCGACTTCACTAACTACGTTGTAGGAGGTGATGCGGGAACACTCGTAGGCAATACTTTTACAAGTGACCCCATTACAAGTGGTGAAGACTACAGTTTTTCGGTGGATGATAGCAATCAATGTGGCCCTATCCTAATCGAAGGTACACAAGACTGCAGTTGCGGCACTTTTGCAGGAACAATGCCTTCACAAGCCATTCAAGTATGTGAGGATGAAATCATCAACGTCACCAACAATGGCAACGAAAATTTAGACGGTGACGACTTACTCAATTACATTTTACACACCAATACAGGTACTTCTATCGGCACCATTTTCGCCCAAAACGACAATGGAAGTTTTGCTTTCACCGATGCCACTCCTCCTCTCAATTACAATACAACCTACTATGTTTCTGCCATTGCGGGGAATGACGATGGTAGTGGCGTTATTGACCTAAGCGATGACTGTTTGTCTGTTGCTGTGGGAACGCCTATTTCGTTTTTACAAAATCCCACACCAACTGCGGAAGTTGGAGGAAGCACCTGCAATACAACTTGGGACTTGATAGCATTTCCAAGCCTCGGTGTAGGAAATTGGTCGGCTGATCCTTCTGCGGGAGTGTCATTTGGAAATACCAACAGTTCCAATACTACTGTAACCATTACAGATGCAGGAGATTACACTTTCTTTTGGACGGAAGACAACAATGGATGTACGGCTTCGGCGGAGGTGATGGTGACATTTATCGAAAGCATTGTAGTAGATGCTGGAACAGACGATGAAATCTGTAATGATGACTACAATTTGATTGCAACAAGCGAAGGATTGCCTGGTATTTGGACATCAGTACCAAGTGCGGGAGTGAGTTATACCAACTTAGACAATCCGAATACCATTGCAACCGTAACAGAACCTGGAGTTTACACTTTTACTTGGACAGTCGAAAATGGCGAATGTACGGTAAGTGATGATGTAGAAATCACGTTTTATGATGGTATTGGAGTGACCAACCGCCAACACGAATGTATTGACAATCAATTTGTGGTTACTTTTGAAATCATTGGAGGTGATGGCAATTATTCAGTGGATGGCAGCACAGACGGCTTGGTCGGCAATGTATTTACCAGCCAACCCATACCAAGCGGAGAAGAATATACCTTTACGATTACAGATAGCAGCCCTTGTTTTACTTTCATTCTGATTGACGACTTCTTCTGCAATTGCACTACAGATGCAGGAAACTTGTCATCAGAAACCATTGAAAATTGTGGTTTTGATGTCAATGTTGTAGTCGCTACTTCCAATACTACTTTAGATGACAACGACATTTTGGTGTATGTGCTACACGATGGCAGCGACCCTTTGAACATTTTAATGAGCAATTCAGATGGACAGTTTTCGTTTGATGAAACCATTTTGTCCTACGGCACAACTTACTATATCACCGCTTTGGCAGGCAATGACGATGATGCAGACGGATTCCCTGATTCCGAGAATGATTGCTATGACACTTCCAATGATATGCCTGTTGTTTTTTATGGCCAACCAGAAACAAGCATTTCTGCTGATTGTGGATTGACTCAAAGCCTTACCGCTTTGCTACAAACTTCAACAGGTATAAGTGCTTGGAGTGGCGAAGGTACATGGACATTCACTACAACAGGTGGAGGCAGTGTTGATTTTGACGATGCCAACAATCCTACAACAAATTTTAATGCTTCAGAAGCAGGGGATTATACATTCACTTGGACAGGTGAAGGTGGCTGTATGGATGTAGTAAGTACTACCTTAATATCTCCATTAGATGCTTCTTGGACAGCCATTTGTGCAGATGATTTGCTTACTTATACCGTCACGCTGACCATTGAAGGAGGAACAACTCCTTATATTGTCAACAATGTTCCCGTTGTAGGAACAACCTATACTGAAACCTTCAATGCAGATGCCGATTTTTCGTTTGACATTGAAGACAATGGCGTATGCGAAAGCATCACTATAGCAGGCACTTGGGATTGTAATTGCCCAAGCCCGAACAATCCTACGCCAGTTGCGGCAAGCGTTAATTATTGCAGTAATGAACCTATACCTACTTTGGAGGTAAGCAACAATGGTGTGGACAGCTATATTTGGTACAATGACCCAAGTGATGCCATCTCTATTTTTGAAGGAAGTGCATTTACTCCTTCAACAGGAGGCACTGCAACTTATTGGGTACAAGCTGTTTCGCCTGATGGATGTTTGAGTGGTTTTGTGGAAGTTAATTTGGTCGAAAACCAAACTCCTCCTGCTCCAATCGTTGCCGATGCAACAATTTGTTTCGGCAATACATTGTCAAACCCAATCACTGCAACAACTACAAACGGCTCAATTCAATGGTCAACCGATACAGGAACATCCGATACAGGCAATTTTGATGGCAGTGGTTTGGCAATTGGAGAACACATTGTCACGATTTTTGAAGAAAGCCCTGAAGGTTGCGAAAGTGCTTCAAGCAGTTTTCTGCTAACTGTTGAAGATTGTAATTGTACTCCTCCACAAGCTCCTGTTGCAGTATCGAGTCAGTTGTTTGAAATTTGTGAGGACGAACTGATCCCTACCTTTGAAGCAATGCTTACCGAGGGCGATTTTATTCAATGGTTCAATGTGGCTGTTGGCGGTACGGCAATTTCGCAAGGATTGACATTTACGCCCACTGTTTCAGGTATTTATTATGCTCAAGCTGCAAGCAATGCCGATGAATGTGTGAGCAGTCGCATCGCTTTTGAATTGGTCATTAATCCAAATCCGCCAATGCCAATCGTAGCCGATGCAACAATTTGTTTTGGAGTGACTTTGCCTAATCCAATAACCGCCAGCACTGCAAACGGCACTTTGAGTTGGTCGACAGATACGGGCACGATGGGTACAGGCAGTTTTGATGGCAGTGGTTTGGCGATTGGAGAACACATTGTCACGATTTTTGAAGAAAGCTTAGAGGGTTGTGAAAGCGCATCAGCGAGTTTTGCATTGACTATTGAAGATTGCAGTCAAGTTTGCCCAACGGTGACAAGTGCGCCTACGGCAAGTTTTGAAGATTGTGGAGCAGCAGAACGAACGCTTGAAATAACACTAAACGACCCCGACAATACACTGGATAGAATCGAATGGAGATTGAATGGTGGAGTAGTTGCAACAGATGTTACCTCTTTGGTGGTCAATAGAAATCCTACTGGTTGTGCGCCAACGGTTCTTGTTTATACAGTCAATGTCTTTTGCAGCCTGAACCCCAATACGCCAATTTTGGCGGGTACTTTTGACCTCACTTTTTATCCAGAAGCGAATGCCACCATTACAGTTTTGAATGGCGGCTGTACGGTTCAAGCCGTACCTACTTGCCCCAATTTCAGCATTGTGGGAGAGGATACCTTTACAACTGATGTGGACGGTGACAATAGTGAGGTAATCTTTACGGTGCAAAACAACGATACCACTTTGGGCAACAATTGCTCAACTACCCTTAGTGGCAACTTCAATTGTGTGGTAACGGAATGTCCAACCATAGCAGGTATTGGAGCGGGTGGCTCGGTTTGTGCGGGTGAAGACTTCAACTTATCGGCTACGGTTAGCGACCCCAACGGAAAACTAAATAGAGTAGAATGGGTGGACGAATTGGGCAACATTCTCAGTTCCAACCTAAGTTTCACCGACTCCAAAACCTTCAATGGCTGCGATGCTCAAACATTTACTTACACTTTCCAAATTTATTGTGATGATGATTTAGATGTGCCTTCTGCAAGCAATTCAGTGGTATGGACGGTTTATCCTATTCCCGACAACATCGTGGAAGTGGGTGATTGCAGTTTGGAAGTCCTAGATGTGGACTGTGGCGGAAGTTTGGCGATTAGCTACTCAGACGATAACGGAACGACTTGGCAATCTTTGCCCAATGACAATCCTATTGACGGTGAAATGTGGCTTTGGAGGGCATCTGTTGTGGATGCGCCCATAGGTTGCAATGTGAGTGGAGAAGTGACAGCGGTTTGTATATGCACGCCTCCACAAACGCCAATTGCAGTGTCGAACCAATTGTTAGAAATTTGTGAAAACGAGGTTATTCCTACTTTTGAAGTGATGCTGGCGGATGGTGATTTTGTGCAGTGGTACGATGTAGCTTTTGACGGTATGGCTATCGCTCAAGGTTTTACATTTGCCCCGAATGAAGCGGGCATTTATTATGCTGAAGTTGGTAATAATGGTGATGACTGTGTGAGTGAACGTTTGGCTTTTGAATTGATTGTTCATCCCAATCCTGACAATCCAATTGCAACAGGAGCAAGCTATTGTGAAGATGAGCCTATTCCAAATTTGACGGTACAAGACAATGGAACGGACATGTATTTCTGGTACAGCGATACCACTATTACTTCTATTGCAGAAGGAGTAAGTTTTACACCTTCAATAGGAGGTACTGCAACATATTGGGTACAAGGACAGTCCTCTAATGGCTGCTTGAGTATGCTTGTGGCAGTTGATTTGACCGAAAATGCCTTACCTCCCACTCCAATTGTAACCGATGAAACTATTTGTTTGGGCGCATCCTTGACTACTCCAATTACTGCAATGTCTGCAAATGGTATCCTCCATTGGTCGACAGATACAGGTGCTTCGGGAATTGGGAATTTTAATGGAATTGGCTTGGCAATTGGAGTACACGTTGTAGACATTTTTGAAGAAAGTGAAGCGGGCTGTGAAGGTACCGTAGCCAGTTTTGTGCTGACGGTTGAAGACTGCAACAAAATTTGCCCTACGGTGACAAATGCGCCTACTGCAAGTTTTGAAGACTGCGGAACGGCAGAAAGAACACTTGAAATAACGCTGACCGATCCCGACAATACGTTGGATAGAATCGAATGGGTACTGAACGGCACAGTGGTCGCAACAGATATTACTTCATTGCTTGTCAATGAAACACCTACTGGCTGTGCACCAACGGTTCTTGTTTATACTGCCAATATTTATTGCAGCCTTAACCCCAATACGCCTGTTTTGGCTGGTACTTTTGACCTTACTTTTTATCCAGAAGCGAACGCTACGATTACGGTTTTGAATGGCGGTTGTACGGTTCAAGCAGTGCCCACTTGCCCCAATTTTAGCATTGTGGGCGATGATACAGTGACAACAGATGTGGACGGAGATATGAGTGAAGTGTTGTTTGTGGTTCAAAACAATGATACGGCTTTGGGTAACAACTGCTCAACTACTGTTTCTGCTAACTTCAATTGTGTGATTACGGAATGTCCAACGATTGCGAGTATCAATCCAGGTACTTCGGTTTGTTCGGGTGAAGACATTCTTCTTACTGCTACACTCAATGATCCCAACGGAAAACTAAGCCTAATAGAGTGGGTGGATAATTTGGGGAATGTCATCAGCAATGATTTGAGTTTTGTTCATACAGAAGTTGTCAATGGCTGTACTGCTCAAACATTTGACTACAAACTTCAAATATATTGTTCGGATACGCCCAACACACCTACGGAAACCAATGTGGTAACATGGACTGTTTACCCAATTCCTGAAAACATTGTGGCTGTGGGAGATTGTAGTTTGGAGGTTTTGGATGTAGATTGTGGTGGCAGTTTGGCAATTACGTACTCAGGGGACAACGGAACTACATGGCAGTCTTCTCCAAATGATAGTCCTGTGGATGGCGAAACTTGGCTTTGGCGAGCCTCTGTTTTGGGTGCGCCTGTGGGCTGTGAGGTAAGCGGAGAAGTAACCGCAGTTTGTGACTGTACTCCTCCACAAATACCAATTGCAGTGTCGAGTCAATTGATTGAAGTTTGCGAAGGTGAAATTATTTCTGCTTTTGAAGTGATGTTGGTGGATGGTGATTTTGTGCAATGGTACGATGTGGCTATTGGAGGCACAGCGGTTGGTCAAGGTTTTACGTTTATGCCTGTTGAAGCAGGTACTTATTATGCCGAAGTGGGAAATGATGCAGATGATTGTGTGAGTGAGCGTTTGGTTTTTGAGTTGATTGTCAATCCAATGGACGATGCTTCTTTTAGTTATACTGCAACTGAATTTTGCTTGGGTGATATAAGTATTCTTTCTCCTGATTTTGTGGCAACTGCGGGCGGTGTATTTTCGGCAGATGGAGGTTTGGTGATTGATGCGAATACTGGGGCATTTGATTTGAGCAGTGTTTTGCAGGTAGGCACATTCACGATTACCTACACAACTACAGAACCTTGTAGCAGTAGTCAAAGTATTGAAATTGAAGTAAGTACCAATGAATTGGTTTTGGATGCGGGTGAAAATATAGAAATTTGTGATGGTGAAACGATTTCGCTCAATGCGGTTTTACAAGGTGCTGCAAATCTTCAATGGTCGGCTGACGGTTTGGGTAATTTTTCCGACCCCTTGAGTCTGATTAGCAATTTTGTAAATCCAGATACGGGTCAATTTACGCTTTACATCACTGCTTCAAATGATTGTGGTGCGGATGTTCAAGATTCACTTCTATTGACAGTTTTGCCTTCGATATTGCTGGATATTGATGGTAACACCAGTATTTTTGAAGGAGAGTCAACGGTTTTGGAGGCAATAGGCGATGATAATATGGATTATATTTGGTCTTCAACGGGTGATGAAAATAGTTTGAGTTGTTTGGATTGTTCTAACCCTACTGTTAGTCCAAGTGTTACAACGACTTATTTCTTAAATTCTAATACAGTTTGTGCGAATACGGCTAGTGTTACGGTGAGAGTTGAAGAAGTACCGTCCTTAGATGTAGTGGTTGAAAGTGCTTTTAGTCCGAATGGAGATGGTATAAATGATGTATTTAAACCTCTTGCAGATGGACAATTGGAAACCTATCAACTCTTCATCTTCAATCGTTGGGGTGAAAAAGTTTTTGAAAGTGAAGACATTACCGAGGGATGGAATGGAACTTTCAAAGACGAATTGCAGCCCATTGGTGTGTATGCTTACGTAATTCGTTATCAATTTGCAGGACAAAACACTAAACAACAGGCTGGAAACGTTACCATAATTAGGTAAATTGATTCTTTGACAATTTGTGTGTAGTGTATAAAGACTTCGGTAGTTTTCGCAAAAAATTAATGTTTCATAAAGTTTGGACTTTGGACGAAAAACAAAAGAAGTAAATGTTTGGTTATGAGCAAATTGAACTTTCAATTCAATTTTATTTAATTCAGTAGTAAATCACAATTAAAATGAAAACCCACACTGATAAACAGTTGTTTGAGAAATTTTAATTGTTAAGATAAATATGGCTGACTACTTATAATCTTTTCAAAGGATAAGCTACCGAAGTCTCATTTCACAATATTTGTCAAAGAACAGGTAAATTGAACAGACTTTTAATTTTCATGAAAAGACTACTATTATTTGTATCCTGCTTGTTGGCGAGTGCTACAACTGTTCTTGCTCAAGATTCTTATTTTCAAAAAGTTTACAACTATTTTACGGGGTCTTGCCCCAGTTATAGCGGTAAAACTTTTGATATTAACAAAAGAACAGGTGATGGCTTGAATGCTGTTTATTACAACGGCACTAGCTTCGATAATGAAGTGCTAAGGCGAACCGATCCTGAAGTATATTTTTATTACAATGGCACTAGTCCTTCGGTGGAGGTGAACGTTTTTCAGTTTTCGGTCGTTTGGTCAGGCTACTTGTATGCCCCTATTAGCGGAGAATATACTTTTACTGTATTGGCGGATGATGGCATTCGACTATCCATCAACGGCAAGTCATTTATAGATGAATGGCACGAAAAAACAGCCTCTGCTTACACAAAAAAAGCAAAGTTGGAGGGTGGACAAGCCTATGAAATTCGTATTGAATATTACCAAGCCAGCAAAGATGCTCAATCAGAACTGTACTGGTCGTATGAAGGACAAAAAAAACAAGTGATTCCTCAGAAGTATTTGTTTACCAACATTGAAGAGGAACAATTGGTATTGTTAGGTCCTTCTTTTTTGTCTATGAAGTCACAAAAAAAGTATGCCATAGATACCCCTCTTGACCGCCCTTTGAACGATTCTGGTAATGCTGTTGCTTCAAACAATACACCTAGTTCCAAACCATCCAACCCTATTGTGCTTGCCAACAATGTAGTCCCCAATCCACGCAATAACGCTGAAAAAAAGCCAGTTGTCAATAAAGTAGTGGATATAAATAAACCAACTATTACAACTAAAAAAGATACGCCAATTATTGCTGATGCATCTACACCAAAACCCAGAACAAGCACAACTCAGATTGCAAATACGGACACAAACTCAAATGAATCAATAATAAACAACAATCCTATTGTAACTGGAGAATTGGCAATATTGCAAAAAAGTGACATGGAAACGCATAACCAACATTCCCTGTTGGACAACGCTCTGGATAAGACTGGCTATAAACCTACTTTGAATATTAAGTCTCGCCAAAGTGGCCCTGTTGTTTTGAAAAACATATTGTTTGATAAAGATAGGTATCGCCTCAAACCTTCTTCTTATGATGAGTTGAATGCCTTGGTTGATACACTTCAAAAGAACCAAAAATTGAGGGTTATCATTGCAGGTCATACAGATTATGCTGGAGATCCTATACCCAATCAAAACCTTTCAGAATCAAGGGCGAGGGCGGTAACGGTTTATTTAATTAGACATGGGATTGACCCAAAACGTATTCAAACAAGAGGGTATGGTGGTACAAAGCCATTGTCTCGTGCGCCATTGGGAACAGAGGAAAGACGGAAAAACAAAAGAGTGGAGTATATTTTGATTGAGCAGGAGGCGAAACCTTAGTAAGGATCGCCAACAAAACAATTTACTAAATTCGAGTTGGAGACTTTTGAAGTTTACTCTTTGAAGAATATTGATTTTCATTGCAATCGAGCATCTTTGAAGCGAAACTTCAAAAGTCTGAATCCAAATTATACAAGTTCAGACTCAATCCGAACTAAAGCAATCCTTCAATTTTACTGATTACTTTTTCTGCAATAGGTGAAGTCGTACTATAATAATAATCTACCAATTTACCGTCTTTATCAACAAGGTATTTGTGAAAATTCCATTTGGGAGTGCTGGTCAAAACACCGTTTAATTCTTTGCGGCTCAAAAACTGAAATAAATCGGATGCTCCTTTACCTTTCACCTCTGTTTTTTCAAACACAGGAAAATTGACACCATAATTTTTTTGACAAAAAGCTCCAATAGCCTCTCCTTCAAGTGGTTCTTGCCCTCCGAATTGATTAGATGGAAATGCCAATACTTCGAATCCTTGATCTTTGAAGTGTTGATAAAGTTCTTCTAGCTGCCCCAACTGCGGCGTAAATCCACATTCGGAAGCGGTATTGACAATCATAACTACTTTGCCTGCATAGTCTTTTAGGTTAACCTCTTCTCCTGAAAGGTTTTTGACAGTAAACTGATGAATGGATTGCGACATTGTTTTTTTTGTTTGGTAAAGTAAGGAATGAATGGATTAACATGAAAACTGGCTGATGGTTTAGAAATCAATAAAGGTATTTTATTCTGACAGTTCAGGCTGCATGACTCTTCCCATCAATAAAAGGTTGCGGCGTTGATTGTCTATGATGATAAACATGAAAGGTCGGTTGGCTTCAAAGATATACACATCCTCATCTGTATCTGATTCTGTTCCGTTCCAAGTTCCTGCACCGTCTGTATTGCTGTTTTCTTCGGTGCTTATTCCAGATTCATTGATATGAATGTGAGTAGGTTGCAGTACATTTCCAATGGGAGCATTCCGTTTAATAAACATTCCACTAAAATCCACTGATTTTTTGTCGAAAGGATAGGTCATACCCACTTTTTCGAGTACATCCACCATATCCATTTGTGTATCGAAACTGAATCTGGGTATTGACAGCTGAACCGTTTTTTCTTCCATAGAATTGAGCCAATGTGTATAACCACCTCGCATCAATGTTTTTTGGACTGCTTTCAATTGGAAATAGGCATTGGGAATCATCACCAACATCGTAAAATCATCATTGCAAGGAATAGCAACCGTTTGCACCATGCTGTTTTCAAAATAGGGAAACTTCCCTTCAATGTGCATCATATTGACCTGCAAAATGTTGTCTTCCGCCACTTTGAAGGTCGTAGCCTGCGTATAGGATTTATCGAAAGGCAAATTCCACTTGGTTTTTAGATATAGGTTGTTGGTTAGCAAAATACTGGATTCATCGGGTTTGAAGGAAGCGGGTAGTTCATCAATCATATTGTAAGCCGTTTTTACTTTCATCCAATTATTGATTTCTTCCAAAACCAGTTCTTTATCTTTGAAGTTAACATTTCGTAGGCTTCCTCGATAATTTTTCTTGGCTATATCGCTATAAGGATCACTCATTTCCAATTTTTCATCTATCCATATTGCATTGCCAACCATCAATTCTGTGCCTGTATTTTCAATGCTCAACGAAGAACCATCTAGGGCCAACTCTTCCAACAATTTTTCATAATTTCGGTGTAGGTTATTACTTACATCATGGAATTGAAGCGTTTTTAGCATCTGTGACTCCGTTGTATTTCTTGCGCCTGCGTAGGTCATCGCAAGAGCAGTGGACAAAGCAAATGGTGAAAAAACAATATTGCCTAGTTCTGTTTCCATCACCTGCTCAAACACATTGAAGCCAAATTGTTGGTTTGATTCAGTTACATTGTTCATAGCAGCATCTGTGGTAGCGTCTATTTTTGTCATTCGGCGGGTTTTGTAAGCCGATGATTCTTCGCCAATATCTTCCATTTGCTCCTCTGCCATCGCTTCATTTTTTTGTTCGATTTGAGCCAACTTATCTTTTATAGAAGGCTGCGTATTGTTGATTCCAGGGGTTTCTTCGATTGCCTTTTTCGACGCTACTTGAATTTCTTTTTTTGGACTTATTAGCTCATCTTCTTTTTTTTCTGCCACTTTTGTTTTCTCTTCTAAGCTTAGCTCAGGTATTTTTTTCAATTGTTGAATATTTTCTTTTTCAATTGATTTGCTGTTACTTTTTGGAATTGCTTTCTCACTATTTTTGGCAACTTTTTGCTCTACCTTCTTTTCTTCTGTCTTAACATTCTCAATAGAACTATCCATCACTTTTTTTTCTGTCAATTTATCCTCATTCTCCAATGTTCTTTCGTCAATGAGAGGATTATCTGCTTCTTCCTCCAATGTCATTTTATCTGATACCTCTTTCATTTCTTCACTTTTTTCTGTCAATTCATCCTCATCATCTACCTCCAAAACTCTTTCATCAATGAGAGGATTATCCGTTTCTTCTTCCAATGTCATTTTACCTGACTCCTCTTTCATTTCTTCACTTTTTTCTGTTATTTCATCCTCATCATCTACCTCCAAAACTCTTTCATCAATGAGAGGATTATCCGTTTCTTGTGAATCTTCTTCAAAATCAGGAATGAATACAATAGGTGCTTCAACAACATCTTGTGGCTGTTCGTCAATAGGAATATCTGTGATTGGAATATCATTCTCGAAAAAACGAATGTTTTTGAAATCATCCTTTTTGACTTTGATAATATGCAGAAAATCAGATATTTTATAGGCATTTACTCCAATGATTTTCGCCGTATAAGATACATATAAGTTGCCATTTTGGTTGGTGACTTTTTCGGTATCAAATTTCCAAATTTCGTGGGTTTTCTTGAAAATGACAATCAACATATCTTCCTCAAAATTCAAATCTACAACTTTGGGTGAGCGCAAGTCATAATCTTTAGGCATAAAATAATCCTGCCATGTAAGTTGGTCTTGAATCACAAAAAAGGTATTGTTGTCCAGTTCTATATAGGGATACAATTGATAACCAAGCACTTTTTCATACTTGATGTTTTTTGGAACTAACAATGGGGTAGCAGAAATTGCAGTATGGCACACACACAAACATAGAATTAATAGCATCGCATGGATGAATGCAAATGATTTGACGTTATTCACAGCTTTAGGTATTAAATTGATAAATTAAGTGGTATCTGGTAATCAAAAACTTGTGGGCTTAAAAGCTGTATTTGAAGGAAGGAAAATCACCTTTTCTATTTGTAATAAAGTGATATGGTAGATTGAATGGGCTAAAAGATTACAAATTACAGGCACAAATATAATCATTATTCATTAAACTACGTGACATTTTTGTGACAATATTTTTATCCGCTAAAATTGTACCATGTACACAAGAGATTAAAGTTACGTTTTCAAACACTGTAAAAAAAGCGTGTAAGTCGTACTACCATAAGCAATAACCTCCTGCCAATCTTGAAGCGGCAATTGACGGCTCAGTTTGATAAAGCCCGTTTGAGTTATCTTTTCTGCAATGAAGGATTTGCTTACATCTGAAAGACGGATATAGTTGTCTATGCCAAAGTCATATTCCCACGGTGTATCATTGCAGCAAAAATAAACTTCTTCTTGCTGCAATTTATCCAAATTATTCAAAATAACGTCTTGGTATTGAAGCAAACAGGCCCCTGATAAATGCAAAGTAAAGCTAAATGAATCTCCCCACCAAAACATACTGCGATAGGCAAAAACGGCATTTTTGTGAAATAGTTTTGGAAAGTCCAATACCATATAGGGCAGTCCTTTGTAATTATCTCCTTTCGATATTTTGCCCAAAACAGCATCTGTTCCTTTTGGAAAGGTAAAACCTTGATGAATCGGTAGCTGTTGTAGATGTTGTGCCAATTCTCCAAATAAGGTCATTATTTTTTCTAAGGCAACTCTTTTGGTTAATAAAAAGTTCTTATCAGAAAGAATCGTCATTTCTTGTGGGGTAAAAGTGGGAATTTTGGACATTATTGAAGTTTTTTTTCGAGTTTTGTAAATCAAAAAAGGACATTTTTTTGTGGAACGCCTTAGAATCTACATTCCACTTTCTCGTTCAAAGTTCCAAACTCCTAAAAGTCAAGGAAGAGAAAAGCGAATATAGTTTCGCTGGCAGTATAATCACAAAAGTTTTAATTTGCAGAGATTACAAAAGTTTTCAAAACTTTTGTAATCTGTATCATAGAAAGTATGAAAAAAATTGATCGCCTCATACTAAGAGCGTTTATTGGCCCCTTCATCGTCACCTTTTTCATTGCGCTGTTTGTACTTATCATGCAGTTCTTATGGAAATACATTGACGATTTGGTAGGTAAGGGGTTGGATTTACTCATCATTGCAGAATTGATTTTTTACCTTTCTGCAAGCATTGTACCTTTGGCATTGCCAATTGCCATTTTGTTGGCATCTATCATGACTTTTGGGAGTTTGGGTGAACACTATGAACTCGTGGCTCTCAAATCAGCAGGCATTTCACTACTTCGATTCATGTTGCCGCTTTTGGTCGTTGCTACTTTATTGAGTGGTATTGCTTTCGCTTTTGCCAACTATGTACTGCCTGTTGCCAATTTGAAATACTACACCATGCTGTATTCGGTCACTCGACAACGCCCTGCCTTCAATATTCGTCCAGGTGTTTTTTCTAACGACATTGAAGGGTATGTAATCAGAGCAGGTGACAAAAGTCCAGATGGTAAAATTCTATACGACATCAATATACATGACCATACCGCACAGCGTGGCAATGTGAATGTATTGCTTGCCGAAAAAGGAGAAATGCAAGTAACACCCGATAATACGGCAATGGTGTTTAAACTCTACAATGGCGTACAATACGAAGAACCTCCAACGCAAGGGCCTATCGATAAAAACGAATTTATCCGCACCCGCTTCACGGAGTATGAAATGATTTTTGACCTCACCATGTTTGCCTTCGACAAAAAAAATGAAAAGCTATTTGAAAGCAACTACCGCATGATGAGTACCGAACAACTGATTAGTGGAGTAGATTCACTCAAAAAGGCAGATCAAGAAATTCCCAAATCTCTCAAAAAGAATGTCTCTATCTATTTCAGTTTCCTAAGAGACAGTACTTTCCAATACGACACTACTCCTATCGATTGGAATCCTGCTGACACTTCCTTTTTGGCTTGTTTGTATTTAGATGGTCCTAACCAACAGAGGTTGTTAAACAGTGCTCAAAGTTCGCTTCGCAATATCAAGGGTTTTGCGGCTTCTTCGGACGGACGCTCCAAAAGTAATTTGCAGCACATCAATAAATACATGATTTTCTTTCACTACAAAATTTCCCTCTCTTTGGCTTGCTTGGTCCTGTTTCTGATTGGCGCACCTTTGGGTGCATTGATTCGGAAAGGTGGTTTGGGTATGCCGATGGTATTGGCCATTCTGTTTTTCACCATCTTCCACATTCTCACCACAATGGGTAAAAAGTTTGCGGAGGAGTATGTGATGACTCCCGCTGAAGGAATGTGGATGGCGACAGCCATTCTGTTGCCGATTGGATTATTTTTACTCTTCAAAGCAACAAATGATTCTGCATTGTTGAATTTTGAAGGATACGGAAAAGGGTTGAAGGATTGGTTTGGGAAGGTATTTGGGAAGAAGGAAAATCAATAAGAATGTTGAAAACGTCTGATCTTGCGATAGTTTCTAACAAGTGCGCTTCCTTTCTGCATTTAAAGTGGCGTTACAAACGCTGTTGGTAATCTTGCGCTCGTTGTAAACGAGCGCAAGATGGGTTCAAGATGTAATCAAAACTCCACACTCAAAGCAGTCGTCCATCTCCTACCTTGTCCAAAATTAACAGAAGCTGACTTCGCATCAAAATCGGCAGTAGGTCGCTCATTAAAGTCGTCATTGTTGCGAGCATCACTCAAATAAACTGTATCAAACAAATTCAATACATTGAAGCGCAAGCCCATTTTGGTTTTATTGATGCGAAAATTGTAGCCTGCGTGGAAATTGTACAACATATAATCGGGTAATTTCCATGAATCTCGACGTGCCGAATTGCTTTCAGGTTTCAAATCTTCAGGCTGAAAGTCAGAATAGTTGTTGTCAAAAAATGTTCCTCTAAGTGAGAAGTACAAACCTTTGATGGGTTCATACCGCAACAAACCTCCCAATTGGGTTTGAGCAGCATCTCCTACGTGAACACCCGTTGCATCAAATTCATAACTACGAATCAATCGACCATCAAAGTAAATTTCAGCTACTTCTGAAGATGTCCAACGCCAATTTCCAAGAGAAATCAAACCTTCAAAGGTAATTTTTTTACTAGGTTTGAAAGCAAAGTCCGCTTCAAAACCTTGATGCAAAGCATCTATACCAGGAACATTGATGGCAACCCTTTCCGAATCTTCATCAATCGTACCATCTGCATTTGGAATAGGCACAGTAGGAGCACTTTCCAATGGTTTATTTTGCCAAGAAGTATTGTAAATGTTCACATTTGCGGAAAAAACGGGACTCGTATAGCCATAACCCAATTCTAAACCAATGATTCTTTCGTTTTTGTATTCATTGAAAGCCACATAACGTTGGGTATTAATGACATTGTTGAACCGTTGTGCTTTGGAAAGGTAGCCTGTATTAAAAAATACATTGTGGTGATTACCCAATTTGCGAGAAGCTCCCATTTTGAAGGTAAAAGATGGAAGATTGATCCAATCTACTTTTTGATTTTGAGCTTCTGGCGAATCTACTGTATAGGTTACATCATTATGGGTCAAGGGTTTGTCATAAGAAACGAATAAGGTAGTATCTGGTAGTTCTACCACTTTGCTACGCATATAATCCTCGATACTGTATCCTGAAATTGCAGTTGACACATTCACAAAAGCCGTCCAATCATCTTTCTTCCATTCCATTTGTCCAAATAAACCTGCGGAACGTACAAAACTGGAGTAGTCATAAAAAATCTTATCTCCTTCATACAGTTTTTTGTTAACATCAATCTGGTATTGATTTCTAGGTTGGTTTGATAGTACAGGTCTAAAGATGAAATAATCACCTCCCAAAAGGTCGTAAATTTCTCGGTAGTGATCTCCTCGGTAATAACGACCATCTAAACCACCAGAAAGCGATACATTTGGACTCAAATTATAAGACAGAGTGGAAAGAAAACCGTACCAAAAATGATTGTTGATGCTGGATCTCAAAATGCGGTCTGAAACTGGTTCGGGGCGAAAAGGTGAAATCAATTGATTCGCTTCAATCGCTCCTTCAATATCATATAGCCCATTGTCGAATCGCTGCAAAGATTGTGAACCATCACTGCTGCTACCAGGGGCGGTTCCGCCTCCATTTCCTATGGATAAGTAGGCAATATTCGACCAAAACAATTTCTCATTTGCCTGCCATGAATGACGCAAACTAAATTGAGGTTTGTGGTAGTAATTTTTACGAGTGCTAAAAACCTCTCCATCTCTATACCCCCAATGTTCATTGTATCTTCGTCCTCGATCATAATAAGTCAATCCAGTATTCGGGTCAGAAATAGATTCCTCAGGCACACCCAATTCTCGTGCATAATCCGCATCCACAAAAGCGATTTCAGTCGTAAAGGGTCGCTGACCATGCTCTTGCGGTGCACCAAAACCAGACAAACTAATTAAGTGGTTTCCCAGTTTCTTATCTATCCTCAAATAATAGAAATATCCTTCTGTAAAAGTCGCATCTACCCAGCCATCACCCGTTTTGTAAGAGCCTGCTGCTGAAATACCCCAGCCTCCCTTCAATCGCCCCGTATTGAGGCCGAAAGTAGAGCGCAAAAAACCATTATTACCCACCTCTTGACTAATTTTCAAACTTTTATCATTGTCTATACCTTTGGTCAAGATGTTGATAGTTCCCCCCACAGAAGGAACAGACAATTTGGAAGCCCCTAAACCCCGCTGCACCTGCATTCGCTGTGTCACCAAATCCAAGCCAAACCAATTGGACCAATAGACCCAACCATTTTCCATATCGTTCACAGGAATTCCATCCAACATGACCGCCACATTTCGCTGATTGAAACCCCGAATCGTGATACGTGCATCACCATCACCTCCTCCAGTCTGAGTAGCATAAGCACCTGGCGTAGAGTTCAACACCATCGGCAATTCTTGTGCTGCCAACTCTTCCTGCAATTGTATAGGTGTAATATTGGAGAAAGCAACAGGCGTTTCTCTTGCCCGTGCAATATCTGCCGTGACCATCACCTCCTTCAACATCTGCGAACCCTCCATTGCCACATTCAAAACCACATCACTCCCTGCAATCGTGACCGTCGTTGTTTGTTTTTCGTAGCCCACATAAGAGATTTGTGCCTCATAAGTACCATTCACCAATTGGATAGAATAGAAACCATCGAAGTCTGTGACCGTACCCGTTGTACCGAGCCAAATATTGGCTCCCAAGAGCGGTTCTTTGGTTTCGGCATCCGTCACCACTCCGCTAAATGTATGTTTTTGAGCCATCAACAAAGTAGTGGCACACAAAAGAAAAGAAAGAAATAGTAGCTTAAAATTCATCGTCTTAGAATTTTTTGATGTGCTGCAAAGGTACAGGTTTTGCCCTATACTGCGCCAATTATTTCTATCTTTGCGTCGTTATTTAACAAACAAAAAATGTATGTCCTCAAATAAAACTGCTGTCATCACAGGCAGCAATGCAGGTATTGGTTTTGAAACCGCTTTGGCTTTGGCAAAAATGAATTACAAAGTTTTGTTGCTCTGTCGCAATGAGCAGAAAGCCAGTGAAGCCGTTGAAGCATTGAAGCAAAAAAGTGGCAATGCAGATATAGGCCATGTAGTGGCAGACTTGTCTTCAAAAGAGGACATTGCCGCTGCTGCAAAAAACATTTCCCTTCAATTCGACCATTTGGATGCACTTGTCAACAATGCGGGCATTTGGCTTTCGGAACGCACGCTCAATAAGGATGGCATTGAAGTGCAATTTGCAGTAAATCACCTTGCTCCTTTTCTTTTGACACATTTGTTGTTGCCACTGTTGTTGAAGTCCGATGATGCGAGAATTGTGAATGTGAACTCGGACACGCATTTTCGAGGAAAGATTGACTTCAACGATTTGACCCTCTCCAAAGGCTACAATGGCATCAAATCGTATGCCCATTCTAAGTTGTCCAACTGCTTGTTTACCTACGAATTGGACAGAAAATTGAAGCAAAAAGGCATCCAAAACATGGCCGTCAATGCACTGCAACCGGGGCTGGTAAAAACCGACATTGGCTTCAAACACACTTTTTCGCTACATGCTTTGGTGTGGAAAATACGGCGTGAATTTGGCGTGACTCCCGAAGAAGGTGCAAAAACTTCTGTTTACCTCGCTACTGCCCCTGAATTGAAGGGAATCAGCGGATTGTATTGGGACAAATGCGCTTCTAAACCTTCTTCCAAAAATTCTTATATCGAAGCAGATGCCCAAAAAATGTGGGCTATTAGCAAGGAAATGTGTGGGATAGCTGATTTTTTTGTAGTTTAGTAACTTCAAAATTCTAAAAAATGATAACCTCTCTCCATCAATTAGACTTCAATAAACACTATACCTATGCCGACTACATTCTTTGGCAATTCAAAGAAAGGGTGGAATTACTGAAAGGTCGTTTGCTACCTATGGCTGCGCCAAATGTGCGTCATCAGGAAATTTCAAGTTATTTACACGTTTCCATTGGCATCTATTTATTGAAAAATAAAAAGGGGTGTAAATTATTTTCAGCTCCTTTCGACGTGCGCTTGCCCCTTCCCAAATCCAAAATCAAAAGCAATAAAATAGATACAGTTGTACAACCCGATTTATGTGTGGTTTGTGATGAAGACAAATTGGACAAGCAAGGTTGTGTGGGCGCACCTGATTTGGTGATTGAGATTTTATCTCCTGGCAATTCCAAAAAAGAGATGAAAGACAAGTTTGAATTGTATCAAGAGGCAGGTGTTTTGGAATATTGGGTGATTGACCCCGAACACAATTGGGCGTTTGCCTATTATTTGGATGCCCCTACCCAAAAATATGTAGGCGCAATCACGCCTTTGACAGATGATGAAACATTGAAGTCGAGGGTTTTTGAAGGTTTGGACATTGAGTTGATTCAAGTCTTTCCTGAAGAAAGAAATGTCTAAACTCCATTCTTAGCCCATGAATTAATTCTATCTGTGCCTTTAAGTGTTTGACAAGTTCTTGGAGCATGAAACAGGGATTTGACCCTTCTTGATTGTAGTAAAAAAAGGGAAAAGAGGCGTTAAAAACAGATTGCTGTTTGAAGATGGAGCGAAGCGGAATCAAGTTTCAAGCTGTTTAGCCTCTTTTTTCTTTTTTTGCGTGAAGCAATCAAGTCAGGTCTTGATTTTTGGTTCTTTTTATCAAGAAAAAGAACAGGCAAAAGTACCTACGCCAATACAAGAAATAGTATTTATTTTTTAATGGCACAGGTCGAATAGGGTCACCGCAACAAAACCTTCAACTCCCTCACCACCTCCAGCCAAGCCTCATCCCGATTCGGCGCAAGACTTACCGCCACCTTACTGCGAGGAATCAACTCCAAATGCTCAAAAGGCGCACCTTCCCAATCACAAGGACGCACCAAAATCGGCACTACCTTCACCTCCCTATTTCTCGCCCTTTGCATCACCTCCGCCAATTCCGTTTCCCATTTGCTCTCCAAATAATCCGAACTGACCAACAGCACAATCATGTCCGCCTTTTGCAGGGCAGCTTGACTTTTGTCTGTGCGGTTCTGTCCAGCCAAAATATCGCCTTCATCCCAAGAACGGATAAAACCCCTCTTTTTCAAGGTGGTAAGATGTGTACTGAATTTTTCTTTGAAGGAAATATCTTCTATCGAATAGGAAACAAACAACTCCACCATTGAAGATTTTGGAGCAGCCGCCGAGTCCTTCAATCCCTCCAAACCCCTTTTCAAATACCCCATGCCCACCATTTTTTCGGTCATTTCCGAGCTTTCCTTTTGGGGCTGCACCTTCCCTTCCTGTGCGATGATGTCGAGTTGTTGCTCAATCGCCAAAACCAACTGAGTCGCCTGTTTGGAGTAGTGCAACACAATACATTTGTCGGCATAATCCGCCTCCACCAATGCAAAAGCCCCTTCGTATTCCATCAATACGCCCTGCCGCCACATATCGCCCACCTCCGCAAAGTCACTGGCTTGCACCAAAAATCGGTACATAAAAACAGGGGGCAAAAAATGAAAAGGAAGCCGCTTTTGTTCCTCCAATTCGTAGTGCCGCATGTACTCCGCATCCTCCAAATAGTCGGGTCTTTCGGTCGCCATCAATTGAGGCACCACAAAAGTTCGGTCTTTGAGTTCTGGATTGCCATATTCTGGTTTTTCTGTTGTTGTTTCAAAACACAGCTCGCAGTTCAGCATAAAATCTATGAACAAACTCCTTTCGGCATCGCTTTCTCTCTCCCAAATTTCGCACAAATCTTCATACTCCAATACGCCTTTTTTGTCTTCCAAGATTTCAAAATAGTCCGAATCTTTGTTCAGCACCTTATAGACTGCTTCAATCGCCCAAGCTTGATCCAAGATGATGCTGCCCGAAAAATAGCGTTCTTGGTAAAACAGCACACCTGTATCGTGCAGAAACTCCAAGATGTACTGCGCCGAATCTGCTACGCCTGCTGCCTCACACCAATTCCCAAAAGTGCTTTGGTCGATTTCTTTGCGTCCTTGTGGATTCTTTTGTTCGGTTCGCACCCGATTGCGGACAGCTACCCACGAGGCGGGCAATTCCCTGAGTAGGCTTTCTTTCAAGACCGAATGTTCGGCAAATACCTTTTGAATCTCTTTTTCCAAAATCAAAAAACCCTTGCCTTTTTTGGCACTGACCTCCAAAAACCGAACAATGTTGGCATGTTCTCTTTGGAAGCTTTTTTGGGTCGGAGGGGGCATTTTCTTTTCAAAGAGTCGGTCTATCTTGTTTTGCAGCACCAAGACAGGGCTGCCTTTCCCAAAACAATCCACATACCTCAGCCAATAGTCCAGAGTTTCGTTTTTATAATCCCTGCCATTGTAGTTGTGACTGGGCTTCGTTTCGTTCTCCGCATCCCACACCAACAAAAACAGGGCATTGTGCTGCATGAACATTCGGTGGGTCGCATGGTAAATGTCTTGTCCGCCAAAATCCCAAATATTGAGGGTCAAGCCGTCGGGCAGATAGCTGCAAGCCATCTCCCGCTTCAATAGGGCAATCGCATGGGTCGACTCATGCTGTTTGTTGAACACATAGTCTTTTTGCTGCTCCAAACGCATCGCTATCTGTGTCTTACCCACGCTCCCATTGCCGACCAAAATCACCTTCACCTCATTGTTTTGTACGGCTCCGCTTTCTTTTTTGTCCTTCAAAAAAGTCCATACCCTTTCCTTGCAGTTCTCCTCTCGCTCCAATATTTCCTGCGGAATGTTCTGCACCTCATTTCCCTGCAAAAACAAAGACTCCAAGGACTGCAATCCTTCCACAGACTCCAATTCTACTTCCTTCAATTGATTCTCATCCAATCGCAAATGCTCCAAAGCGGCAAAACCCCTCGGCAAGCGAAAATCCGTCAATTGGTTCTTTGCCAAGCTCAAAATCTGCAAATTGGGCAAATCTCCATCTATCGTGATGGATTGAATATTGCTCTTGTAGGCATACAAAAACCGAAGCGACTGCAGTTGTTCGGCTTTCAGATGCAGGTGCTGTATCGTGCCTTTGTTGTAACTCAAATCCACAAACTCCCGCTGTTCGGCTGCTACCTGCGCCCAAATTCGGGGCAAATCACGGTCGGTGAGATTTTGTTTGCTGCAATCGAGTAGTTCTTTGTGCTTCATGGGAGGAAGGTGTTTTTCAAGATAAAATATTTAAAAGGGCTTAAATATACGAGTTTTTTTAAACACAGAGACGCAGAGGCACTGAGGTTTTTTCTTGACAACAATACCTCGGAAACTTTGTCAACGGTCGAAGACCTTGACAACAGTTGAAGTGGGAAAATTAGCGAAAATTTCGCCGACAATTGAAGCGAAACCGACCGACCGTTCAAACGTCGCCTGTTCCATTGGCGAGTTTTCACTACAAAACACGTTCAAATTTCAACATTATTCAGCTCCATGAAAGCCTGAAACCTCCCTTTAATATCTATACACCGACCCTTCTTGATTGTAGTAAAAAAAGGGGAAAGAGGCGTTAAGAACAGATTGCTGTTTGAAGATGGAGCGAAGCGGAATCAAGTTTCAAGCTGTTTAGCCTCTTTTTCCTTTTTTTGCGTTAAGCAATCAAGTCAGGTCTTGATTTTTGGTTCTTTTCATCAAGGAAAAGAACAGGCAAAAGACTTACGCCAACACAAGAAAATAAGGAAGGCACAGACCGCACATTAGCTCCCTATCCTTTCCTTTGTTCACCGAGGCGGCTACCGCTTCGCCTCTTGTTCTCAAAGTCAAGGACAGGTCACTTTTTCTTTTCCCTTTTCTTTTTTTTCTTTTGCTCAGAAGAAATGCTGAATGGCTACCTATTAAACTGAGGCAAAACCAAACGAAAGCCGACGTAGTTGTCGCGGTACGAAGGGAGGTCGTAGCTGCGGTAAGCAACCCGACAAGAGCTGTCGAAGTAGTCCCAGCCGCCGCCACGAACAACGCAGCTTGAAGCTCTCGGTTCGTCTATCCATGCGCTCCCATCTTTTGGTGCATTTTCGTAATCGCTATGATAATCGTCTTCACACCATTCCCATACATTGCCACTCATATCGTATATCCCCAGTTGATTTGCTTTTTTCCAACCCACAGGATTCGTTTCCCAATGACTGTTTTCATCATACCAAGCGACTTCCTCTATGTTCTTGCTCCCTGCATAGTCAAATTTATCTCCCCAATCTTTGCCTCCTCTTGCCGCATATTCCCATTCCGATTCACTCGGCAGGCGAAATTCAAAATTCCCAAAGTCATTATTCAGTTTTTGGAGGAATCTTTTTGCATCTTCCCAACTCACTGTTTCCACAGGGCGGTCTTTGCCTTTGAAGCGAGAGCGGTTTTCGGCTTTGCCCATCACAAAAACATAGAGGGCTTGGGTCACAGGGTATTTTCCGATGTTGAAAGTCGGAACGCTCACTTCGTGTATGGGTTTTTCATCCCCATCTTTTTCACTTCCCATCTCAAAAGTGCCTCCTTCTACTTCAATAAGTTTGATGTTGAAGGTTTCACCTGTTGTTGGGTGTTGAAGGGTGACGATTTTGGTGGGTGTTTGGTTCATATTTGAAGGATATTTTTTTTGGTCGAAAACCCATTCATAGCCCATGAATTAATTCATGGGCTATGAATGGGGTACAAAAAACCACTGCTATTAAGCTATTCGACAGCCAAGATGAGAAAAATTTTGGATTTTTTTGGGAAGATGTGAAGGAAACTTTGTCAACGGTCGAAGACCTTGACAACAGTTGAAGTGGGAACATTAGCGAAAATTTCGCCGACAATTGAAGCGAAAATGACCGACCGTTCAAACGTAGCCAAATCTTTCAGATGCCCACGACAAATCGGGATGTTCCATAGGCGAATTTTCACTACAAAACACGTTCAAATTTCAACATTATTCAGCTCCATGAAAGCCTGAAACCTCCCTTTAATATCTATACACCGACCCTTCTTGATTGTAGCAAAAAAAGGGGAAAGAGGCGTTAAGAACAGATTGCTGTTTGAAGATGGAGCGAAGCGGAATCAAGTTTCAAGCTGTTTAGCCTCTTTTTCCTTTTTTTGCGTTAAGCAATCAAGTCAGGTCTTGATTTTTGGTTCTTTTCATCAAGGAAAAGAACAGGCAAAAGACTTACGCCAACACAAGAAAATAAGGAAGGCACAGACCGCACATTAGCTCCCTATCCTTTCCTTTGTTCACCGAGGCGGCTACCGCTTCGCCTCTTGTTCTCAAAGTCAAGGACAGGTCACTTTTTCTTTTCTCTTTTCTTTTTTTTCTTTTGCTCTGAAGAAATGTTGGATGGCTACCTATTAAACTGAGGCAAAACCAAACGAAAGCCGTAGTAGTAGTAACGGGACGAAGGGATGAGGTAGTTGCGGATCGCAACCCGACATCCGATGACGTAGCGGTTCCAGCCGCCGCCACGAACAACGCATGATGAAGCTCTCGGTTCGTCTATCCATGCGCTGCCATCTTTTGGTGCATTTTCGTAATCGCTATGATAATCGTCTTCACACCATTCCCATACATTGCCGCTCATATCGTGTATGCCCAGTTGATTCGCTTTTTTCCAACCCACAGGATTCGTTTCCCTATGACTGTTTTTATCACACCAAGCGACTTCCTCTATGTTCTTGCTCCCTGCGTATTCAAATTTATCTCGCCAATGTTTGCCTCCTCTTGCCGCATATTCCCATTCCGATTCGCTCGGTAGGCGAAAATCAAAATTCCCAAATTCACTATTCAATTTTTGGAGAAATCTTTTGGCATCCTCCCAACTCACCATTTCCACAGGTCGGTCTTTGCCTTTGAAGCGAGAGCGGTTTTCGGCTTTGCCCATCACAAAAACGTATAGGGCTTGGGTGACAGGGTATTTTCCGATGTAGAAAGTCGGGATGTTTATTGGATGTTTTCCTTTTCCTTCTCCCATTTCGGCTTTTCCTCCCTCCACTTCAATCAACTCTATATCAAAGGTTTCACCTGTTGTTGGGTGTTGAAGGGTGACAGTTTTGGTGGGTGTTTGGTTCATATTTGAAGGATGTTTTTTTTGGTCGAAAACCTATTCTTAGCCCATGAATTAATTCATGGGCTACGAATGGGGTACAAAAACCACTGCTATTAAGCTATTCGACAGCCAAGATGGGAAAAATTTTGGATTTTTTGAAAGGTGTAACAGAAACTTTGTCAACGGTCGAAGACCTTGACAACAGTTGAAGTGGGGAAAAAGAAAAAAATGGATTTACCTTTTCCCACCAATTCCGTTAACAATTATGGTGTAAAGACTTTTGTAGTTTTCTGTTGATAGATGGTTGATTTTCTACTTTCTCACAAATTTTTTAAATGAAACTACAAAAGTCTGAATCGAAATCACCCAAAAAGTAGCAGGTGCGACCAAGCCAACGAGCAAATGTCCACTATCTAAACGACTGCTATTGTTATCTTCCTTATCTTTGTGACTTCAAAAAAAATGTCAACCTTATGCAGCGATATATAGTAGTCTTGCTAACATTTACCATCAGCGCCCTTGTCTATGGTCAAGGAATCCCGACCACCTACTACAACGAATGGATAAATTTTGACCAAACCTACTACAAGGTAAAGCTCAACAGCACAGGACTTTACCGAATCAATCAGTCCGTATTGCAGTCCGCAGGCATCAACGCCAAAGGTGCAGATTTGAAGCTCTACTACAAGGGTAAGGAAGTGCCGATTTATGTGAGCAATGACGGTGATTTGGGCAACAACGACTATGTAGAGTTTTTTGGAGAAAAAAACGATGGAGAATTTGACACCCAACTTTTCCAAAAACCAACGTGGCAGTTGACACCACTAAAAAACTTGTTTACAGATACTTCTGCCTATTTCATTGCCGTAGAAAGTGGCGCAAACCATTCTCGCTATGCCTCCACGACCAACGACATCAGCAATCCCCCTGCAAAAGAAGCTTTTTACATCCGCAACAGCCAAAACGTATTTGAAGCAATTCACAATCCCGGCAAGCGAATCAATGTAGGAGGGACCGCTACTTCTTTTGCTGATTTTGATGAAAATGAAGGATTTACAGGCTCTTCTATCAACACAACAGCAGGTGAGACAAGTTCTCGTCAAAACCTATCCACCCCGTCCATTTTCTTCAATGGCGGAGAAGCCACGATTACAACCAAACTAGTCGGCATCAACAACGACCCCTTCACCTTCAAAGACCACCCACTGACCATTAGCTTCAATGGTACGGTTTACCAACAGACCAATTTTGAAGGATTTGACAATACCATCGAAACCTTCAATGTGCCTTTGGGTGAACTCAAAAGCCCCGAAACAGAGGCTACTTTTACGGCATTGACGACAGATAACCCAACGGCTACCAACAATTTTGTGGTGTCTTATATGCACATTACCTATCCCAGCACTTTTGACTTTGAAGGAAATAGAAGCCGTATTTTTGAAATAGACAACAATGCAGACAAATACATTGAAGTCACCAATTTTGATGGCGGTTCGCAGCCCATTTTATACGACATCACCAATCGCCAACGCATCGTCCCCATAGTAGAAGGAAGTGTTTACAAATTTTTGCTCAAACAAGTATTTGGCGGTGCGGCAAAAAGAAAACTCATCCTCGCCAATACCAGCAATTCATTGACTACCAGACGTATCAACAAAATAGATACGGTTCAATTCACCGATTTTAGCAAAGCCGAAAACCAAGGCGACTACCTCATTATTTCACATCCTCTGTTGATGAAAGGTGCGGTGAATCAAGTAGAACGCTACCGTCAATACCGCAGCAGCGCAGCAGGCGGCAACCACAAAGTAGTCCTCGCAAACATTGAAGAACTCTACGACCAATTTGCATGGGGCATCCAAAAACATCCGCTTTCGGTTCGGAATTTTATCAATTATGCCGCCGACAAATGGAATGGACAAGCCAAACAGTTGTTGCTACTCGGCAAATCCATTGAATACCGAAGCACTACCACAAGTGCAAATTTTAGGGACTGTTTGATTCCTACCTATGGTCACTCTGGATCAGATGTTTTGCTGACTGCCAGAAGTGCTTTTTCCTACGTCAATCAAGTGGCACTTGGTCGAGTGCCTGCTCGAACTGCTGAGGAGGCAAAAATTTATTTGGATAAAGTCATTGAATACGAGACACTTCCTGACCCTTGTAGCGCACAGGACATCCTTTGGCGAAAACATGCGCTACACATTGCAGGGGGAACAGATTTGGCGGAAGCGGCAGATTTTGTGCAGACACTTTCGGTGTATAAAGAAATTTTTGAAGACATCAACTTTGGGGGAAAAGTGATTCACACCTACAACAAGTTTTCGGACGACCCAATTGAAGAAGCCGACCTCAGCAATTTCATCAATCCTGGGCTTGGCATCATTAATTTTGTGGGACATGGAACGGGTAATTCATTGAATGTAAACATCAAAGCTCTCGAACAAGAAAACTATGGGCGTTATCCGTTCATCTTAGCAAGTTCTTGTTTTGTAGGAGATATTCACAATTCCAACAACGTTCCAGTAGGAATGGCACATGAATTTGTGTTGGCTCCCAATTTGGGTTCTATCGGTTTTTTGGCAAGTGCT
Organism: Chitinophagales bacterium; assembly: GCA_041392475.1. Classification (NCBI taxonomy): domain Bacteria; kingdom Pseudomonadati; phylum Bacteroidota; class Chitinophagia; order Chitinophagales; species Chitinophagales bacterium. The sequence continues at coordinate 155,255 of JAWKLZ010000001.1, read as the reverse complement.
GCGGTTGGTTTTCCCGTTCTGCTTGACCAATATGTTCAGGGTGTTTACGAAAATTTCACCGCCAATTTATACAATCAGTCCATTGGTTTGGCGATAAAAGACAACAATTTAAAACTCAGTATAGAATTTGGCGACCCCAACAGTCCATTCTACAATGGCGTGAAATTCAATGCCATATTTTTTACGCTGACAGGCGATCCTGCCATCATCCTCAATCCATTGCCTGTTCCCGATTACCGAGTCAGTGAAGCGGGCATTTCGTTTGAGCCTCCACAGATTACGACCGATTTGGACTCTTTTGCAGTCAATATTGTTCTCCAAAATTTGGGCAAAGCCATTGAAGACCCCATTCAGGTAGTCGTCAATCGCCGACTGCCTGATGGCACAGTCCAGGTTGTTTTCGACCAGCAAGTGCCTTCTCCAAAGTATGCCGATACGCTTCAAGTTTTTGTGCAAACAGGTGATGCAGATGTTATTGGCGGAAGCAATAGTTTTGAAGTGTTGATAGATGCCCAGAATCAAGTGGCAGAACTTTGTGAAAGCAACAACAATACGGTCAAAGAAACAACGATTTTCTCCAACCAATTGATACCCATTTTTCCCTGCGAATTTGCCATAGTCGCCAACCCGAATGTCACCTTGAAATCTTCAACAGGTCAGCCGATTTTGGAGGAATACGACTATGAATTTCAAATAGATACCACTGCTTTGTTCAACAGTCCCTTGCTGCAAACCGCAACTGTGACCAGCAAAGCAGGGGTCATTTCGTGGCAACCAAATGTGAATTACCAAAACAAAACGGTTTATTATTGGAGAAACGCCCAAGTACCTGAAAATGAAGAAGAAAAACCCGCTTGGGCAGTTAGTTCTTTTCTTTTTGAAGCCAATAGCACCAACGGTTGGAACCAATCCCATTACTACCAATTCAACCGCAATACCTTCAATGACATACTATTGGATAGTCTGAGCCGCAAATTCAATTACGATTTTATCACCAACAAACTACACATTGTCAACAACCGACTATCGCCCGACAATATTTCCATTAGCCTCAATGACAAAGTATTAGCAGACTTCAATTCTTCGCCCAGTACCCGTGCAACTTGTTTGGAGGAAGGCGTTTGTGAAGGTGGTTTGGGATTTATTGTCTTGAAACCCAAGCCCATTTTAGAACCCATTGTTTCCCTTGCAAGCGAAAGAAGTGGCACATTGGATTGTGGGGGAATGGGAAAATATGGCAACAACCATTGTGAACTGAACGATATGTACGCCATCGAGTTCAGCACTGCCATTGGTAGCCGCTTGGAAAGTATGCAAACGTTTATGAACGAAACGATTGAAGTCGGCGATTACGTATTGGTTTACAGCCTTTTGAACCACCGCCTAAGCAATGCCGTTCCCAATGACCCAATTTTTCCTTACGTCAATTTTATCGAAGATTTCCTTCAAAACATGGGCATTGCCACTTTGGACGGGTTGACCAACAACAGAGGTTTTATTGCTTTTGGCAGAAAAGGCCTTCCCGAATACCCTGCAAACATTCAATTGACAGGCAATTTGAGTGACGAAAATTTGGTGATGGATTTGGAAGTCGATGTAAGAGCCGACAATGGCAGCGTGTCCTCCCCTCCTATCGGCCCTGCAAAAAGCTGGCAGACATTGAGTTGGAAAAAAGACAACCTGCCGACCGACCAGACCAATTTGAGGGTATATGGCATTGGCGAAAATGGCAGCGAACTCATCAACGGCAATTTGGCGACAGGTGAAAATATCAACATTAGTAGCATTGATGCGCTGAAATATCCCTTCCTTCGATTGGAGTTGAAATCGACGGACGTGGCAGAACGCACGCCTCCTCAATTGGATTTTTGGAAGGTGCATTTTGAAGGGGCGGGTGAATTGGCTTTGGACACCAAAACGGCTTACAGTTTTGAGTCGGATACACTTTTTGAAGGACAAACTGGCTCACTTTCTTTTGCTTATGTCAATGCAGGAGAGGTGGACATGGACAGCGTTTTGGTGCATTATACGCTTGTCAATCGCAACAATGTACAAACACTTCTAGATGCCCCACGCTACAAACCTTTGGCTTCGGGCGAAAGTTATACGGCTAATTTTTCGTTTGAAACCAATGGCTTGAGTGGTAGTAATTTCCTTTTGGTGGAAATCAATCCCGATGGCGACCAATTGGAGAAAAAGGACTTCAACAATGTGTTGGTGATTCCATTTACGGTTATTTCCGACAAAATCAACCCCATTGTGGATGTCACCTTCGATGGGCGGCACATTATTGATGGGGATATAGTGTCGGCTGCACCCAATATTTTGATTCGGGTTAAGGACGACAATCCATTTTTTGCGCTCAATGATACGTCTGATTACCAAATTGTTCTGACTTATCCAGATGGTAATGGCAACCCAATTGCGGAGCGCATCATTCCGTTTAGCGACCCAATGGTGACTTTCCGACCTGCCACACAAGCGCAAGCCGCAGCAGGCAACAATACTTCGGAAATAGAATTGCAGCCCAATTTTACCCAAAATGGAACCTACGAAATAGCCATTGATGCCAAAGACCGAAGCGGCAATGATTTTGCACGTCAAGCCTACAAAGGCAGTTTTGAGGTCATCACCGAATCCATGATTTCCAACGTATTGAACTACCCCAACCCCTTCACTTCTTCGACCCGTTTTCTGCTGACCATCACAGGTTCGGAAGTGCCTGAATACCTCAAAATTCAAATTATGACGGTTTCGGGGAAAGTAGTGCGAGAAATCACACAAGCAGAACTCGGTAGCCTACATGTTGGCGAAAATTTGACCGAATTTGCATGGGATGGAACAGACGAATTTGGCGACAAATTGGCGAATGGGGTGTATTTGTATCGAGTAGTGAGCCGCTTGAACGGTCAGGAAATCAAACAATTGGAAACAAATGAGTTGATTGATGGTAGTTTTAAGAATGGTTGGGGGAAGATGTATCTGATGCGGTGATTATTTGGATGTTGGAATGATTGGATATTTCCCTTCCAATAGCGGTGGGTTTCGAAACCCACCGCTATTGAGCCGCAGACTACAAAAGTTTTTAAAACTTTTGTAATCTGTTTTGGTAATCAGTAAAAAAGCAGCAGAACTTTCGAGCCATCAAACGTGACAGACATTCATCAGGGCGTGTTGCAATACCCGTTCCCGAAAACTCGTGGCACAGATGAGCCGCTCCTTTGGGTCGTAAATTTTGAAGTAGTGGTAATCCCCAAAATCAATGGTTTGTTCGAGAATATCACTTTGAAGTGAGCGTAGATTCTCCCGCAAGTTTTTTGTAAATGCAATCACTTCAGGGCGGTTTTGCTTGCCTTTTTTGGCTTTCCAATACGCCAAATACAGGTTATCCATTGAAGTAATGGGTTCAATCAAGTTTCCTTGCCGTTTCATTTGCCTTCTTTTTTTTGAAGCCCTTCCGCAAACCTTGTCGCATATTTGGCTGCCTTTTTCTCACCAATCCCCTTGACTTTCTGCATTGTTTTTTCGGTGATGGTATTCAGCTTTGCTATTTCGGACAAAGAAGCATTGCTACAAATCGCAAAAACAGGCAGTCCCTCTTCTTCTGCCAATACCTTGCGTACCTCTCTCAAAGCGGAATAACGCTGAAAAGTCGCATCGTCCAATACCTTTTTGTAGTCGATGCGCTGTTGTTCGTTGGAAATAGCACTCGAACCGTCTATATACTCCACACAAAAAGACCAATAAGCTCCGTTTTTGCCATTGACCAGTTGACGGTCTATTTCCACAACCTTCTTTTGCTGCAAAAACTGATTCAATTCTTTTTCCCACTTTTCACTATGCAAAATGGGAATAGTAAAAATTTTAACTTTCATAAAATATTAAATTTATAGTAGTCCTAAGAAAATACCACAATACCAAGCCAAGTGAGCTTCCTTTCTATTAATCCTTCCTGTTCTAAGCTCTCTACCCAAAGTTGGGGGCAACGCCCCCAAACCCCCAGCTCCATGTACTTCTCTTTGCTCACGTGGGCGGCTCCGCATTCGCCCACTGCTCCCAAAGCTCCGTCCATTTCGCCCTGACCTGACCTGTTAGCTCAAAGAGAAAAGCCGAATGGCTGCCTACTAAACTAAGGCAAACCAAGGCGAAAGCCGAGGTAGTAGTCCCTGTTAACGGGGGCGAAGTTGAAGCGGTAAGCAACCCGAAGGGTGCCGGTGAAGTTGTAGCTCCACGAGCCGCCCCGATACACTCGCATTGAAGCTCTTGGTTCATCTATCCATGCGCTGCCATCTTTGGGAGCATCCTCATAATTGGAGTGCCAATCGTCTTCACACCATTCCCACACATTGCCCGACATATCATATATCCCCAACTGATTCGGTTCTTTCCAGCCCACAGGTTTGGTCTCTTGATGACTATTTTTTCTATACCAAGCTACTTCTTCAATCTCATTGCTGCCCGAATATTCAAAGTTGTCTTTTATTCCCTCTTTTCCTCCTCTTGCTGCATATTCCCATTCAGCTTCGCTCAATAGGCGAAAGCCCATATTTCCATAGTCTTTGTTCAGTTTTTCTATAAATACCTTTGCATCGTCCCAAGAAACCTGTTCGACAGGTCTTTCTGTTCCTTCAAAGTAAGAAGGATTTTCGCCCATCACAAACTCGTAGAGGGCTTGGGTGACGGGATATTTGCCGATGTGGAAAGTCGGAATATGTACTTCATGTATGGGTTTTTCAAAACTGTACTTTGTTCCTCCCATTTTGAAGCTGCCACCTTCTACTTGAATCATTTCAAAGTTGAAGATTTTGCCGTTGGTTGGGTGTTGTAGGGTGATGGTGTTGCTTGGTATTTGTATTGGAGGCATGGTTTGTGTTTTGGTTGTTTTGAAGAAAATTCGTTCCCATTCTTAGCCCACGAATGAATTCATGGGCTATGGATGGAGTTTCTTATTTCAGTTATTATTTGACATTTGACTGTTGGTTCAACAATGTTCTCAATTCAGCGGTCACTTCACTCAAAGCGGCATCGGTATTTTCAGCGAGGTCAATAGGCTTTTGGGATTTGGGTAAAATTTGCAGTCCTGCAAAAGCCGTTTCATCCCAAGTGCAGGAACGGAGACTAATGGGAACGACGATTGCCTCCCCTTTTTGGCTGTATTCCATGGCTTGCTGCATTTCTTGGTGGTATTGCTTGTCTCCTCCCAAATAGTCCGAACTAATCAGCAATAAAATAATGTCTGCCTCTTTCATTTGTTGCTGAATAACCGCCTCTCTTTGAGAGCCTGTCAATATTTTGTCTTCACTCCAAACCTTGACCGAATCCACCCGTTCCAATATATTCAAGTGAGTTGTCAGTTGCTTTTTCCACTTTGCATCTTCCATTGCAGCAGACACAAAGAGACGAGTCGCTTTGGGTTTTTGGTAGGCAGTCTGTGATGGATTTTTTTCTTGTTGTGCCAATTGCTTGAACAAACTCACTCTTTTCAATACACTGAATTCTTCTTCCCCTTCTTTTTTTCTGACGGTTTGGAACAGGGTTTCTTCCTCTATGTGCGCCAGCAGGTTTTCCAGTTCTGCCGCCAATTGTTGGGCTTTTTCGGATTTGGGAAATCGAATTTCGATGCAATGCTGTTGAAAATCAGCCGTCACCAATACATGCACTTCCTCATACTCCAATAAAACTCCCTGTTGGTAGCGTTCATGCACAAACTTGATGTCCTTTGTTTTGACCAAAAATCGGTGCATGAATACAGGCGGCAAAAATCGGTAGCCAATTCGCCGACATTCCTCCAATTGCAGCACTGCGATGTATGCCTTTCGGTCTTCTTCGGGCATTTGAGCCGTCAGGTATTGCGGCACGACAAACTTTCTTTCCTTGAAGGAAGGGCTGTGATATTTGCGTTTTTCGTCTTTTTCAGTCACTTCAAAACACAATTCACAACTCAACATAAAATCCATGAACAAGGCTCGTTCTTCGTCCGTATGCCTCCGCCAAATCCTCGTCAGCAGTCGGTGGTCCAGTTCTCCCTTTTCTTCTTCCAGTATTTCATGGTGTCTTTCTTCCTTGTCGAATACCTTGTAAACCGCCTCAATCGCCCAGCTTTGGTCCAAGATGATGTTTCCCCGAAAGTATTGGCTGCGATAGAACAGCACCCCTGTATCGTGTAGAAAGCGCAACAATACATCGCTCGAAGAAGCCACCTCTGCCGCTTCGCACCATTGCCGAAAGGTCTCCATTTCTATGGTCTTTGCTCCGCCCTTCTTCTCTTGTTCTGCCCTCACCCTATCCCGCACTTGCAGCCACCCATTGGGCAAAAGGCGTTTTTTCAATGCCTCCAAAAGCTTTGGGTCGTCCGCATAAATTCCCTCAATTTTATACTCCAACGCTGCAAAACCTTTGTCTCGCTTGGCACTTACCTTCAAAAAATCTTCAATGTGTGTATGGTTTTTCTTCAATTCTTGCCTATCTACTTCCACGGGTTTTTTGCCCTCCAATTCCGTTTCTATTTCCGCTTCGGTCTTGTCCATTTTGTTCTCGACTACCAAGACAGGACTACCCTTCCCAAAGCAGCGCACATATTCCAGCCAATAGGGCAAGTCTTGATTTTCGTATAGTTTATTCTTGTATTCGTGGTGCGATTTGCTTTCGTTCACGATGTCCCAAACCAACAAAAACAAAGCCTGTGTTTGCATGAATAGGCGATGTGTGGCGTGGTAAATATCCTGCCCTCCAAAATCCCATATATTCAACATCAATCCCTTCTCCAGGTCATAGACCTCCAAGTGTTTTCTCAACAACACAATGGCATGAGTCGAATCGTGTTGGTCGTTGAACACATAATCGGGATGCCCTTCCAATCGCTTTGCCACTTGCGTCTTGCCCACACTGCCATTCCCGACCAAAATCACTTTTACCTCATTGTTCAGTCCTTCGCCCGTATTTTTCAAGGCGGTGTAATATTTTTTCACTTGCTTCCAACAATTCTCGGCTTGACTCAAAATGTTTTGGTCAATATTGCTCACATCGTTTTTCCGCAAATACAAACCTTTCATCGCCTTCAATCCCTCAAAATCCGCCAATTCAAACTCCTTCAATTGATTTTCCTCCAATCGCAAATGCTGCAAATTGGCAAAACCTTTGGGCAGCCAAAAAGACTTCAATTGGTTTTTACCCAAGTGCAAAATCCGCAAATTGGGTAAATCATCTTCTATCCGAATGGATTGAATATTAGATTGATAGAGGTAGAGATAGCGCACCGATTGGAGGTAATCGGCAGACAAAACCATGCTTTCAATCCGTCCTTCATTGTAGCTCAAGTCCACAAACTCGATTTGGTTGGCTTTGACTTTTCGCCAAATTTCGGGCAGGTCACGGTCGGTCAGGTTTTGTTTGCTGCGGTCGAGTTTGAGCTTTCTTCGGGGATTCACAATTGTATTCATAGCGGGGCGTAGATTTAACAAATGGAAAAATAAAGTCAAATCTACTGTATCTTAGGCAAATACACAAATAATCCCCTATCGAAACTTTGTCAACAGTCGCAGACTTTGACAATAGTTGAGCGGCACAAAACTAAAACAAAGCCCGCATTGTCGCCCCGACCTTATGAATCGCCCGACTCTCCCCACTTTTCCGCCCCTCATACCGAAGCTCCAGCTGAATATTCCCCTTCAAGCGAGTCGTATAAGTCGTGCTGACCTTGTGAACAAGAACTGCTAGATAAAAAAGAACTTCCGCACTATACGCAGAATTTTCACACTAAAAAGCCCAAAACCCATACAAGCAGTTCCTTTCCATCTAAGAGTTCTTGTTCAAAAAAACTAAAACAAAGCCCGCATCGTCGCCCCTCATATCTCAACTCCAATTCGATATTTCCCTTCAAGCAAACACTACAAACTTCGTCTATGCTGCAACTATTCAAACCCAATAAACGTTAAATAATGAAAATAAAAAAAAATGGAAAATCTAACCGTAACAAAAATAATGCACCTCTTTGAGCCATTGCACTTCAATGTCAAACTCGACTTACTCTCCAAACTCACTGAAAATGTGAAGAAAAGCTACCCTACTCCTGAAAGTGAAAAGCTACGGTTATTAGATGAATTGGCAGGTTCTTGGAATGATGTAGAAGATGAAGTTATTGAGGATATACTGCAATCCAGAACCATCTCAACAAGAGAAATTAACTTAGACTAAAATGAGCAAATATTTGATAGACACCGATATTTGCATTGCTTTTCTAAAAGACAAATTCAATATCAAGAGAAAAATCAAGAGTGTTGGAATAAGCAACTGCTATATTTCAGAGATAACCATTGCAGAGCTGACTTATGGAGCTTACAAAAGTTCAAATTTTGAAAAACACATTTCAGAAGTTGTCAGAATGAAAAACTTATTCAATGTAATTCCTATTTCTGATAGTATAGAAAAATACGCTGCTGAAAAAGTTAGACTTCAACGCTTAGGGCAACTGATTCCAGATTTCGACCTATTGATTGCTACTTCTGTTGTCGCTCACAATATGGTTATCGTCACGAGAAATGAAAAACACTTTTCCAGAATCAATGATATTGTAATTGAAAACTGGACAAAGCGTGAATTCAATCATTTTGCCTAAAACAAAGCCCACACAAGCCAAATCCAACACAAGAAAGTTCCTTTACATCTACAAGTTCATGTTCAAAAAACCACCACACTCTAAAACAAAGCCCGCATCGTCGCCCCGCCCTTATGCACCGTCCGACTCTCCCCACTCTTGCGCCCCTCATACCTAAGCTCCAATTGGATATTCCCCTTCAATCGAGTCGTATAAGTCGTGCGCCAAATATAGTTGGCGTTTGGCTGCAACCCATTGAGCAAATTGTACGCCACGGGTGAATTGAAGTTTGCCACCTGATAGTCAATATTCACCCAACTCACATCAAAACGCACCAAACCCTTGCTCGGCTGACCATACTGCCCTTGCAGCTTCAGTTCATTCGTAACCGCTGCTTGTGAAGTATCTATCAATTCATTTTTTCCAAATTGGTACTGATACGCCGCCTTGATGCGAAACTTTTGCTGCGCTTGAAGACTCACCGAAGGTCCCACTTTCCAAAAACCAATGCGGTAATTTTGCTCCTCGTAAGCACTCGAAGAACGCCCCTTTTCGCCCACGCTGCCCTTCAATTCTGCCGTCACATTTCGACTAAAATTGTGCTTCAATTCACTCCCATATTCCGTCTGTTGGTTCTCATCAAAACCCAACAAGAGCAACTGCCGCCTCGTCCCCCTTTGCCGAAAAACCTGTGCTTCAAAATCAGGACTGTTTCGGTTGAAAAACAGCGTGTGATTGTTGCTTACCCGTTCACTCACAATCAAACTATCCGCAAAATCCACCCACAAGGGATTGTAGTGATTCACATCAAAAGAAGTCGCCTTCGTCTCCCGATTGATGTCCATCCGAGATTGCAGCGAAAAACGGCTCATCAGCTTCAAAAAGCCTCCTTTATCCCGCCACAAAGATTTGAGATTCAGGTTAAAAATCTGATTGAAGCCCACTTGATTCGTCAATTCAAACGCTCCCGTAGGCAGTGCCACTTCAAAGTAAGTGCTGTCTTCGGTCGCCAACAAATCGGGATTCCCAATTTGGTATTCGTCCACCGTCGCAATGCCGTCCTCATTCGCATCCCGCCACACAAAATTGCCATTTCGACTCGGTGAAAACTGATAACCCAACTGCACCTTTTCCTCCTGCCCCGAACCTGCCAAATAGCGACTCGACGAACGCACCGCCCCCTTCAATGCCTTAAAATTGTAGCGAACATCACCCAAAACCGTTGTCTTAGGTGTGTTGTTTGTAGCCTTTACATCTTCAATTTGCAGGCTGCGATAGGTCAAATTCCACGACAAACGACTGTTAGCAGTTCTGCCCCTTTCCCCCGTAAAACTGAGCATATCTCCTACCGTCAAAACCGTGAAATCCTTTTGTTGTGGGCTGTAATCCCAACGCCTTTTAAAACGCAAAGTCATCTGATTTGCCGAAGTATCGGGCGTGCTGACAAAAATGCTCGCTTCATTGTAGTAAAAACTACTCGACTGCAAATTGTCCGTCAAAATCTCCGTCCGCCGATTTTGTTCTTGTTCAAAACCCACTCCCCACTTCAATCTCTTCCACGACTTACTGACCTGCATATTAGGGCGCAAAAACTGCGTTTGCAAAGTCGTGTCGTTTTCGGTCGTCAAATAACTCACATTCCAACGCACCTCCCAAGTTTTGGGGCGATAAAAACCATTGAAGACCTGCTTCAAACCTTGATAGCTCTGATTGCCGCGCTGAAAAGTCCCCAAACGGTATTGCAGCAAGCTGCGATTGCCCTGTTTCCAAGCCAATTCCAAACTGCCAATGTTTTCATTTTCAGGCACCGTCAAACCCTGCAAATTCCAATCACGGGTGAACTCAATCGGACGATACGGTTCTAAAGGCACAAATCGGCTTTCCCTTACTTCGTATTTCAAAGAAGTTGTCAATTGAGAGTTTTTCTCTTTGCCGAGTTCCCATGCATTTTCAAAACCCAACATTGCAGCCCTGCCCTTATCGTCAGCATCTCCAATGTCCGAAAAAGTATTCAAATCGTTGTTGCTCATCGCCACTTCTCCAAAAATTCGACTGTTTTTCGACAAGGAGTAATCTGCGCCAATCGTGGTCAATTTTCGTTTTTTTGGAGTCACCAAAAGCGTTCCCAAAGCATAATTTCCCTGCAAATTGCCCGCATCATCGGGTGCAAGCCAACGATAGACCCGCCCATTTTGGATACCATCCTCCAAAACATAGCTGCCCCTGCCCTGCCCTACCAGTCGAAAAATGGGTGCATACAAATCCACATCCGAAGGTGGTTTGGCTGCAAAAACATAGACATCGGGATAAACCGTTCCCGCCACCGTAGAATCTATACGAACATACCGAACCCGCCCTTCAATATTTCCCACAGGCGCGAAATCGGTCAAAACGGCTGCTTCAATATTATCGCCCACTTCCGCAAAAATGGCTCTTTGCAGCGAAAAATCATCTCCTTCCTCCTCATTCAACAAGGGTTGATTTTTGGCATCTTGCTCGGTGAAAACGTGGGCATTGACGGTCAATTTATCGGTTTTGTATTCGGCAGTTGTGTAGAGTAGGCTTCGGAGATAGTTTCGGTCAATGTATTCAAATTCAATGGTGATGCGCTTGTCTTTGGTGATGAGTTGGCGAGGCGTGAAGGTGATTTCCGCCAAATTGTAGTCAATCACATAGTCATTGTCCGCCCCACGCTCCAACTGTTTTCCGTCAATAAACACCTTCTCCATGCCCGACAAGACAATCAAAAACAATTCCCCATTTGCGCCCTGCAATCGGTAGGGTCCTTGATTTCCTTCAATGCCATCAAACACCATCCGATTGTAATTTCCCTTCGCAATCGCCCCACTGACCGCTCCCTTCAATTCCCCATTTCCCAGCTTCGTTCCCGTCGAAAACTTTGCACCTTGCAGCTTGCGATTGAAGTTGAGGAAATAACTTTTGGGGCGAAAAATCTCATAATCCCCCATCAAAAGCGTATGCTGCTGCTTTTTGAGCTGAATAAAGATTTTGTCAAATTCCTGCAATTGTTGGGTATTGCCATCGGCTTGAATCGGCAAATTGCTGTCGCTGATTGCCGCCAAAATTTCGATGTCATTCGACAATTTTCCCGCCATCTGCAAATCGAAATTGGAGTTGACCACCAAACTTTGATTGTTCCCAAAATTGATGCCCCGCCCAAAACTCCCATTGTAGTCCAATCCTTTGAGGTTGAACAAGTCGGAATTGTCACTATTCTTACCCAATTGATAGTCAAAATTGCGGTAGCTGCCATCGTATTTTAGGATTTGATTGGGGTCTTTGTGGCTTGTTTTTTCTTCAAAATTGTAGGGGAATACTCGGTAGGTGATTTTGATGGAATCTGCTTTGAAGTCTGTTGGCTTTTTTAGGATGATTGCTGTATTGCTGTATTGTTGTATTGTTGTATGGTTGTATGGCTGTACGGTTTCGATTTTGATGGAGTTGGGGACGATGGTGAGGGTGTCGAGTTGAAGGGTGTCGGCGGATTGGTTTTTATTGAAGTAGAAGGTTTTGGTTCGGAGGTTGGAGACGGTGAACGGATTATTGGTTTCTTGGGCGAGGCTCACTTTGTATTGCAGTGTTATTGCCATTAGCAATAAAATGTTTTTTAGGAAATAGATTTGTATGTTGGAGGTTTGCTTCAATATTGCCGTGCCGTTTGGGTTTTGAGAAAACAAAACGAAAGTAAGATAGGTCTTGTTTTCTTAGTAACGGAGGAAGTGAAGGGAAAGTGGGTTTGTTGAGAGAAATGTTATCAATCAACATCTTTGAAGTCTTCATCCAATGAATGGTAAAAAGACACCCAAAACTACAAAAATGTCGTTTTGGGTGTTTTCACAAAAGTAAGCAATAGTCACTAATGAAAATCTACTCTAATTAAGAGAAACTAGGCCAACCGCCCTTGATACAGATGATGTACTTTTGGTCTCCCAAAGCATTGAGGTCGGGAATATTAAACTTATCAATACTTCCACTTCCAAACTTATGCCCTATAATTCCGTACAGGCCTTGATTTTCTTTCACCCCCAAAGTCCGACCATCACATGGAATCCAACCATTAGGAATATCTCCGTCTTGCTTCGTAATAACTCCCATAAAATTTTCATCATAGTTACCTTCTGCAGCCTCAACGAAAGGCAGTTCCTGTCCCATTGCAAAATCCCCCTGCACCCTTATTATATGACGACATTCGCCTATATCTTCTAATGAAGGCAGCGCAAAAGAAGTCATATCTCCACCATAACGGTTACCTAATATCGCAAAAAAGGCACTGTTCCCAGAAATATTCATTGCCTGCCCATTACAAAATGCCCAATCCCTTGGAGCTTTGGATTGAGTTCCTGCAAATAATGCAATTCCCCCCATTGTACTAAATGATACTGACATAATACTAAATTTTTTTTAAAAAAAAATGATTTGAAATATAGTACTGAAATTCCTAAGAAAACCACCACTACTATCAATAGACGTTTTTGGGGTTAGCAATTGAAGAAAATTTGAAAAAAAAACATTTTTTTTTCAAATGCCTTTCAATAATGATTTTTCAGAAAGAGACATTCAAGTGTTGAACTCAAACAAAAACCTTTGTTTGGTGCTTGGGTAGAGGGCTTTGATTGAATTGGGAACGATGGTGAGAGTGTCGAGTTGGAGAGTGTCTGACTGCTGGTTTTTATTGAAGTAGAGGGTTTTGGTTCGGAGGTTGAATAGGGTGGACGACTGACGACCGACGGTGGACGGCTTATTAATTTCTTGGGCGAGGCTTGCTTTGAATTGCAGAGTTATTGCCAATAAAAATAAGGTGATTTTCAGAAAATAGATTTGTATGTTGGAGGTTTGCTTCAATATTGCCGTGCCGTTTGGGTTTTGAGAAAACAAAACGAAAGTAAGATAGGCCTTGTTTTCTTAGTAACGGAGGAAGTGAAGGGAAAGTGGGTTAAAGTTATAATCAATCTTTCATCAGTACCAAATCATTGTCACTACAATCGTATTTATACTTATACCGAGCTCCGCCTCCTTCTTTATTGGCAAAGTAAAAATTACGCTTTTTGTAGCTTACACTAAAATTAACAATATTAATGTAAAAAATATTATCTTCAAAAAATAAAGGCACAATCCTATATATATCAATTAGTTGCTTATCTTTTTTATACTGTTTTGCCATTTCATTCATGGTTATTAACTTTATTTTTCTACCCTTAATGTTTTTAGGTAAATTATTTGTTGTGAATAATGACCTTTCTAATAGTAGTGTTGAATTTTCAGGAAAGCTCTCTACAAATTGTGAAACTGCTGCATAATAAATACTCTCTTTATCTTCAAATAGATTTTGAGCAAGTAGGTTTAGACTCAAAAAGAAGTCAAGAAAAAAAAATAACATTATTTTCATATGTGTATGTATGTTTTATTGAAGCGTTATTACCATCAAAAATAGGGTATTTTTAAACATATCTTAGTAACGGAGGAAATGGAGGGAAAGTGGGTTTGAGAAAACCTACATTCCTGTTCTTTGTCACCATTCCCGCTCCAAACATCGGCGAACTTTGCAAGTGTCGCCGTGTTTTTCGCTATTCGAATTTACCTGACATTCCTCATCACCTCACCACCATCACTTTATCCACCACCATTCCTTCATCTGTCTGCAAATACAGGTAATACATTCCCACTGCAAAATCAGCCACATTCACCGAATGTTTCCATCCATTTTGGGTGATTTGGAGGTTTTCGGTACTGACCAGTTTTCCCTGTGCATTGAACCATTGCAGTTTGGCAGTAGCAGACTTTGATACGTTGAGTGACAATTGCAGCAAATCGGTGGCAGGGTTGGGATGGATTTGCAGGGTTTCAAAAAATGGGTAGGCTTCAATTGCAGTGTTCATATCAATCAATAGATTGTTGCTGTGTACTTCCTCTCCCCAAACTATATCAGCCCCTACATTATTGCTTGAGAAATTGTTGATTACCAAAAAATATTGTTCACCAGGATTCACGATAATGGGTGCGACAAAACCATTTGCATTTTTTCCTTCATCATCCACTGTGGGACTTTCAGATACATCTGTTTCCCCTATTCTCAAACCTGTTTCTATCGTACCTGCAAATGTTTCCTCCGCATAGGAACATCGGATAGGAAGCTGCAAATTTGAGCAATCTTGATTAGGTCCATAGATTGCAAAATCATAGTCTTCTCCCCCAGACTTGGGAGAGAGGGTGAAAGTCAGAGGAATATTGGGAGGAGCGGATTCTTGAATACGAAAGTCTATCCAAGCAGAATGTGTTTCTCCAGAGGAAATACAACCTTGTATGCCTTGCGATATCAGTTCCTCTTCTCCTGAGGCATTGCTCGTATAAACTACTAAATCGCCATAAGTCACTGCTGCATTCACACAATCTACTGGCGGAGATAAATTCTCACTCGTTTCACAACTTTCTGCAAAACAAGTCCAAGTAGCCTCCCATCCAATTGTAGTAAAACCCCCATTTTCATCAAACACAAAGGTCATGCAGCCACTCCCTGCTGTAATTGTTCGATTAGAATAAGCACTATTATAATTCAATGCACCTGAAAAGATTCCTATTAGCAGTGAATTACTATCGGGTCCATCATACACATACAATACATCTCCTGGTCCCAAATTAGAAGAATTTTCCGTCACAAATTCTTCAAAATCCATCACCACACATCCCGCTCCTTCTGGGCAGATGGTGAATTCTTGTGGAGGTTGCCCTAGCTGATTGCTGTAAAAGCCAGGAAATATATTTCCTCCATCATCGTAAAAAATACCTTCACAATCTGCAGTCATGGGTACATCTCCCATTTTATAGACGTTTTGGGCAGACAAAAAACAGGTAAAAAGTAAGAAAAATGAAAATGTAAACGTGTTTTTCATAATGGAAAATTTATGCGTTAAAAAAAAGTCATTATGAAAGTAAGATTTTTTTAGCACACTTCAAAACTTTGTTATGAATCTTTACATTTTTTTTCATTGAAGTACATCAACAGAAAATACAGCACTAAAAATAATTTCCCGTAATTTTGAGGAAAAACTAAGTAAGTAACTTAAGTTTCGCACCTTCCCATCTGGCACTATAATATTATCTATTTAAGTTTCGCATCGCCACTTAAAAAAGTAAGCATTTGTTAGTTAATTGTTTTTATGTTTTAATATAAGATATTTATAGATATTGATAGATCATAAATAATTGTAAATAAGTCACTTAGTCATATTTTTCCATTTAGGTTCTTAACAAATGCTTATCTCCTATTCATCTTGTACTTTAAGCTGCACCATACCCGAAAATAATTGCCTGAAATCGTTGTCATGAATAATTAACTGCAAGACCAGTTCCATATCACATTCTATCTTTTGAACCAATCGTGTGAGAATAGAAATCATGATTTGCCACAGCCTTTGAGCAATCGTTGCTTGAATATATTGGTCTCTGATAGCTCTGAATAAGCCGCCAATCGTTTCATAATCTGAAAAGCGTTTATGCAAACTCAACATAACATATTGAATCAAAGTTAAAGTGGTATGAGCAATATGAGCATCAAAATCTCTGGAAGCACATTTTTGAATACCTAAAAGTTGCTTTACTTCTTTGAAAAAGACCTCAATAGACCATCGAATAGCATAGATTTCCATAGCCTGAGTAAAACGAAGGCTTGTTTGGGTAGTCAGTAAAAGTCTCCATTTGCTTCGTTTAGTATACCTAACAAAAAACAACTTGACTTCCATACCTTTATAATCCACCACCACGGTATAATAATAACACCCAAGTAGGCGGCATCTTTTGGGCTTACGTTTATGAACTTTTCGCAATGTTTTTAAAATCTGCCCAGCTGACATTTCTTTGGATAAATAGTTGTATTTGGCATTGCCCATTTTACAAGCAGCCACTATGTGAATGACTCCTTGTCGAAGTAAACGGATAGCCTTCAATGTTTTTTCGCAGCAGAACCAAGCATCAAACAACACATAATCAGGTACATATCCATGTTTCAATGCTCTTTTTATCATGCTGATTAGTTGGCTATTCTTATCCCTATCCAATTCCTTAAACCGTTCATAACCTGCCGATAATTTAGCTCTAATTTTACGATATTGTTTTTTGAGCGCCCTAACAGGTAAACCAAAACGATAGCGTTGGCGATTTTGCCCTTCTCGGTGCAAGGAAAAATCTAAAGGTCGAAAGTTGATTCCATCAAAATAGCCTAAGACCAAGAGTTTGAAGCCCAAAACAGTACATTTGAGAGAATGGTCATGAACTTTACTGATACCTTCGATGGTTTTGCCTGTATGGTTCACTGGGCTATCATCAGCAGTCAAACACTTGTACTTCGGTTTCATCCCTTTTCTTTCCTCCTCACTCAATTTCACCATATGTTTGTCAGCCAGCTCATTATAGCGTTTATTAAATCGGTATAGAAGCTTACGCCAATTTATCCATTCATTGTTTTTTAAACGATACAAACAATCTTTTGCTCCTTCAAAAACATGACTGTAAGCACCATTCGAGAATCCATGAATACTATCGACTCCCAAAAAAGGAAGCAGCAGCAGTGTGAGCATTAGCACAGAAATAGGATAACCTTGGGTTTTGAGTAAGTCTAAGGGATAGCACAAGCTTTTCAATTGAAAGGGTTCATAAGCTCGGGCTAAAGCATCTACAATATTATTTTTTTTCAGTAGGCTTTTAATTTCGTGTACTTTTTGTATCTTGCAATCAGGCAGCATAATTTTTGTATTTTGTTTATAGTGAATCAAATATACATATTTTATGCTGTTTTTCCTCTTTAACAAACAAGTTAATTTTCTTCAAAACACTTTGTATGTAAATAAATTATAAATATTTATTTACACTAATTATAGTGACGAAAAAGTGCCTTCCTTAAATGGAGTTCGAGATTTAGGAGAGTAATTTACAAAGATTTAGCTCATTTAAGCCGATTGTATATAATTGTTTTAAGCCTCTTTTTCAGTAAAAAAGTAGGTGCGAAACTTAAGTTATCTATCAATAAATTGAAACAATAAAAACCTATATTTATATTCAATTATATGTATCAGTTAGGTTTTCACCTATGCTTTCTTAATTTTTGGAGAATTTGGTGAGCAGTAAGTTCTGACTTATCTCCTACCCATTTATATTTGGCATTGCCCATTTTACAAGCAGGCATCACATGGATAACTCTTTCTCGAAGTGAACGGATAGCTTTCAATGTTTTTTCGCAACAGAACCAAGAGTCAAACAACACATAATCAGGCACGTACCTGTGCCTCAATGCTCTTTTTATCATGCGGATTAAATAGTATTTCATTAGTAGTGAATCAAATCTATATATTTTATGCTGTTTTTTTCCATTTAACAAAAACATTAATTACTCGGGAAACTATTTTGAAAGTAAGTGTTTTATGAACATTTATTTTTCATAAACATAACGATATAAAAAATAGTTTACATAAATGAAATTTGAGCTTTAGAATGATAATTTACAAAGGTTTAGCTCATTTAAGCCAATTGTATAAAATTATTTTAAGTCTCATTTTCAACAGAAAAGTAGGTGCGGAACTTAAAAACCTTATAGATTCGTCTTTTGAAAATTTATACAATTATGAAAACATATAGTATCTAAATCAATTGTAGGTTTACCTCTTAAAATACTTTCGTTTTTGATTCATCTTCTGCACCGCCTTTTCGATACCATCAGGTGTAAGCGGATACATGGGGATTACCTGCTTCAAATAATTGACAGTCATAGACATTGCCCAATAACGTTGCTGCATTGGATTCATCCATGCAATGCGTTTGAAGTGGTCTTTTAGGTTATTCCAACCTTGCATACTGTAATCATCCAACTCATAGGGTGCCATGTCTGCATCACCAATCACAAAAACACTGTAATTTTTGTCCATTGCAGTAATGCGCTCAATCGGCACATATTCTGTCCGACGAACATCCGAATAAATGCCCCCATAAATGGTATTGTGGAAATAATAGACCTTCAAATCATGGGCAAAGCGGGTTTTCATTTTAGAAAATAGTTTTGTCACTGCTTTGATATAAGGATACATCGAAAAACCACCATTGTCAATCAACAACATGACCTGCAATTTCTGCGAAACCTTTTCTTTCTCATAGGGCAAGAAAATGCCCCCTTGCTTCAATCCCTCGGTAATTGTTTTTTCAATGTCCAAAAGCAGTTCCGCATCTTCTTCTTCAATCCCCTTCAAAGAAGCCAAAGCCGCATCAATATTGTCGTCCTTCAAAATCGCATGGGTATCAACGGGATAAAACTGTGGGTCACCAATGACCGCACGAGCCATTTTGCCACCTCCTCCCCCACCGACTCTTATGCCACCTACTGCGCCACCATTGTTTCCGTAAGGTGAAATCCCACCCGAACCAATCCAATGACTCCCACCATGATGTCGCTCTTTTTGCCGTTTGGCAACCTCCTCCATTCTTCGCTTCAATTCCTCCAAGGGTATTTTGCTATAATCCGCCGCTTTGTCCACTTTTTGTGGGCCATCTGGAGCATCTTGTCCGCCATTATCCGCACGAGTAGGATCGTCTTTGTTGAGGATATCCTCACCAGACAGCATTTTTTGGATGTCGAAAGTCGTGACATGCACTTCATCCAAAAACTGATCAATCAATTCCCGCATACTCGGTGTTTCTTCCACTTCTTCTCGTTTCAGATACTCCTCTTTCCACTCCGCAAAGGCTTTGGAGCGTGCAATTGCATTCTCCAACTTCTCCCCTTTTTTGATGTCAATGTCTAAAAAATATTCATAAAATGCCGTAGCGAAAGGGCCAAAATCCGTTGGGTCTTTGGCAACCAAACTCTTCAACAACACATAGATATCACCCAAAGTATTGATCAATCCTTTCTCAAAAGAACGGCGAAGCAATAGCAGGGTTCTGACATCTGCTGATAGGTTGTGTTTTCGGAAATGATGGGGTAGGCTGTCGAACATGAATTTATTTTCTTTTTTTAGACAAATTGCTCATAAGATTTTAGGTTCATCGAAGATTTTAGTGGAATGAGACTTTTGTAGTTTATTCTTAAAGATATGGAATGTTTGAAAATCAGTATGCTCTCAAAAGGAAACTACAAAAGTCTTTAACTGCTCCACTAAAAATATCCATGAGTCAGATTTTATGCTTCTGAGAATGCAATATTAAGCCATTTTGACCAGATATTATTTTTTTTGAAGAAAAAGCACTCAAGTCATTGACTAATTCCACAATTTTACAAACCTATCAACAACAATAGTTTACCAATTTGTAGAAAAGATTTCCGAAACATTTGCGTTGAAAAGAATAGTTCTGCGACAATTTTTGTGGAAGCAATAAAGACTTCGGAAGTTTCATTTTATAAGAGGTTAATTTTTAGTGAAATAGTTTTTTGATTTTGTAAGCGGCAAACTTCCGAAGTCTCAAATCACAGATTTTGTCAAAGAACCAAAAGAATTTAACAGCAAGAATAAGCCGCCATGTTTTTGATGCCTAATCAAATAATATTTGTAAAAAAAAATCCCCAATCTTGTAACGCCTCACCTCCTTTTACAGATACTTGGGTATAAACGTTCAAAAATTTATTTTTTAAAAACAAACCTCATGAATCTCAAAAGAAAAATATTCCTCGTTTTCACTGTCTTAGGACTATTTCTGTGTAGTAATTGGACACAAGCACAGCAAAACAGCATCAAAATGGATGCCTTAGAAATTATGTTTGTCACCGACTACGACTTTGTTTACAACGACAGAGGAACAGGCGCAGATGCCAATTGGTCTATGTGGAGTCCCAAGTTACCTCCAGGTTTTTCTGCCTTGGGACATTATGCACATGCCTCTCATGCGAAACCCACTACGGTAATGATAGCAGTCAGAACAAGTAATGACCCAACTGCGATTGCCTATCCGAAAGATTATCAACGGATTTACCATGATGGAGGTACAGGCGGCGACCAAGACGGTTCGATTTGGATGCCGATTGCGCCACAAGGATACAGGGCATTGGGAATGGTCGGAATGAATGGACACGGCAAACCACCTACAAATGCAGTTGTTTGTGTGCGAACAGACTTGACCACCTATGCATCTGTTGGCAAACGTTTGTTTACTGATTCAGGTTCTGGTGGAGATTTGGATCTGTCCGTTTATGCTATTCAACCCCCAAATGTGGTACAAGACAGCAAAGAATCTTTTGTCACATCGGGTTCTTTTGCAGCCCATGCATCTTATGCGGCTCTCACCAATTCAGAAGTCTGCTATGCTTTGAAGGTGACACTGCCTTTTCAGAACAAACAAATTACGAATACAGAACCCAAACAAACAAGCCTCAGCAGACCCGACAAAAGGACAGATATGAAATTGTCCACCATCGCTTACATTCCCTGCATTTCGATTGTCGATCCAGTGTTTGCCAACAACCTCGAAGGACAGGTTAGAAATACCCCAGTTTACACCTTAGAACGCTACGACTACTATCATTTGCAGGACTTCAATACCAATGACAGCAACGACAATGGCAGTATGTCTTTTTCTCAAACAACGGGTATGACCCAAGAACATGCTACCTCCATGAGCCATACCTTTGGCGTTTCCATGACCAGAGGGTTGGAAGCAGGAGCAGGTCCTGTGAAAGCCACTATGTCCGTCACCTTGTCTTATGCTTTGAGTCAAACGTCGTCTTATTCTACTTCAATGATGAACCAACAGACGCTGACCAAACAATTCACCGTACCTGCACACGGCGCAGGAGCTTATTACACCTTGTCGCATACCTACAAATTGAAGAGAGCCAATGGAGATGTAGTCAAAACTTGGGATTTGAACACCACTTTTGGACATTTTACCGCTTTCGCTCCTCAAAAACAAGCACCTCCCGTAAACAATCCGCCTGTCAATAATCCTCCAATCGTACAAAATCCGCCGACCCAAAATCCTGGAAACACCAATTCTGGAAATACAGGAAGTCAACTGCAAAGTGCCATTGCAGGAACGACTTGGGCTTACTACTACAAAGGCAATCCTTTTGACGTTCGTTTTGGTACATCAGGAGCAATTGAATTGTTGCCTTCTTGGGCCAACGTCAATTGGAGGGTACTGAATGACAATCAAGTACAACTGTATATGCACGGAAACACTGCCACCATGACCCTCAATTTTGACTACTCCAAAAACAATTTTACAGCTACGGATTGGGATGGTTCTACTTCTACGGGGCAACGAAAAGTGAATGGTGGTAGCGGAACAATAGGCAAAACTGGCGGAAAAGTTCCTGTGTCGGCTGTTTTGAGTCTGCAATCAGGCATACAAGCAGGAGCCAATGGTCGAAATAGACTGCCTATTAACCGCAATGACCCTGCCGCTACGGTTCAAGGCTTACTCAGCAATCCAGCAATTTATTTGGAGGTGACATTTTCGGATGGCACAACTGCTGGGCCACACGATTACCATACCGATTTTGCCGATAATGTCATCTTTGACGATACAAGTGCAGACCCCAATGACCTCATTGAAATTTCTTGGTGGGATAAGGATTATGACAACCCAGCAAAGGGCAAGTATGCCGCACAGTTGGCTACTACTGGAAAAGGAGTAGGAAACGCTTATTTGAAGGTTTCCTTCAAAAATGCTCCTTCGGTGCAAGCTTCTGTATTGGTGGAAGTGGTCAGTGGGAAATAATCAAATGAAACAGTGACAAAGGAAGTTTTGAAAACTTCCCTTACCTACCTTCAAAATTGTCTTATACTACTCTCAAGAATGAACAGGACTTTGGGCTTCGGCTGAAAGTCCTTTTTGTATTTTATGTTGAAGAAGACATTTTTATTTGAAGGTGTTGGAGCTTTTTTATTTTCAACACTTTCTATACTTTTTAAGTAGTAGTCTCCGTTTTGATACATACAATCAACAAAATGTATTCTTCTATGCTACTCACCTATTTTCACCGAAAGTTTCGAAAAGCTGCACCAAGTTTGGTGGTACTTCAATTGTTTGCTTTTTTGGGCTTAGTTGTTTATCAGAAATATTCTGAGCGAAAAATGCCTAATTTGGAGGGGTATGTTTGGATATTGGAAGACACTAATCAAAACCGTTCGAATGAATTGCAGCATGATCTAAGCTATTTTAATTATCAGATATCGAAGGAGGGAAGAGGAGAAGATTTTATAAAAGGAGCAAATGTGATTTGGGAAATTACCAGTGAATATCGCAAAGAATTAGATAGATTCACAGTAAAAATGAATGACCGTGTGATTTTTTCTGACTTAACTCCTGAACAGAAAGAAACAGTAATGCTGCAATTCGCAAATGATAACAAATGGAATGTGGAAATTACTGAATTGCTCATACGTTTTCAAACGGAAATGAAAGCCGTAGCACGCCAAATGGAGCAGGTGATTGGATTGGATTATTGGAAATCTGTAAATGAAAAAGGTTATTTTAAGCAAGATGTATTTGACAAGATTGGACTGTCTCAACCTTTTGAATCTTTCTGGCAAATAGAGTTATCTTTGAAAATGGCAGAAAATATTGTATTGAATTATGCTCAAAATCAAATAAAATCAATCTTGGGTAGGGTATCTTTTCATACAGTGATATGGGATTTGAATTTTGTGAATGTTTTACCTGTTAGTCAATCAGTACATGAGGGAGAAGTTTTTGAAGCGGAGATCGCATTACTGCAACAAGCAGAATTTATTCCTCAAACTGTACGTACTGATGGCAAAATTTTGGAGAGCAAGCCAAATGGTAACTCTACCTATAAAGTAGAAGCCAAAGAAGTTGGTACACATACCATTGAAGCTTCGATAACCACCAAAAACCGAACAGGCGAAACACGTACTTACACTTCTCAATATGAATACACCGTCCTCCCAAAATGCAACTAAACCACAAAAAACACAATTTATGATTCGCACTTATTTCCTTCAAAAACTCAAAAAGTATGCACTGCAATTGTTGGTATTGCAGTTTGTAGTTTTCATGATTTGTTTGTTCTTCCTTCAATTCCAACACCTTCAAAACAAGGCTTTACAAAATCAAATAGAGGAGTTTATGACCGTAGATAACCTTCAATGGGAGGAAATGATGAATGATAAATTGAGAAGTTTCGAGGAAAAAGTGGATAAAGAAAAGAGAGGTTTTGACCATTTAGAAAAGGCGAAAATAATTGTGGAGTTGGCAAATAAATACCATAGTGAAATAAGAGGTCTTCAAAACGGGAAACGGTTTAGGACAGATGAAGTGTTACAGAAATTAGAGGACTTTCAAGAGAAGGTAGAAATGCAACTTTTTAAATCCAATCTTCAATACCCTGATTTTGACGAAATGGACAGAAAGGCTTTTAGGGAAGCATCGAAATACAGTCAATGTAAGATGGACTTAGCGATTCAAAAAGCTAACAACACTTTTTGTTGCAGTTCGGTTAGTTCCAATCTAAATCTAAACTTATTGGAAAATGCCCTGATGAGTTTTTCTAAGTCTGCCATTGAATTTGTGAAGGCAAAAATACATTACTGCGATAATTTTTATACTAAGTACTATGCCCATGTCATTCCCTCTGCCAAAACTCTCCAAATAGGAGAAATGCTCGAAGCAGATATATTTTTAGATGAAGCATCCTCGATGTATAGACCAAGAATTTTTGTGGGAGAAGAACAAATGTTCTTGAATGCAGATGGAGTTGCTCAATATCAATTGAAAGCAGAAAAAATTGGGAAACAACGCATTGAAGGTTGTATTTATTGGAGGACAAGTTTTGAAGGAGAACAAGAATTGCCCTTTATTTATGAGTATAATGTAGTTCCAAAATGCAACTAAACCACAAAAAACAGCTTATGCTTCGCACTTATTTCCTTCAAAAACTCAAAAAATATTCGCTGCAATTGTTGGCATTGCAGGGCTTGGTCATTCTTGGATTGTTGGGACATTCCTATTTTCAATCGCTTCAATGTCAGCAACAAAAAGAGGATTTGACAAGCATTATCACTCATTATCAGACAAAATACAGTACTTCAATCAACAGCAATACAGGTAGAACTTTGGATAGAATGTCAAAAGAAGTTTGGGAATTGGGATGGGGAAATGAGTTTGTAGAATGTGCCTTGGATATACGTGCTAAAACGAGCGAAATCATTAAAGCGATAAATAGCAGATTGGTTTCAAAAAGTGCGGTACAAAATGATTTGGAGGTAAAAAATTCTATCCAAAAACACCATCAGTTAATACTGCAATCTTTGGAGGAATTGAATAACCAATTAGATAGTAGCACAATTGACTCTAACGATTTGAATACAATTGAACATATCTATTCGCTGCCTTTTAAAGCAGATAAACAAATTTTATGGAACCAATACCAAGACATAAAAACGGATGACAGTTATCTTGCCTATGCTGCAAAACTTAGGAATGATTTGCGATTGATAGAAAGTAATCTTGTGGTACTCTTATGGGGAAAGATGCCTATTTTAGCTTGTCACCACAATCTTTATGATGTGTCAATCATTGCACCCAACAACCTTCAACAAGGAGATACACTTACAGCAAACATATTTTTGGCTCAGAAAATACCCTTACAAGGTAGAATAATGATTGGAACCGATACATTAGCAGATGGGAGAATTGACGTAGAAACCTACAAAATCAAAACAGATCGCTTGGGAATCCATACATTAGAAGGTGAGTTGATTACCAAAGGGGCATTTGGAGAAACCAAAATCTACCCCTTCACCCACGAATACACCGTTCTTCCAAAATAAAAGTACAACAAAATGAACCCGATAGTAACTATATTCACAATGTTCTTGTCTTTTGGCTTTTGTCAAGTTCAAGCTCAAACTCAAACTGAAAAACCAGTTTCCAGTGATTTTGAATGTGTTTTAACCGCTTCTAAACAAATGTATTCATTGGGAGAAGTGCCTGAATTGCAAGTGGCCATTGTGAATAACAGTGGAGAGGATGTTTATTTGATAGGGAGTTTGGACGGTTCTGAAGAGAAGTGGAGAATGCCATTTTGTTATTATACCATCGAAAAACCCCAAGTTGATTCATTGGACTGGTTTGGACGTTGCGGAATGATGAATAATTTAAAAGTAGAAGACTTTGTACAAGTCCCGTCAGGAGGGTCCTTTAATCCATTAAGTAAAGGGAACGGGTATAATTTTTATGATAGTTTTGAACTAAGAAGGGTTGAAAATTTTAGAAATACTGGAACTTACAAAATCACATTTCACTACTCCACCAATTCTGATAACATTAAAGATTATCTTGGACTGGGATTGGGCGAAAAAGCAGAAGGGTTAAAAAGTTTAAAAACATTGAATAAACTTTTAATGCAAGTTCCAAAAATTGAACTTCAAAGCAATACTGTTGAAATTGAGGTGGTTGAGTAGTTGTTCAATGCGTTTATCTATACTCTAAAACCCATTCAATATCCTCCAAACCAATCCCTTCGTCAATTTCTGCCCGTTCGCTTGATGCCGCACCTCCGAAAACGCAAACCGAAAATCACACCCTTCTCGCCAACGACTGCAACCATACGCCATTTTACCTTTGATAACCTGCCCTTTACCGCATTTTGGGCAAGCGATTTCATCGGGAACTTCCTTGGTCGGCGGCTTGGGTTTTGGTAACGTTCTTACAATAGATTCTTCAACCAATATTGGTTTTGAACTTGATTTTATATTTGACTTTCCGCCTTCTTTCGCTTCAAAAACCAACTGAAAATCATCATCCAAGACAATTCGACCATTCACCTTCGCCCCATTTTCTTCAAAGCCCTTCAACTGAACCGTTGAGCCACGAGCAATCAATCGAGCCAACTGATTTTCGGATATTGCTTTGTTTTTGAAGGAAAAAGGAAGGCGAAAATTGCAGCCCGATTTCCACTGATTGCAGCCATAAGCCGTTTTTCCCTGCAATAAACTACCCTTGTTGCATTTGGGGCAGGTCAAACCCACAATAGCATTCGAACCTTTTGCAGCAATTGTTTTTGACTTTTTCGCTTTTGAATTTGAATCTTGAATTTGAGTTTTCTTTGGCGGAGCCAAAGTAGGCTTTTTCTCTTTGAAGGTATCACGGCCTTTGAAGTTGGTGTTTTTACCACCTCTTGCGCTTGAATTTGAGCTTTGAATTTGAACTTGCGTGTTGGACGTTTTCACCTCTTTCACCAAATTTTCAACCATTGCTTTCATGTTGTTGATAAACACTTTGGCAGAGTATGTACCTTTTTCGATTTCACGCAGTTGTTTCTCCCATTGACCCGTCAGTTCAGCAGATTTGAGGAGGTCGTTTTGGATGGTGTCAATGAGTTGAATGCCAACTTCGGTGGGGAGGACTTGTTTTTTATGGCGTTCAATGTATTTGCGTTTGAAGAGGGTTTCGATGATGTTCGCACGGGTTGAAGGACGACCAATGCCGTTGTCTTTCATCAGTTCTCGCAGTTGTTCATCGTCCACTTTTTTACCCGCCGTTTCCATCGCCCTCAGCAAAGTTGCCTCCGAATAGACCTTTGGAGGTTGGGTCACTTTTTCTGCCAAATTGGGTTCATGCGGCCCCGTTTCCCCCTTTTTGAAGGTCGGCATGAGATTTTCCTCTTCTGTTTTTTTGCCGTCTTTTTTTGAAGTATTGGAAGACTGTTTTTGGGGTGGTTTGGGGAAAACGACCCGCCAACCCTCCTCCAAAATTTCCTTGCCCGTTGCCTTGAATTTCACCCCATCTACTTCACCCAAAACCGTCGTATTCGACACAATACAATCGGGATAAAAAGCTGCAATGAATTGACGGCTAACCGCATCATATACATTTTGTTCGTTGGGCATCAACTGTTTTTGAATGCCCGTTGGGATGATGGCATGGTGGTCGGTCACTTTGGAGTCGTTGAAAACCTTGCCTGATTTCCGCAGCGGTTGTTTCGCCAAAATGGGGGCAATGAGGGCATCATAGTCGGTCATTTGCTCCAATGTATGTGGCACTTTGGGATACACATCGTTGGGCAAATAAGTGGTGTCGACACGAGGATAGGTGATGACCTTTTTTTCGTAGAGTTTTTGGGCAATCTTCAAGGTGTCTTCGGCAGTGTAGCCAAATCGCTTGTTGCAGTGCACTTGCAGGCTGGTCAAATCGTAGAGGCTGGGCGGATATTCTCGCCCTTTCTTTTTGGTGAAAGAGGTGATTACAAAAGGCTTGTCTTTGACTTGCTCCAAAAATACTTCCCCTTCTTCCTTCTTCAAAAAACGTCCCTTTTCACAATTGAATGTCACCTCACGATAGACCGTTTGCAGTTCCCAAAAAGGCGTTGGCACAAAGTTTTCGATTTCTTTGTGGCGTTCTACCAATAGTGCCAAGGTGGGCGTTTGCACTCGACCGATAGACAAAACTTGTTTGTAACCTCCGTACTTCAAGGTGTACAATCGGGTGGCATTCATACCCAAAATCCAATCACAAATCGCCCTTGCGCTTCCTGCAAAATACAATCGGTCAAAGTGTTGAGCATCCTTCAAATTGTTGAAGCCCGCACGAATGGCTTCTGGGGTCAAAGACGAAATCCACAATCGCTGCACAGGGCCATTGTATTTTGCCTGCTTCAATACCCATCGTTGAATCAGTTCACCTTCTTGTCCTGCATCGCCGCAGTTGATGACCGAATCGCATTGCTTCAACAGTTGTTGGATGACCTTGAATTGTTTTTTAGCACCAGGGTTGTTGATGAGCTTGATGTCAAATTTTTCGGGCAACATCGGCAGACTTTCCAAACGCCATTGTTTCCAATCGGGTCGGTAGTCATCGGGCGTTTTGAGGGTGCAGAAATGTCCAAATGTCCATGTGACTGCATAGCCGTTGCCTTCAAAATAACCATCTTTTCGAGATTTGGCATTGAGAATGAAGGCAATTTCTTTGGCAACACTGGGTTTTTCGGCGATGCAGAGTTTCATTTGGGATGTTTTTTAAGATGGTAAGGTGTAATCTTTGAAGCATGAAAAGGTGACATCTTGCCATCGAGTTTGAGATTACACCTTTTCGATTCCTCAAAGATGTCACCTCAAACTCTAAAATTATTTTCATTGCAGCATAGAAATACACTCCTTACAGCGTTCTTTTCAATCTAAAAGTTCCTGTTCAAAAGCTGTACCTTAGAAACCAAACTTTCCCTTCCTTTGTTCCATCTTTATTAGCAAACATTTTTATCTTTAGATATGGAGGTATTGAAACAAAATTACGAGAAACTTTCGGTAAAGGAATACATTGAAGTAGAAGAATCTACGGGGATTAAGCACGAATATTTGGATGGATTTATCCGAGCGATGTCTGGTGGTTCTTTGAATCATAGTATTATTGGCGGAAATACTTTTTTTGCACTTATGGCGAAAGTCAATGAGGAAAATAAAACATGCATTGTTTTCAACAACGATGCAAAGGTGTATATTGAGAAAGCCAATTCTTATCTTTATCCCGATGTTACGGTTGTTTGTGGGGATATAGAAACAGGAGAACACGAAGAATCCATAGCCAACCCTATTTTGATTGTAGAAGTATTGTCTAAATCAACTGGGAGTTATGACCGAGGAGAGAAATTTCGCAAATACCGTTCTTTGCCTTCCTTCAAAGAGTATGTATTGATTGACCAAGACCAACCGATTGTAGATACGATGTATAGAAAAGATGCTTCTTATTGGCGGATGTCTTCCACTATTGGCTTGGATAAATCGGTGAAATTGCATAGTTTGGATATTGAAGTGCCCATGTCGGAAATTTACAAAAATATCCGTGATTTGGAAATGCCGCAAACGGTGATGGATTTTGAGGATTAACACTTCACACAAACTTCCTCACCAACCCCACTAATTTTTCAACATCCATTTTTTCAATCAAATGTGGCAAACCTTCAATGGCATGGAAAGTAGCATTGGGCAACAATTTTGCCGTCATTTCTGACTCTTCCCTTGTCACCATCTTATCGAGCGTTCCCAAACCAATCAATACAGGGTGGTTTATTGCTTGAAAATCTGCATTATGTAGCCTTTTACCATTCCCCAAACCCACCATCATATCGGCAGTTTTATGGACGACTTCTTTCCAATCATTGGGTGAATGTAGGGCGTTTAGTTTTTGGGCAAAAGCAGGTACTTTGGCTTCAATCGCATCGGGATTCAGCATCTTCACTTCATTCGCTGCAAAGGCTGGTGTCCAATCAAATTTGGTGGCCAGGGTGATGATTTTATCAACGACATTTGGATGATTCTTTGCCAAAGTCAACGCCACATATCCGCCCATGCTATAACCCAAAATAGAAACTTTGGAGAGTTTGTTTTCTTCGAGAAATTTCAATACATTTTCGGTGAATACATCCATCGTGAAATCCCTGTTTGATGGTCTGCCGCCATGCCCTTCAAAATTTAAGTCATAAACATTGAAGTCTTTGGAGAGTCTGATTTTGAGGGTTTTTAGCTGGCTTTTGCTGCCCAATGCGCCGTGAAGTAGTAGGATTGAGTTGGTCATTTTTTGATTTTTTATGGAAGTTTAAAATGAGGATTGTAAATCAAACCAACGATGTTTCCCCACGGGTCTTTCACCGCAGCTACCACAATTTCACTTCCTACATCTTGAGGAGATTCATGTTCGCTTGCGCCCAAATCTATCAATCGCTGGTACTCTGTTGCAATGTCATATACGCCCCAATAAGTCAACACACCTTCAGCCTTATCGTTTGTTGGCGTTTCTTCGGGCTGCAATCCAAGTTCATATCCGCCAATATTGAAGCCTACATAAAACGGTTCGTTGAAATAAGGTTCGACTTCAAAGGCTTTTGAATACCATTCTGTGGCTTTTTGGATGTTGGCTACTTTGTAGATGGTTGTTCTTAGTCCGAGCATTGTTGTTTATATTTTGATTTGAATGCAAGAGATAAAATGTAAAATAAGATTTTATTTTCATTTTCCATCATGCTTTTATGTGAGGTAGAACTTACATCACCTTCTCCAAACACCCCTTCCACCTCACATAAGCCACTCGATATGCCTCTCTATCATTCTTTTGCGGCAAATAAGACCTCAAAACCGTCACCTCCTTCAATGCTTCTTCCAAAGAAGCATACACCCCACTTGCCACACCCGAAGCCTTTGCAGCCCCGACCGCACCCGTTGTTTCGACCACATCAATTTGGCTGTCCACCAAAGTCGCAATCGTATGGGCAAAAATCGAAGATTGAAACAAATTGTCGTTTCCAACACGCATGATACTCAAATCCAAGCCCATTTCCTTCAAAATCTCAATGCCATACACAAACGAAAAAGCAATGCCCTCCAAAGCAGCCCGATACAAATGCGCTTGACCATGTTGGTTCAATTGCAGGTTACAGATATGCGAGCCTATATTCGCATTGTTTAGCATCCTTTCTGCCCCATTTCCAAAAGGTAAAATGGACAAACCATCACTCCCAATCGGTATAATCGTTGCCAATTCCTCCATTTCGGGATAAGAAATATTCGATTTAGCCGCATGTTGCCGCATCCAGGCATACTGAATCCCAGCTCCATTGATGCACAGCAAAATCCCGATTTGCGTTTTTTCTTTGGTATAATTGACATGGGCAAAACCATTCACCCGAGATTGAAGGTCATACACAGGTTTGTCGACCACGCCATAGACCACCCCCGAAGTACCTCCCGTTGCAGCCACTTCCCCCGTTTTCAAGACATTGAGCGAAAGCGCATTATTGGGTTGGTCACCTGCTCGATAGGTGACAGGAATTCCTTGGACCAAACCCGTTGCAGTCGCAGCAGCAGGGGTCATTTTTCCTTGAATAGAAAAAGTTGGGCGAATTTCAGGAATCATTTTTTCATCCAAACCATATTCCTCCAAGACCAATTTGGCAACTTCATTCTCTTTGAAGTCCCACAAAATACCCTCCGAAAGTCCCGAAATCGTGGTGCAAGTTTCACCTGTTAATTTCATGGCAATGTAGTCGCCAGGCAACATCATTTTGTCCATTTGAGCATAAATATCTGGTTCATTTTCTTTGACCCACTTCAATTTGGAGGCGGTGAAATTGCCAGGAGAATTGAGATGATGCTTCAAACTTTTCTCTTGACCAATCGCTTCAAAAGCTTCATTGCCAACCTCAACGGCTCGGCTATCACACCAAATAATCGAAGGGCGCAGCACTTTTTGATTTTTGTCCACCAACACCAAACCGTGCATTTGGTAGGAAATACCAATGCTTTGAATATTATTGGAAGATATTCCTGTTTGATGTAGCAGTTTTTGAGTTGCCACACATACATTTTCCCACCAAGTTTCGGGTGCTTGTTCAGCCCACCCTGTTTGTTCTGCAATAATTTTCATCTCCATTTCGGGATATTGCACCACTGCAAGAGCTTTGCCGCTTGCAGCATCCACCAAAGCAGCTTTTATTGAAGAACTACCTATATCGTAACCAAGCAAATACATATTTATTGATTGTTTTTTTAAGTAGGCTCAAACTTATCCGATTGAAGTAATAAGTTGATTTTATAAATAATTCTGGTTCTTTAAAAATTTGGTTGGTAAGGAGTGAAAGACCTTTTAAGTTTAATGCTAAAAAATTGAAAGAGAGCGAAATAAATCCTATCTTTCAGAAAAAAAAACTTCAAAAGTTTATAACTAACC
Organism: Chitinophagales bacterium; assembly: GCA_041392475.1. NCBI lineage: Bacteria > Pseudomonadati > Bacteroidota > Chitinophagia > Chitinophagales > Chitinophagales bacterium. Next base: position 122,989 of record JAWKLZ010000001.1, on the reverse strand, counting down.
TTTTCTATGAAGAATCATAATTGTAAGACGGTGTGATTATAGGATTGAAGAGATAAATCTAAGTCACCGTCACATCGTCTTACAATTTCACTACATATCATCACCCTGTAAAATACGCCAATACACTTCCTACAATCAATACAATGACCACAGAAGCAACGATATCCCATTTGTTGTAGCTAGCCGAATTCGCTGCTTTTTGTTCGGGCGTAATGGTCGCAAAGGTCAATCCACGCAGCTGTTCTTCAGAAGGTTTTTCGGTCAATAAACTCACCGTAATCAAAATCATCGCACAAGCAATAAACATGAATACTGCAAAGTGCATAAAATTGACGGTTGCGAAAGAGTGGGCAAATCCAGTGAGAGAATCCTTGTTCAACTCCAAAATCAACCGAAGTGCTCCGATAAAAAATCCACCAACCAAAGTCGCCATTGCTCCTTGTGCATTGATGCGTTTGAAGAAAATACCGAGCAAGAAAACAGCCGTAATTGGAGGCGCAATGTAGGACTGAACGCTTTGTAGATACTGGTACAAAACGCCAGAAATGCGCTGCATCACAGGAATCCATGCTATTCCCAATACCACTACCACAGCCGTTGCAATCTGACCAATACGCACCAATTGTTTTTCAGGTGTATTGGGTCGGATTTTTTTGTAAATGTCAATCGTAAACAAAGTTGAGCAAGAATTGAAGACCGAGGCCAGTGAACTCATCAAGGCTGCTAACAAACCTCCAACGACCAATCCACGCACACCGGCAGGCAACAAATGTTTCATCAAAGCAGGTAAGGCTTGGTCAGAAGAGGCCAACTCCAACTGTCCTTTTTGAACCAGTGCATAAGCGACCATTCCTGGCACCATAAAGATGAAAATGGGGAGTATTTTGAGGTAAGCACCAAAGATTGCTCCTCTTCTTCCTTCGGTCAAGTTGCGAGCGGTCAAAGTACGTTGCACGATGTATTGGTCTGTACACCAATACCATATCCCCACAATTGTACCGCCAAAAACCAATCCTGTCCACGGAAAATCGGGGTCGCTTGCAGGTCGCCACATATCGAAGTGATTGCTGCCCACGGCTTCTCTCAATCCACTCCAGCCGCCCACTTCTGCTAAACCCAAATAAGTGACCAAAAGAGAACCAATTATCAGCACAACAGCTTGCAATGCTTCTGTATAAACCACTGCTCTCATTCCACCTAAAATGGTGTAAAGACCTGTAATGACAACCGTTATCAATGCTCCCGTCCAAAATTCTACCCCAAAAACTGCGGAGATAACCATCCCTCCAGCATACACCGTCACCGAAACTTTGGTGAGCACATAACCTATCAAAGAGATGATGGACAAAAACCATCGGGTTTGTGCATTGTAGCGTTTTTCGAGAAATTCGGGCATGGTAAACACGCCACTTCTCGCATAAAAAGGAAGAAATACCCAACCCAAAAGCAACACAATCCAAGCGTGAAGCTCATAATGAGCCATTGGCATTCCACTTTCAAAAGCCGTTCCCGCAAGCCCTACAACATGCTCAGAGCCAATATTGGAGGCGAAAATAGAGGTACCGATGATGAACCAGCCAATATTACGGCCTGCCAAAAAATAATCCTCCGTGTTGTCTTCTCTTTTCATGATGACCCATACGGCAATGCCGAGCAGTACGGCAAAATAAGCACCCAATACGAGCCAATCTAACCAATGTAAAGTTTGTTCCATAGTGTTTATTTGTAATTTTGAATGATGAGTTTTATCAATAACAGGGGGTATTCAAGATTTAACTCCCTAATTCATTTCATCAGGGCAGACTGCAGTTTTCAAGTGCTATTACTCCATAGAAGTAAAATATTTGTGGAAAATTAATTTAAAGTTTGTAACAACTCCATTAGGAGTTGAACCTCAGTAATATCGTCTCAAATTAATTGGGTTGAACTCAGACCTGTTCCGAAGGAATGCAGTTCTGTAATTACTTCCTGCATTTTTCTACAAATATTCAAGTCCTAATGGACTTGCTAAAACCACAACGCATTTTTCGGAAAAAAATACCACTCTCGTTATTGATGTCCTAATCTATATTTAAAAATCTTTCCATCAGCTATCAAACATACTGATTCACAATATTTTCGTACAATTCTTGGCGGCCACTAATTTGAGTAGGTTCACCGTGTCGTGCAGCAATCGTGGCCAAATCTTCCAAACTCAATTCTCCATTTTCAAAGGCTTTTCCATTGCCGCTATCAAAAGAAGCATAGCGATTCGCCCGCATTTTTCGGTAAGGAGAGTTTTGAAGAATATCGTCTGCTGCCAATAGAGCCCTTGCAAAACAATCCATTCCACCAATGTGTGCATAGAAAATATCTTCCAAATCGGTAGAATTTCGGCGGGTTTTGGCATCAAAATTCACGCCTCCACCTTGCAGCCCACCCGACTCCAAAACAACCAACATGGCTTCGGTCAATTCCATCACATTGTTTGGAAATTGATCCGTATCCCAACCATTTTGATAGTCACCTCTATTCGCATCCATACTACCCAAAAGTCCTGCATTTGCAGACACTTGCAGTTCGTGTTGGAAAGTATGTTGTGCCAAAGTAGCGTGATTTACTTCAATGTTTAATTTGAAGTCCGCCATCAAATCGTACTCACGTAGAAAGGCAATACAAGTTGCAGCGTCAAAATCGTATTGATGTTTAGAAGGCTCCATCGGTTTGGGTTCGATGAAAAAAGTACCTGTGAAGCCATTTTTGCGTGCATAGTCTTTGGAAGCATGTAAAAAAGTAGCCAAATGATCCAATTCTCGCTTCATATCCGTATTCAATAGGGACATATAACCTTCTCGTCCTCCCCAAAATACATAGTTTTCACCACCCAATTTGATGGTCGCATCCAGTGCATTTTTGACTTGCGCTCCTGCATACGCTAAAGTGTGAAAATCGGGATTCGTTGCAGCCCCGTTCATATAACGAGGATTGGAAAATAGGTTTGCCGTTCCCCACAATAATTTCACCCCCGAAGTTGCTTGTTTTTCTTTGGCATAGTCCGTGATGGTTTCCAACCTGCTTTGAAATTCACTCAAACTATCTGGCTCATCTATCAAATCTACATCGTGGAAACAATAGTAAGGAATCCCCAACTTGGTTATAATTTCAAAAGCAGCATCCATTTTTTCTTTTGCTTGCTGAATCGGGTCATTTGCCGTTAGCCACGGAAACAATTTTGTTCCAGGACCAAATGGGTCACCTCCCACATTACAGAGTGTATGCCAATAAGCTACCGCAAACTTGAAGTGTTCCTTCATCGTTTTCCCCGCTACTACTTGATTTTCATCATAATATTTGAAGGCAAGCGGATTGTCTGATTTTTTTCCTTCAAAAGCGATTTTGCCGATATTGGGAAAATATTCTTTCTCTCCAAGGGTCAAATGTAAACTCATATTTATATTTTTTGATAATTAATATTATTGTTTTTTAGTAGGTGCTTTCCTATTGTTTGTTCTTTCTTAAAAGTTTTGTGTATTATAATTTTATTCAAACCAATAGTTTTAACAAAAACTAACCTTCAAGCCCTCCATATTTTTAGGATAAACGTCAAACGTCTCCTATCCCCAAAATCTTCGATGATTTTTTTATTTTTAGCTTTTCACAAAGAAAATAAGATAAATGTGTTTTTCCGAATTTGAGGCTACTCCAAAAACACTTCTACAAATACGTCAGTATTACGTCAAACATATCTGACTATTATTTCTTCAAATCTGCCTAAAAAATTCATCAAAACTACCTCGTTTATCTAAGTCAAATTTTTTCCTCAGGCGGTATCTTTTGGTTTCTGCACCTCTGGTAGAAAGATTCAACCGAGAGGCGATTTCTTTGGTAGAAAGCTTCATTTGCAGGAGTAAACTCATCTTCAATTCTTCAAAAGACAGTTGCGGAAACTGTACTTTGAGGCGTTGAATAAAATCGTTGTTGAGTAAGTTGGCGTATTCTTCAATAGTGCTAGAATCTGCTTTATTGTTAGAAATATGGTGAATCAAAGCATTGACCTTTTTTCGGACTTCAATAGACTTCACTTCTTTTTTCAACCCCCTTAGAGCATCTTCCAATTCGTCAATCAGTTTTATTTGTGACTCCAATTGAAGGGATTGGGTTGACAAAACTTTATTTTTGCTATTGAGTTCTTTCTTCAAGTTGTCATTTTGAAGTTTCAAATCCTTTGTAAAAGCGGCACCACTTCCCAGTCCATTCAATACTTTATTTAGCGAAGCAAACCAAAAATTGTAAGCCTGTGAGCAACTTGCATAATTCAAATTGGGTTCATATATTTTGCTTGCTTTGATACTCTTCAATGCTTCTTGCAAAGAAGCATAAGTGCCACTACCAACACCCGAAGCCCTCGCTGCTCCGATTGCACCGTTGGTATCAACTACTTCAATCGGTGTCCCCAAAAGTGTGGCAATGGTGGAAGAAAAAACCGAAGACTGAAACATGTTGTCATTGCCAACTCGAATGACATCAACTTCCAAACCCAATTCTTTGAGCATATTGATTCCATAAACAAAGGTGAAAGCAATACCTTCTAAAGATGCTCGGTAAACGTGTGCTCGTGTATGCCGATTGAATTCGAGGTTATAGATATGGGATTCAAGGTTGCGGTTGTTGAAAATCCGTTCTGCACCATTCCCAAAAGGCAGAATACAAATACCCTCTGAACCTACTGGCACACTCGACACCATGCGTTCCATATCGGCATAAGTCGTTTGTCCTCTTGCTATTTGATGCTTCACCCAACTGTATTGCATTCCCGCCCCATTGATACAAAGCAGCACTCCGATTCTATCAAAATTGTTTTCATAATTGACATGAGCAAAAGCATTGACTCTGGATTGTGCATCGTATAAAGGTTGGTCAACAATCCCATACACTACTCCCGAAGTACCACTAATAGCAGCCACTTCACCACCTTGCAAGACATTCAAAGACACTGCATTGTTGGGTTGATCGCCCGCACGGTAAGTGACTGGAGTGCCTACTGCCAATCCTGTTTGTTCGGCTGCTGATGGAGTGATTTTGCCCGTTTCGTAAAAAGTAGGTAAGATGTTGGGGAGCAATTCTGGGTCTATTTCAAAATATTGCAGTAGCTTCTCTGCAATATTTTTCTCTTTGAAGTTCCAAAGTACCCCTTCTGAAAGCCCCGAAATAGTGGTACTAACATTACCCGTCAATTTCATGGCGATAAAATCTCCTGGCAATAGAATCTTATAAATTTTTTGGTAAATAGTCGGTTCATTGTCCTTGACCCACTTCAATTTAGATGCCGTAAAATTGCCGGGAGAGTTGAGGTAATTGTGAAGACAATATTCTTCTCCGATATCTACAAAAGCTTGTGAACCAATAGACACCGCTCGGCTATCGCACCAAATGATAGCTGGTCGAAGCACTTGAAGGTCACGGTCTATCAATACCAAACCGTGCATTTGATAGGCAATTCCAATCCCTTCAATATCGCCCGCAAGAATATGGTAAGTCGCCAATAATTTCTTAGTAGCCAAGCAGACATTGCGCCACCAAAGTTCGGGCTGCTGTTCTGCCCAGCCTTTTTGACGGGCAATAATATCCATATCTTGCTCAGGATATTGGGTCACACCCACTACTTCGTGGCTGTTTACATCTATCAACGCCGCTTTGACAGTGTCACTGCCTATATCATAGCCTATTAAGTACATTTGAAGGTTGTGGTTTTAAATACTTCAAGAATACGTCAAGATAGGTATTTTTACCTGATTTTTGACAAAAATTCTATACAATGAAAAGAATCCAACGGCTTTGTCTTTTTATTCTCTCATCCAAAAAGATGCTTGGCTGACCGCAGATGAAAACCTCTTTCGGTTAATGGGCTATGAGGATTAGCTTAGTCCTTCCATCTCAAAATCAAGCCAAACATCACCGTAAAAAGCAGTAAGGTAAAACACAAGCCTATCCGAAGTCCATATACATCTGCCAAAAAACCAATGGTGGGAGGGCCTACAAAAAAACCTGCATAGCCAATAGTTGTTGCCATTGCAATTCCTACACTCGGCGAAACGCCCTCCGTATTTCCCGCAGCTGAGTAAATGATAGGCACAACAGTTGCCAATCCCAAACCCACCAAAAAGAACCCCAAAAGAGTCGTCCAAGCAGTTGCAAAAATCAGGGCAATGGATAGTCCTGCAATGGCTATAAGGCTGTCGCAAATCAGCAGTTTTCTTTTGCCGAGTTTTTCGGTGAAGTAGTCGCCAAAAATCCGCCCAATCGTCATGGCCACACTAAATGAGCCAAATGCCAATGCACTGAAAGCCAAACTTTCACCAATCTCGTTGTGCATAAAAATAGCCGACCAATCTGCCATAGAGCCTTCACCTGTCATGCCACAAAAAGCAATGATTCCTAAGGGTAAAATGGCTTTGGTAGGCAATCGAAAACTGCTTTCACTTTTGTCCTCTTTTTGAAGCGCAAGGTCTGCTGAAGACGGCGTATCTTTCACCAAATAATTGGCTGCTACAACACAAGCAATGATGCCGATTCCTGCAACAATGAAGAAATGTATGGTCAAGTCTGTATGGATATTGGCAAACCACGAACCTGCAAAGGCCCCCAATGCCATTCCAATGCTGAAAATAGCGTGAAAAGACGACATAATGGGTTTTCCCCATTTTCGCTCTACAAAAACTGCTTGTCCATTCATGGCTACATCCATTGCGCCTGAAGCCAAGCCTAATGTAAAAAACAAAAAACTGATAATTAAAAGGTTGGCGTACATAGGCACAAAAGGAACTACGGCACACAAAATCAGGGCAGCTAATGTGGTAATTCTTTTGGTGCCAAATTGTGTGGTCATCCATCCTGCAAAAGGCATCGCTATCAATGCACCCATTGCAGAAACCAATAGCAACGAACCCAAACCTGTATTGCTTACCCCAAAAAACGATTGTAATTCAGGTAGCCTTGCCGTCCAATTGGCGTATAAAAAGCCATTGACAAAGAAAAAAGTAGCAACAGCTATTCGGTTGTTTTTAATCATCTTTTTTAAAGTACTTTTACTGCAAAGGTACGAGGTTGCTGCTCATTTCAATGCCATGCAATTGATAACTTTTTAGGCTTCTTTATCCAACATTTGAAGAGTTTTATCAACATAGCAGTTTCCTTGAACCAATTTTAGTTTTAATTTTGGTTTTCATTTCAAAGAAAAACCATGATTTGTCAAACAATACAATTAGAGAAAGTATCCAAACGTTTTGGTTTTGAATGGATATTCAGGGATGTGCAAGCAAGCTTTGAAGCGGGGAAAAGTTATGCGATTTTGGGTGCGAATGGTTCTGGAAAATCCACTTTATTGCAGGTCATTGCTGCAAGTTTGACTCCTTCAAAAGGAACTGTTGTTTATACTGATAAAATTGGTAAAACCATTGAAGTAAACAAAATACACCAAACGCTGAGTTTGGCTGCTCCCTATTTGGAGTTGGTTGAAGAATTTTCCTTGAAGGAATTACTCACCTTTCAATCTCACTTCAAACCTTTTGTAAACCAATTGAGTATCGCAGATGTCATAGATATAGTAGAGTTGCCAAATGTCCGAAAAAAAGCCATTCGCCACTATTCGTCAGGTATGAAACAAAGAGTGAAATTGGTATTGGCTATTTTAGCAGACAGTTCTATTCTACTCTTGGATGAACCCGCTACCAATTTAGATGCTACTGCAACGGAATGGTATCGGCGATTGGTGCAGCAATATGCTCACAATCGAGTGGTTATCGTAGCTTCTAACCAAGAAAAGGAGTACGATTTTTGTGACAACAAGTTGGTGATAGAAGACTTTAAAAAAATGTAACAAAGAAAATGAAAAAGACAGTATCGTTGGTATTGGGATGCGGTGGCGCAAGAGGTTTGGCGCATATTGGAGTGATTGAAGCAATTGAAGCAGCAGGCTACGAAATCAAGGCCATTGCAGGTACTTCAATGGGGGCAGCTGTCGGAGCAGTGTATTCTGTGGGAAAGTTAGCTGTTTTCAAGGAGTGGTTTTGTGGATTGACCAAATTCGGTGTGTTAAAGCGAATAGATTTCACCTTTAGTTTTCAGGGTTTTGTACGAGGAGATAGGTTATTTGAAGAAATGGCGAGCCTTGTTGGTGGAGATAAAAATATTGAAGATTTAGAAATACCCTATACCGCTGTTGCAGCAGATTTGAATACTGGTCAAGAAGTGTGGATCAATCGAGGAAGTCTTTTTGATGCAGTTCGTGCTTCGATTGCCATTCCTACCGTTTTCACTCCAAAAATACTGCATGACCGAGAGTTAATCGACGGAGGAATTTTGAATCCTACACCTATCGAACCAATTTTGGAAGAGAAAAACGACTTGATTATTGTGGTCAATCTTAATGCAAGAATGTCAGGACCACAACCGAGACAAGTGGTAGAAGTTGCAGATAAGGCTGATAATTTGAGATTGAATATGATACCCGAACCTGGCAAGCCTGGCCATTTTTTGTTTCGCTCCAAATGGCTGCACAACCTTCCAAAAGTGAGCATGGTCAAACACCATTTGAATTATATTGGATTGACTACGAGAAGCATTGAAGTAATGCAAGACAAAATCACCGACTATACCCTTCATCTTTACAAACCCGATATTCTGGTCAATATTTCGAGGGACGCAAGTGGCGGTTTTGATTTTTACAAAGCCAAAGAACTCATCGAATTGGGCAGAAAAGAATGTGAAGCAGCACTCAATAGATATGAGGTTGCTCAACAAGAATTGATTCAACAACAAACCATTTCCAAAAAAGAACGCATGGATTTGTTCAAAACCATACAAATGGGTTGGGATAGTATCTGGTCTAAAAAATAAACAAAAAGCTTTTTTTTCAATTCAAATGAACAATTTGGCAAGCTTTTGGTATATACTACATCATTGTGAAGAGAAAAAGTTTGTAATGTCATTTTAGTAATTGGTTTAGTTAATATAGGCTCGTAAGATTTTCCCCTTGCGAGCCTTTTTGTTTTTATATTTGCAAGGTGAATAAAATGCAAACCATATACCGTTACCTTCAATACTTGCGTCAGGCAAAGTCGAAGTACTACCTTCATTCTCCGTTTGTATATCAACTTGCAGAAGAGGTAATTTTCGACAAACGAGATTATTATGCCTTCAGCGATATAGAGTATGTGAGGAGTCAACTGCTTCAAAATCACCATATCATTGACGTGAAAGACTACGGCGCAGGGTCTAAAAATACGGAAGCCTCAGAACGAAGGCAGATATCCGAAATTGCCAAAAACGCAGCTGCTCCCGAAAAAGTAGGGCAGTTATTGTTTCGTTTGGTGCATTATTTTGAACCCAAAACCATGCTCGAATTGGGAACTTCACTCGGCATCGGCACACTCTACCATGCACTTGCACTCCCCAAAAGCAAAGTTTACACGATTGAAGGATGTCCCAATACTGCAAAAATCGCTCGGCAGACTTTCGATTTGATGCAATTGAAGAACATCTATACCAAAGTCGGAACTTTTGAACAAATGCTGCCAACTACATTGGCTGAAATTGGACAATTGGATTACATTTATATGGATGGAAATCACCGAAAAGAGCCAACTCTACAATACCTCAACCGGTGTTTACCATATATTCACAACAATACAATCATGGTTTTTGACGACATCAATTGGTCAGAAGAAATGCAAGAAGCATGGGCTTCCGTCAAAGCACATCCCAAAGTGACCCTCACCATAGATTTGTTCCGATTGGGCATTGTTTTTTTTAGAGAAGAACAAGCCAAAGAGCATTTTCAGTTGTATTTTTAAAAAAACGATTCGAAATTCATGTCAATAAATATTCATCCTCATATTCAACTTTTTGTGTTGTTTTTACTCACTTCAATAGCAGCCTGCACAGGCGGAAAAGAAGCCACCCTAAAAACAAATATTCCTGAAAAAGTAACTGCAATAAGTACTGCAAGCCAACAACTCTATCCCATATTGACACGTAGCAAAAACGGCTTTATTGACCCACTCGGACAGTGGGTATTGAATTTGCCGTATTTGAAGTTTGGCACTTTCAAAGAAGGTTTGGCCAGTGTCGTGGAGAAAGGAAAAACGGGATTTATCAACCAAAAAGGAGAAGTGGTTGTAACGCCACAATACAAGGATGCACAGGATTTTAGTGACGGAATGGCTGCCGTTCAAAATGACCAAAATTTGTGGGGTTTCATTGATTCACTTGGAAACTTAATCATACCTACAACCTACATGGAAGTAGGTGATTTTTCGGAAGGAAAGGCATCGGTAAAGCTACCCAATTCGCAGCAATGGGGATTCATTGACAAAAAAGGAAGTATGCTTGTTTTCCCGCAATTTGATTTTCCTTATCCACCTATTTTCAAAGATGGTTTGGCTAAAATTTTGATAGACAACAAATATGGCTTTATTGATGAATCGGGAGAATTGAAAATCCCAGCTCAATTTGCGGCTGCTTTGGATTTTTCGGAAGGATTAGCAGTCGTCAAAGAAGGCAGCAAAATTGGCTTCATCAACACAGACGGATTGAAGGTGATTACCCCTCAATATGACAGCGCACGGAGTTTTTCGGAAGGATTGGCAACGATTTATGTGGACGGAAAAGCGGGATACATCAACTACAAAGGCAAAATAGAAATAGAACCACAGTTTGATGATGCGCTCGACTTCAAAGAAGGATTTGCACCCATATTGCAGAATGGGAAAGCGGGTTATGTCAATTCTAAAGGCCTGATTGTCATTGAGCCGCAATTTGAAACGGTGGATTACTTTTCTGAAGGGATGGCAGCTGTTCGTGACAACAACCGCTATGGTTTTATCAATACAAAAGGTGAGTGGGTCTTTTTGCCGAGATTGGATTTTGCGACTTCCTTCAATGATGGTTTGGCAAAGGCGATGTCTTTTGACAAATGGGGCTTTATGGATGCAGCAGGTACGGTGATTTTGAAGCCGCAGTTCGACAAAGTGGGCGATTTTGCAGAAGGTTTGGCAGCCATTGAAGTAGATGGTAAATGGGGTTTTGTGAATTCCCAAGGAGACTTGACGATTGCGCCCCAATTTGACAAAGTTGACATTTTTTCGGAAGGTTTGGCAGCCATTGAAGTAGATGGTAAATGGGGTTTTATTGACAAAACAGGCACGGTGATAATCGTCCCAAAATTTGATAAAGTTGCCTCTTTTTCAGAAGGGAAAGCGGGTGTGATGCAAAACGGTAAATGGGGTTTCATTGACCAAAAAGGAACTGCAATGGGTGACTTTCAATGGGAGTCGGTAGCCAAGTTCAAAAATGGCATGGCATTAGTGAAAATGAATAGTCAATATGGCTACCTTAACAGCAAAGGGGAAATGGTAATCGAACCACAATTTGATACTGCTAAAGACTTTGAAGGTTCGTTGGCAGAAGTGGGTTTTGGGACAAACAAAGGTTTGATCACAAAGTCTGGCCAAATTATCCAGACTGATGCGTACAAGCCTATTAATGAGGGCCTTAAAGCGATTCAGGTGAACGAAAAATGGGGCTTTATTGATGCAAACGGCAAAACAGTGATTGTTCCACAATATGAGGATGCGGGTAGTTTTTCGGGAGGTATAGCAATGGTGAAATTGGAAGACACCTATGGTTTTATCTCCTCAACGGGTAAATTGGTGGGTGAACCGAAATACTTAATGGCTCGTGATTTTTCGGAAGGCTTTGCTGTGATTTACTTCAAAAACAAATGGGGCTATGCTGACACAACGGGCAGCATGGCGATTTACCCCAGTTATGAATGGGCAAAGGACTTTTCGGAAGGATTTGGAGCGGTAAAAACCAATGGTAAATTTGGCTACATCAACCGCAATGGGGAATGGATAATCAAGTCCATTTACGACGATGCCAGTGCTTTTGAGAATGGAATGGCTAAGGTGCGAATGGATGCAAAATGGGGAATCGTTGATACTTTGGGGCAAGTAAAGGTGCCGATTGAATTTGACCAAATATGGTTTTTGGAAAACGGTGCGATTCAAGTCAAAAACGACAATTCTTTTGGCTTATACCATTCTGAAAATGGTAAACTAACCGAAATGGATTTGAATGGAATCATCTGGTATCCGACTGACCGCATCGGCAAATTAATCAAAGGCAGCAACATGGCATATATCAATGAAAAGGGGGAATATTTGTGGAAAGCAGAAGGGTTTTAAGAAATCAGTGGCTGCTCTTCAACTTTTGAAGAAAGCAAGCGTTTTCAAAAAAACAATGGAATCAAACCTACAAAATCAAAGAAATCAAATGAATATTCCTGAAAATCACCAAGCTGTTATGCCTTATTTGATGGTCAATAAGGCTGAAGATTTTATCAAGTTTGCTCAAGAGGTTTTTGGTGCATCACTGAACTTCAAAAGGATGCGACCTGACGAAATCACCATCATGCACGCCGAACTTCAAATCAATGGTAGCACCATTATGTTTTGTGAAGCAACGACTGATTGGCTGCCTCAAACCGCCAATTTGTTTGTCTATGTGCCTGATGCAGATGCTACTTACCAAAAAGCGATTGATTTGGATGCAACAACTGTGATGGAGTTATCAGATCAGGATTATGGTCGAACTTGCGGTGTAAAAGATTCTTTTGGAAATATTTGGTGGATAACTTCAGCAGGACATTAAGAGAATGGGTACTGGCTTTTTTCCTTCAATACTTTTTGGACTTTGACCGAAAGAAGTTGACAGGCTAATTTAGAGCATAAATATTTGATAATAAATGTGTCTACTGATGAAAAAAGTTGAGATTATTCCTTTGGAGAAATTGGAAGAATTGCTAAAGCATGAGATTGGAGGAATGGAAGGTTGTCAAGAAATTTTGGATATATTTATTTCATTTTTTCAGACATTTAAAGTCAAAAAAGAAGTGAGATATGAGGATGAAGATATGCTGCTTTTTCAGTACGAGCTTTTTGATTGGGATGGTACAGGTGGGGATTTTGAACTTAACCTCACCCGCCAACTCGAAATTCCTAATAATGATGAATTGTTGCAAATAGGAGTGACACTCTACTTTGACCCTAAATCAATTGGCGAAATAGAAGAATTTAATATTTGGTCTATGGACTGTGAGAGTATTGAAGCATGGAAAAAAGTAATTGAAGCTACAGATGGGTTTCAAAAAATATTGGGATTGAAACCTCTAAAAGTTGAGTTGAATTCAAATGAAACATAGAAAATGTAATTTCCAAAAATAAATCTCTCCAATCTTGTAACGCCTTACCTCTTTTTTCAGATTCTTGAGTGTAAGCAACGAAATCTATCGTTGAAATCATTTTTTTATCAAAAAAAAAATACACCTCATGAATCAAGTAAAATTTGTAGCAACCTGTCTTTTTGTTTTGGGCCTATTTTTGAATGTGTCATCTGCAAATGCACAAGAAGACGTTTTAAAAATGGATGTAATTGGTGTAATGTATGTCAATAACTTTGACCACGTTTATTCTGATCGAGGAACGGGAGCGGAAGAAGATCTTTCGATTTGGAAACCTCAATTACCATCGGGCTACCATGCTTTGGGACATTATGCCAAAGCGGGTTACGATGCACCTACTGAATCCATGCCAGTTGTCAGAGCGATAGACCCAACGGCTTTAGCGCATCCTGTGGATTACCAACGATTTTATGCTGACAACGGTACAGGCGGTGATCAAGATGCTTCTTTTTGGATACCGATTCCACCAGCAGGTTACAAGGCTTTGGGAACAGTAGCGATGAGTTCGTACAACAAACCCTCACTTACCGATGTGGTATGTGTGAGAGAAAATTTAGTAGTTCCTGCGGTCATTGGACAACCTATTTGGACAGATAGAGCTTCAGGTGGAGATATGGATGTTGCACTTTGGGCAATTGAAGCGGTAAGTCATTCGGGTACAATTCCTTCAGGCTCTTTTTGTGGTCATGCTTCTTACAATCAATTGACCCGCTCAGAAGTTTGTTATGCACTCAAAACTGGATGGTAAGTGGGGATTTAACTTCAAAATACAAACTATTAAATGTATAAATATTTTGAAATTTAATATTTTTTACTTGAGCTAAGGATTTTTTTTGGGCGAACAGTAATGGCTAACCCACAAAATAAAGTTAAGAAAACGCTTCAAAAATGTGTGCTTACTTTTTAGTGCCATTGCTTAGAAAAAATAGCTTCCCGACTGAAATTCCCTTTCTATAAAGAGGGAAGGACAGCACAAAAATCGGGGAGTTATTTTTTTACCTTGAACTTATACTTTCGATTTTAACATTCAAATAATGAAGCCTTTATATCGAAAAGTGAAATAACCTTCAATTACAGTTCATCCACAATAACAATATTCAACACACACTACTGCATCACCACAAATTTTTCACTCACCCACTTCCTTCCGTCTGTTAGCATCAACACATAAACCCCACTCCCCATTGAAGGAAAAGCTAACTCTAATCCATTTTCCCCCATTACAGCCATAACTGCCTGGTTTTGCAGCAAACGACCATTCACATCGTACAACATCACCTGCAAATTCACCTGTTTTTCACTCAAAAAATCCACCTTCCAATCCGTTGCCGACAAGCGGTGAATCGCTGCAATCTCAAACTCCCTTTGCAACTTCAAGTCTTCAATACCCACACAATCTGCATCGTAAGCAAGCATATAGGTCGTCTCGGTCAAATCGGCACACAAAGAACCAAACTGAATGCGGTTTTCGATTTCGCCCATTGAAGTCAATGCCTGCACCTCCACCACATCTTCCACCTTCAAAGACAAACCCACCACTTCATATTCACCCGATGCCACATTGTTGAAGTCAAAACTGCCCGTTGCACTTTTTGCGGCAATATTTCCATCCCCATCCGCCAACAAAAACAAATAAGCAGAAGCCCCTCCAATGTATTCATCCCCATTTGTTTGCGCTCGAAAATCATCAGCAGAATCGGCGCACAAAGTCGTTTCGGTGGGTATCTGCAGCGTTCCCCCATTCGCAATACACGCACAAGCATTCAACTGCACATCGTCTAGAAAGAAAGCGGTCAAACCACCTCCAGCACCAAACAAACTAAATTGAATCGTATGGGCATTGCCATCTGCAAAAGAGCTCAAATCCACTTCAAAACGCTGAAAATAGAGTGCACTGCAAAGCGCATCGTTGCTGCCAAACACATCCAATAAAGGCACATTGTCCACCAAGACCTTGAAGTTATCGTTGTCGCTTGCACAGAAAAACAAGCCGTAAAAACTCAATGTGGCACTGCCAGTAAGTGGCATTGTTATCTGCTGCGAAATTTGGGTAATTTGCTGCGTTTGGTAGCCTCCCAAATAAGCCGAAAAATTGCCCACCATCGGAATCGTGTTGTCAATGATGTTGGCATCAGGTTGATTCGGTTCTTCAAATTCTACCCACGCATTGCCGCCTTCTTCAAAGCTGCCATCTGCTATCACATTGCAGAGAACAGGACAATAATCTCCTAATACATAAAACAAATTGCAGTCAGCATTTTGTGTATCTATCACCCAAATAGGTATTTCACCTCCTTCGTAAGGCCCTAAAACCACTGTTCCTGCACTCGTCAAAACCTGCGAATACCCATTCAAACTGTCTATCACCGTATAACTACTCGCCCCTCCAAAAGTGACATCAAACTCCAATTCAAACATTCCTTCCTCGTCGCATTCACTGCTAAAAATCTCAACCATTGGCGGATTGTCGCAGCCTTCAATGACCGGCTCACAAGAAGGTTGTCCGCCATTTACACCACAACCGAAATAAGGAAAACCATTGTCTATCTGCACCAAGTCTCCTCCACAACTACCCTCTTCCGAAATAATGACCATCACATCCACAGGCTCGGTATAGCTCGTTGGAACGGTGAAAACCAATTGACAATCTTTCGCCGAAGCCATCACTGTACCCGAGACCACCATTGGCGGATCGCTGTTGATGTACTCCAATGCAGTCAATTCTGCCCGCCAATTATTGGCATCGTAACCCTCACAAATATCAAAAACGTATTCAGCACCAGGATACAATTTTCCCAACAAATAGGCCTCATTGAGCCACACTTCAAAACCTGTAATCTCAAAACCACCTGCATCACAACCTTCTGCACCATCACAAAGCACTTCGCCCACATTCGAGTTCGCAAAGTTCGCCACCGCAGATGCAAACTGTTCACACTGAGCATAAACATTTGAAGTAGAACAAAATACTATCAAAATAACTGTCAACAAGGAATACATTTTTTTCATAAGATTGATTTTTGATGCCCTAAAAATACAATAGTTTTACTTCAATAAAAATTACATTTTCTACGGTTTATCTCCGAAAATTGACAACAACTGACACAAAAGACACTTGGACAAACTTCAAAAAACAACTACTTTTGACTATAAATAAATCGTATGAAAAAAATTCTCCTCCTACTAAGCATCCCCCTTTTCCTCCTCCTACCCGCCTGTGAAAAAGGTTTTGAAGAACTCAACAAAAATCCGTTTTTTCCAACACAAGCAGATGTCGGGGCAGTCTTCAATACGGTTGTTGATTTGACCCGATTAGGCTGGAACGAGCAGTTTTACATACACAACGAAATGCTCTATGGCATCACCCAATTGGCAGCCTTGACCGATGCGAGTTTCCAAAACAGTTCGATTGGAACAGAGGAAGTTTGGGAGATGTACTACAAAAGTTTGGCGCATATCAGAACCGTAGAAAATCGCCTCAATGCCCTTGAAGTAGAGGAAGAAGCATTAGACAATGTGCGTTCCATGCTCAAAATCCTCACCGCCTACAAAACCTTTCGAGTCACCGATTTATTTGGCGATATGCCTTTTTTTGATGCAGGAAAAGGCTTTGAAGGTTTGCAATATGCACGTCCAAAATTTGACACACAGGAAGAAATTTACAAATCTTTGCTGCAAGACCTTCAATGGGCCAATGAACACCTCAACACACTTCCCAATCCTCAAACGGCTTCTGGTCAAGCATACATAAGTTTGGGAGATTTCGACAATTTGTTTTTTGGCGATATGCTGCGATGGAAAAAATTTGCCAATTCACTGCGCTTGCGCCATGCCCTGCGAATGGTCGAAAAAGACCCAGCATTTGCACAGCCGATTTTAGCCGAAATCATTGAAGGAAACCTGCCCATTATTGAAGAGGGAGAAGATGTGATGATGTCGCCAGAACGTCAGAACTGGCTGAACGAGAGCCTCAATTGGTCTTTTAGAGAGCACAAAAAACTGCGAATGGGATCCAACATCTGGCAATCTTTTTCGACAAGCAATGCAACAGATGGCAGCGGCATTTACGACCCTCGTGCCTACATTTTCTTTGAACCCAACAATGCAAATGAGTGGGCGGCTTATCCTCAAATTCCGAACAGCGACACAGCACCTTCTGGAGGAATTCCATACCAACAACACCGAGACAACAACTATACCGTCAAGGGAACTGCCAACATTTATTCGCCCTTCAATTATTACCTCATTCGGGACGAAAAACAGGTTCCGCAATTGATTTTGACTGCCGCCGAAGTCCATTTCATCAAAGCAGAAGTCTATGCACGGGGTTTGGGCGTAGCGGCAAACGACGGGGAGGCAGATGCGTCCTATACGCTTGGCGTTGTGGCTTCTATCAATATGTGGCAAAACCTTGTGAATGGCACACAAATTTGGGAAAACAAACGACCAACGCTTTCGAGCGGACAAATTTTTGGCGTGGTCAACCATCCCAACATCAGCATTTTCGGCAATGACAACAAACTGAAACTCATCTACCAACAACGATGGCTCGATGCTTTTCGCCAACCGTGGGAAGCCTATTCTCTGATGCGGCGCACACGAATGACTCCACACGAAGGCGAATTTTCCGAGCATTTTCGATTTGCTTACCCGCCTTCTGAAGCACAAAACAATCCCGAAAACTGGGCAAACCAAGTAGCCAAAATGGGCGCAGATTCGGAGAAGGTGAAGGTTTGGTGGAATGAGTGAATTAGTGTTCAGTCAACAATGATTTAATGAGTAGCCTGTTCAAGTGTCCACACTTGAACAACGCTCTTGCTTGGAGTGTCCACACTCCTTACTACCTGCAAGTCTGAAGACTTGCAGCAAGAATTTCGCTCAAGTTTGGAAACTTGACCGTGCCATCATTTCAAATTTGACGAAACACTATATGGAAGAAATAATTATTTGATTATAAGCAAATACCGTAGAACAAAAATTATTCAATCTTTCAGCAGCATCGCTGCGACTCTATTTGTAGAAATAATGAGTAATAGATTTTCATGAGGGGCATAGCCTCGACACCATAGAGAATCCGTGTCGAAGCTATGCTCCTAATCGCTTCCATTCTATCTATTTTTTCTACATATAGAGTCAGGGCTATGCCCTTATAAATGTCAAAAAAACTTTCGTTCCAATTGTAGTAAACTGTATCTTTAAATGTAATTTCACCTAAATCTTTCGTCTTTCGTATTAAAAAAAATCAATGAAAAAACAATTCAAACTACTCGAAGCAACCAGAAAAAATCTATTGGATGCGGTCAAAGATATGACTTTGGAACAATTGAACCACATCCCAATGGGCTTCAACAACAACCTTATTTGGAACATGGGGCATGTCCTTGTGACCCAACAACTGCTGTGTTACGCGCTTGCAGGTGTAGCTTGCAAAGTGGACAACGCCATGATTGCCAAATACCGAAAAGGAACAAAACCCACCGAAGCGGTAGAAGCCGAAGAAGTGGTTTTTATCAAGCAGCGAATGGTAGAAACCATTGAAGAAACCAAATCAGATGTTGCAGCAGGCAACTTCAAAAACTTCAATGAATACCCTACAAGTTACGGAATCACCTTGCACTCTTTGGAGGAGGCCATAGAGTTCAACAACCTACACGAAGCCATGCACTTTGGATATGTATTGGCACTCAAACATGCTTTATAGAAAGAACACAAAACATTCTAACCATGCGTCCAATATTATCTTTTCTGATATTGTTTATCCTTTTGCCCTTGCGTCCTTTTACTGCAAAAGCACAAACAAACACGGGTAATTTGTTGTACCAACCAATCGACCCAACAACGACCAAAGTACAAGCCATCCATTTTGAAACTTGGTTGAAGAGTCATTTAAAATTGGAAAATGAAATCGAACTACGAGCCCTGCAATCAGAAACAGACCATCTTGGATTCACCCACCAACGCTACCAAGTCGCCCAAGCGGGCATCCCCATTGAAGGTTCAGTGCTCATCAGCCACAGCGATCCCCAAAAAAACATCACCGCCTACAATGGCAGCCTTTTCGACACAAAAAATATTGACAAACAAGCCACCATTACACCAAAAGAAGCATTGAATACTGCCATCCAATATGTAGGCGCAACAGTCTATCGTTGGGAAATTGAAGCCGAAAACGAACACCGAAAACACCTCCACCAAGACAAAGCCAAATCCTATTTACCCACTCCCAAATTGGTCATTGTACCAACGAATCTCGACTTCAAAACCCAAGATTTTCACCTCGCCTACAAAATAGACATCTATGCGCTTGAACCCCTTCAACGACAATGGATTTATGTCGACGCAAAAACAGGTGAAGTCATCGCCACTCAAAACCAACTCTGTACGCTACATTCTCCTCCATCAAAAAACCCCTCCACCGCTTCAACTGTTGGCAAAGTCCTTGACCATTGCCAAAGTTTTCGCTTTTACGCCCCTAATAGCACAAATTCCCTCTCCGTCTCCCCGTCTCTGCGTTCCATTTCAAGCCCAGTAAGCAAACCTCTCTGTGCCTCCGTGTCTCCGTGTTCATCCCCAATAAACACCCTCTGTGCCTCCGTCCCTCCGTGTTCATCCCCAATAAACACCCTCTGTGCCTCCGTGCCTCCGTGTTCATCCCCAATAAACACCCTCTGTGCCTCCGTGCCTCCGTGTTCAATCCCCAAATCAGACACCCCCGCCATCGCTATCACCAAATACAGCGGCATCCAAACCATCACCACCGACCAACAAAACAGCACCTACCTCCTCCAAGAAACTGCCCGCAACATCTTCACCTACAACATGCACCAAAACAATCTATTTGCCAACGCCACCATATTTGAAGACGAAGACAACTACTGGGACAACTTCAATGCACAACAAGACGAAGTAGCAACTGATGTACACTGGGCAACCGAGCGCACTTATGACTACTTTTTAGAAACATTCGGACGCAAAAGTTTCGATGGAAATGGTATCGCCATCAGAAGTTATGTTCACTACCTAAGACCTATATTCAGCGATGTGTATGCCAATGCCTTTTGGGATGGCGAACACTTGACCTATGGAGATGGCGACAACGAGCGACGCAGTGCCATGACCTCTCTCGATATATGTGCCCATGAATTTACCCACGCCATCACCGATTATACCGCCAATCTAATCAATGCAAGAGAATCAGGCGCATTGAATGAATCTTTCAGCGATATATTTGCCATTGCAGTAGAGCATTATGCAAAACCTTCAACCGCCAATTTTTTGTTAGGGGAAGAAGTAGCCTTAGGTGAAACAGATGCCATTCGTTCAGCCATTGCGCCCAAAACACTCGAAGCTCCCGACACCTACAATGGTGAATATTGGAACAAAATCGAAACACACAACCGCAGCAATGTCCAAACACACTGGTTCTATCTGTTGGTCAATGGAGGAACAGGAATCAACGATTTCGACCATGCGTATGAAGTGGAAGGCATTGGGTTAGAAGCTGCAATAGCCATTGCCTACCGAAATTTAACCGTTTACCTCACTCCACCAGCCACCTATGCCGATGCCCGATTCTTTTCTATTCGTGCAGCAATGGATCTATTCGGAGACTGTTCTGCCGAAGTACAGCAAGTCGCAAATGCTTGGTATGCAGTCGGTGTAGGAGAATCCGAATTGAAGGTCGAAGCAAGATTTGAAGCCGATGAAACCGATTTTTGCAGCAGTCAAGAAGCAACAGTTCACTTTTTGAACCATAGCATTTACGCCAACAGCTACCAATGGGATTTTGGCGATGGAACTAACAGTTTGGAAATCAACCCAACACATACCTATCAAAGTTCAGGAGAATATACCGTTCAGTTAATCACCACATCCTGCAATGGAGATCAGGACACTTTGACCAAAGAAAAATGGATACACATTGAAGCAGAATCTCCCTACTGTAATGAAATCATTTTCAATCCAATAGAACAACAAAACTTAAACGACTGCAAAGGCACATTTTACGACGATGGCGGTAAGTCGGGTGATTATACCCGAAACAAAAAAAGCCAAGTCACCATTGAAGTAGCAGAAGCCGATCACATCACATTGGATTTCAAGCAATTTGACCTTAGCAACAACCACGAACTGTACATCTATGATGGAAATAGCCAAAATGCTTCCTTGATTGGTTACTATTTTGGAAGCCGATTCCCCGAAGATGGAGCAACCATAGTTTCAAAAGGAAATGCCCTTCATTTGTACTTCGATGCTTCGGATGGTCCTACCAGCACAGAAGAACGCACTTTTCCAGGGTTTGAAGCCGTTTGGGCTTGCCACAACACCAACCGAAAACCTCTTGCATCCTTTACATCCAACAATGTTTTCATTTGCCAAGGACAGGTAAGTTTCACAGAATCATGCCTATACCAAGCCATGGAGTGGTTTTGGGATTTTGGAGATGGCAACACTTCACAAGAAGCCAATCCTGTACATACCTATCAAAAAAATGGCAAATATGACGTACAATTGATTGCCTGCAATGATTTTGGTTGTGATACTTTGAAGCAAAATGCTTTCATTAAAATCAACAAAGAATCCGATAACTGCTACCAAGCAAGAGTCCCTCAAAGCGGCAAAACCACAGTAAACAATTGTCAAGGAGTGATTTACGACCATGCAGGAGCAAACAGCTATTATAGCAACAATGCAAATGGCATTTTGGTCGTTTCGCCTCCTGCCTCCGAGCGTTTGGGATTTGTCATCCAAACTTTTAACACCGAAATCCAAGACGATGTACTGTTAATTTATGATGGAACCGACACAGATGCGCCCTTATTGCTCAGTCAATCAGGCACATCCTTTCCCAAAGACACGATATGGGCGGAAAGCGGAGCGATAACCCTTCATTTTCGCAGCAGCCCAAGTACCATCAATCAAGGTTTTGAAATATTCTATTTTTCGGTTCCAAAAGCAGAAAACCCAACAGCAGCCTTCCTATGGAACCCTTCAAATCCCCCCTTAGAAGTACCCATTTCCTTCAACAATCAGAGCATAGTAGCCAATCAATGGCATTGGGATTTTGGTGATGGCAAGAGTTCCTCACTCAAAAGTCCCGCCCATGTTTACACAGAAAGTGGTGATTATGAAGTCATATTAACGGCAAAAAACTGCTTTGCCGCCGATACTCTTCAAAAACAAATCAATGTTCAGTCCAAACCTAATCTTGAAGTCAGTCCACAAAATATTCACCTTACTTTGGTGGCAGGCAACAGCAGCAATCAGACAATCCATTTGTCCAATGTAGGAGCAGGAGATTTGTATTTTGGCACCAAAACGAAAGCATTTGAGCAAGATATAGTGGTTGAAAAATATTATACCAATTTAGGAATTGACGAATATGTGTTTGAGCAAGTACATCCTCTACAAAAGTTCCAATTAGAGGTCACTATCAATGGTGACTTTGATGCATCTGACGAATTTTTGTGGGTTAAGATAGAGGATAGTCCACTTTTGCAGGTTGGAGACAACAATCAAAGTGCGCCGAATGGAACGGACATTACGGAGGTTTTTACATTTGATATAGATGGTGCAAATGTAGAAAAATGGTTGGAAGACCAACAATTGAAGATTCAAGTCGGAAAATCGAATCAGGTAAATTTGGAAGAAGGAGGTGAAGATTATTACAAAATTCGGTTGGTGACAGACCATGCCAAATGGCTGAAAACGGCGGTAAGTAATGGAGTCGTAGAAGGAACAGCAAATAAAGATGTTCAAATCACCTTTGATGCCAGTGATTTATGGGAAGGTACTTACTTCAATGAACTGCAAATATTGACCAACGAAACAGACAATTCTCCTCAAACCGTTTTCTGTACGCTGGAAGTATTGGCGCATCCACAAGCAAATTTCAAACAAGCAAGTGCGGTATCCTGCAATGGGGAAATAGAGTTTCAAGACAAAAGCATCAATCATCTTGATACTTGGACTTGGGATTTTGGAGATGGCACAACTTCAACCGAACAACATCCGACCCATACTTTTCCCCAAAATGGCGATTACACCGTTTCTTTGACGGTTTGTAAAAATGGCGATTGTGATTCAACCAGCAAAAATATATTCATTGCGCCTTTCGCCGATTTTAGTTTTCCCTTCAACAATGTGCGGCATCATACGCCTGTGCTTTTCACCAATAAAAGCCGAGGAGGACAAACCTACCATTGGGATTTTGGAGATGGGACAACAACGACTGAAAAACATCCAACGCATCTATTTGAAGCAGAAGGCACTTATGAAGTCCAGTTGATTAGCCAAACTTGCTTCCAATCTGATACGACCACCAAAACCATTCACATTCAAGCTCCTCCAAAAGCAGTTCTTTCTTTGGACACACTCAAAGTCACCATTGATGCAGGCAACCAAAGTATTCAAAAAATTCCTATTCAAAATACAGGAATGGGTGATTTGTATTGTGAGTCAGGTGTGCAAAAAGAATCTGCTGAAAGTACGGTGATTTTTGAAGAAGTAGGACAAAAAACGGAGCATGTTTTTGAAGGGGTAATAGCCGAAGATTTCCTTCAATTGAAGATTACCCTCAATGGTGATTTTGACAAAACCACCGAGAAAGTTTGGCTGCGAATAGAGGGGGAAGGTATTCAGTCTGTTTTGGACAATAATATGGAATCTCCTGACGATGAAACACATATTATCACCTTATACCCTCCAATTTACCGTCATTTGTTGGCAGATGGACAGCTAATAGTGGAGTTGGAAAACAGTCCAGAAGTAGAGCCACGGGCAGATCGAACCAACAAACACAGCGTACAGTTGATTGCTCATGGCATTGAATGGTTGTCGCTTGTGGAAGAAAATCAAACGATTGCCGCAAATGAAATTGCGGATATTGAAGTGCTTTTTGATGCAAGCAACTTGAATAGTGGCATTTACGAATTTCCACTGCAAATAAAAACCAATGAATCGGATGAATCTAATTACTTGATTCCTACAAGATTGGAGGTGATTGGTGCGGCTGCAATGGAGTTATCAGCTTCAAACATAGATTTCGGTACGATTCGGGCAAACAGCAGTCTTACAAAATCTTATGAAATTTTCAATGCTGGAACAGATACGCTTTTTATCGGCAATATCAGTACCCAAAACCCTGTTTTTGAAGTAGATACTACCATCCTTGTTTTGCCACCCAAAACGACTTATCAAGGCTCAGTTGCTTTTTCACCTACTTCAATCAGTTCTTTTGCAGCAGATTTGGAAATTCAAAGCAATGTCGGAATAAAAACGGTTTCGCTTTTGGGAACTGCGGTTGGTGCGCCCAAAATTTCGGTGACACCTGATTCTTTGTGGGTAGCTTTGGAGGTGGGTGAACAAACAACAAGGGAACTTTCGGTCAGCAATACAGGCGTTAATGAATTGCTTTTTGAAGCCCAAAACACCACTTTCACACGATTTGACAGTTTGGTTGTCAAAGATTTCTACAAAATTGCAGACACGACTGTTCATGTTTTTGAAAACTTGGTGCCTGCCGATTCTCTGCAATTGAAGTTCAAAATGTTTGGTGATTACAACAAGCCGAATGAATATGCGGATGTGTATTTGAATGGAGAATGGAAAGCGAGGTTGGGAGAATTCAATGCTGATACGATATACAACGTAAGGGATAGTTTGTCTTTGGCTTGGTCGGATATTTCAAACGGTTTGGAGGAAGGGAAATTGGAGGTCATGTTGGTCAATTCGGAGGAAGTGAATACGGGTATAACGATTTCACAAGCGCATGAGGTTCAACTCAAAACCTTTGATACGGCTTGGCTCAATGTTTCTCAAAACGAAACTGGTGTAGGGGTGAATAATTTGGAAACGGTTGAAGTATGGTTCGATACGAGTCATTTATCGGTTGGAACGTACCATCAAGATATTGAAGTGTTTGCAGATGATCCTGTGCGTCCTTTGACCATTGTTCCTGCTACGCTTGTGGTGTATGAACGTCCACAGGCGAATTTTGAAGTGGATTTGCAGAAAGTTTGTAGTGGTGCGGTTCAGTTTCAGAATTTGAGCAGTGAAAACGCAACAGAATGGCACTGGAATTTTGGGGATGGTACGACTTCAATGGACAAAAATCCACAACATATTTACGCTTTGCCCAATAAATATTTCATTGAATTGGTTGCGGCGCATGAATTTGCAGCCGATACTTTGCGTTTCGATTTGGTGGTGGATTTCACAATTGCCGATTTTGAAACTCCTGATACGGTTTTTCACCACACTGATTTTGAAGTGGTCAATCAAAGCATTGGAGCAATAACCTCGCTCTGGAGTTTTGGAGAGGGAACGGTCATTACAACAGACAATCCTGTTTTTCAATACGATACAATAGGAATTTATACGATTCAATTGGTTACACAAAGTACGAATGACTGCTTGGATACGCTTCAAAAGGAAATTGTAGTGGAATTGAAGGTGGGTATTGAAGCCAATCAACTCCTCCCCGATTGGCTACGAATTTACCCCAATCCTGTGGATGCGGATTTGACCATTGAAGTAAACAAAAGCACATTGCAACCCATTGAAGTGACACTCTACAATGCTCTGGGTCAATCTCTTAGAAAGATTCGATTTGAAGGAAATCGGCAAATCATTCACTGCAATGAGTTGCCGAGTGGTTTGTATTATTTGAAGCTGCAAACGGGTGATTTTACGGGTTTGCAGAAGGTAGTGGTTCGGTGATTACAACTGACTCAATATGTATTCTAATCCTTCTTCAAAGTTTGTTTTCATCTGCTCAACGTTGGGAAGCATGGTCGTTGCAAATTCGGGCGTAAGTCGTTGATTTTCATCTTCGACTTGAAACATAAAGTGTAGAATCTGTTCTCCTAGTGTGTCGAAACTGGTCAGTTGGGTCAAGGCTTTCATGTCCAAATCTTCCATATTCACCAAATTGGCATCAATTTCTCGCAATCCATTCACAATCGTAATTTTCAAATCCAGCGTTTTGGTGAGCAAACGCTGCAAAGGCAGTGCAAGCCGCTGGGTAGCCCATTCTTTTTCCAATTTTTTTATCAATTGGTCAAAGGCTTTATTGAAATTCTTAGCTTGTTTGGAATTGGCAAAAGGTTGGTTGTTTTTGAAGATAATCGAAAGGATTTCTTCTTTGTCTATGGCCTGATTTTTATGCAGTTGTTGAACAGCATGTCCCACAATAAATAGTTCTGAAAAACTATTGCCCATTTCTGCAAAAATACCGTCAATTTCTTTTGATTGACCCGCTTCAATTGGAAACTGTTCCATATTTTCCATCAGTGCTTCTTCCATCATAATTTCTTCGAAGTTGTTGTAATGGATGAAGGCGAAATTGGCGAAATTGTGAAAAGTAAAATCTTCGTGTTGACTTATAAAAGGACCAAAAGCTGTGCCTGGTTCTTTCACCAAATCGGGCTTAGAGATGGCATAGGCCCGAAACAAACACATATCAACAGGCATGGGTTCGGCATACCAATTGAGGATATCTTCAATAGCTTCAGTGAGTTGATTGTCTTTGTTTTGGATAACGAAAGTTTGTGTTGCCAATTCGCGAGAAGTTACTTTCTCCAATCGAAAAATATGTTTTTGGTAATCCACAGGAACAATTCTTAAAGCATCTTTTTCTTTGAAATCGTTCTCTTTCAACCAATCACACAAATCGTAAGCCTCTATGATGGCAGTATCTTGACCTTTTATTTTTGGAATGTTGGCACTATAAGGAGCCAAAAGCGAAACAAACATATACATTTCACTTACGGCTACTTCTACTTTTAGGAGAGTAAAAGGATTCCCGTCTTCATCTTGCAATTGAATGTCCGAAAGAGGAATTTCGGGATGGATAAAGGGCATAAAGCGATGTCCTACATACATTCTTCCTTCTTCTATTTCGATGTCTGTTAGGCTGATTTTGAACTCAGTATCATTGAACAAATTTTCTCTGTAAATAATGCTTCTTTTGTCCCAATCTACAGCTATATCTGTCACTAAATCCTCTGCCAAATATTCATCAATAGCCTCTTCAATTTCTTCTTCATCAGGTCGTTTTTTGCTCAATCGCTTGACTTCATTGTAAAATGCCTTCAAGCTCGTGATTTTTCTCTCTGCAAAAACTTTTTTGACAGTATCGGATAAGTTCATATTGGTAATTTATAAAAGTTGATATGTTGACATTGAAAGATAAAAGTAAAAAAAATATTCTTCAATCCAAGTTTTTTCGCCAATTGGTATTTCTACTTTGTTTTTTCTCGGAATGTATCTTTTTATTTTTCAAACGATTTGCATGATATGCTTTTGAAGGCAATCGGCGTTTTCTTTTTTTGCGAAGGGTCAAGGCCTCTTTGATTATTTCTTCAAAGCGTTCGAGTGCTATACTTTGATTTCTTATGGCAGAACGTTCATCTTGTACAGTCAGCCGAAAAATGCCTTCTTTGCTGATGCGATTTTGTAGTCGACTTAGCAAAAGTTGCTTTTGTGCTTGGGTTAAAAGTTCGGAGTTCACCACATCAAAATTTAGTTCTACCTTTGTCGAAACCTTGTTGACGTGTTGTCCCCCTTTGCCGCTGCTGCGAACATTTTTGAAGGACAATTCAGGGGTTAAATCTATTGAGATCATTTGGAATAAAATTAAAATTTAGCATGAAAAAAATACTCATATTTGGAGGCACTCAGTTTATTGGCCGCCGATTGGTAGAACTACTGCTCGAAAATGGACAGTATGAACTAACGCTATTCAATAGAGGTAAAAGTATGCCCAATTTGTTCCCCAATGTGAAAAAAATATTGGGAAATCGGAGAACTGAGGACATCAATCAGCTCAAAGAGGGGGATTGGGATGTGGTGATTGATGTGTCGAGTTACCACCCTTACCCACTTCAAAAAGCAGTGGACATACTGAAAGACAAGGCAAAACGCTATATTTATGTTTCTACGATATCGGTTTATGACGATGAGGCTTGCCAAAATCAAGTCATTACAGAAACTACAAAATTAAAAACCTATACCGAAGAAGACAAAACTGCCGAAGACATCACTGGTCAAAACTATGGTCCAAAAAAGGTTGCCTGTGAAGAAGTATTGCTCAATACGCCTGAATTGGACTCCATTATTTTGCGCCCATCCGTGGTTTATGGCAAATATGATCCCTTTGACCGTCACTATTATTGGCTCTATCGCATTCAAAATCAAGACAAAATATTGCTTCCTGAAGGTGGCAAAACCCAACTTTCGTTTACTTTTGTAGATGATTTGGTCGAGAGTATCATTGCAGCCATTGAAGTAGAGAATCACTCTGGGATTTACAATGTCACAACACATCCTGTTTTGTCCTTGAAAGACATCGTGTATGCAATGGCGAAGGCTTTGGGAAAAGAACCTGAGTGGATCAATACAGATGCAGATTGGCTGCAAAACCAAAAAGTAAATCAATGGGCAGGGATTTCTTTTTGGACAAGTCAAGATATGTTGATGGTCGACAACGAAAAAATCACCACAGACTTCCAACTTCAATGGGATGACATAGAAACTTCTTTCAAAAAAACAGCCGACTACTACGAAAGTTTGGGATGGCCATTGCCAAAGTATGGAATAAGTGTCGAACGAGAACAAGAATTGATGGATATTCTGGTTGAGCGATAGTGAAATCCCGATTTTTCATTGGATGTGATGGTTAGTAATCAACTATTTCCACATTCTCAAAAGGGCAGTAAACGAGAGTTTACTGCCCTTTTGTTAGTGCATTTTAATACATAAAAAAATAACCAGCACCTACAAAAGATACTGGTTATATTACCCTATTTTTTTTACTTACCCTATATTATTCTATCACAAAAACGCCTTTTTCATTTTGTCATACATTTACATTTTTAGATTTGAAATTTTGACGAGAATCAATTCCGTTTTTTGATTTTTTGTTTGCATGAAAAAACTCCTTGGGTAACTGTTTCTTTGCCAAACCAAAATCCAATGTTCGAATTGGAAATGGAATATTAAAGTCGTTTTCATCATACACACTTTTGATTTTTTTGATGGCCTCACTTTGAGCCTTCAAAAATTGGCCTTGTTTGTAAAAATCAATCCAAAAACGGACTACAAAATTTATCGAACTGCCTCCAAATTCTTTGTAGAACAGTTCCACAGTCGTATCTTTTCGCACTAAATCCAAACTTTCTATTGCAGCAATGGTCACATCTTCTACTTTTTGTAAATCAGATTCATAACCTACACCCACTTCAATATCTACCCGTCTAGTAGATTGGGAATTGTAGTTTTTCAGAGGCCCTTGTAACAATTCTTTGTTGGGAATCATCACGCTTGGCCCTTGAGGTGTTCTAATAATTGTTGCCCTCAAATTGATGCGTTCTACTGTACCAAAAGTACCTTCCACCTCCACCAAATCACCTACTTTCAAGGTTTTACGAAAGGCCATGATGATTCCTGATATAAAATTGGTAGCAGTATCTTGAAAAGCAAAACTCAATGCTAAACCTATAATACCTGCACCTGCGAGTAAAGAAGTTACGGTTTTGTCTAAATTCAGTATACCCAAAGCCACAAACAATCCTGCTGTGCAAACTACCAAAAATACGATTGTAGCGATTAATTTACTGACGCTGATGTTGGTAGAAACTCTACTGAGTATGCGGCCTACCACATTGCGGGCGAGTTTAGCCAATAGATAAAAACCAAATACAACTATGATGGCTACAACAAAATTGGGTAGCATCGCTAAAAAGGTTTCTATCCATAAATTTATTTTTTCTATTACTACATTTATATTTACTCCAATATTTTCGAACATATTTTACTCTTTCGCTTTTTTATTATTGAATGTTGTTAAAGGTTGTTGCTGTTTCTATTACTTAACAGTAGGCACTTGAATGTAAGACGACTCTTGCGTTTCATTTACATTAGAAGACCTTTTTGAGGTTTTGAGAGGACTTGTGAAATACAAAATACTGGCAATACCTGCAATCATTCCATATATCACTACTTCAAGTAAGGAAATAACAAACATCATATAAGCAACCATGCTATTATCTGCTCCTTCTACCATGGCTCTTCCGGACATTTCAGGTTCAAAATAAGCTGGACTTCCAATCAAAGCAAGGAATACTTGTAGTAATAAAAAGCTGACTGCGGCAGCCAATGTGATTGTACCTGCGAGCCTAACTCCTTGTGCAAAGGAAGGTTGTTCCTTTCGAGGTTTAAATAATATGAATCCAATGGCCATTATACCACCTATGATAAAGAATTTGCTCAGATGCACCAATACATAGTTGTCAAAAGAAACCATTTTGAAGAAGAAAAAGTACAGTGCTGTCAGTGCAGCTGTCAATACGCCAAGTTTGATTCCCAAAGATATAGATTGAACTTTGGACCGGAAGCCCATTGCATCTTCAATCTTTTCTGCTAAAGTATTTGGAACATTCGTTTTATTTATTTGCTGATTCATTGTTTAATTTTTTTGGGGTAGGTTATAAAAATAAGGAGCATAGTGTAATAAGAGAGAAGGTAAAAAATAGTAGCAGCGTACAGAATATACATCTGCTACTAATTAGTGCTTGAACGATAAGGCACAAATATTTGATATTGATTAAAATAAAGAGCTTTTTTTGCTTGAATTTTATAGTAGAAATTATTATCTTAGCAATTGCAATATTTGTATAATGTTAATTACGAATCAAATGATGATTTGTCTGTCTATGAGATTCGTGTAAAAAAGTATTACTATCTGATGCGTAAAGAATTTGAAGCACAATTACAATTGGATTCGATTCCTATTGGAGAGGTAGAAATAGATATGCGAAGCCGTCATGAGCTACCTCAACTATTAGCAGGATTACAGCATATTTTCACGAATGAAGCACTTCGAACAGCCGTTCTGAAAGTTTTATCTGAGGCTATTTTGTCAGAAAAAAAAGCGACGGGTCGTTTGGGAATGAGTTTATGGGAATTATTTGTTTTGGGTTGTTGCCGTCTAAATTTAAATATAGATTATGATAATCTACATGATTTATCGAATAATCACCATTCACTTCGAGGGATATTAGGTGTAGCAACGAGAGGTTATCTACCGAATGTAAAACATTATTGTTTGCAAACAATTAAAGATAATGTTGGTTTACTTACTGAAGATAACCTTAATGAAATCAATAAAATAATAGTTAATGAAGGTCATCAATTAAAAAAAAAGGAAGGTAAAATTTTAGAGTTGAATCTCAAAGCAGATTCGTTTGTAGTAGAACGTCATATTCATTTTCCAACCGATATCCGTTTATTGTGGGATTGTGTACATAAATGTATTGGTTTTATAAAGCTGTTAAAAAGCGTAGTAGACATATCAGGATTACGTAATTATAAATCAATACGTAAAAAAATAAAAAGATTATATACGCTTACAGCAAGAATACATAAACGAAAAGGTAATAATTATATAAAACGCCTTCAAGATTCGACAGAGGAGTATTTGGCAGCAACCTATCCTTTATTAAAGAAAGTGAATGATTTAGTAGAAGCTTTGAGTGAAATAATTGATTCAAAACCTCACTTAGCAACAAAGTTAGAAAGCTTGAAATATTATCGAGATATGTTAAAAAAACATATCGATTTGGTGGATAGACGTATTCTACAAGGCGAACAAATTCCTCATTCGGAAAAGGTATTTTCCATTTTTGAACCTGAAACGGAGTGGTTGAAGAAGGGCAAGGTGCACCCAAATGTAGAATTGGGGCATAATGTGTTGATTGTAACTGACCAATTTCACTTTATTGTTTATCACAAAGTAGCTGTAAAAGAACAAGATAAGGATTTAGTGATTCCATTAGGGAAGGAATTACAGGAACGCTTCAAAGAAAAGTGCAAATTGTATAGTATTAGTTTTGATAAAGGTTTCTGGCTGAAATCAAATAAGGAAGCGATGGAAAAAATATTCGATATAGTTGTGATGCCTAAAAAAGGAAAACCAACTATTGCTGAGAAAGAGGCGTACCAGGCAGATAACTACAAAACTTATAAGCGTAAACATAGTGCAGTAGAATCAAATATTAATGAATTGGAACAGGGTGGTTTGGATAAAGTAGCGGATAAGGGCTTGGATGGCTTCAAGAAATATGTGGCATGGGGAGTATTGGCTTACAATTTAAAGCGATTGGGCAGATTGTGCATGGAGCAGCAAAAAGCGAAAGCCAAGAAACTGCAAAAAGCGAAAAAACGAAAGCTCAAAAAAGCCTCTTGAGTTTCAAAATAGGCTTTTCTTTATAAATTGTTGATAAATAAGATTTTAACGTATTTCATAGGGGATTGTCTGCTCCGAAATGAGCGCAATGCAATGTATATCAGTAATTTAGAAAGAAATTGCCTCAAAACTCAAAAAAACATTCTCATAGATGTTTTTTTTTAATCTGTTTTTAATAAAAAAGCCTGTTTTCGTTCAGGCACTAATTACCTATAACAACATTAGTTTAAATAATTTTATGGCATCGATTGTAGCATAAAAGACTCAGTAATTGTTTCTTGTAATTCTCTTAATTGCTTGTTTTCGATAGGATCCATCTCAGAGCGAAATATTAGGGTTATAAACTGCTCTTTGTCTTGATTCAAGTAAGTTTTTTGGTAATAATATTCACCATTTACAACTCCTGCTAATTCAAAGTAGTTGTCGGCTAATATGCTGGTTTTCAAATTTAATTCTTCACCTTCGCTATTAGCACGCAGCACTTCTCTCCATCGGTGGTATTCATTTTGTAGTGACCAGTCCAAGCTATTCACACCATAAACTGTCAAGTGCATGTCACCATCTTCACTTACCCAAATTCGACCATCATCATTTGTAGGTTCAAGTTCGGTTTCAAATATTTTTTCGGGATAAGCAACACAGTAGTCAAACCTATTGTTACAGTACTTTCCAAATACCACCACTCTATCTCCGATTAAGACCAGAGGCTTCAACGTAGTGTTGACTTTTTCATCAATATTTTGGGCATTTAGCGGGCTAATCATTATAAATGATATTGTAATCAAACATAACAACATCATTTTTGTAATTTTCAGCAATTTGCTTTCAAATTTTTTATCAAATAAAAGTTTCATGTTATAGGGTTTTAGGTTAAAAAGTAAGGTTTAGTTGGCGCAGAAAAAAATGATTTAGGGTCTCCCTTCAATGTGAGTTATTTGAGCTTGATTTTGATTTTTATGGATTTATTTAGGTTGGCTCAAGACTTTTGAAGTTTGTATTTGGTAAAACACCAATTTTCTTTTTATAGTTAAACTTCAAAAGTCTGCTATTGCCAATATTATAGATGAGTCAATAGAATTTTGAACTCAATATTTGATATCTCACCACTTAGGAATGGTCGGAAACTAACGCTCAGATTAAAAATTCTGAGCAACTTGATCAATTAAGCAGGTTTTCATTTTGATACTTATGCTAATTACAACTTAATTAAATCTGCTTGTATGTTGTAATCCTCTACTAATTGACTCGTAAACCGAGCATGTCCTCTTGGTACTAGCAAGAAAAAACCACCATGTCTCACTTCTGCTAATTTGCTCATTAGCTTCCATTTATTCACAAGCCTTCTAACTTCAGTTGTCTTCAAAGCTATTTCAAAATAACTTTTTCTTCCCAAGTGCAAAGCAGTTAAATCAGGAGTATATACGTCATCTTTGTTCTGTTGCACATAAGCCGTAGGTGATTCCAACTCTAAATCTTCTGCGTTTGCCTTAATGTTTATGAACCCTTTCTTACGAATAATATCTACTGCTTTTTCGTACAACTTATTGGATTTTTCCTTGATCATGCCATTGGGATTTAATGTAATTAAGAAATTAAGTATGCAAAAAATGACGGACTATCTTAGTAGATAAAAATCGACTTAGAAGTAAACTCAATTATTACCGTAACATCTTATTTTAGCCAAAGAAACTGCTAATCATCATCCACTAATAGAAAATGAGGTAATAATGGCATTAATAATGCAAACTTTATAATATAAACAATTTAGTTACCAAAATGTTTTGTCTTTTACATAAAAAAAGAAAGGCTGATGAACTCGTAGATCCATAACAGCCTTCCCTGTACTTCCACTAACACGCTGAATATATAATCTTATCAAAAAGTAAGGGGCGAGAAATCGTTATATTGCAGGCTGACTTCTCGCCCCTACTTTGGTGTTTATTCCCGCATAATTTTCGCATTGATTACCTCACGGCCATTTGCCAATTGAAGATGATACAAACCCGAAGCATAAGCTGAAATATCAATTGTGTATTCATTTACACCCTGTTTAGCAGACAATGTTTGAGTATTAATCCATCGTCCATCTACACTGTGAATAGTCAAAGTAACGTCTTCATCGCTTCCATTTATGAAAGTAATCGTAACCCAACTATCGCTCGGTACAGGTCTAATGTTCAACAGTTGCATATCCATTGATTTTCGACGCAAAGTAATCACACTGTATGCAGAACGCTCGCCATCAAAGTCTATTTGACTCAACCGGTAATAGCTCAAACCAATAGGCGCATTTCGGTGCATGAAATCGTAGGAATGTACTTCACTTGTTGTGCCTTGACCATCTACCTCTGCAATCACTTCATAGTTTTGACCATCCATTGAATGTTCGAGTACAAAATAATCGTTATTCAATTCAGATGCTGTCACCCATTTCAGTAGATTGCCTTCCTCCAATACTTCGCCTGTAAATTCAATCAAATCAACAGGTAGCGTTGTACACAAATCACCGTCTCCACTAATCAACTGTGCACATCCATTGGCATCCGTAATAACAACACTGTAAGTAGCCGTACTGCTAAATGGTCCGAAACCTAAAATACTGCCCTCAGTCACATTTTCTTTCAGAATACCGCCACTCAATACTTCGTAAGGCCCTGATCCACCACCAACATACAAAGCAACTTGATATGTGCTACCAACACTGGCACAAATCACTTCATCCGAAGCCAAAATAGGACAATTATCACATCTACTCAAGAATATGGCCTCAGCAGGAAGTCCCAGTTTCACACAATCATCTCCCGAATCTACTATACTACCAAATGGAGCTTTCAGCAAAACGGAAGTCACGTAAATGGTTTCATCCAAAGGCACACCTAAAATAGAACCATCATTGAAGAATTGACCAGACTTATTGAGTGCCAACATTGAACCAAATGGATCTGCAATGTTGGTGTAAAGCATAAAGCCTAATTCATAACTATTGTCCAACAATATCACTCCTATCGCTTCTGCCTGTACTCCTTCAAAAGGACAAACTTCCAAGGATGCTGCTTTCTGCAATAAGGTAAGGTTACAAATACCTGCACTGTTTAGCGTACAAGCCAATAGACCCGCACAATCAGGAGCAAGATAGTTAAAACTTTGTGTACAAGTCGAACTACCTATATCCGTAATGATAACCGTAATATCCAATGACTCAAAAGTTTGAATTCCACCAATAGTAAAAGTCTCTAAACCATTACCATCGTAAATACGGCTACCACTTGCTACCACTTGATCATCTGAATCCACAAAGACATAATTAAAGCCTGGAGAACTACCAACATTATCATATTGCAGTAGTACAGCAACACTATAATTTCCATTTTCATCACACGCCGTTGCAGGGAATATGCTAAAATTCAAGTCGCAGACCTGTCCTTCTTCACAGTTTGGTGTCATATAAGATGCCGTAGCCATGCAAGATTCATTACCCACATCTGTCACCATAACCGATATAGACCCGACATCAGATGTCAATCCTGTTACCGTTACAAATTGCTGACCAGTATTGTCGTAATTTGCTGAACCAATCTGATCCTCACCAATTTGATACGTAAATCCACTTCCAATTGTGTTCTCGTAGTTTACAATCAAAACAAGGCTATACGTACCATCTTCCGCACAATTACTAGATGGTACTGCTGTGACACTCAAAGAACATACGCCGCAATCTGGAGCAGTGAAAGCATTTACAAGCGAATCACCACAAGTAGGATTGTCCGCATCTACTACTTCAATGTTCACAGATTCTCCATTGCCCTCCATTGTCACAGTCACTGTTGATTGATTACTATTAGCAACATACGCCACATTCGTTGAGCTACCGCCGTTGATACTGTAATTGAAACCATTATCACCCACATTATTGTTATGGCTAACCACAAATGTAAAGTTGAATGTTCCATCACTGTTACAACTACTCGTTGTGAATCCTTGAATTACCAAAGCACAACCATCAATCCCATCTTCTGGGCATTTAGGTGCATCAAAACTAAGTTGATCAGAACATGTCTCCGCCAAATTATCACTGACCGATACTTGAACCGCACTTCCATTTCCTATAAGATTTGAAAACGTAATTGTTTGTAAACCACTACCATCATAGGCCAATACTCCAGCAGGATAATCAGTACCCAAATTATCACTCAACGAATAATTGAAACCTGTTCCCAATACATTATCATAAGTGACTACCAGTGTAAGGTCGTATGTATCACCTTCCTCACACAATCCTACAACTGTATCAACTTCAATGCTACAATTGGTTTCATCACCACAATCAGGTGCAGAGTAAGTCACCACATCACTACAAGTTGGATTGTCCGTATCAAATACTTCAATAGTTGTGAAACCACCATCACCAATCAATCCTTCCAAATTCAAGGTTTGCAGACCTATTCCATCATAATCCACTGTTCCGCCCAATTCGCCGTCAATGGTATAAGTGAAACTAGTACCCGTAGGATTTGCATAATCCACGATAACCAATGTACTATATGTATTGTCTATAACACAATTCGCATCAGGAAAAACTGTAATATTAACATCACATTCACCTTCCACTACTTCACAATTAGGACGAACCACAATAAATGACTTGTCACACGCTTGCTGCACTTTGTCGTAAATCGTGACAAAAATAGCAGGCCCTTCTACAGACAAATTAGGGAACAACAAGACTTGGACACCAGAACCATCATAATCCACCAAAGTAGGATCAGCACCGTCTAAACTGTATTCAAATCCAACCTGTCCCACATTCTGATAAGTTACAATCAAAGCCAAATCAAAAGTACCGTCACCATTACAGAAACGCTCAGGTACAGCATTAATCTTACATTCGCCCGAACAGAAAGGAGCTAAGAAAGAAGTATTTGCACTGCAATTTGGATTAGCTGAGTCACTAACTGTAATGCTCGTTGCAGTACCCAAACCTGCCAAATTAGGTATAGTCACCGTTTGTAAACCACTACCATTGTACGCTACAAATGTTTTTGGACCATTATTCACACTATAATTGAAACCCAAACCTTTGGGATTCTCATAAGTAACATTTAAAGTCACATCATACGATTCGCCATCACAATCACCGATGATTGTACTAAGTGACAAACTACATGCGTCACTACAATTAGGTGCAGTATATTGAGTCACAACAGAACAATCAGGAAATTGTACATCGTTCACTTCAATGGTTTGGTTTAGAGAACCATTGCCCAATAAACCTGACACAGTAACAAATTGAGAACCAGAACCATTGTAAGGCACTGTCACAGGGGTACTTCCTTCAATGCTATATTGGAAACCGCTTCCTCCAACTGCAGTATTGTGGTTCACCAAGAAGCTCAAAGTGTAAGTGCCATCATCTTGACATTCTGTATCCACATTGCTACTGCTTACAATTAAATCACACAAATTACAGATAGGAGCAGCCACTGTTGCAGTACCTCCACAATCTTGATTGATTGCATCCCAAACTTCAACACTTACAGTTGAGCCATCGCCAATCATACCTGACAACAAGATGGTTTGCAAGCCCGTACCATTGTAATCCACAATCACGCCTGCACCACCATTAATGCTATACAAGAAGCCAGAACCACCGACTAAGTTATTGTAGCTTACATCCAATTGAAGTGTGTAAGTACCATCACCTAAACAGGATTCGTTGGAAGCGGTGGCTGCAACATTTAAAGTACATAGTTCACATATTGCAGAAGCAAAAGTTAAACTTGCACCATCGCAATCATCAAACTGAGCATCACTTACTTCAATGTTGATATTAGAGCCATCTCCAATCACATTTGGAACAACCAAAGTTTGTACTCCAATCACACTCGTATAAGGCACATTGACCAACGCTCCACCATTTATGCTGTAATTGAAGCCCAAAGAACCAACACTTTGGTTGTAACTTACTGAGAAGGTAAGGGTATTGGTTCCATTTGACTGACAATCTTGAGAAACCAATGCTACATTGATGTTACAAGCAGGACACTCAGGTGCCAAGTAGCTATCTGTTGCGAAACAATTACTGTTAGCAGCATCTTCCACTTCTACTTCCACTAAGTCACCATTACCTGGCAATCCGCTGATTACCACTACCTGAGAACCTGTACCATCATACGCTACATTCACTGATGTACCTCCATTGATGCTGTAATTAAAACCACTATCTCCTACTGTATCATCATAAGTTACGTTCAATGTCAAGCTATACGTATTGTCGGGTTGGCAACTTATTGCAGCCGCTTCTACGCTTGCCGAAACATCCAAACCACACAATACAGGACAGTTGGAAGAAATGAAAGTCGTGGTTGCCGTGCAGTTGGCATTCACATTGTCTATCACATCAATTGTAATCGAACTTCCATTACCCACCAAATCTTGAATCAATACAGTTTGTATGCCTAAACCATTGTAGAACACATTGGTTGCAGCACCTCCATTGACACTGTAAGAAAAGCCCGTAGAGTTCAAAGTATTGCTGTACGTCACTACCAATGCCACATCAAACATACCATTGGGTTGGCAAGCTAATGAGGTAGAAGAAATACTCAAATCACATACGCCACATGTAGGTTTGATGAAATCAACAGAATCACCTGCACAATTTGCATTATTGGCATCACTTACTGCAATTGCAACGCTTGTGCCATCACCAATCAAACCTATCACTGTCACAGTTTGTTGACCGCTTCCGTTGTAAGTCAAATTCACAGGTGTACCGCCATCAATTGTATAATTGAAGCCGCCGTTACCTACTAAATTATTGTAGCTCACATCAAAAGTCAATGTAAATGTACCATCACTAAAGCAGTTGGTATTGAAGGAATTGGGTACGATTGCTACCGAACAAACATCACAGTTTGGAGCATTGAAGTTTACAAAACCAGAGTTGCAAGAGGAATCTTCTACATCTGAGGCGGAAATACTCATTGCACCGCCATTACCTTGTAAACCAGTCACATTTACCGTTTGCTCACCACTACCATCATAAGCAACATTCACACTTGCACCGCCATTCAGACTATAAATGAAGCCTTGACTGCCTACCAAGTCGTTGTAAGTCACAACAAATGAAAGTGTGTATGTACCATCGTCCTGACATTGAGTAGTGATATTGTTAGCTGCAATGCTCAACATACACGATTCGCAAACAGGAGATTGATAATTCACAACTCCACTGCTACAAGCTGCATTGCTTTCATCCGTCACTTCAATGGTTGCAAAACTACCATTGCCAATCAAACCAGCGACTGTTACCGTTTGACTACCTGACCCATCATAGGCAACATTGACATTTGAGCCACCATTGATGCTATAATTGAAGCCATTGCTACCCACCAAGTCATTGTAGGTAACAGTGAATGTCAAATCGTAAGTACCACTGCCATTACATTCTGTAAGAATGTCTGAAGTTGCGACTGAAATGTTGCAAGTTTCGCATACTGGTGCGGTAAATGTTGCGGTGTCACCACTACAATCTGTCAAATTCGCATCGTTTACTGCAATGGTAATATCGTTGCCATCGCCTATCAAACCGACTACAACTACTGTTTGAGAACCTGAATCATCATAAGCAACACTTGTATTGTTTGCTCCATTGATGCTATAGGTGAACCCATTGTTTCCAACAGTGCTGTTGTAATTCACGGTGAAAGTCAAATCATACGTACCATCATCGTTGCAATTTGCGGTGATGTCGCTTCCAATATTGAGATCACAAAGCGGACACAAAGGCGTATTGAAACTGCTAGAATTTGCACAATCTGCATTGTTTACATCTGTGACAGTTACATTCATGGCTTGTCCAGTACCTGCAATGCCGTCCACAGTGATGGTCTGAGAACCACTACCGTCATAGGCTACATTTACAGGGCTACTGTTGCCAATAATATAGTTGAAGCCATTATCACCCGCACTATCACCATAGGTTACGGTGAAAGTAAGTGAGAAAGTATCATCTGCTTGGCAAGTTCCGATTGCGTCTATTGTAGGTTCTAAATCACATACCACATTACAAACTTGTGAAGTGTAAGAGGCAGTTGTCGTACAGGTAGGATTCAATAGGTCTGTCAAGACAATATTGACGGTTGTGCCATCTCCAACGAGATTTTCAATCGATAAGTTTTGCTGGCCTGTACCATTGTAGTTTACAGTTATTCCAGTACCACCATTGACGGAGTAAATAAAGCTTGGTGAACCTACTGTATTGTTGTAAGTCACTACCAAAGCCAAATCATAAGTGCCATCACCTTGGCAAATACCTTGACTTGCATTAACTGCAAGGTTACACAATGGACAAGTTGGTGCTACAAAACTGGTGTTACCACTACAACTTGGATTGGCGATGTCATTGACTACTATTGAAGTTGTCGTGCCATTGCCGCTCAAATTATTGACGGTTACGGTCTGTGAGCCTGTACCGTTGTAAGCTACAGTTGTAGCAGTACCACCATTGATGCTGTATTGGAATCCACTGCTTCCCACTAATTCATTGTAGGTGACAGTGAAGCTTAGATTGTAAGTTCCATCGCTGTTACAATTGGCTACTGTGGGCGAAGCACTTACTATAATATCGCAAACTGGACAACTTGGAGCTGTATAACTTACCGCACCACTTCCACAAGATGGGAATTGAGCATCGGTAACTTGTATCGTGCCGCTTCCACCATTTCCTGCCAAGTTTTGTACAGTAACGACTTGTGAGCCAGTTCCGTTGTAAGGAACATTGACCTGTGTGCCACCATTGACTATATAATTGAAGCCTGTGTTTCCTGTTGCAGAATTGTAACTGATAGTAAAGGTCAAATCATAAGTGCCATCGGACTGACAATTGCTGCTTATACCCGAAACACTGATGCCACAACTGGGGCAATTGGGTGCTGAATAATTCACTGTGCCACTTGAACAAGACGTGTTTTGTGCATCAGTAACTGCAATGGTTGCAGCTCCACCATTGCCTGACAAACCAGTTACCGTGACGGTTTGTGAGCCGCTATCATTGTAGGCTACATTGGTGGATGTACTTCCATTGATGCTGTAATTGAAGCCATTGGTTCCAACGGTTTCATTGTAGTTTACAGTGAATGTAAGGTCATAACTGCCATCAAATTGACAGGTACTGGTGATACCTGTAACGCTGATAGAACAGTCTGGACAAATAGGTGCGGTATAGTCTGCACTTGCATTGCAGATGTTTTCGTTCTCTGCATCAGAAACAGATATGGTTGAGTTTTGACCATTAGAGGCCAAACCTGTAATCTGAATGACTTGCAAACCACTTCCATCATAAGCTACATTGACAGGTATTCCTCCGTCAATGCTGTAATTGAAACCTTGTGTTCCAACAACATTCTCATCATAAGAAACGGTCAAATTGATGGTGTGGGTATTGTCTGCTTGACAAGCACTTCCGCCTGATTGCATCACACTAACCGAAGCATCAAAGTCACACAAGTTAGGACAAATTTGAGCAGTGTAGGTTTGAGAAGCAGTACAAGTGCTGTTGGTTTGGTCGGTCAAAACCACTGTAACGCTGTTACCATCGCCTATCAAGTTGGGTATGCTTACTGTTTGTGAACTACCACTACTGTAAGCTACTGCAACGGCTGTTGCGCCATTGACGCTGTATGTGAAGCCATTGGAGGTAAGGGTGTTGCTATGTGTCACGTTCAAGGTTAAATTGTACGTTCCATTTCCTTGACAAGCTTGTTGTATTGCGGTAAAACTAAGGTTGCAAATAGGACAGTTTGGAGCGGTAAAGCTGTAACTGTCATTGCAGCTTGAATCGTCTGCATCTTCAATGTTGATGCTAACAGCACTGGTACCGTTGCCTGTTAGGTCGTTTATGGTAATGCTTTGTGAACCACTTCCATTATAAGCTACATTGACGGATGTTCCACCATTGATGCTGTAATTGAAGCCGTTGCTACCTACTAAGTTGTTGTAAGTAACTGTGAAGGTCAAATCATACGTTCCATCGCTGTCACAAGTAGTGGTGACATTTCCTGTGTCAATCGTGACGTTACAGTTTGGACAATCAGGCTCGGTATAAGTTGCTGAATCTGTGCAATTCGCATCTAAATCCAACGCACTAACACTTCCATTGGTATTTCCACTTGAAGTGGCAGTAACGGTGACTACGGTTGAGGTGCTGGACAAATTATAGTCAAAAGTTCCGACTACTGTTCCGTTTACGGTCAGTTGGAAACCTTGGCTGTCTGTTCCCAAAATATCTACTATTTCTGGATTGGTGACAGTGACCGTCAAGTCATATGTATCATTTATTCCGTCACAAGCACTGGTAGGTGTAGCATCCACATCAAAATCATCACAATCAGTTCCAAAACAAACCAATGGTTCAAGGAAAGTACTGCTGGCTGTGCAATCTCCATCCAAATCATTTGCTTCAATAGTACCTGTTAGACCACCTGTGCTATCAAATTGAACACCATTGATTGTTACAATCGTTATTGCTCCTGCAATGCCTGTATAGTCATAAGTACCAACTGAATTGCCATTGATAATCAATTCAAATCCTTGTGCATCACTACCTAATAAGCCTAATAGGTTCGGATTCGTGACCAATACTTGTAAATTGTAGGTATTGACGGCTGTGCCACATTCTATTGTGCCTGCTACCACTGCAAAACCCAAACAATCTAAGTCTAAACATGCAATTGGTTCGAGGTAAGTGCTATTGACTGTACAGTTTTCATCCAAATCTATTGCTTCTACTGTGCCTGTCAAACCACCATTGGAGTCATAAGGTACATTCTCCACGTTGATAGTCGTTAATGCACCTGCAATTCCCTGATAGGTATAAGTTCCATAGGATGTGCCATTGATAAACAATTCAAATCCTTGTGCGCTGCTACCCAATACATCTAACAAATCAGGGTTGGTTACTATTACTTCTAAATCATACGTGTTTATTACATCTCCACAACCTGTGGGTGCTGCTACAATGGCAAAACCGATACAGTCTAAATCCAAACATGCAATTGGCTCAACATAAGTAACTGTGGCAAGACAGTCTGTATTGTTCAAATCCTGAATGCTTACCGTTCCTGTCAAATCACCTATCGCATCAAATGGTACATTTTCAATCGTTAGTGTAGTTAGAAGACCTGCATCGTAAGCAAAAGTACCATAAGAAGTACCATTGATGCTTAGGCTATAACCCAAATCATCGTCTCCCAACAAACCTAAGAAACTTGGGTTGGTGATAATGATGTCTACATTGTAAGTATTGGTGACTGTGCCACATTCTGTTGCGGTAGCTGCTACGGCATATCCTAAACAATCTAAATCCAAACAAGCTATCGGTTCTAAGAAGGTAGAGTTAGCAACACATTCTCCGTCTAAATCCCTCACTTCAACTGTACCAGTCAATTCGTTTACTTGGTCATAAGGTACGTTCTCAACTGTAATAGTAGTCAATTCACCTGCTATAATACCTTGGTAATCATAACTGCCAATCAATACATCATTCACATACAATTCAAATCCTTGTGCATCACTGCCCAACAATCCCAATAAATTAGGATTCGTCACCACTACTTCTAAATCATAAGTGTTGATTTCGGTACCACATTCCAAGGCTGTTGCTACTACTGCAAAACCTAAACAATCCAAATCAAAACACAATATCGGTTCGAGGTAAGTAGCTGAATCGGTGCAATC
This sequence comes from Chitinophagales bacterium, assembly GCA_041392475.1. Lineage (NCBI taxonomy): Bacteria > Pseudomonadati > Bacteroidota > Chitinophagia > Chitinophagales > Chitinophagales bacterium. The sequence goes on along the minus strand of JAWKLZ010000001.1, from coordinate 78,728 downwards.
TGCATCTAAATCCGTTACAGAAACTGTTCCTGTCAGACCAATGCTTTCATCTGCTGCTACATTAAGGTTTATTACAGTTTCACTATTTGTTAGGTCATAGGCAAAAGTACCTGTTACATTACCATTGACACTCAGTTCAAAACCTTGTGATGTTGCTCCCAAAGCATCCAATATCGCTGGGTTGGTCACCGTCACTGTTAAGGCATATGTATTTGTGTTTTCATCACAGTCTCCTGCCACAGCATCCACATCAAAATCATCACAATCAGTTCCAAAACAAACCAATGGCTCTAAGAAAGCTGAATTCACACTGCAATCAGGATTGTCCAAATCCACCACTTGTATCGTTCCTGTCAATCCACCTGCCGAATCAAATGGAACACCTTCTACGGTCACATTCGTAATCAATCCCGCCAAGCCACTGTAATCATAAGTACCAACTGAACTGCCATTCACAAACAACTCAAAGCCTTGGCCATCGCTGCCCAATATATCTACCAAGTTCGGATTCGTAACCAACACTTCCAAATCATAAGTATTAACCGCAGAACCACAATTAATCGTTCCTGCTACAGCTGCCAATCCAAGACAATCCAAATCAATACAAGTAATCGGTTCAATATAGGTCGAATTGACAGTACAATCTCCATCCAAATCACGAACCTCTATCGTACCTGTCAACCCACTAATCGCATCATAACTAACATTGTACACCGTATCAATAGTCACCAATCCTGCAATTCCATTCGCATATTGGAACGTGTCTATCAATTCTCCATTGACATACAATTCAAATCCTTGGGACAATGCACCTATTGTAGTCAAAAACGCAGGATGCGTAACCGCAAATTGAAGATTGTAGGCATTGCTTTCCGTACCACATTCCAAAGGAACTCCCACTACTGCAAAACCCAAACAATCCAAATCCAAACACAATATCGGCTCTGCAAAAGTAGTCGAGGCAGTACAATCCCCATCCAAATCCACCAAACTAACAGTTCCTGTCAAATCACCTGCTGCATCAAACGGCACATTTTCCAACGTGTCTATTGTCAACAATCCACCTAATCCTCCATCGTATTGGTAAGTCCCATAAGATGTGCCATTTACAAATATCTCAAATCCACTCGCATCGCTGCCCAATATATCCAATAGATTTGGATTCGTTGTCGTAACAATCAAATCAAAGGTATTCGGGATATCTCCACATTCTGTAGCAAGTCCCACTACATTGAAGCCCAAACAATCCAAATCCAAACACGCTATCGGTTCTAAATACGTAGAATTGGCAACACAATTACCATCTGTATCCCGTACTTCCACTGTTCCTGTCAAGCCATTCACCGCATCATAGGCAATATTGGGAACATTAATCGTTGTCAATGCACCTGCAAGTACACCATCATATTCATACACACCAATCAAATTGCCATTGATATACAATTCAAATCCATTCGAGTCGCTGCCCAACAATCCCAATAAATTAGGATTCGTCACCACGACTTCTACATCATAACTATTCGCTTCCGTGCCACATTCCAATGCGGCAGCTACGACTGCAAATCCCATACAATCCAAATCAAAACACAATATCGGTTCGAGGAAAGTAGTGTTAGAAGTACAACCTCCATCTAAATCTACTACCGTTACAGTACCTGTCAAACCATCTGTTTCGTTGGCACTTAATCCTGTAATGGTTTCAATAGAAACTAATCCCAATAGGTCGTAGTCAAATATACCTACTGAAGTACCGTTCACAAACAACTCATATCCTTGACTTGCAATACCGAGTAAAGCTGCTATTGGAGGCTTCGTGACAGTGACAGTCAAATCATAAGTATTTGTTGCATCATCACAATCTCCTGCTAAAGCAATTACTGCAAAACCGAGGCAACCTACTGAAGAACAAGTCAGAGGATTGCTATCTTCAGTTACAGTTGTGCTTGCACTATTTGTACAGTCATTTGCATCGGTTACAACAACTGTATAACTACCTACATTATTTGACGAAAAACTATTGATTGTAGGATTTTGAAGGTTAGAAGTAAAACTATTAGGCCCTGTCCAACTATAAGACACTCCACCTGATGAAGTTAGATTCAAGTCATCACCTGGACAAACAGGGCTATTGCTACCTGCTATTGCTGTTGGTTGATTGATAACAACAGTTGTCTCAGCCGTATCGCTGCAACTATTACCGTCTGTAACGGTAACTGTATAAGTTCCTGCATCGACAGATTGAGCATTGGGAATACTTGGATTTTGTCCATTGAAGGAGAAGCTATTTGGTCCTGCCCAAATGTAAGAAGTTCCTCCATTTGAAGTCAAATTGATAGCTTCACCGACACAAATTGCACTATTGCTACCTGCTGTTGCAGTCGCCCCAACAGTTACGACTACCGTTGTTTCAGCAGTATCCGAACACCCATTTCCATCTGTAACAGTAACAGTATAAGTTCCGGCATTGACCATTTGAGTATTGGCAATATTTGGATTTTGTCCATTGAAGGAGAAGCTATTTGGCCCTCCCCAAATGTAAGAAGTCCCTCCACTTGAGGTTAAATTAATTGTTTCGTTTTCACAAACTGGGCTATTGCTGTTTGCAGTTGCAGTTGGAGGGTCATTGACGACAATAGATGTGCTTGCGCTATCTGTACAACCATTATCATCTGTAACAGTAACTATATAAGTTCCTGCATTGGCAGCAGCAACGTTGTTGATTGTTGGGTTTTGCGCTCCAGATACAAAACTGTTAGGCCCACTCCAACTGTAAGAATTACCACCCATTCCCATCAAACTTAAGTTTCCATCTAAACAAACGGGGCTATTGCTGCTTGCCGTTGCAGTCGTAGGGTCAGATAGAGTCAATGATACAGGTGTTCCAAATGCGCTGCAATCAAGGTCTATATATCCTGCGGGTATATTTCTCACTGTCACAACAATGTCAATATTGGTTGGATCAAAGATAAGATTTACACCAACCAAAAAGTTCAAACTATATGTACCATTTGGATTACCAGTAAAAGTTTGTAGATTGTTGTATCGATTGTTTAAATTAATGTTTATCGGTAAAATAGGACTTTGGGGAGAATTGTAAGTGGCTAAGTACAAATCTACTGCAGATCCTCCTATAATAACATCAAAGTCAATAGAAGTGCTGGCATCAAATGGCACATTGCTAACATCAAGAGACAGCGATCCACCCAATGAAATATTTGGCATAACAGCACCTGTTTGAAAAACTTGTACATCGGTTCCATTTGTACCATCAGTCGCAATGTAAGGGGTTAAGGTATAGGTTCCTGCGGGGCGTGTGTCACAGTCATAAGTCAACACATCGGAACTTGTTCCTTGTCCAAAAGCTTCACCTGCTGCAACATCGGCTGCACTGCTAGCTCCTGTTGCTCCACTTGACAAAGTCCAAAATATATCATACCCACTATCTGTGACATCACCGCTTACTTCAGCTTGTGTATCGTCATTGCAACAAAGTGAACTATCAAAGCCTCCTACAATGGCAGCCGTTCCTGCATTTGCATTGCAGTCAGCAGTACAATCACCATTAGAGAAATTGATGGACCAAGAGTCGAATGTACCTGTTGTAAAAATAAAATTGTCTTCAACTGATAGTATCCACGCTCCAATGGGAGACTCTCCATCAAAAGCATCAAAACCATTCTCAGGATTCCAATCACCTGCTTGTCCATTAGAGCCTGCACAATAACTTGTTATATTTTGGGCTGCTCCATCTACAAAACAAAGTTCAACAGGATTTGCACCAGAATAATTACCATAATTATTGCTGGAAAAGCATAGACCTGCAGAACCATTACCCGAACTTAGTTCAATAGTAGTGCCTTGAGGTGAGGTTAAATATATTTCGATTTGTGTAGGAACACTGTGTTCTATGGCAACACAAACACTGGAAATACTAGTGGTTCCTACCCCTCCTGCATTGTTAAGGAGGCCTTCAGAATCAACATTAATAACATAACTGGAATAACTACCATTTAGCAAACCTAATGCTACCCCATCAGGTATAGATGCATTAGGGTTATCAGCACATTGACCCAAAACAGGGTTAAAACTTGAAGTGAAAAGTAAGAAAAGTAAGAAAAGTTTGGAGGGTATTTTTCGTTTATATGTAACGATTTTACTAAAAAATAGGCATACTCCTGCCATTCTGTGCGTTGTGGAAATAGAATACATATTACTAGGGCTTTAGTGAAAATAAAAGTAATAGCAATGAAATACATGCCGTATCTGAGCACATTCATTTCCTTCATGGCTTTGTTAAGGTTGATGTACTAAACGACCTACATGTTCATTTATGCATCCACAAATGACAAGATAGTTCGGAAATAAAACTTGGAGATAGTTGTGACAAACAGTTTCACACGCCACAATTATTTTGATTGGTGTGGCTTACTTTAGAGGGCAACTATTTTAATAAGTGGCTACTATTAAAAATGACGGTAAATCATTTTAAGCAGCTTTTTAGGATAGTAATAAATGCTGGTGAAACTAGAAAGATGGGAATCTAATCGAGAGTTAAATAAAGGTACCATGGGCTAATGGGTTTAGGGATTAAATACAATAATAAGGTTCTACTATTTAGTATATACGATAAATGTTTGCGTGTAGATTTATTAAAAAGCAAATAATTCTTGAAATTCTATAAAAAAGTATCTAAAATTTAGATAAAAATTCTTTTTACAAAAAAGTAAATTATCAATATATTTTATTTTTTTTCACAGAATTCTATTTTAAAAATACAATTGTTTTGTATTTTATTTTTATTTTAAAAAATTTTAATAAATATTTTACCATATAGAAAATTAAAAAAATCTCAACAAAAAAAACTACTATAGCCTTTTTTGTTGGAAGTTGTAGAAATCAAAACTAATTTAGAGGCTATTGAAATAGTATTTGTCCGATGATAATTGTAGCGTTTTTGTGTACAAAGGATGAAAAATGGATAAATACCCAACGTATCGAAATGCTAAGTGAAAAGATGATACAATAACTTCAACTTACAAAAAACGGCAATATAGAATATCCATATTGCCGTTTGATTTAGAGTTTTAAAAATTTGATTATCATTTGATAATCTCCTGATGCTAATGTCTTTTCTGTCCAGAAAATTCCATTGCCTCCCCTTTACCAAAACCATAACTCACTCCAAATGTAACAAACCGACCTCTTTGATTGCGGTTGTAGATGTAAAAATTGGGCTGTAGGGTTTCGGTTTCAAATATGCGAGAAGCGAAGACATCTCTCACGCTTAGATTCAAGATTGCCTTGCCTTTGAATACTTTTTTACGCACTCCCAAGTCTGCAAATAAATTGTCAGAGACGGTTCCCTGAAAGGTTTGAAAGCTGGAATTGTAGTTGGCAGTCACTTCAAAATCTATGTCTGCGGGCAGTTTGAATTTGGAGGTTAATCGGGAAGTCCATTTGTTGGCATTGAAGTCAAAATTTGTGGCTTCAAAAGTTCCTATTCGATTGAAGTAGTTGAAGTTGAAATCACCATTTAAAGACAACCATTTGTTAATTCCCAACTTCACATTCCATTCTATGCCTGTTGCTTGATTTGTACCCACGTTATACGGTTTGACTGTACTGACATTGTTTTCAAAAGTGGAAACCCGTTCTATCACATCAGTCGTATAAAGGTGGTAAACGCCAAGGTTCATAGACATTTGCCCAAAAATGAAAATACTCGTCAACTCGTAGGAGTCGGTAAATTCGGGCTGCAATTCGGGATTTCCTTGTCGAATCGAAAAGTTGTTGCGGATATTGAAAAAAGGATTCAGATCCCACAATCTTGGTCTTCTGATTCGCTTAGAATAGCCTGCTTGTAGCGAAACATGATCGCTGAGTTTGTAGGAAGTATGGAGACTTGGAAAAAAGTTCGTAAAAAGCTGTTTGTTTTCTTCGTTGGTGTTGGTGAGCAAGGTCGTCAAATCGGTATTTTCGGCTCGAAGCCCTACTTTTATACCCCATTTATCACCTTCATAGGCTCCTGTTCCATAGACACCCAATACTTTTTGGTCGTATTCAAATAGGTTGGTGAGGTTCGCATCTTCTACCCATTCACCATCAATCAAATTACTGACCGCATAGTCATTGCCTACATCGGTTGTCACATATTGCGCTCCCGTTTCTACGGTTACTTTGTCCGAAAAAGGGTGTGTGTAGTCCAGTTTGAAGGTATATGTTTCTTCCTTAAAATCGGCACGGGTTTTTTGCTGATTGTAAATATCGGTACCAAACAAGGTCGCATTGTTAAATTCAGAAGACTGGTCTTTGCCAAAAAAATGCCCCAAAGCACTGAATAACAACGTATGGTCTTTATTGTCTTTGAAGTCCTTTTTGTATTGCAGTTCGTACTGCCATTTCGGATTAGTGGCTTCGGTGACTTCGGTGCGGTTCCATTGTGAGGTAAGTGTTCCTGTTTCATCAAAAAAACTAAAATCTGTATCGGAAGGTTGCTTCTCCAATTCAAGGGCATAATTACCTGACAAAGTCAACACATTGTAGTCATTGATGTGGTAATCTGTTCCGAGAATCAGGTTGTAGAAAGTCTCGTTTCTTTCCTCCAATCCAATGGTTTCGATTGTGGTATTGTTAACCAAATCACGGTTGATGTTTTCGTTGTCGCTCGGCAAAGCCCTGTAACCAACTCCCAATTGACTAAACAGGTTGAATTTTTCGGTGCGCCGATTGAGGCTTAGTCCAACGCTATGGTTGTCAGGAAATCCTGTATTGAAGGTAACAGAACCGTTCAATCCTCGTTTTTCCTCTTTTTTCATCACAATGTTGATGATGCCCGATGTGCCTTCCGCATCGTGTTTGGCAGAAGGATTGGTTATCACTTCAATTTGTTCAATCATTTCTGCGGTAATCGTTCCGAGCGCGCCACCTTGTTCATTGGCCAAAACTGAAGGTTTTCCGTTGATGAGAATTTGCACTCCACTATTGCCTCTCAAACTGATTTCTCCTTCAATGTTGACCGTCACCGAAGGCACATTGTTCAAGACCTCCAATGCGCTTGCGCCTGTATTGCTCAAGTCTTTACCGACATTGAACACCCGCTTGTCGAGCTTAAATTCGGTTTGCGATTTTTCGGCTCTAACGACTACTTCCTCCAATGCCTGACTGTTTTCGGACACCACAATAGTTCCCAAATCCACTTTCCCATTCACTATTTGAAAATCTTGAACAGTTTTGGTAACAAAACCAATAAAGCTAACTTCAATGTAAAAATCCGTTGCAGTAGTATTCACTTCAAAAGATCCGTCAACGGCAGTTGTTGTACCTGTAATCGGCTTTTGTGTTTCTGGGTTGCCCACCATTACAGTTGCAAATTCAACTGCTTTTTGCGTTTTGCTTTCTACAACTTTACCTGTGATTTGAATGCTCGAACTTTGAGCGAATAGGTCATTTGTTGTAAAATTGATGAATAGAATAAGAAAAAATGGAATGATTGCAAATTTCATAAATCAAATACTTAAAGGTTAAACAAATTTGGACTTTGGACGAAAGACATAAGAAGTAAATGTTTGGTTATGAGCAAATTGCATTTTCAATCCAATTTTACTTAATTTCTTTACTGTCAATGATTTAAAACTTTTAGTCTTATGTCTTTAATCCTTCGTCTAAAGTCTAAAACAAATAGACTGTTTATAGTTTTATTCTTATGTTTGAGATAAAAAACCAACTATTTCTTGGTTTTTGCCACTGCAAAAAAACAACATCCTGCTGACAAAAAACAATCGTTTCCTTGAACGACAAAACTTTAGGGTTAAACAACACATCTGAGTTTGAAAGGTTGAAAAATGTTGTTTACCCGATTAAATTTGCCGATGCCCTACTTCCTTTTCCTTTCTTTGCGGCAATGTGTTATTTTTGAAGTCATGACTCAGTTTTCAAAAAAGCCATTCATCTCTCGACAAGAGTTGTTATTCCAACTTTTGCTTCATTTTGTGGTGTTTATTTTCTTTTCATTCGACAAAAACCAGCCACAGATTGAAGGGCATCAGTATTTGTTTTTTCTGAACTATGCCGTCTGTGTTTTTCTCATCAACTATGTTTTTTTACCTCGCTTTTACTACCAAAAGAAGTACCTACTTTTTACTATTGGAGTGATAACAGCTGTTGGAATAGTGATATGTATCGAAGAATTTGTGTTGGAAAAAATATTTTTCCCTACTACAAAAGGAAAGCATTTTTCAGGTTTATTTTATGCCTTATTGGATGTTTTGCCTGTGATTACGATTCTGTCGGGCTTCAAATTTGCGTGGGATGCTTTGGTAAAACAAAGAGAATTAGATGATTTGAAGGCTGCAATTGAAGACAGTGAATTGCAGTTTTTGAAGTCTCAAATCAATCCACATTTTTTGTTCAACAATTTGAACAATCTGTATGCGTATGCCATCGAAAGTTCGCCCAAAACACCTGCTATCATTTTGGAACTGTCTTCGGTTCTGCGGTACATGCTCTATGAGTGCAAAGAAAATTTTGTATTGCTATCGAAGGAAATTGACCAGATGGAAAATTTCACCCGCCTCAACGAATTGCAGATTGAAGAACGGGGAACGGTTAATTTTAATACCCCGAATACCACCAACAATTACCAAATTGCTCCGTTGATTTTGATTGTTTTCATCGAAAATGCGTTCAAGCACAGCACTGCAAGCCAGTCTAAGGACATTTTTATTGACATTCATATCGAATTATCAGATGAAGGCATATTGGAGTTTGTGTGCATCAATTCGTTTCAGAATCAGACAAATACCGAAAATCTGTCACACGGAATTGGTTTGAAGAATGTGCAGAAACGATTGGAATTGTTGTACCCTAATTCTCACCAATTGGAGATTGAAGAAAAAGAAGGTAGGTATGAGGTAAGGTTGAAATTGCAATTGTGTAAAAAAACAATATAATATGAACTGCATCATCATTGAAGACCAGCCTCCTGCACAGCGCATTCTCAAAAAATATGTGGGAGATTTGGGTTATTTGGAGCTAAAAGGCACTTTTTCGGATGCCATTGAAGCGATGGATTTTTTGAAGGAAAACGCTATTGACCTGATTTTTTTGGATATTCACCTACCCAAATTATCGGGCATTGATTTTCTGAAAATCTTGCCCCAAGCTCCTCACATCATCCTCACAACGGCTTTTTCGGACTATGCTTTGGAAAGCTACGAACTCAATGTGGTGGATTATTTGTTGAAGCCCTTTTCGTTTCAGCGGTTTGTGAAAGCGGTTTCTAAAGTTCCTGTAAAAGGACAAGTGGGTCAAGGTGTTGAGTCCAAATTGGAGACACAAGTCCCACAAGAATTGTTTATCAAATCGGGATATGAATACTTGAAAATTACCATAGCCGACATTGTGTTCATCAAATCCGATGCAGACTATACCGAAATATATACGCCAGAAAAAAAGTACCTTGCCTCCGAATCGCTTCGATATTGGCTCGACAAACTCGGCAACAACCAATTTATTCAAATACACAAATCCTACATCGTCAATACATCAAAAATTGTGAAGGTTTCGGGCAATCAAATTTACTGTGGCAAAAACACGATATTGCCGATTGGAAGAGCGTTTAAGGAGGATTTTGTGCGGAAGTTTTTGAAGTGATTTTTTCATCAATCCAATTCACTTTTTTCCTCCAATTTTCCTCAGACCAACATCAATATTTGCCCCAATCTATTTCTCCAAATATTTGGTTTACTTCAATTTATATTTTCATTACTTTCATCAATACTTCCATTTGTTTTGAATCAAAGTCTGTGCTATTTCTTCAATAAACGAATCTGCCACTAATTTGGATTTGTCTGCTTTCTTCAACCAATGCCACTGGATTCCATAAATAGCAGTTATTTTCTTTGCCCATTTGATACTTTCCGCATCTTCAGGACTACCAATGATGAAATGCCGTTTTTGAGGATTTTTCAAGTATTCTTGGAAGAAAAAACCAAACTCCCATCTACTCGTAGGACCTATATTTGGTGCAAAGTACTCCGCCCTTTCGGTAGTCCAATAAGTTGGCAACCAAAAAGCGGTGATGTCGCATAAGTTCAAATATTGCAGCTCCCACGGCATTTGTTTGTCCCTTACCACCTCCAATTCATTTTGTGGATTGGGATTGTCAATTTCTGCCCAATAACCACTTTCGGGTTCGGGTGAAACCACTATCATACTAGCATCCAAACGCTTATCCTGCTTCAATTTTTCGGTAATGACTCTTCTCCATCCTGTTGACATCGCTTCATCTGGCGGCGTTGGCCCTGCTAAAAATACCCCCAATTTTTGGAAAACGGTATCGTGTTTTCGAGAAAACAAGGTTCTAATTTGGTTGTTTTGCATGGTTTGATTTGTAAATAATTTAAGTCTCTTTTTCTTTCAATTCCTCCCGTACCAACACCAATATTTGCCCCAATCTATTCTTGCCTTTTCCATCTCCTCCATCTCCCCAATAGCTGTCATTGGCAGTATGTTCCACGATTTTTGCACCTCCTGTAGAGAGTAACAATTCCTTTAATTCATCGTGTTGTTTGAACTTTGCCCGCACCGCATCCAACATCACCGAATCTTTCACCCGTTCCCAATCCAATCGCAATTTTTCCTTCCGACTTCTACCCATTTGAGCCGCCAACATAGGTTTTGCCGCCTTGCGTATTTTGGCTTCATAAGGCGTTCCTTTGAATTTTTGGGCTTGAAAATAATGCTCTGAGGTAGGCCATATTTTGCCCTTCAATTTGATGGGATAATCTGCAAAGTTGGAGAATTCGCCATATTCATCAGCGGTGCTGTAAAATTTGATGATGTTGAGTTTCATTATTAGGGGTTTTTAAAATTTGCTCTCTTCAATTTCTTTTTAGGGTGATTGAAAACGGAAACATTCATTTGTTGTTAAAATCTCTGATTTTCAACAACAACAAACCCATCAACCACCCTCCTCCAATCAAAACCGTTAGCAAATATCCGACTACAAATAACCCATTTTCCCAAGCCCAAAATCGAGGTAAATAAGGAGCAACTGCCATTTCTTATTTACCTCGATTTTGGGTGTAACTTCACATGAGTTTGGCATGTATAAATATAATAAATATTCAAATGTTTTATTTAAAAATATTTCAACCATTCATTATCAGAATCTAATTTTCTTAAAATGCCTATAAATCCATCCCAATTATTGGCTAATTTTAAATCAGATATATTTTTAATTTTTCTTTTCCAATTCTGGGTGGTATCATTACTTTTCCGTGTATTACACTTCCAACAAGCGCAAATTAAATTATCCGTATCATTGGTTCCTCCTTCAGTTATAGGAATTATATGGTCAATACAGCCGCACCTATCTAACAAAAGTTTTGACATTTTTTCTTTATTCCCATTCCTATGATAATACCCTTTATCTGGAGCTAATGTTTCTAAAGCTTTTAACGAAGGAGAGAAGAATATCTCATAACCACAGTACCTACAACACCATTTATCTCTTACATAAATAGATGCTTGAACTCCTTTTGAAATTGATTTTCGCATAAGAAATATCTTTTAAATGAAAATTTTAGGGTTGATTAATATTAGTAGTGGCAAATTAAGGACACAAATGTGTTTGTAAGACAACAAAGAGAATACAAATAGATAAACAAGGTTGAATTACAATAGTTTGAGAAAGAGGACAGATTGGTGGACAAGTTATTTTTTAATTAATATCAAAAAAAATATTGCCTTGTACTAGATTTCGTTTATTAATGCGATTAAAAGTGAAAATATATTTTTGTACCAAATTATAGCTTGGGAGAAATATTGAGTTGAGGCGTTTCAATTCTAAATCTTGTCTATTTTTCACTCATTATCAAACCCTTAAACATCAACCAAGCCAAATACTCCCCTCTATACACCTCCTCATTCTCCGAAATCAAATCCTGTTCCCAAACTGCTTTAGTAGCCAACAATTCGGGGCTGTCGATTTTCTCGAAAAAATTGGTGCCTGTCAGGTGGAAATAAAGCGCACCTTCCCGGCGAACTATGGTCAAATCAAGCGGTTGCGTATTGACCGAAAAATGGTGTCGTCCTAATTTGATAATATTTTCACCATCCACAAATAGTTCCTTTCGGTCCTTCAATTGACGAATGCCCTCTTCCTTCAATGCTTTTAATTGACTTTGTAGGTCGTCCGCTTTCACCGAATCTTCCAATACCAACAACTGTTTCACAATGTCTCGCACCTTGTCCACCATCAAATCGGCAGCAAAATAGCTGTTGATTTCCTCCACCTCTTTGAAGTTTTTGAGGCGGCTGCGGATGCCTTTGAAGATGCGATTTGCAGCACTTTGAAGGGAAGCTGCTCGACGGTTGCGGGCTTCGGTCAATTGCAGTTTTTTGGCCTCAAAAGCATTGTTGATTTCCTCCCGCTTATCGTATATTTTGGTGGTGAACTCGTCAAAATCCACAAATTTCCCCTCCAATTCCTCCGCTTGCACCATCAGTTTGGTCAAATATTCATCGCATTTGTTGGGAGTCGAACAGAGGTCGAGGTAGTTAATGATGCTTTGGTCGAGCAGCTTCAATTGTGCATTGAATTCTGCCACTGCTTCCACGCTCAACAATTCCTTTTTGCGGTTTTTGACCTTCGCCTTTAATTGGTTCAAACCCACAAAAATATCGGAAATACTGTCAATGATTTGGGTCGTATGCGTTGCATCTTCGATTTTGAGGTTGCTCACAATGTCAATCAACAACTCCAATTCTTGCCCAATGCCATCAATTTTCTCCTGCAAATCAGCCGCTTGCATTGCCGTTTCAATTCCTTCAATATCGGATTGTCGGTCTTTGACTTTTTGGTGGTAAGGCTCAAGGGCATCTTCTCGCAGCAAAAACTGCACACAAGCATTGGAAAGTCGGTCGGTTTCTTTGGCGACTTTTTCCTCCAATGTTTCAATCCAGCCCATGTCCACATAGCGCAGTTCCTTCAAAGAAATCACCTCGCCCCGCAAAGCCCGAAAATCCGCCAAAGCCTTAACATACACATCCACCGTTCCAAAACGGGTGCGTTTGAGTTGGTTGAACAATGCTTCCGCTTTTTGGTCGGTTTCATTGACCGCCTTTTCGGTATTGCGTTTGATGCGCTGCACCTTCTCAAATTCCTCTATCGCAGAAGTCGCTGCCGCCTTGATTTCCTGCAAAGGATGGGCTAAATCCGCAGCTTCGGTTTTGCCAATCCAATAATAGGCATCCATGATTTCGGTGGTTTTTTTGACCAAATCCAAGTAAAGGTTCGCATAGCTGTCCTCCTTGTTGAGCAGGGTCAAAACCTCGTGACATTCCGACATCGCCCTTACGATGTCTTTGTTGCCGACTTTGTAAAGGTAGCTGTCCGCTTTGTCGCCCACATTTGTCGCCAAAGAACGGGAATAAGGCGTTTGCCAAATTTGCAGGACGTGGTGTTTGGTCGGTTCGCTTTCTGCTCGAAAATAACACAGTTCGCCATTCGGAAAAAGCGTGTAGCCATTGCAGGGAATGGGGTTTTCGACCTTTTGTTGGATGATGTTGTAGGACATCAAAATATATTCGGCCCTTTCGGTGTGGTAGAACACATAGAGGTAGTCTTCGCCATTTGGAGAGGCAATGCGCTTTTCGTACTGCATACCCCTGATGATTTTGTCAAAGCGTTTAAACTCACCCGTTTGGAGGTAGTAGCCATCTGGAAAAATGATGCCATGACTTTCGGGCAGCAATATTGCAGCATCCTCCAAGCTGTCTATCCGCTTGACTTCCTTGACCTTTTCGTTGTAAACAAAGTAGCGAGCTTCTTCTCGATAAGGGCGAATTTTGAGGGCAATCAGATTGCCCAAGTCGGCATAAAAATACTCGCCATCATCCAAAGTTTGCCCTTTTTCCAGCACATCTTCACTGTAAATTCCCTTGCCATCTTCGGTATTGTCTTCAATTTTGATGGTCAAATCTCCGCCAATTGTCTCGACAAAAACCCTGTCCAAAATCGAAACATGGGAATGTGCGCCCAGTCGGTGATGGTCCCGATGCGCCCGCTGCCATTGAAAGGCATATTGAGGCGGCAATTGGATTTCGGGCGCGCTTCGGTCGTCTATGTACTTCAATTCTCCTTCCAAAATATGCCATTTGAAGGCCTTTACATCTACTGCCGTTTTGCCTGTCTGAAACACCATGTATAAAAATGCGCTTTTGAGGACAAATTTGGCAAAAATGGTGTTGCGGTAGTATTTGTAGAGGTTGTGAAAATCGTCTTCAAAACGTTTGTCTGCAATCAAGTCTATCGGCAATTGGTGAAAGCCTTGATTGCGAAATTCATAAACGCTGAATACGTCGGTGAGCTTCAATTGGGAACGAAGTCCTATGTGTACATTATAGGCAAAGATACACTTGTTGCCCAATGCCACGATTTCACGGGCGATGCAGTTGTTGTCGGTCGCAATGTGATCGTTGGCAATCAAGACGGTTTCTATAGCTCCAAACACTTCTTTGCGGCTTTCATTGAGGGTCGTCAATCGCTGCCGTAAATCGCTTGCTTGTTTTTGGAGGCGGGCTTGTATGATTTCGTAAGTGCCTGCTTCGAGTTGTTGGTTGTTGGAGGTTTGAGTTTGGGGAACGGTATTTTCTGCCATTTACAGGTTTTTTGGAATTTAGGGCAAAATAACAAACATTTTGTTTATCTACAAATCAAAATGATTTGTATTGTCTATTTGTTGGAACTTGTTTTTGGGGGGATTAGTTCCTTTTCGCTTCAATTGTTGGAGAGTTTTGACAAACGTTGCCGAAATTTCTGCTATGAACGAAAATTCGCCAACTCGCACTCGTTTGGAACGAGTGCAGACTACCACGGCGTTTGTAACGCCACCTCCAAATGTGCAAATATACTGTTGGAGAGAGATAAGTTAATGCTTGTGAGTGTTTCGTCGTTACAAAGCACTCGTTGCAAACGAGCGCAATTAAGTGCGAAGTTTGCCGCTTAAAAAATCAAATTTGTTTACCTCAATTTTGGTATCTTTGAACCCAACTTCTCAATACAACAAATGGTTTCTCAACACCGTCATTTCATTATACACAAACCCTACGGCTACATGAGTCAGTTCGTACTCCCTACCAATCAAAAGCGGCAACTGTTGGGAGAACTCTACGATTTTCCCGAAAAAACGATGGCAATAGGGCGTTTGGACAAAACGACAGAAGGTTTGTTGCTGCTAACCACAGACGGCAAAATGAGTGAAGCCATCAGAAGCAAAAAGGTCGAAAAAGAATACTACGCTCAGGTAGATGGCATCATGGACGAAGCTGCAATTGAAGCGATGAAAGTGGGTGTAGAAATCGGTTTTAAAGGTACTAAATACACCACTAAGCCTTGTAAAGCCTCTCTCCTATTGCCGCCGCCTAAGTTTCCTCCACGTATCCGAAAAATTCGAGATGATCGGCATGGCCCTACGAGTTGGGTGTCCATAATTTTGACCGAAGGTAAATTCAAACAGGTTCGGAAAATGACTGCTGCTGTGGGTTTTCCTACTTTGCGGCTGTTTCGGGTGCGTATTGGAGGGATTTGGTTGGGTGAATTGAAGGCGGGGGAAGTGGTGGAAGTGAGTACGGAATTTCTTATAGAAAAAGGAACTACTGCCGTTTAATTCACTCATTATCATTTAATTTTGTCTTTATACTTATGTCTTTCGTTCTAAGTTTATACCGCCTTCAAATCCAAATTATCCAAAAAATCGAAGTTTTCTTCTGCAAAATGCAGTTTGGCTTCAAGGACTGTCCGCTTAAACAACATATCTTTCCGCAATTGGTAATAACACAAAGCTTTGTTGTAATATCCATCTGCTGTATAACCAAATAACTCGACCGAATATTCAAAATACGTTAGAGCATCTTCATAGAAACCAAGTTGGTAAAAAATACCTGCTATCTCAAAAGCAAGGTCATCTGGTTCAATTCCTGTGAAATACATATCCCACGTTTGGCGCATGGTTTGTGCCAAACGGGTGCGCTCATTGAAGGTAAGTTGTGTGGAGAGTTTTTTCAAACGGGGGAGTACATTTCTAAACAAAGTCGAATCGTAGGCTGCTAAACGCAACATTCCTATCAATTCGGGTAAGTTGATATTTTTGATGTGTTTGTACATAAATTTTTTGTGTCCGTGAAAATCGTCAGGCCCATAATCATCTACTACACGCTGATAAGCAGCCTGTGTTTCGGTATAGGTTTCCGTTTCAGGCAGAAAAAAGAGACAGCCCAGTTCTAATTCAAAAGTAGAGAAAGAAGGAAAAAGTGCTTTTCCTCCCTGTTTTTTGCAGTAGGCAGCAAAGGCATGGTAATTGACGGAAAAAGACATACTTCCATGCGTAATCATTTCGGGTTTCTTCTCATTTTCGAGGTCATGGATTTCGTGATCTCCTTTATCCATCGAAATGAGTATCAAGCCTTTTTGGGATAATTGGCGCAGATTGTGTACGCATTGCAGTCCTTTGTGTGGAAAAAAGAGGTAGGTATTGAAGACCAAATCTCGATACTCTTCCAATATTTCGTTTAAAATAGCTTCTGTGTAGAAGGGTTCCTCGAGAGGGTATTTGGTAAACACCAATTCCATTTTTTTGAGTAAGGTAGATGCTTTTTTCATCCCTTCTGGGTTTTCGGTCGCTTCGAGCGCAATGGAACAGGCAGAGATTTTTTTGTCTTTAAAATAGAAAAGATCAGAGGGGATAGAGTCAAAAAAATAATTGGCAATGACCAATAAAGGTTGCTTCAAGTCTTGGGGTGAAATCTCCCTGCCAGATCGACGAAGCATGAGTTTTTTACCTTCAACTGCATCAAAATAAGTCAAATCCAACAAACCTTGCTCATAATAAGGTTGAAACTGTGGATGTGTATCAAAAAAGTCGAGGTTTTCTTCTACGATGTCACTGAGTACATAACAATAAGGAGGTAATACCAAACTTGTCTGTCCAATCAACCGCCCCAAATGTTTGAGGATGTGAAATGACAAACGGCCATGTCCTGTTCCCAACTCTATAATATATACTTTCTCTTTGGTCTGGCCTTTGTACGCCAAGTCTTTCAAAAAACCAAAAATCAACTCAGCATAGGTTTTGCCGACCATCGAATTGCTGGTAAGGTGATGCGGTACAGTGCCTTTGCGCCAAGCGTTAATGCCAACTTTGTTGTAATAATCACGGTTGAGTTGCCATATTAGGCTTTGCGAAAAAGGCTTTTCAGCTTCAATTTCGTAACGTATATTTTCCATCGTACAAGTTGTTTAAGAGGTGACAAAAAGCATCCTAAACTTGGTGAGCTTGTACTAAAAAGAACGTTTAGTAGAAACAAACAAAGAATGAAACGTTCATCAAAGATACAATTACTTCACATACTTACTCATAAAAAACTCCATGTATGCATTGGCATCTTTCTGTTTGAAGTATTGGGTGAAGTTGGATTTAGAAATCACAAAAAATTGATACCCAACATCTGCACCCTGCATTACTTCTACCTCTTTGTTTTTTACAGTTTTGTAGTAAATCATTGCCTTGTCTGCATTGTCAAACTGCTTTATGAGTACTACCTGATGTTCGGGATCCAACAACATTTGCTGAACTTTCAGACGATCGCTATTGAAACTGCTTTGATTGAAGTCGGAAAAATTGTTGATGACCGAGTTGATTTTTGAAGTATAACTGTCCAGTGCTACTAAAAAATAGTGTCGGCTATCTGGATTGTAACTGTACAAACCCGCAGCCTCCGTTTCACCACTCGCTTCCGAAGTTTGCCCTCTCAAATACTTCAAAATTTCGGTTGCCTTATCTTTCACCTCATCTTCGGGGTATTTTGACACAACTCCTTCCAATGCAGTAATGTAATTCTCTTTGTCTTGTGCATGTCCGACTACCATTGCAGCCAATAGGTCAAATTTGGGTTGAAGTGTATTTTCTTCAAACTTTTTATTGACATCTTCTATTCGTGTAGTCACCTCGTCAAATTTATCTTGTTTGAAAAGTTGGTAGGTTTTTTCGTAGTAAACCTGCAATTCTTCACCTTTCTTGTTCAGCTCTTTTGCATAGTCTGGTGACTGAACGATTTTTGCATATTTTCCATCTGAATATTGCGACAACAGCTGTTTCTTGTACTTATCGGCATCAGCGGTAAGCCCCAATTTTTGCGAAATCAAGTAGAGACTATAAAGCACCTCTTGTGCATATTCGTTATCAGGATATCGGCGTTGCAACTCCTCGTAAATTCCTTTGGCTTTTTGTGGATTATCGAGTTTGTCGTTGTAAATCTTACCCATTCCATACAAACCATCCTTGATTTTTTGGTTCGATTCCTTCATTTTCGCCTCCGTCAAGGGTAAAATCGCCATGATACCATCACGGGTAATTTCACCTCGATTTGCATCGATTTGTGCTTGTAGCTCTGCTTGATTTAATCCACTGGTACTGAGTTCTGTCGCATCGTTGGCACTTGTGAGGTAATCACCAGTTGAAATCTTACTAGATATTCGCCAATTGTTCACACGGGGTCTATCGCCCCATTCTGCTCTAAATTCGCCTTTGCCTCGTTCTACCAAAGAAGGGTTGTAGAAAAGCCAAGTATCACTTTTTTTGTCTTTTTTATCCACTTCTTGCTCCAAAGCTGCCAACTGCGCCTGTTTTTTCTTCTCTGCTTCATCTGCAAAATAGGCAATCAATTCTTCAATCCGTTCCACTCGTTCTGCGTTCGGAAGGTTGGCAATTTGCTGCAAACTGTCCTGCAATTCTACTGCTTGTGAAAAGGCTACCAAATCGGAAAGCACCTCTTTTTTTCGAGAAATTTCTTCGTAGTTTTCGTATTCTTTGGAAAGGTAAACCAGTGTACTGTCGTAGAAAATACCTGCTTGTACAAAGGTTTCGTTCTCAAAAAATATCTCTGCTAACCGTAAGAATGCCAAAGCTTTTTGTTCATCATTAGCCGTGCTTACCTCAGCCGCTTTTTTGAAGTATTCAGTAGCCATAGCAATGTCACCCGCTTCAATAGCTACTTCTGCCATGGCAAAGTAAATTTGGTCTTGCAGTTCTTCGTTTTTATCATCTTTGAGCATTTTCTCCAAGGCACGAATAGCTTCAGTTGTACTGTACACATCGTTTCGCATTTTGGAGCGAATCACATTCACCCTTGCGTGAAACTCCATGTCATATATCACAGGTTTTGCCTTAATAGTTTTCTTAAAGGCTGCAATGGCTTCTTCATAGTTTTGGTCTTTTTCTTCCAGTTGCCCCAAAATAAAATACAACCTCGCTTTCCCTTCTTTTTTACCTACCTTTCTCACTGCATCCTGCAATGCAAGTTTGGCTTCTCCTCGATTGCCACGTTTTAGGCAATAATGGGCTTTGAGCATACTGTATTCACCCGCCAAACGTTTGGGGAAAGTTTCATCCTGTTCTAATCTATCCAAAACTGTAGCCGCTTGACCATATTCGGCCATGTCTATATATGTACGAATCATCCATATCTGAGCATCGTAGTTCACCAGATCGTGGCTAAACATGCCATTGCTCACATATTTTTTAGAGGATTTTCGCTCCAAACGTTTCAATTCCTTCGCACTTGGACCTTCATCTACTTCCTCCTTAATATCTTCTTCGGCTATTGTTTCCTCAAGGTCATCTATCACTTCATCCTCTACCATTTCCTCTTCTACCACAGGTAGTTCTTCGACAGGCGTATCAGTTTCTTCTGACGCTTCTTTTGCAGCTTTGTCTTCTTTTTTATTGGATGCCTTTTCCTTTTTTGAAGGTTTATCTGGTTCGGGAGTATCCTCTTTTTCTACTTCCGTAGTTTTGGGTTTGTAAGTAGGAGCATATTTTTTTCCTTTCTTTTTCGCCTTCAAACGTCTTTTCTTTTCCTTTTCACGTTCTTTTTTATCATTTGCCCTCTGTTTTGCCAGTTCCTTCTTGTCCTTAGCTCTTTGCTTTGCTATTTCTTTTTTGTCTTTGGCTCGCTCTTTTTGAAGTTCCTCTCTCTGTTTCAATTCTTCCTTCTTCGCCTGTTCTCGTTCTTTTTGAGCCTCTTCTCTTTTCTTTAGTTCTTCTTTTTTAGCTGAGTCCCTCTCTTTTTCGGCAGCAGCTCTTTCTTTTTGGGTTTCTTTCTTATCTTTTGCTCGCTCTTTGGCTTTTTCTTTCTTTGCCTTTTCCCTTTCACTTTTCAGTGCTTCAGATTGTTTTTCACGTTCTTTTTGGGTTAGTTCCCTTTCCTTTGCACGTATTTTCGCACGTTTCTTTTTTGATTGAACAGGAGGTTTTTTTCGGATTTCGCTGCTGTATTGAGTCGTAATGTATTTGAAAGACTGAACAGCTTTGTCGTAATCACCCATCAAAAAATTGGCTTTCCCCAGTAACAAATAAGCATCGTCTACCCATTTGCTGTAAGGGCGAATCTGAATCATTGCCGAAGTTTTGTCTATGACTGCACTCATTTCGGTACTTGCTCTAGTGCCGTCTCCACCATTGTAGGGGTAAACGGTTAGGACATCTTGATAGGAATCTTGATTGTCTTCAATGAGTTTGGTTGTTCCTTCCATATACCGTATGGTGGCATTGAAGTAGCGGTTGTAGCGTGCTACCATGTCTTGATAGCGAAGGTCAAAACCTGACAAATCCTTGTCTTTCTTCTTTTTTACCGTTCGGGTAGGTGTCGGTGTTTTTGAATCCGCTTGGGATGTCGTTTTTGAATTGGAACTCGAACTGGCTTTGGGGGCAGTTCGAGTTCCTGTATTAGAATTGGTTCTCGAATTGGTTTTTGGTATCGTTTTGGATTGCGCTACTACATCCATTCCACCAAAAATGAGCAATATAAAAATAAAGAGTATTTGAGCTACGTTTTTCAAGCGACTAATGCTTTTAATTTGTTAAATGGTTCAGTTGTTTAAAACCTTTTGTCTATCGTCTAATCTCAGTGATTAAACGTAAAATCAACGGAATATGTTATGCTTCATGATTGAAGTTTGAACCAAAAGAAGGGCAAATTTATTGCTTTCCATTGATTTTTTAACCAATAAGCGATTTAAAGCCGCAATTTTCCGATATTTGCCCCTCGAAAACGAGTATTTTTTTATGGAACGCAAAGATGAAAAACTACTGGATAAATTGCAGCACAAGTATCGTTTGGTGGTTATGCAGGACGATACATTGGAGGAAAAGTATTCTTTTCGACTCTCTCAAATGAATTTATACATATTTATCAGTACGGTTTTGATTATCGTGGTGATTTTGGTTTCTTCTGCCATTGTGATGACTCCCCTCAAATATTACATCAAAGGATACGGTGATCCTGGTGTTCGCCGAAACATTGTGAATTTGACTTATACTTCTGATTCATTGGAGGATGTGGTGAATAAACAGGTAGCTTATATCGAAAACATCAAAAAAGTGCTTCAAAATGAGGTGGAAACGGAGGATGATGTGCAACAAAATTATAAGGAAGATGAATATGTTGAATCAGTGGATGATAGCATTAAATCGAGTGATCGGTCGGAAGAAGAATTGAAGTTGAGACAGGAAATAGAACAGAATGAGAATTTTGAATTATTTGGCAACAATGCCGATACGTATGACAGTGGTTTGGTGAATGATTACTTTTTTCCGCCTATCAAGGGTAAGTTTACTGATGGTTTTGACGCTTCGGAAGAACACTTTGGAGTGGACATTGCAGCTCCTCTGAATTCTCCTGTCAAGAGCATTGCAGACGGTATGGTTTTGTTGTCTTCTTGGACTTTGGAAACAGGTTATACGATTGCGATACAACACGATGATAACATGGTTTCTTTTTACAAACATAATTCGGTATTGTTAAAAAAAGTGGGTAACTTTGTTAAAGCAGGAGAAGCTGTCGCAATTATGGGAGGTACGGGCGAAAATAGTTCAGGACCTCACTTGCATTTTGAATTGTGGCACAATCAAAGACCCGTTGACCCTACCGAATACATCAATTTTAATTAATAACCACCTGAAAAACAATACATATATGTTTGGTTCAAAAAAAAATGACCCACAAGAAACAGTTAGAACCACAAGCAGAATGCCTGCTGGTATGGCCAACCAAATCATGGAGGGAACGGAGATTGAAGGTAAAATAACCTGCATTGGTGATATCCGTATTGATGGTATTTTGCATGGATTTTTGGTATCTAAAGCCAAAGTGATTGTAGGGCCTACGGGTTATATCAAAGGTGATGTGATTTGTGCCAACGCCAATATTCAAGGGAAAATCGAAGGGACTATTAAAGTCAAAGAATTGTTAGACCTTAGAAGTTCTGCACAGATATTTGGAGAAATTTTGTGTGGTAAATTAGCCGTTGAAGCAGGGGCGATTGTGAATGGTACGTGCAAAATGCCTGAGGGTGATTTGGACATTGATCAGGCTCATGCAAAGGCTTCAAATTTAAAAACAGGTAGAGATGCCAAAGAAAGAAACCAACCCGGGCAAAAAGCCTCCGTTAGCTAACTACGGTAGGTATATGGGGATTGCTTTTCAAATGATTGCTGTTTTGTTGATAGGAGTTTTTGGAGGAATGAAAGCGGATGAATATTTCCAAACTTCTCCTATTCTAACGGCTATATTGGGTTTGCTGTCGGTAGTTGTTGCGATGGCGATGGTTATGCGTGAGTTTATTGGCAAGAAGTAAGAGGACAGAAATGGGAAATGAGATGTCAGAATTCCATTTTGTCCAATGAATTAAAAAAAATAAAATGCCTGTTTCTTCTATTCTTAAAAATGTTGGTTTATTTGCTGCAATAATTGGCCTCGGTTTGGGCATATTACATTACCTTCAATTGTTGGGTTCAAACCCCGATTTTGCGTGGATTTGTTTTGTGTTTTTCACCATCCTCACTTTCCTCACTATTTACATTACTTCTCTTTCGGCAAAAGCGAGCAGCAAGGTTAAAGGAACGACAATGATTCTCGGTGCGATGGGCATCAAGTTTATTTTTAGTATGTTTATGATTTTGGCGTATTTGTTGGCTGTTAGTCCTGACAGTCCTCGGTTTATTCTTCCCTTTTTTGTGTTGTATATCTTGTTTACAGTGGTGGAAACAAATTATTTGCTGAAGATTACAAAGGGTCAGTAGTCAGTGGTTTACATACGATGAAGCCGAACTTCCGCTCGTTTGTAACGAGTGCTTAACCACTATCCGCCATTTACCTTCAATGACAGTATTCTTTCCTCAATTGCAGTGGCATTACACAACGCCGATGTTATTGTAAACGAGCGCAAAATGGACTATAAATTGGTGGTTGAATAAGGGCTGGCTGATTTTCTGAGTTTACATTGCGGAGCGGTTAGAAAAACTAATCATTTCAAAGGAAGAAATGATTAGATGTTTTTAGTGTCCGTTCCACACATTCTAACTTTTCCTTTATCTTTGCTCCCTTCAAATAGTAAACCCACAATCAACAAACAATATGAAAGGAATCATTTTAGCAGGTGGAATGGGAACAAGATTGTATCCTATCACCTATGCCATTAGCAAACAAATCATGCCTATTTATGATAAGCCCATGATTTACTATCCATTGACTACCTTGATGATGGCAGGGATTCGGGAAGTTTTGATTATTTCTACGCCTGAACATTTGCCTTTATTTGAGCAGTTGTTGGGTGATGGCAAAAAATATGGTTGTGATTTTCAATACTTGGTGCAACATGAACCAAAGGGTTTGGCACAGGCTTTTGTATTGGGGGAATCGTTTATTGGCAATGACAAAGTTTGTTTGGTCTTGGGCGACAATGTATTTTATGGTTCAGGTTTGGGTGATCAACTCGCCAAACTCAATGACATTGAAGGAGGAGTAGTATTTGCCTACCATGTTTCGGATCCAGAAAGGTACGGCGTGGTGGAATTTGACGAAAACAAACAGGTCATTTCTATTGAAGAAAAACCTACTCAACCCAAATCTAATTATGCAGTTCCTGGCTTGTATTTTTACGACAACAGTGTGGTGGATGTGGCTAAAAATTTGAAGCCGAGCGGTCGTGGTGAATACGAGATTACGGATGTCAATGCAGAATATTTGCGGAGAGGGCTGTTGAAAGTTTCCATTTTGGGACGGGGTACGGCTTGGCTGGATACGGGTACGTTTGATTCTTTGATGCAAGCGAGTCAGTTTGTTCAGGTTATCGAGCAACGTCAGGGATTGAAGGTCGGCTGCATTGAAGAAGTGGCTTACCGCAAGGGCTTTATCAACAAATCACAATTGAAGGAGCTTGCTGAACCTTTGTTGAAGAGTGGATATGGTGATTATTTGATGGCTATTTTATAGTTGGTGTTGGTTGATGTGTTGAAATATGAAATATTACATTATTTCAAAAATTATTTGACATTCTAAAGGGCGTTAGCCTTGCCCCTATTTGTAACAGATAAAATTGAAGCGATTAGAAGCCTAGCTTCGGCACAACTAAATGGGTGATTATGTGTGGTGTCGAGGCTAAGCCCCTTGAAGATAGTTTATTTTTGTTTCTACACATCTGGGATTCCGATGAAATCGGAATAGAGTAGCAGCGATGCTGCTGTATTCGCAAAAATTCTTTTACATAGTACTACCAATCAAACTTTAATACATCAGCACCCAACAAAAAACAAAACCCTAACAAAAAAAAATGCGAACGATATTAATAACAGGAGGAGCAGGATTTGTAGGTAGTTCATTGGCAGATGCTTTGGTGAAAGACTCCGACAATTTTGTGGTGATAGTAGATGATTGCTCAACAGGTTCAAAGGATAAATTACCTTCAAAAGAGTTTCCCAATTGGAAATTTATCAAATGTGATGTCAACAACTACGCAGACATTTCGGCCATCATGTTTTCACATAGTTTTGACTATGTGTTTCACTATGCCGCAGTTGTAGGAGTTCAGCGGACTTTGGACAATCCGACTTATGTATTGAAGGACATTGATGGCATCAAAAACATATTGGATTTGTCGAAAAATACTGGTGTAAAGCGGGTATTTTATTCGTCATCTTCAGAGGTTTATGGTGAATCCATTGATTATCCACAAGATGAAATCTATACGCCGCTCAATTCTCGCTTGCCTTATGCAGTGGTCAAAAATGTGGGTGAGGCATTTTGTACTTCCTATAAACAGGAATTCGATTTGGACTACACCATTTTCCGCTTCTTCAATACGTATGGACCGAAACAAAGTAATGATTTTGTGATGTCGAGGTTTGTAGAATCAGCTTTTAGAAACGAAGATATTACTGTTCATGGTCAAGGCAATCAGAGCCGTACTTTCTGTTATGTGGAGGACAACATCACCGCTACGACAGCCTGCCTTTACCACAATCACTTCTTAAACGATGTGGTCAATATTGGTAGTAGTGTAGAAACTTCTATTCTGGAACTGGCACAGACCATCATCCGACTAACAGGTTCAAGTTCCAAAATTGTACACATTCCCGCTCGGGAAGAGGGAGATATGCCCCGCCGTTGTCCGAATACGGATAGAATGCAAACATTATTGCAGCAAGCACCCATATCTTTGGAGGAGGGCATCAAGCGGGTGATTGCATCGGGAAAATTTGGTTAATAACAAATGGAAATTTACGAACATATTATTTGGGATTGGAATGGTACATTGCTCAATGATGTAGATTTATGTGTGGCGATTGTGAATGAAATGTTGACTGCCCATCATGAAGAATTGTTGGAGGAAATTACCAACGAACACTACCGCAGCATTTTTGATTTTCCTGTGATTCAATATTATGAGCGAGTTGGTTTTGATTTCACAAAGGAATCTTTTGACGATTTGTGTGTCAAGTTTATTGGCAGCTATCATTCAAAGGCCTTAGAATTACAGTTACATCATGAAGTTAGAGATGTGTTGTCATATATTGCAGCATTAGGATTTCAACAGTCTATATTATCAGCAGCCAAACAAGAAGGATTGCGGCAGATGGTTCGGCAGCATCAAATTGACCATTTTTTTCAACACATCATGGGTGAAGACGACCATTATGCTCATGGCAAGGTGCAAAATGCAAGGCGACTAAGAGATACTTTGAAGGGAGTAGCCGACCACAAACTGTTGCTGATTGGAGATACTACCCACGATTTTGAAGTAGCGCAAGCGATTGAAGCCGATTGTATTTTGATAGCACATGGACACCATTCTCACCAAAAATTGCAGAAAACTGGGGCGAAAGTCGTGAATTCTCTGGGAGAATTGATGTCACATTTAAGATTCCCCACAAAATAAGGTTCATCTAAGATAAGATTTTGAAGTTTGTTCTTGAAGATATGAAATAGTTGAAAATCAGTTTTTTCTTAAAAGAAAACTTCAAAAATCTTGCCCCTCCTACTCTACTCGTTTGTACTTCTGAAAAACCAAATCTTTGTTAAAAGCATCAAAATGCCACCATTCTCGATCTATGGGGATGAAGCCCGCTTTTCGCATTACTTCTCGCAAACGTTCTCGATTCGTGACTTGCTCCAAGGTCAATTCGCCACTATCCAAAAACTTTTGGTGGTAACGAGGCTGTGCCTTTTCACCAAAAAAATCGTAAGGTGTTCCCATATCCAATTCTTTCCCATCTTCTTCCACAATGGTTACATCTACCGAAGCACCGTAATTGTGGATAGACCCAACGCCATAGGGTGAAGCTACATAATATTCTTGTTCAGTTCCTTTCACCACTTCCCACATTTCCTTTTGTACACTCCATGGACGAGCACAATCCAAAACCAGCAAACTCAATCGAGGCTGCTTTTCCTTCAAAAATTCCTGTGCTTTGGACAACATTCTGGCTACTTCCCCCTGCAAATAACACTGATTCAGCCCACCATACAAGTCTTTTTCCATAAAATTGTGGGCAGTACCATAGCGCAAATCTGCTTTGATACTTGGATCTAATTTATGGACATTCACCAAGTCGGCAGCGATAAATTTGGCTACAATGGTTTTTGCTTTTTCCGTATCGGTAACTGGTGGTACGACAGGTTGCTTTGTAGATTCTTTCGCTTCATCCGTATAGACAGAATCATTTTGTTCTGTATTTATGGTAGTTGCGCTATCGTTGAAATATACAATAATATTGGCAAATATTAATAATACTACAATGATAATCATGGCTGTATAAAGAGGAGTATTTTTCAATTTTGTATGGTTTTTTTAATGGCGAAAGAAAAACATGAAGATTAGTAAAGCTCAAAAAACAAATTTAATTCAAGTTCAAACAACACATTGGAGGTCATCACACTTCAATTTTGAAATCGGAAACTTAATTTTTAAGTGATACTCAGGAAGCAATTTAGTATTTACATTACAATAGTGGGTTAATTTTAGGGTTTTAATTCAAACCCAACTACAAAAAAAACAAAACTGTATCAGAATAGCTAATTTTTTATTATATTTATCCTATTTTTTTCTCTAAAATCCTATAAAAATGTTTAAAAATCTTTTCAACAAAGCTAAATGTAAACTCGGATTTCACCTAGGTGAATGGACCTATGATGCAGTTGGAGACTGCCATCAGACCCGTATTTGCGAAAGATGTGGACAAGATAGCACGCGCCTCGAACATACTTGGCTAGAATGGATGTATGATAGTGCAGATACTTGTGACCAAACCCGAAACTGCAACCGATGTGGTGAGCAGGAACACAAATTGGAACATACATGGGGCAAGGAGCAATATCAAAACGATAGTTCTTGTGTGCAAATACAGTGTTGTGAACGCTGTAATACCGAAAAAATAGGTCGGAAAGTCCACCGAAAACTGCAATGGAATTACACAACGGCGGCTAATTGTCAACAGGTCGAAATATGTGGAACTTGTGGCGAAAACACCCAAAAAACTCGTCTTTCCCACGATTGGGGGGATTGGCAATACAATCCAAACCTCAATACAACGGTCAGGGTATGTAGGAGATGTGGGGAGTTTTTGCAGAAAGGAACAAGTTAGAAAAGCTCAAATTCAAAATTCATCCCGAGTGCTCGGGATGAATTTTGCTATTTATTTTATTACACCGTTGCTCCTTCATACAAGGCAACTCGTTGCTCCTTGATACGCTCAGATCTTAGGTAATCATCAAACTCTAACAAACTGTCAATCATTCCGTTTGGAGAAATTTCCAATACACGATTTGCGCCTGTTTGCATCAATTGGTGGTCATGAGAAGTGAAGATGATATTGCCTTCAAACTCGCTGACAGCCTTGTTGAGTACGGTGATGGATTCCAAATCCAAGTGATTGGTTGGTTCATCCAGCAATAAGAAGTTGGGATAGTTGAGCATGATTTTCGCCATCATACAACGCACCTTTTCACCACCCGACAATACACTGGATTTTTTATAGACTTCTTCTCCTGAGAACAACATCCTGCCCAAAAATCCTCTAATAAACTGCTCGTCTTTCTCTTCTGAAAACTGACTCAACCAATTCATCAAGTCCAAATCGTGTTCGTCTGTAAAAAACTCTTCGTTGTCGTTGGGAAGATATTCAACGGTAATCGTCTGTCCATATTCAATCGTTCCTGTTTCAGGTTTTATCTTACCTGACAATACTTCAAAGAATGCATTGACAGCACCTGGCTCACGACTGAGAAGTGCAATTTTATCTCCATCATTCATTTGGAAATTCACATCTCTGAACAACCATTTCCCTTCTGAATTTTTGACACTCAAATTTTCAACCTTCAAAATTTGTCCACCTGGCTTACGTTCAGGTTTGAAGTGAATAAATGGGTACTTACGGCTAGATGGCTGTATATCGTCAATGTTGAGTTTTTCCAAAGCCTTTTTACGGCTCGTAGCCTGTCGAGATTTAGAAGCGTTGGCACTGAATCGTTGGATAAATTCTATCAACTCTTGGCGTTTTGCTTCTGTCTTTTTGTTTTTGTTTGCCAATTGACGCGCCATCATCTGACTGGTTTCATACCAGAAAGTATAGTTGCCAGTATAAATTCTGATTTTCTGATAATCAATATCTACAACATGTGTACAAACCATATCCAAGAAATAACGGTCATGCGATACCACAATCACTGTATTTTTGAAATCTGCCAAAAAATCTGCTAGCCAAGTCACTGTTTCTGCATCCAAATCATTGGTAGGCTCATCCAATAACAACAAATCGGGATCTCCAAATAAAGCCTGCGCCAATAAGACTTTCACCTTTTCAGATCCAGTTAAATCTTTCATCAATTTGTAGTGCAAATCCTCTTTAATACCCAATATACTCAACAATTCGGCAGCATCACTTTCGGCAGTCCACCCCCCCATTTCACCATACTGGTTTTCAAGGGTAGCGGCGTGCATACCATCTGCTTCAGTAGCATCGGGATTCATGTAAATGGCATCTTTTTCCACCATGATGTCGTACATTTCCTTATGCCCCATAATCACAGTAGTCAGTACATCGTATTCCTCAAACTCAAAGTGATTTTGCGACAATACTGCCATACGGTTGTTAGGCTCTAAAGAAACGTTGCCACGATTTGGACTAATCTCTCCTGAAAGTATCTTCAAAAAAGTAGATTTTCCTGCTCCATTTGCTCCAATTACCCCATAACAGTTGCCACGGGTAAATTTCAAATTTACTTCATCAAACAATATTCGTTTGCCGTACTGCAAACCCAATTCACTGACTGTAAGCATTTTATTATTTTAATTGCGGATTATGATTTGAACTCTCTTATAACGAGGGCAAAGGTAGGGAGAAATGAGGAGAAAGGGAAAAGTAAAAGCTGGAATTGAGATAAGACGCATTTGTTACTTGCCTAAGAAATTCCGACTACTTGAAAAGGTGTTTCCATCACGGCTTCTACAATATCTTCCCTTGAAGTCATATCCGCATCGTATTCGACCTTGGCATTTTTATCTTTCAAACTCACATCAGTGTGTGATACACCTACAATACTGCTAATTTTTTGATGAACCGTATTCATACAGTGTCCACAAGACATTCCTTCAATTTGTATAGTCAATTCTTTCTTTTGCATGAGATTAGTATTAATTTTTGGAATAAATTTATCCTGCAAAGTTCACAAAAATTTTCATACAGGTTAAAGAAAATTCTGCAATTCATTAACAAAATGTCGCTATTTCGATAGGTTTACTCATTCCTTTTACCATTACCGCCTCAAATTTGACGGGAGTTCTAAGATCATCTGGCAGATGTTTGTAAACATCCTTAGAAAGCACCATTGTACTGCCATATTCTTTGTTCAACTGTTCCAATCGAGCAGCAATGATGACCGCACTACCTGTTACCGAAAACTGCTTGCGGTTTTTCGAACCAACATTTCCAGTCACCACATAACCTGCATGAAGTCCAATCCCAATTTTTGTAGGCGGAATTTCACCCCTTGCACTTTTTTCGTTTACCATTTCCATGATTTCCCTCGCCGCAAGATAAGCCTCCATACAATCGTTGCCCGCAGAAACGGTTGCACCAAAAGTCGCCATAAAACCATCTCCCATGATTTGATTCACAATTCCTTTGCGTTTCGTGATGGCATCCATCATAAATCCAAACACATCGTTTTGATAGTTGATAATTTCTTCGGGTTTAAGCTTTTCGACAAATGGAGTAAAATCACGAATATCCAAAAATAAGACACACACAAATCGCCTTTCCACTTTCTGTTCTCCCTCAGCAGCCATCAATTCATGAGCAACCGCTTTAGAAACTTGTTGGCTCAACAAACTTTTTATGCGTTGTTCGGCTGATTTCAATTGAGATTGAGCAACTTCCAAATCCTGATAAGCAGCACTAATTTTTAGATGATCTCGTTTTTTGTTGCGATAAAGTAGGTAAAGCATCAATACAATACTTACCAACAAAAACACCCCAACACCTAAACTTTGTTGAAAACGTCGCTGCTTCTTCAATTCCATTTCATTTTGTTTAATTTGAAATTGATTAAGTGCTTCCGTCTGCTTCAAAAGGGTGATTTCTCTTTCTTGATTGTTTATTTCATTGGCCTTTTCGAGAAGAGCCAACTCTTGTATTTTCCTTTCTTCAATGAGTTTTTTCTCTTTTTCAGCGTATTTTTTGAAATAAGCAAGCGATTTTTCAAAATCTTGGGTATTCTCTGCTCTTTCTGCAATGATTCTGAGGTCAGTTGCTTCTGCTTCAGTTTTCGCAATTGCCTCATCCATTTTTGTCAGCATCTCAGGTATTTGATTCGGCAATTTCTTTTCGACTTTTATTTTAGGTGAAGGCGTTTTCTGACTGTTGATATCTGTGATTTTCTGTTGAATGCGGTTTGCTTCATCCACATCATTCGCCTGCTCTTTCTGCTGTTTGATACGCATCAAAACACTGGTTGCATCCGTTGGATTCCCTTCTTTCACCAACAAATCCGCAATCCGCTCTTGCAGTTCTGCAATTTTTTGCGAATCACCTTTGTCTCTCAATAGATCTATTGCTTCTCTATAATGCTGGATGGCTTTGGCATAATTGCCATTGTTTTCTCGAACATTACCCAACTTAATGGCAGCACTTACTGCTAAGTCAGAGGAGGTTTCACTGGCTTTTGAAGAAATACCTTTCAGCAGTTTATCTATACCTCGTTTTTTGGCAGGTGTATAGTTATTCACCTTTTCATCAATTTGTTGGAGGTATTCACCTGCTTCCTTTGCCAAATTTGGAACGCCCAATTCCTCTGCGCTTGCCACTGCCTTTTCAAAAGACATTTTACTTTCCAAATACTTCCCATCCATCTCATATACCTGTCCTAAACGAATATAAGCCAGTGGCTTCAAATAATAATCCTTTGCAGTAATGAGGCTGTTGCTTTTTGTGATGATGTTTTCAGCAAGTAATTCAGCCCGTTTTGCATAAGTAAATGCATATTTTGTATTGTACTGAGCCAAGTAAACTACAGTTAGTTCATTCATCGCAAGTAATTTTTCTTTACCATGCAATTCGTTTACTTGGTTCTTCAAACTATCAATGGCATTTTGCGCTTGAAGCAAAGGCACATTCAACAGGCAATAAACAAAAAATAGCTGTAAGAAATGGCAGAAGAATGTATATACGTTTTTCACTTAGATGTTTGTCGGTTCTTAGCTCAGAAATTGCGCTAAGATACTAAATATACTGTTTGAACATCTGAATTGCAATTGCAATAATTAAAATACCAAATACTTTACGCAAAGTAGAGGATACTTGTGGAGACATTTTACGAGACAACCAATCGGTTGATTGAAGGATGAAAAACATGACAATCAAGTTGATAACAATTCCTGTAATAATAGTAGCGGTTGTATATTCGACCTTCAAAGATACAATAGTTGTTAGTGTTCCTGCTCCTGCCAATATTGGGAAGGCAATCGGTACAATGCTGCCTGAACCTCCGTCTTCATGATGATCTCGGAATATGCGAATACCCAAAATCATTTCCAAGCCAATGAAAAAGATAATAAGCGAACCTGCAAGAGCAAAAGAGGATATTTCGATACCAAATAAACTCAAAATAGCTGTTCCGAAAAACAAAAAGGTCATCATAATAATGGCCGCTGAACCTGTTGCTATAGACGGGTTAATATGTATGCCTTCTTTTTTCATATTGATGATAACGGGCAATGAGCCGATGATGTCAATGACCGAAAATAAAATCAGACTAACTGATATAATTGCTGTTAAATTCATTGTATTATTGTTTTTAAATTCGCTGCAAAGATACATCATTTCAATATAATTTACTTTATATTGCATAATATAGCGTCAATATTGCTATTTTGCACTTATTTTTGTGTCAATTTCACTATCAACAAAATCAAATAAAATGAACCAAAATCAATTTGACCCAATTGACCTTTTAATTATGAAAGAATTGACATTGGATGCACGAATTCCTTTTGCACAACTCGCCAAAAAATTGAAGGTTTCGAATACTCTGATTCACCAAAGGGTGAAAAAATTAAAGGAAGCGGGCATTCTTCAAAATGCTATTTTTAGACTCAAACCAGTCACATTGGGTTATCAATCATCGGCTTATACCCAAATCATGCTTACCAACTCTAAGCTACATCGTGTGGTAGAGGCTGAACTTCAAAAAATCCCTGAAATTGTGGAATGTGTCAATATTTCGGGTAGGTATGCACTATTAGTGAAGATTTATGCACGAAACAATCGGCATTTGAGAGATATTATTTACGAGCGAATTTTGACAATTGAAGGAGTAGAAGGAACGAACTCAACGATTTGTTTTGAAACAGCTTTTGTGCGGAATGTGCCTTTGTTGTTGGAATCTGAATAACCTTACAATATAAACCGTATGGAGGACTAAAAAAATATTTTTGAAACGTATCAGGAGGCACTAAATAAAAAAAGGATTTGTTGGAATCTAAAAACCAACAAATCCTTCTTATTTTATGCAATCTAAAATATTAACATCGAGTACTAATGAAGTTCGAATTCTTCACTAACAATTGATTGGTTGAATGTACTTTAGCTGTTGTATAAAAATTGCTCGTTTACAATTTTACCATCTTGCCAACGCTGAACCGCAACCTGTGTATAATTGCGATCCCCCCATTCTTTGTGGGTGTAATCAAAGTTCCATTCAATAGCTGCAATGCCTGCTTCTTCACTTATCAAAACACTCTTCACCTCTGCACCTCGAAATGCGGTAAGGTTGTTTACAAAATCTTCTTCAAATTGACGGCACGCTTTTTTGCCTACACGAGCCCCCGTATCATTGTCCTCCATCACAACATTATCTGCATAAAATCTATCAAAGGCATCCAATATTTTGCCTTCAAGAATCATGTTATTCAATTGTTCGACATTTTCTTTAATTGTGGACATATCACTACATTTTTAGGTTAAAATATGTAGAGCAGAACGCAAACCTCAATAGATTGTTCAATCGATCTTACATTTTTGTAGCATAATACAAAATTTCTCACCCCGCAATCACCACCACAGAAACACCGTTCACCACTGCGTTTCCCGTCAGTTCATCTACCAACAACTCGTCTGTTATGTCATTCATACTAACACCTGCGTGAGCCTCAGCTATCGGGAGTTTAGTATCTTTCCTATTGTGACCCCACCCATGCGGAATACTTACTACGCCTTTCATGATTTTATCCGTGATTTCTACAGGAATCCTTACTGAGCCTACCCTTGTCAATACAACCGCTTGTTCTCCATGTCTCAATCCTCGCTTTTGAGCATCCTTTGGGTGTATCATCAAAGTACAACGATTTTTACCCTTCACCAACCTTTCGCTGTTGTGCATCCAAGAATTGTTACTCCTCAAATGTCGCCGTCCAATAAGCAACAATTGACGTTTATCATCCTGACAGGCATTTGTTGCAGCAATCTCTCCAAATCTTTGGCAAAAATATCAGGAATCAATTTGATTTTTTTGTTTTCTGTCAATAATCTATTCGGCAGTCCGCTTTGAAGAGAACCCAAATCAACTCCGTGTGGATTGTCCTTCAAATCCTGAAGTGTCAAATCATAAGGACCACTTTTTAAACCTGCACCAATGATCATTTCTGGAGTCAATAAGGGCATTTTTTGAGAAGCAGACATTCCGAGAAGTCGTTTGGTCAATTCCGAAAAAATTTCCCAATCGTACTTAGTCCCTTCCGCTTTCTCCAAAACAGGCTGTGAGAATTTGGCGGTGTTTCGCACTGCCAAATAGTGAAAGGTGACATCGTAATGCCCTACTTCTAAGCCTGTTGCAGGCGGCAAAATGATGTCAGCGTGTCGGGTAGTTTCGTTGATGTAAATATCCATTGACACCATAAAATCAAGCTGGCGAAAGGCTTTGTCCAATTGAGTTCCATTGGGTGTGGACAGCACAGGATTGCCACAGCAGGTGAACATTCCTCTGATTTGCCCTTCTCCTTCTGTCAAAATTTCCTCAGCCAAAGTAGCCGATGGCATTTCTCCCAAATGTTCGGGCAAACCCCTCACCCGACTTTTCCATCGGTCAAATTTCATCTCTGCCTTTTGATTTGGGCGAATCACTTCAAAGGCAGGACTCGCAAACATGGCTCCTCCCTTGGTATCAAAATTTCCTGTCAAAATATTCAAGACATTGATAAGCCATTGACTCAAACCTCCAAATTTGACCGTAGAGACCCCCATTCTTCCATAACATACTGCCGAAGGTGCCTCTGCAAATTCTTTCATCAATTGACGAATTGTTTCTTCTTCAATGCCTGTTCTTTGAGCAACCATCCCAATGTGAAAAGGAGAAACCAGAAGTTTCAATTGTTCTATTTCGGCTGCATCTATACTGTTCTTCAAGTGCTTCAAATCTACCCAATCACGCACCAACACCCCTCGAATCAAGCCCAAAAGTAACCAAACATCCGTAGCAGGTTTGATAAAAATATGTTGGTCGGCTTTTGAAGCAGTTTCTGTATATCTGGGGTCAATTACCACTATTTTACCTCCTCTTTCTTGAATAGCTTTCAGGCGATTGGCTACGTCTGGCGCAGTCATTATGCTGCCATTGGAGGCAATGGGGTTTGCACCCATAATCAACCAAAAATCAGTATGATCAATGTCTGGTACAGGCATCATCATTGGGTGACCAAACATGGTCATACCTGCTAAATGATGAGGCAGTTGGTCAACCGAAGTTGCGGAAAAACGGTTTTTGGTCTTCAATGCACGAATAAAATTGGGCGAAAAGAGCATACTTCCGTAGTTGTGCACAGTAGGATTTCCATTGTAGGTAGCCACTGCATTGTCACCATATTTGGCTTGAATTGCCTGAAATTTACTCACGACTTCGTCAAACGCTTCTTCCCAAGAAATCTGCTTCCAACCTTCCTCTGTTTTTCGGACGGGATACTTCAATCGGTTAGGGTCTTCGTGTATATCCTTCAATGCTACTGCTTTGGGGCAGATGTGTCCTCGACTGAAAGGATCTTTTTTGTCTCCTTTTATAGTGGTGACTTGCTGCCCTTCAAGCGTTATTTCTAAACCACACATGGCTTCACACAGAGGACAGGTTCTAAATTTGGTATTTGTTGATGTCATTACAGTTTGTTTTTAGAAATAGGGAAGTGAACAAATGTAAGGTTTTAAGCGCATTTTAAAGAGGTTTGAAGTTTTAGAATCAAAGTAATTTTCACCAATTATTGGTTTCTTCAAAGGTTTACTTGGCTTAGTTTTTGAAATGACAATATAATGACATAATTCCATTTAGCTCAAATACCTTATGACATTTCAAAGTAAATCCACAACCAATCAAAATTCCTTCACTTCCAATGAATTAATTGCCTCGACTGCAAAAATCAAAAAAATCATCCAGTTGGCACTAGACAATAGAAAAGAGCCTGCAAAAGCGATGAACTACATTGATGAAGCGATTGGAAAAGCAAAAGAAGACAATAATAAAGAACAATTGGCTACTGCTTTAGACATAAAAGGAGGGCTGTATTGGTTTGAATGTAACTTTGCTCAGGCGAGTGAACAGATGCAGTTGGCATTGAAGATTTGGCAAACATTGGAGAATAAAGATAAAATTGCAGAATCACATAACAATATTGGAACAATTTACTACAATACAGGGAATTATAAAAAAGCACTTCATTTTTATTTAACAGCGACTCAATACAAAGAAGAACTCAATGATCACCTTGGTTTGAGCCGTTGTTACTTCAATATTGCTGTGCTGTATGCCAAAAGAGAGTTTTACCAAAGAGCCCTTGACTATCATTCAAAGGCTCTTGCGATTCGCCAAGAATTGAAGGATACTAAGGGAATTACAGCTTCACTCATAAGTTTAGCGGGTATCTACAAACAATTGGAACATTTCAAACTTTCAATAGACTACTACAAAGAAGCATTGTATCTATTGGAGTCTTCTGAAAATGAATATATGCTTTCACAAGTATATTATGAAATGGGTGAGGCTTATAACAGAATTGACGACTTCCATCTGGGTTTAGATTATTTATTGAAGGCATTGAAATTATTGGAACAAAAGCCATATCAGGCAGATTTGGCAGTTTGTCTTCTGAAAATTGGACGGGCTTATGTGCAGATAAAAAAGTACGAGGCTGCTATTCAAATATTGGAGCGAAGTCTAAACATCATGAATCAAATTGATTTGCAGAAGTGTTTGGATGAAGTGTATTATAATATGGCAAAGGCCTATGCAGAGTTGGGAGAATACGAAAAATCGAATCAATATTTGTGGAAATATACCCACTTTATCACCAAATCCTATCAAAATGAGAAAACGAAAGCCATTATTGAAATAGAGACAAAATATGCAACCCAAAAAAAGGAGCGAGAAATTGAAGCCTTGAGTCGTACGCAAACCGATTTGCGCCACCAAAATCAAGAACTTTATGAGTTTGCAGGTAAGGCAGCACACGACCTCAAAGAGCCTTTGCGAATGGTGGGTAGTTTTAGTGGTTTGTTTTATCGTAGGTATTCTCAAAATATTGATGAGCAGGGAAAAGAATTTTTGGACATCATCCAAGATGCGGTAACACGTATGAATCAATTGGTAACAAATTTACTGCATTATGCTAAAGCGGGGAAAAACCACCAAAACATTCAGCAGGTTGACTTGAATGAAGTTTTGAATACAACTTTACAAAATCTTCAATTGACCATTGATGAAAAACAAGCAATCATTGAAGTAGGTGAACTACCGACCATAACTGCAAATTTGACCAATATGATTCAGTTGTTTCAAAACCTAATCGGCAATGGACTTAAATTTAAAAAAGCAAATGTTCCTCCGATTATCAAACTGACGGTAGAACGCCAAGAAAAAAGTTATCTTTTTAGAGTGAAGGACAATGGTATCGGAATTGAAGATGAAAATCAAGAAAGAATTTTTCAAGCCTTCGACCGTCTGCATAGCAAAACAGAATATGAGGGTACAGGCTTAGGGCTGGCCATTTGCAAAAAAATAGTGACAGGATTGGGCGGTAAAATATGGGTAGAATCTGAATTTGGAAATGGAACTTGTTTTTGCTTCACTCTTCCTGTCTAAAAAAATGCCTTGTAAGTGTTACTTACAAGGCATTTTTATCTTAAAAGTATTTATATATTATTTTCCAACCTTTGCTTTTCCTTTTGTTTCCCACCAATGCACTACAGTATTTGCAATATCGTTCAACACAGGATTGTTGGGAAAGAAAATTTCTGCTGCGCCACAAGCACCTGCACCACCTTTACAGTTTCGTTGCTGATTTTCTGACAAAAGAGATATTTTTGATGAGTTGATTAGTAATTTCATATTTGATTTATTTGGTTATGTGAATGACTATGACTGTCTTTGTATCTTTTGCAGTAATCATGCCATGTTTTCTAAGTATCTGTATTCTTGAATACATGAAAGATATACATTCGATAGTTCCTGTTTTACCGAAATTTTTTATTTATTTTTTTCATTTCTATGTCAACTAATAGCAAAAATAAAATAAAAAAATCCTGAACAAATAATTGAATTCCAAAACAATAGCACATTTCCTTTAAATAAGAACAGCTATTTCAGTCATTTTTCTATGTCAATATCGGCATTTCCTTTCCTTTTAGCCTTCCTATTTATACTGTTTCTTTGCAGTATAAGTATTTAATTAAAATATTGCTTTTACACAAAAACTATTTTTGAGAGCAATTTATATTTCTTCTTTCATTTCTATGGAGTGCCAAATTTCTTCAACAAATATTTGTTGAAGAAATTTGGTAAGAATTGGGAAGATGTCAATTGCATTTTTTATCAAAACCCATTTTAAAAATTATACATAGCTATCAATGGAGTCTGCATAAAGTAAGATTTTACTGTCATAAATTACCATTTAAAATCAACTTTTTGTCAGCTTAAAATTGATAGATCATGAAAGTAACACTAAAAGCCCGTAACCTAAGATGGCGGGATAAAGAACACTTAGCACTTACTCCTATTAACTTCACTGTTAAAGAAGGAGAAATTTTTGGATTATTTGGAGATACAGAAAGTAAAAATGCAGAAGTTGTAAAAATACTTGCAGGAAGCTCACTACCTGTATCTGGCTCATTGACAATATTGGACACTTCCGAAATTGCAACTGTTAGACACCAAATTGGTTCTACATTTGATATATTAGGTTTTAGAAGCGAATATTCTATCGAAAAGAATATAAAAATTCTATGTATGATTAAAGAAATTCGCCCTAACGAAGCTGTCAAAATGTTGCGTTTATTCGATTTATGGGATCAAAGAACCAAAACTTTGGTAGAATGTAGTCCTGAACAAAAAAAGCGAATGGCAATTATCTGTGCATTGATAGGTAGTCCCGATGTAGTATTACTCAATAGACCTTTGCAGTTTTTGAGTAGAGGATTAGCCATCATTGTCTGTAAATTGTTGAAAAAAGCAGCCGCTAATGGTCAAACTGTTTTTATTACAGACAACCCTTCGGCTTCAATAGCTAAAATTTGTACTCAAATTTTGGAATTAGAAGAACCATCAACAATGGTACAAAGAAGAAAAATTAAAAAAGCTTATTTGATTAATAAAAAGGCGAGTTAAATGCATGCTGCACTATTTTTAGCGTAATTCTGAACGTTTGATACGCTAAATTTAGACTGATACATTGAGTCGCTATGATTATGAATTGACAGGAAACGTTAAATTCGGGTGTATTTTCGGGCAAGAGTTGCTAGCTCTTGCCCATTTTTTTTGGGATAAAATGTAAAAATGCCCAATAATAAAATACATCACTACTGGGCAAGAGAACAAAACTTTACTCAATTATGAAACGATTCTTACTAACTTTTTTTCATTTAACACTTCAATAGACATAAATTTTCCCCGATTGTATCAAAACTCCTCGCTCATTTTGTATTCGATACATATACATTCCTTCCATCAGATCATTAATATCCACCAACGTATGTCTTTCTTCAAACAACACCGATTTGATTTTCTCTCCCATTAGGTTATACAGTTCAATCTTCAGTGATTTACTGTTCATAAATTGCTGCTGACTCACCAACACAAAATGCAAATAATCTCTGGCAGGAATTGGATATACTTCAACTGCCTCCCCTACTGTCACAATTGTTCTATCCAAATCAAGGGTCAAGTCACCCGTAAAATGATGCACAGGATTGGTAAACACAGGTGAATTGTTCCCAAATCTCATACTTGCCTGATTATCAATTTGAATATTCAATAATTCTTCGTCAATAACGTGTATTTTGAATTGTACAAATCCTTGACTACCTTCCAAATCTGTTTCAGAACTCGGTAGATTGATGTTCTCAAAAGTCCATACCAATACATTTGCAGCATTGATCTGGAAAGTATAAGGGTGACTACTCGCCCCTAGCTCCAATCGGCTGATGTCCAAATAAGGAGACAAAACATCTCGTATCACCAATCTTTCAATAGGCATGCCTTCGTCGTTTTGAAAGCGAATTTTGTAGGTTAGCTGTGCCTTTCCCGAAACAATTCGATCTGCCCCAGCACCAGAGGGTGACAACAGTTTTTCAGTTCCTTTCGATACTCCCTCAATCTGTTGACAGTCATAGTCTGTAAAAGGTAGCTGGTCATTTTGCGGAAACTTATTCACAATTCCCAAACTGTAAGGCGGATTACCACAAGCTTCTACACTCGCTTTTGGCGTGTCACGCTGCGGATGAAAAAGACTTTGGTCTGCTGCCAACGAAATCGTGCGACCATTTGGAGTACGTGAAACCGTAATAGATTCGCCAGACAACATCTGAAATTTGGTGCCACTTGACACAAAAATATCGTCTTCATAAATGCGGTACTGACTCGGTTCTGCCATATCACCCTCACCTGTATTCGAAATGGTAAATATTACTTTACCATCCAAACACTGCCCTGTTACTTCAATGTTTGCCTTGTCCCACAAGTCACTTGGTGGTTCACAAGCATCATTGGGGCTAATATGAGCAACCACACAAGCCGTTTTTCCAATCAATACATCACAAACTACCGCTACCGTAATCGAAAAATCACCACATTGCCCTGCCTCCATTGTACCGACTTCAAAAAAGTAAATATCATCAATACGCTCAGCAGGCAACTCACTATCCTTGAAGGTAATCGTTGAAGGAAAAGTAACTCCAATTTGGACATTTTCCACCAGAACATCTCCTTCATTGCAGTAATGAACAAAATATTGATTTTCAGAACATATCTGCAATGAGGTGCTGCCAATATCCACCGTCAATAGTGGGCATTGTGCCTTCAAAGCATAGGAAAGCCCTACACTGCAAAAGCAGATAAGTAAGCACTTAAAAAACAATTTTACTTTTTTAGGTGTGTTTTCCAATAAAAAAGGCAAGACACTCCAAAACATAATTCTGACAATTTTTAAAAAAAAATTTCCTGACAATACTAAGTTCTAATTTTTTAGCTTCTTAGCCAAAAACATTTTTTAGTGATTGTTAAATGATTTAAACACAAATGTTACTTACGAAGAAGACGATATTTATTTGACTATTAGTTGCTTGGAGTGTGAAAAGTTTATTAACTTTGTTCACCCAAAAATCCTATTATGCAAACTAGCAAATTGCTTCAAA
Organism: Chitinophagales bacterium; assembly: GCA_041392475.1. Lineage (NCBI taxonomy): Bacteria > Pseudomonadati > Bacteroidota > Chitinophagia > Chitinophagales > Chitinophagales bacterium. The sequence continues at coordinate 37,173 of JAWKLZ010000001.1, read as the reverse complement.
TACTTAAAACGCTCCATAAAAACGAGTGGCGGTTGTGCAGTAAATTTGTGCGGTCTCCTTACTTCAATGAGCAGCAAAAGGTAATCGAATTGTTTGATTATCTCTTTGAAGCCGCACCTCGATTTGCCCAAAAACGAATTGCCAAGGAGACTGTTTTCCAACACCTCTTTCCAAACGAACCCTATCGCAGTATTCGTATGCGACAACTCATGAGCAGTCTTACCTCATTGATTGAAGAATTTCTTAGGTATGAAGAACAAAAAAAAGAAAAGGAAAATGGGCTGTTGCAGTTGGCAAAAGTCTATCGGCAACGCTCACTGACCAAGCTATTTGACAGATGTATCAAGGATTTACAACTATCGCAGCAAAAACGCATTTCAAAAAACGCTGATTATTTTTTTGATGAATGGCGGATTTACACTGCATTGAAGGAACAAATTGAAGACCAACACAAACGAAATGCAGAGCCTTTTTTACAAGAATTGTCAGACAGTTTGGATGCATTTTATTTGATTCACAAGCTAAAAATAAGCTATGAAGCCATCAATTATCAGCGTTTTGCACCCAAAGAATACCATTTAAATCTATTGAAGGAAATACAGCAACACCTAAAAGAAAATCCTTATACCCATATTCCTGCAATTGGTATTTTCCACCAAGGCCTGAATACCTTAATTGAAGAAGGCGAAAGTGTTCATTTTGAAACCTTGAAAGATTTGTTAATGAAGCATTTCAAGGATTTTGACATAAGTGAAACGCAAGATATGTTTGTGATGGCACACAATTATTGTATTCGTCAAGCAAACAAATCAGGCGGTGAGATAGATACGGCATTCAGAAGATTATTTGACCTCTACCAGTTTGAAATTGAGAATGACGTGTTTTTGGAAGATGGATGGTTATCGCCTTTTGTCTATAAAAATGCGGTGACAATTGGGCTGCAATTACACGATTATGAATGGGTCGAACAGTTCATTCATCAATACAAAGAACGGGTGAAAAAAGATGCACGGGAACGTCTGTTTACCTACAATTTGGCACGTTTGTATTTTATGAAAAAGGAATTTGCAGAGGTCATTCCTTTGCTCAATCGGGTGGATTACAAAGAAGTTTTTTTGGAATTGTCTGCCAAAACCATTTTGCTGCAAACCTATTTGGAATTGGGAGAATATCCCGCATTGAGTGCTTTCTTAGATAGTTTTTCGGTATTTATTCACCGCAAAAAATCCCTCAAAAGCCGCCGAAAACCTTATCTCAACCTCATTAAATACACCCGCAAGGTTATTTCTTATGAAAACCAACCAGATAAACTACAAAAAATATTTGAAGATATTCAAGCAACTACCTTTTTGACCGAAAAGGGATGGCTGTTGGAGAAAGTGCGGCAATTGCTATGAATTTGTCTAATCTTTGTTGAACTTTTTATCCAATTCCTTCACATCTTCTTCAATATCCTCTACGAAATCTTCTACTGCATTTTCCACTTTTTTGGTGAAACGATCCAAGACATCCTCCGAATCTTGCAATTCGTCCTCGACTTCTTCTGCAATGTCTTCCAGTTTTTCACTCATGATTTCACCTACTCGATTGAACACATCACCCACCTTTTCGGTATCATCTCCAGCATCCTCCAAGAACTTTTCCATTGCTTTTTCACCTTTGCTGCTGATATTTTCGATAAAATCTCCGATTGCCCTTAAATTGTCTTTTTGTTTGATACCATTATAAGTAAGTCCATAACCTGTTACGGTAAGCTTTTCGCCAATCGTCAATTCGTCGCTGAATCGGTCGTAATACTCTCTTGCATAGAGTTCTTGGATTTCGTCTTGTTCTTTCCAATCGTCTTCGTCAAAATCCGCAGATTTTTTCTCCATCTGCTCTATAAATTGACTGTATTCGTTGAGGTATTCTTCTTTTGTTTGTGGTGCACGACTACATGATTGAAGGAGTAAAAGACTGAATAATAAGGCAAATAACGATTTCATATTGTATATTTATAATTTTGTGAAAGTAAAGTTGGGTCTTCGATTCTTACAATTGTTTTTATAAAAAATTAGTTCCCTTTACACCCTTCAAATTCGAAAAAATGGCATAATGCTTGTAACTTTAACAGTTGCAGACCTTTTCTATACAATATAAAACCAAAATTAATAAACTCATGACTTAATCATTCGTTATTACTTTGAAAAGACAAACCTTAACACAATGAACACATACACACACATTTTAGCATTACTATGTTTTATGTTTTTTTTTACTCCACTCAATGCCAATGATAATTACAATATTTCTACACTTTATTTAACACTTCCTCACTATCAAGCAGTAGAGGCCAGCCTAAGTGGTCAAAAAATGAAGCAACACGGCGATGTATTTGTTGCTGAGGGCATTGCACCAGGAAAATACCTTCTGAAAGTGAGTCATAGACAAGCTTTCCATCCTTCAATGGCGACCAATGCTGATTCTTATGAGATAATCTTTTATTATGGCTATATCCAAATTGCTCCCAAAAAGGTCATTGTAGCAAAGTTAGATAGTAGTAAGCACCTCCAAATTCTGGAAGAACGCAATACTAAGACAGTTTCTATTGAATCCCAACCCTATTCACAACAGGGGTTCTGTCTTCTTCAGGATAGCTGATACGGATGTGGTAAAGGCTTTTGAGTTGTTTTTTGAAGACTTTTTTGATTTGATTAATGTCTTTGAAACTCAAGTCACAGTTAACGAATTGATTTTGTTGAATTTTTCCGTCGATTATTTTTTCTACCAGTCGGTGAATATCTTCTTCCGTTGGGTTTTTTAAGCCTCTTGAAGCTGCTTCAATCGAATCCGCCATCATCACAATGGCCGTCTCACGAGAGTAGGGCAAAGGTCCTGGATAACGAAATTGCTTTTCATCCACTTCTTTTTTGGGATTTTCTTTGATCCACATTTGGTAAAAATATTCGGTGCGAGTAGTGCCGTGATGCGTACGGATGAAGTCAATGATGATATTGGGCAAATTGTTTTTCTTTGCCAATACGATACCATGTACTACGTGATCTATGATGATTTCGGCACTTTCCAAATAAGTGAGACTATCATGTGGATTGATGGCAGACTTTTGATTTTCAATAAAATAAATAGGTCGACGAATTTTTCCGATATCGTGGTAAAGCGCACCCACCTTTACGAGTAGTGCATTGGCGTTGATTTCCATTGCAGCTGCTTCTGCTAGGTTTGACACTTGTAACGAATGCCAGAATGTTCCTGGGGCTTTTTTTGAAAGGTCTTTGAGTAAGGGTTTGTTCAAATCACCCAATTCCACCAAAGTAATATCCGACAAGAAGCCAAATATTTTTTCAAAAATGGGAATCAAAGGAAAGGCCAGTAAAGTCAAAAAAGCATTGATGACCAGCCATCCAAAAATATTCCATGGGATACTGTCAAAAGAGCCTTCCTGTATTAGTGAAATTCCCAGAAAACCAAGCGAATAGGTAGCAAAAATCAGTGCAGTAGAAATGAAAAAATGTGACCAATAGTAGGTCTGTACATTGTATAAAATAGCTACTAAGCCTGCCACAAAATGCAAAAACATGTACTCAAAGCCTAGAGGCACCAAGAATCCACTCAACAACACAATGACAATATGCACATACAATGCCATCCGATTGCCAAAAAAGGTCTTGATGATAATCGGAATGATACAATAGGGTAGGAAATACAGATTGAGCACAGCCAATGAACCTGATTGCAGGTCAATGGATATTTTCACAAAATAAAGAAATAACATAATAGATACCAAAATGAATGTCAATTCATAAAGACTACTATATGCACTTTTCTCAAAACTTTGCATAAACATCACAAAAATGAAAATGACAATTGCAGTAATGATAAAATATCCCAAATCCATCGCATGTCTTCCAATAAAAGATTGCTTTTTTTCATCAATACTTTGTGCATTGTAAGCTGCCTGTAAGGTCTGTAATTTTTGATAGGTCTTGTATGGTGCATCTGCGGTCACCTTTGCGCCTTTCGCCACAATGACTTCGCCTTGCTCAACATAACCTTCTGTATCAGATATTTCACTATATCTATCTTTAATAATATTATCCGTTGTTTGCTCATCAAAAACGATATTCGGCTGCAAACTGTTGCACATCAATTGGGGTAGGAACTCCAAGTTTGGATCTTTCAGTTCTTTGATTTCATTTTGAATGTATCTACAAGCATCTGGCTGTGAATAAAAATCGCTTGTAGTCGTAATATTGGCATAATTACCTGCCAATACATTGAGGATACCCGTACTGTCAATTGGTTCTTTGTAGCTTTCTTCGAGCTTCAATATTCCTTTTCGATATACGTCTTCAAAAATCTTTTTAGCAATTTTCACATATTTAGTAGAATCATTATTAACTTTTTTTAACAAGGAGTCCTCTTTTGACAACAACATATATCTATTTAATGCCTTGACAAATTGCTGTGTAGAAACCTCTGCAATATTTTCTTCAAAGTTATAATAAGGATGCAAATTGCTCAGAACCCGTTTTTTCTCTGCTTCAATACTATCTTCTAATTTATTGATAGTGAAGGAAAAAGGCGAATATAAATTGTCATATTTCCAAGGTTTATTGATGGCAAAGTCATAACTGAAATAATTGCGGGGAAACAACATAGATATTCCAATGATTGCCATCAAGACAATCACATATTTCCCGATGATTAAATGCTTGTTTATGATGAAAGAAGCGACATTTTTCACTATACTGTATTTTTAGATTTACGTGAAACTTAAACAAAAATTGTTTTAAAAAGTCTTTAGTGACATACTATATTGTTTCTAAAAAACGTACTTAGCTAAATAAATTGTTTTCAAAAATAAATTTAAGTATGAAAAAAGTAGTGATTTTCTCATTATTGTGTTTACCTATTTTTGTCTTCGCCCAAGTCGGAGAAAAAATTAGTCCCGAGAATTTAAAAACATTAAAACAACAAGAACATGAATTGATTGAGATTTTCTCCAAAATGGTGAATGCACCTTATGATTCTGTCAAGGCACAACAAGTAGCCGACGCACATGATCCGATTGCCCTACGTTCACTGGTTAATTACAATGACTCTGTTCGATTAACGTATTGCTATAAATTTATCCCTACTTTGGTCAATGCGCTCAAAACGCCCAACTCCTATGAATATCCCTTTGATTCTCTAAAAAGTGTGTCTATCCTCAAACCCGCAGACAATTCCTTCCGAATTTTTACTTGGACTATTCCCTTGCTTGCCAGCAGTACTTACCGATACTTTGGAGCGATTCAAATGAATTCGGGGGAACTCAAGTTGATTCCTTTAGAGGATAAGTCTGCCAATGCGGGGCAAGCAGAAGACAAAGTTTTAGATGCAGCCAACTGGTTTGGTGCATTGTATTACAACATCAAGCAGGTGACACACAACAACAAAAAGTATTATATGCTCTTTGGTTGGGATGGCAACAATGAACGCAGTGATATAAAGGTACTCGAAGTATTGCAATTTGAAGAAGGAAAAGCAGTTTTTGGTGCACCTATTATTGAAGTAGTGAGAGAAGATGAACCTCTTGTCGTAAAACACCGTTTTCTTATGGAATTTCAAGACAAGGCGATAGTGAACTTAAACTTTGATGTTTCACAGGGAAAAATCATTTTCGATCACTTAGAGCCGAAAGATGAAAAATCCAAAGGATATTATTTTGATTATATTCCTGATGGCACTTATGAGGGGTTGGAGTTTGTGGACGGAATGTGGAAATATGTACCAAAAGTATACCATGCAGTGCTGCAAACAGCTCCTGTGCCTAAACCTTTGTTCGATTCGAACACTAAAAAAAGTAACAAAAAGAAAAAATCGAAAAAGAAAAAAGCCAAGAAAAAGAAGAGAAATTAGTGTCTGATATAAAGTTAGAAAGGGCAAGTTTCAAAAGAAATTTGCCCTTTTTCAATGATTGACAATGTAAAAAAAGCAAAAACTTTTTTTCACCTTGCTTTTAATTTATTCCTAACTTTGCCTGTATGACAACGGAAAATAAAACCACCTTACTCATCGAATCCCAATATGTGGGCAATATCCACTATTATGCTCGACTATTGCACCACGGCAAAGTGCTAATAGAACAATGCGAACATTTTCAAAAAGCAACGTATCGAAATCGTTGCCATATCGCCATGCCCGATGGTCAACTTCGCTTGAGTATCCCGTTGAAAAGAGGCAGAAGTCAACGGCAAACCATGAAAGATATGAAAATTAGCTATGATGAGGAATGGCAAAAACACCACTGGAATAGCTTAAAATCAGCCTATCGTTCTTCTCCTTATTTTGAGTATTACGAGGATGATTTACTGCCAATTTATACCCAAAAAATGGTGTATTTGATGGATTTTAACCAACACCTCAACAACTTCATTCTAACAGCTCTACACGCTCAAAACCTCATTGAGATTACTTTTACAGAGGAGTTTCATAAAATCTATGACAGTTCAAAAGTCATTGATTTTAGGTCATTTATACAACCAAATCCTTCAAAAGAAAAACAAGATCCCCTTTTTGAGACTCCTGTTTACCATCAAGTATTTGAAACGAAAACAGGTTTCTTGCCCAACCTCAGTGTTTTGGATTTGCTCTTTTCAGAAGGTCCAAATAGCTTAGAGATTTTGAAGAATAGCATCAAAATTCAGTGAAAATAAATCTTCAAACGCAGCTGTATTGTTTTGATTTTCAAACATTAATTTTCATACCATGAAAGTTTCCTTATTCATCCCTTGCTTTGTCGACCAGTTTTTTCCAGATACTGCACGCAACATGGTGAAAATATTGCAACAAGTAGGCTGTGAGATTGATTACAATCCCAATCAAACCTGCTGTGCTCAGCCCGCCTTCAATGCAGGATTTTGGCAAGAAGCCACGAAGGTAGCCTCCAAATTTGTAAAAGACTTTGAAAATGCCCCTATCATTGTTTGTCCTTCAGGTTCTTGTGTTGGCTTTATCCGAAATCACTACGTCAAACTCTTTGAAAATCAGCCTACACTTCAAAAAGAATCTGCCAATCTAAGCCCAAAAATATATGAGTTAACAGAATTTTTGGTAAATGTTCTACAAGTAGAAGATTTAGGTGCAACCTTCAATGGTACAGCTACTTACCACGATTCTTGTGGAGCACTGCGAGAATGTGGCATCAAGGATGCTCCCCGCAAACTGTTGGCCAATGTGAAAGGATTACAATTACAGGAATCCCATGAATGTGAAACTTGCTGTGGTTTTGGCGGTACATTTGCAGTCAAATTTGAAGCCATTTCTACTGCAATGGCAGAAAAAAAAACAGAAAACATCTTGGCTTCTACCCAAAATGTGGACTACCTCATTTCCACCGATTTATCCTGTTTAATGCACCTCGATGGCTATCTCAAAAAACACAATATTCCATTAAAGACCTTACACATTGCAGATATATTAGCAAGCGATTAAGGTTCCATTACTCCATTCTCCAAAAGCCAGTCTTTGGCTTTTTGCAGATAAAACACATCTTCAAAAAAGTACCAATTCTTCAATACTTCGGGATAAGGATGCAAGGCCTGCCTAAACGCAACTTCTAAACGGTCACTCTCCAAGGACTGAATCAATGCCGCTTGCAATGTGGCATCATTGACCATTTTCACAAAATCTTGTTTTGCTTGCAATAGGTCCTTCATTCCAATTGGCTCAATTTGAAGATATTGTTCGGGATGTGCTTCGATTTCATCCCAATAATCATCTACCAATTCATCCGATTCAGAAAAACTGATAACGATTCGTTTTTCCAAATCCAAAAAGTGCTTTACGTTGTTACTCCTCAAAGCAAGAGCTACTTCAATACTAAACAATAACTGCCCTTGAGCAGTCAAGATTTCAAGTTCTTGTTCCATTTGATTTTATTCATTTATTAAATTCGCCCCAAAAATAAACATCGTTTTGGTTTTTCACTACAATGTAATAATTGTATTTTCGCTTCTAAAAATAAGGTCAATAAACATGAATAATAATATTGCCATTAAACATCTGGTAAAAAAACTATTTTATACAGTATGCATTGTTTTTATAAGTCTTGCAACTCCTCTCCTACATGCACAAGTACAAATAGAAATCTACAACAAAGCCATTGAAGACATTAACTGTTCCACCATTAAATTATTGCTCATTGGCTATGATCGCCCTCTTGCAGCTCGAAATATCAAAGATTGTAATTATGACTCGATTGAAAAAGAGGTAAACAAAGTAAAAGAAAATCAAGTGCGTGGCTACAAAACCATGTTTTTGAAACTTTCAGCAGAAATAAATGCCTACAAAGGAAAAGTAGAGAACCCGAGTGAATATAGTCACTTCGCCAACGCATTAGAGGAGGTTAGTACTTATGCTGTTCAACAATTTAGAGCAACTTGCCAAAAACATCAACAAATCAGCAATCGTGTGTGTGTGCGTCTGGATCAAAAGGTATTACAACTTGAAGGCGAAATCAACGACATTGCCAACAATGCGCTTACCGAAATCAGTAAACATACTTTTGGCGTAAGCAAACCCATCAAAGTAACGACTCCCAAAACAACGAATACAGCCTCCGAAACGTCAACAGAAGCAGTAACAACAGCAAACAACGATGAAGTTACTCCTACAAAACCCAGTTCTGGAGGAGGTACTTCCCTGATTGTTGTGTTTATTTTGATTGTATTGGTAGGTGCGGTCGGTTGGTTGTTCAAAGAAAATTATTTGATAAAAGAAGAATTGGCCGATTTGAAGCTTTTGTTGAAGGCTTTAAATCAAAGAAATTGATAATCAAAACTTAAAACATTTTATAAAATATGTCTCCAAAAGAAGAAGCTCTTCAAAATTTGTTAGATGCGCTGCAATTTTCTCCCGACAATGTCCCTTTGCGAATGCACATTGCAGGTAATTTGTTTGACCTGAACCGTTTTGCAGAAGCAGAGGAACAGTACCGCAAAGTTTTGGAAATCAGACCTCAAAATAAAATAGCCAAGATTGGGCTGGCACAATCTTTTTATAAATTAGGCAAAAATTCAGCAGCTTTTGTGATTGTAGAAGAATTGCTTCAAGACAATACGCCCCATCCTACTGTTTTTCTTTTACACGCCCATTTACTCTATGAAAGTGGCGATCGGACAGCTGCCATTGAAGAATACGAAAAAGCCGTAATACTTGATAAAGACCTGAAAGACTTGCACTTTGAAAGCAAGTTGAAGGCAAAGACAACTTCTTATGGCAATGATGAAGGAAAAGTGTCGGTAGATTTACCAGATGAAGAAGAAATAGGTGAAATAGAAAAGCCAAAAATTACGTTTGAGGACGTAGGAGGTATGGAGAAAGTGAAAGAAGAAATTGAATTGAAAATCATTTCTCCTCTCAAGTTTCCTGACCTCTACAAAGCATATGGCAAAAAAATTGGAGGAGGCATACTGATGTATGGTCCTCCAGGATGTGGTAAAACGCATTTGGCAAGAGCTACGGCAGGCGAAGTAAATGCCAGTTTTTTGTCTGTTGGAATCAACGATATTTTGGATATGTGGATGGGTAACAGCGAAAAAAATCTGCATCAAATATTCGAACTCGCACGTAATCAAGCTCCTTGCGTGTTATTTTTTGATGAAGTAGATGCGCTGGGTGCAAGCCGAACGGATATGAAAAGAAGTGGTGGTCGTAGTACCATCAATCAGTTTTTGTCGGAAATGGATGGCATTGACGGTGACAATGAAGGAGTTTTGGTATTGGGTGCGACCAATACGCCGTGGAATTTGGATGTGGCGTTTCGTCGCCCAGGACGTTTTGACCGTTTCATTTTTGTAGCACCGCCCGATGAAGCTGCTCGAAAAAGCATCTTGGATATTTTGCTGAAAGACAAACCAACTGAATCAGTTGATACTGCAAAAATTGCAAAACACACCAATGATTTTTCGGGTGCAGACCTCAAGTCATTGATAGACATTGCCATTGAAGGAAAACTACGGGAGTCTATGCGAGCAGGAAAACCCATTCCCTTGTCGCAAAAAGATCTGTTAGCAGCCAGCAAGCAGTTGCGACCTTCTACAAAGGAATGGTTTCAGACAGCCAAAAACTATGCACTGTATGCCAATGACAGTGGTTTGTACGATGATATATTAAAATATTTGAAAATCAAATAGAAATAATGAAAAAATTCTCTTATTCTTTTTTGTCCATATCTCTACTATCAATCTTTTGTTTGATTTTTGTTAGTTCTTGCGAGGATAAAATCGAAACATTCGATTTGGCCAAAGGCTTGGAGTATTTTCCGACTGAGCAAGGTTTCTGGCTCGAATACAAAGTGGACTCGGTGCTTTACAGCCCACTGAGAACCAACGGAAAAGATACAGTAAGTATGCAAATGAGAGAGGTTTTCGGGCAGGTATTTTTTGACAATGAAGGCAGAGAGGCGATTACCATCGAACGCTATGTTCGCCCCAACCAAAGTATAGCATGGAAAGACGTTACACCTACTATTTGGTATGCAGTACGTACTGACGATCAAGTAGAACGTGTAGAAGGAGATTTGCGGTTTATGAAACTTATTTTTCCCGTTTTTGAAGGACGAATATGGGATGGCAATACTTTTATCAATACAGACGATCCACGATTGCGGGACTACCGTGATTGGAACTACGAATATATTGAAGTCGCAGGCAATGCTTCTTTGAATGGTTTGAGTTTTGCGGAAACGCTTACAGTAAGTCAAATTGACAGAGAAGATTTGGTAAACAAAACCTTTGCCATCGAAACTTATGCAAAGAATGTGGGTTTAATTAAAAAAGAAGAATGGATTCTGAAACGCAATGACACAAACTCCTCTGATGACTGGCCTCAAAGAGCAGAAACTGGCTATTTAACTGTTATTACGCTTACAGATTACAAGCAATAAATCAATTTTTTGCATGAAAAAAACGACCTGCAATTTTTCCCTTCAACAATACGACAACATACGCCCAACCAAAGGCTATCATTTTTATTGGCTTACTGCTTTACTGCTATTTTGTAGCATGGGTTCAGCTTATGCCCAAACCTCTTATAACAAATATTGGGTAGGTTTTGCAGATAAAGCCAACACCGCTTATTTGCTTTCTCATCCCGAAAATTTTTTATCTGAAAGAGCTATAGACCGCCGATTGCGCTACCGAATCCCTTTGACGAAGGCTGATTTACCTGTTTCTCCTAATCATCTTCAATCTGTTAGACAATCAGGTGCAACAGTTCTATATCCTTCAAAATGGTTCAACGGTGCAGTAGTTTCTATAGAAAATCCCAATGTACTGGAAGAATTAAAAAAACTGCCATTTGTGACAGAGGTGACTGCAATTGGTAAGGACAAAAAGAAAAGGAGGAATGTGACCATTACTTCAAAGTTTTCTGATGTCCAGTTGAAGGTGGAAGATGAGGACGAACCAGAAGAAAGTATTTATTATGGAGCTGCTTTTCACCAAATCGAAATGCTAAAAGGTGATTATCTTCATGCACATGGTTTTACAGGCGAAGGTATGCTCATTGCAGTGATAGATGCAGGTTTCTCGAATGTGGAAAAAATGGAAGTATTTCAACATTTGTATGAAAATCACAAAATTGTAGGTACTTACGACTTTGTGGACATAGATCAAAATCCCTACCACGATAGCACACACGGCACACACGTACTTTCTACGATTGCAGCAAAATTGCCCGGTCAATTCGTTGGTACGGCTCCTGATGCTAGCTTTTGGCTGTTCCGAACCGAAGACAACAAATCCGAATCCCGCATTGAAGAATACAATTGGGTGGCAGCGGCTGAAATGGCAGATAGTGCAGGTGTGGATGTCATCAATACCTCGCTGGGATATACTACTTTTGACGATTCGAGCATGGACTACAGTGCCGAAGATTTGAACGGCAATACTGCTGTGATTACAAGAGGGGCAGACATCGCTGCCAGTAAGGGAATGTTGGTAGTGGTAAGCGCAGGAAATAAGGGTAACAAACAATGGCAATACCTCACAACTCCTGCTGATGCCGATAGCGTATTGACCGTAGGGGCAGTGAACAAAGACGAGAAATATGCTTCTTTTAGCTCTATTGGTTTGGAGATTGACAGCAATAATAAGGTCAAACCCAACCTAATGGCTCAAGGACAATCAGCTGAAACAGTGACAGTGGATGGAACTATTCAGAATGCCAATGGTACTTCTTTTTCTTCACCGATTATGGCAGGTTTGGTGACTTGCCTTTTGCAGGCTCATCCTCGCCAAAACCCACAAGCCATCATTGCAGCCCTTGAAAAAAGTGCGAGTCAATATGAAATACCTTCTCAGGAAATGGGTTATGGTATTCCTGATTTTCAATCTGCTCATCTTCGCCTCTCTGAACTTGCCCCTTCAAATATGCCTGCACCAGCAACGGCTTTTGTGTATCCCAATCCTTTCGATGATACGGCAAGGGTGTATTATTATGCACCCCGCTCTGAGTCCATTACCCTTCAGCTGTTCGACCTCACAGGACGACTGTATGAAGAATACCACACAGATGTGCTTTCTGAACAACCCTACAAATTTGACTTTTCGGCCTGGCAATCTGCCCCAAAAGGGATTTATGTGGTGCGAATTGCGAATGCTTTTGAACGGATTGCATTGCAGGCGGTGAAAACTTCGGATTAAAATTCAATGACTGAGTTCGAAATAAAAACTCAGTTTCAACTTCAAAAAAAAAAATCGGAGGCTTCTGTAAACAGATACCTCCGATTCGTTTTTATGCCAAGAACAACCTACTTTGAATCCTTCCTACAACTCCGTAGTCGGACAAACATAATCCGTTATTTCAAATTCTGTCTTACCTTTGATTGCATTGAAACCGCCCATGATGTCAGTCAAATTATCAAAGCCTCTCGCCTTCAAAATGGAAATAAACGCCAATGACCGATATCCAGAAACACAATGCACATAGAAATCCTTGTTTTTGTCAATCATCGCCATGCTGTCATTGATGTAGTCAAGTGGCGTATTCAAAGCATTGACAATGTGTTCACTATTGTATTCACTTGATCTACGCACATCCAAAATATTGGGATTTTTCATTGAAGCCAAGGTCTCCACATCCACAGAATCAATCGTATCTACTTCGTTACCTGCATTCTCCCAAGATTCAAAACCACCTGCCAAATAACCAAGCGCATTGTCATACCCTACACGAGCCAAACGGGTGACTACTTCTTCTTCCCTGCCTTCATCCGCTACAAAAAGAATGCTTTGTTTGATATCTGGAATCAATGTACCGACCCACGATGCGAAACTTCCATCAAGACCAATGAAAATAGAATTGGGAATAAATCCTTTACGGAAATCATCCTTAGAACGGGTGTCTATGATTACCGCATCTGTCTCATTTGCAACAGTCTCAAATATATTCGGGCTGAGCGCCTTCACCCCTCTTTCCAATACTTCGTCAATGCTGTCATAACCCGTGATGTTCATCAAAACATTTTGTGGGAAATAGCCTGGAGGTGGAGTCAAACCTGTCAAAACTTGTTTCACAAATTCTTCCCGAGTCAATTCAGGTTGCAGTGCATAATTCGTTTTCTTTTGATTTCCAAGAGTATCTGTGGTTTCCTTACTCATTTTTTTGCCACAAGCACTTCCCGCACCATGCGCTGGATACACAATAAGGTCATCAGAAAGCGGCATGATTTGGTTTCGCAAAGAATCAAAAAGATGGTTTGCCAACTTCTCTTGTGTCAGTTCTGCGATTACTTTTTGTGCCAAATCAGGGCGGCCTACATCTCCAATAAACAAAGTATCACCCGTAAACAAGCCAACCTCTTTTCCTTCTTCATTACTTAATAAATAACAACTGCTCTCCATCGTATGCCCTGGCGTGTGCAATACCTTGAAGGTAACACCTCCTACCTCAAAAACTTGGCCGTCTTTTGCCACTACTTTCTCAAAGCCCGTTTCCATTGTCGTTGGCCCAAACACGATTTTTGCACCTGTTTTTGCAGCTAAGTCCTTGTGTCCAGACACAAAATCTGCATGAAAATGAGTTTCAAAGATGTATTTGATAGTAGCACCATCTTTAGTAGCTCGGTCTATATAAGGCTGTACTTCTCTCAAAGGATCAATGATTACGGCTTCGCCATTGGATTCGATATAATAAGCGGCTTCTGCCAAACAACCAGTATAAATTTGTTCGATTTTCATTTTTATAAATATTTGTAGATTATTAAATTAATACATGAACATATATTCATGTTTTGAAACAAAAAAAAGCGTCAAATTTTTGAAGCTGATTTAGGGGCATCTTGAAGTACACATATTGGAATCTGTTTTTAGTGTTTGATTTCTTTTTACGATTGTAAAGTTCACCCATATTTGCCTAACGAAAAATGATAATCATCAATCTAATTTTTGACTTTTATCATCAATTCTTTACACGCTCCCCAAAAATACATTCCAACAACATGACAATCAACCCTTCAAATACGGTCCTGTTTCAATCCAAAAACCAAAACTTCTTCAATGATTGCACCGATAAACACAAAAAAATGTATTTGGTAAAGTAATGCATTTTCTGCAATTTTGATGCGTATAATATGATATGCCAATCAAAACAAAAAATATGAAACCTGCTTACTTCAAAATCCTATTCTTCCTACTTTTCTTCCACTTCAATGGTCACGCCCAACTCCCCCAATGCGAAAAAGGAGTCACTTTTGCAGATTTAGACATCAACAATGTGCGGGCAAGGTATTGGGCAAGTGGTGATATGTGGTTTGACATACAGACTTTCAAAAACCACTACGAAGTACCGAAAGGAAGCGGCATTCATCCATTTTTCGTGTTTGACCTTTGGGTAGGTGCTATAGACGAAATGGGGCGAAAAAGAACCGCATTTCAATATTATGCAGGACGAGCCAAAAATGCCTATTTCCCTGGACCACTAAACGATATGGGCGACACCTTTCCCGAAATCTGTAACGAATATGATAGGGTCTGGAAAATCAATAAATCTACCCTAGACTCTTTCCGTTTGGGCTTACTTAGCGAAGTTCCCAAAGACATTTTGGAATGGCCCGCTCGAAACAATCCACACATAAGTTTTTCGCCCGAGCAAGACTTAGCCCCTTTTGTAGATGCGAATGGTGACGACAATTACAACCCAATGGATGGAGACATTCCCAAGATACTGGGTGATCAAGCCTTGTGGTGGGTATTCAACGACAAAGGTGGATTTGGTTCACCCACTGCCAATAAAACCGTACAAATAGATGGGCACTGTATGGCTTATGCGTACAACACCATTCCCGAGCTTCAAAACCATACTTTTTACCAATATACCCTCACCAACAAATCACAATTGAGGTTGGATTCGGTGATGGTTGGCATGTCCTTCGATGCTTGTTTGGGACAATTCGATGATGACTATGTGGGCTGCGATACCCTCCGAAACTTGGGTATCTTTTACAATGGTGATGAAATAGATGGTGATTATGGCGAAAATCCACCTATTTTAGGAGTAAAATTGTTACAAGGACTTCCCAAAGAAGACGATACGTACTCCAATATGTACACCTTTTGGAATAGAGAGCCCGCTTTTCATGTTTGGGGTTTCCCCGAGTCCAACAATGATGCTTTTAATGGTTTGAGAGGTTTGTCAAAAAACGGATGGAAAATGACCTATGGAGGAGAAGGCTTCAATGGTGGGCTACCTCCGCACACCCGCTACATGTACCCTTCCGAGCCAACAGACGCAAACGGTTGGTCAGAGTGCTCAGAAGAAAATTCTCCATCTGACAGACGACTTTTTATGAGTACAGGCCCTGTCACCCTTCAAAACCTCGAACAAACCACTTTCCACTTTGCAGTCTTGTGGGTGAGAGAAGGCATCGAATATCCCTGCCCCAGTTTCGCCCCCATCCGACAAGCAGCCGATTATGTGCAAGCTTTATTCGATGAAGGTCTGATTACCAACATTGAAGAAAAACCAACGACAAATCTCCAATCCTCCACAATTCACTTATTCCCCAACCCTGCCGCTTCAAATGCTGTTTTGTATTTGAATCAAAATTCCAATCAAGCCCTTCAAAAAGGCATATTGCAGCTATTTGACAGCTTGGGAAAATTAGTGAAAAGTGTGGCATTGAAGGAAACACAGCGAAATGAAATAGAGCTTTTTTCACTTCAATCAGGCATTTACTTTTATCGGCTGCAATGGGAAAAAGGTGGTGTTGAAAACGGTAAATTAATGATTCAGTAAAATACAAAACTATGCAAAACAACTACTTCAAAACCTTATTCGTCCTACTTTTCATCCACTTCAATGTTCATGCCCAACTACCCCAATGCGAAAAAGGAGTCACTTTTGCAGATTTAGACATCAACAATGTGCGGGCAAGGTATTGGGCAAGTGGCAATATGTGGTTTGACCCATTGACCACTCATCCGCATTACGAAGTCCCAAAAGGAAGCGGCAAACACAGCATGTTTTCTTTCGACTTTTGGTTGGGAGCAGTCGATGAAATGGGGCGGAAAAGAATTGTCTTCCAAAACTTTGCAGGGCAATGGAGCTTAGGAGAGCGATATTTCCCAGGACCTTTAGACGACATCGGAGATACCTATCCCGAAATATGTAAATACTACGATAGAATTTGGAAAATCAATAAATCTGCTTTGGATTCCTTTAGATTGGGCTTGTTTACCCAGATTCCCAAAGATATTTTAGAGTGGCCTGCCAAAAACAACCCTCATATTTCTTTTTCACCCAACCGAGAATTAGCTCCTTTCATAGACTTAAACGGCGACGACAACTACAATCCAATGGACGGTGATTATCCCGAAATCTTAGGAGATCAGGCTCTTTGGTGGGTTTTCAACGACAAAGGTGGGTATGGTTCTCCTTATTTAGATAAAACCATTCAGTTGGAAATCCATGCTATGGCTTATGCCTACAATAGTGTTCCTGCGCTACAAAACCATACTTTCTATAAATACACCTTCTCCAACAAGTCCAATTTGCGAATGGATTCTATGATGATTGGAATGTCTATTGTTCCAGATTTAGGACAGTACGATGATGACTACATGGGCTGCGATACTTTGCGAAACATGGCAATTGTTTACAATGGGGATGATTTTGATGGCGAATACAAAGAGGACATACCCATGACAGGTATAAAACTGCTTCAAGGGCCACAAAAAAATGACGGAACTCATGCCGATTTATATACTTGCTGGCACCGAGGAGGAGACCCAAATATTTGGGGCTTTCCTGAATATGAAGAACAAGGTTACAACGGTTTATGGGGTTTACTAAAATATGGAAGCCCTATGACATACAATGGCGAAACCTTCTTACACATGTTTCCCTCCGACCCAAAGGATGAAAATGGTTGGTCTATGTGTTCTCTAGATTACCCTGCTCAAAACATAAGAATGTTGATGGGCATTGGTCCTTTCACCATCCAACCCAACCAACAAAAAGAACTCCACTTCGCAGTTTTATGGGTACGTGAAGGTGTAGAATACCCCTGCCCCAGTTTTGCACCCATCCGACAAGCAGCCGATTATGTGCAAGCTTTATTCGATGAAGGTCTGATTACCAACATTGAAGAAAAACCCACTACAAATCTCCAATCCTCCACAATTCAATTATTCCCCAATCCCGCCACAACAAATACGCTTTTGACTTTGGAGCAAAATCCAAAACAAGTCCTTCAAAGCGGCACATTGCAGCTATTTGACAGCTTGGGAAAATTAGTGAAAAGTGTGGCATTGAAGGAAACACAGCGAAATGAAATAGAACTTTTTTCACTTCAATCGGGCATTTACTTTTATCGGCTGCAATGGGAAAGAGGCAATATTGAAAACGGTAAATTGATAGTTCAATAGTGTGTGTGTTGTGTCCTCTCGAAAATACTCTATGAGTTTGGATGTCACTAATTTCTATTCTATATCATCGCCAATATTATTTTGTTAATTATTTGCTTTATAAAAAATAAAAATCATCCTTATATTGAGCCAAATAAAATGACAAGTGGAGGCTCATGCAAAAAAAGAAAATATTACTCATCGGTTGGGATGCAGCAGATTGGAAAGCCATCAATCCCATGATGGATGCAGGTTTGATGCCAAATTTAGAAAAACTGGTAAATGAAGGAGTTATGGGGAATTTAGCGACCCTCGACCCACCTCTTTCTCCCATGTTGTGGACTTCAATCGGTACGGGTAAGCGTCCCTACAAACATGGTATTTGGGGATTTTCGGAGCCTCGACCCGATGGAAAAGGGATTCGCCCCGTCTTGAACACTTCCCGAAAGTGCAAGGCAATTTGGAACATGCTCACACAAGAAAACTACAAAACCCATGTAATCGGTTGGTGGCCCTCCCACCCTGCCGAACCCATCAATGGGACGATGGTTTCAAATTTTTACCAAAAAGCCCATTACCCCAAAGAAAACGAACAACTGACAGAATGGCCCATGATGCAAGGAACTGTGCATCCTGCTAGCAAATCTGACCTGTTCGCCAAAATGAGAGTACATCCCCAAGAATTGACTGCCAATCATTTGCTACCATTTTTGCCGAATGCTCCCAACATGAAGCAGGATGACAAACGCACCCAAAAACGCATTCATTCGGTGGCAAAAATTATTGCAGACTGTTCTACGATTCACTCGGCTGCAACCTACATTATGGAATACGAAGAGTGGGATTTTTTGGGCGTTTACTACGATGCCATTGACCACTTTGGGCATGGATTCATGAAATTTCATCCTCCAAAACAAGACCACATCCCACAAGATTTGTACGATGATTACCATTATGTTATCACCGCAGGTTATCGCTACCACGATATGATGTTGGGCAGATTGATGGAATTAGCAGGAGAAGATACCACGATTATGCTGATTTCAGATCACGGTTTCCATCCCGATCATTTGCGCCCAAAAGCGATTCCTAAAGAACCTGCTGGGCCTGCTTTGGAGCATAGCCCCTATGGGATTGTGGTCATCAAAGGCCCGAACATTAAAAAAGATGAGCGCATTTATGGGGCGAGTTTGTTGGATATTACTCCTACGGTTTTGGCGATGTTGGATTTGCCAGTAGGAGAAGATATGGACGGAAAGGTGCTGTCGGATGCTTTTATCAAACCTCCAGAGTTAAAATCAGTAGATAGCTGGGAAAACATTGAAGGAGAATGTGGTATGCACGACAAGGATGTTTTGCACGACCCCTATATGGATGCAGAAGCATTGGAGCAATTGGTGGAGTTGGGCTATATTGACAAACCCGATGAGAATGCCGAAAAAGCCATCAAAAAAACGGTGGATGAAAACCATTTTTGGTTGGCTCGAAGCTATATGAATGGACAAATGTATGAGGAAGCTTTGTCGATTTTGGAGCGGCTCTTCAATGAGCGACCTGATCAAACCCGCTATGGTTTTCGTTTGATGCGTTGTTATGAATACCTCAATCGGATTGATGATGCCCAACAAACCCTGCAAGTATTGAAGGGGCATATACCGCAAGAAGGTGCAGGTTTGCATTTGATGGAAGGGAATTTGCATTTGCTGCAAAACAATGCAGATTTGGCTTTGGAGCAACTATTGAAGGCTGAGGTGAAAGCTCCAGACAACCCGAATATTCACCTACTTTTGGGACAGGCCTATTTGAAGCTGAATCGGTACATTGATGCTGAACGTGCTTTTTTGAAAGCTTTAAACATTGACCCTCAAAGCCATCGAGCGCATTATGGCTTGGGTTTGAGCTATTTGAGGCGGGGTTTGTATGAGGAAGCTGCACAAAGTTTGGTTGAGGCGATTGCGTTGATTTATTATTTCCCATTGGCGCACTACAATTTAGGCGAAGCACTGTATCAACTCGGTGATTTTGAAGGGGCTGCACATGCTTATGAGGTGAGTTTGAGTATGAACGAAAACATCAGTAAGGCGCGTCAAAAATTGGCGGTGACTTATGAACATCAACTCGATCAGCCTGAAAAAGCGGCGGTAGTTAGTGAAGAATTAGTGGCTCGAACACTGAAAGAAATTGTAGTGGTATCGGGTTTGCCTCGTTCGGGTACTTCAATGATGATGCAAATGTTGGACAAAGGAGGAATTGCGCCTTTTACCGACAAAAAACGGGAGGCGGATGAAAGCAACCCCAAAGGCTATTACGAACATGATGCGGTGAAGGGCTTGTCGTCGGACAAAAAGTTTTTGAAGGATATTGAAGAAAATCAGGTGGTCAAAATCATTGCTCAGTTGTTATTTCAATTGCCGCTTCGCTACCGCTATAAGGTGATTTTTATGGAGCGTGATTTGGATGAAGTGGTTCAATCTCAGCAACACATGCTCGACCGTCTGGCAGAAAAAAGCGACAAAAAAATGCCCCCTCGCCGCCCAAATCGTATGAAACGTGCATTCCAACAGGCATTGACCCGTGTTGGCAATTGGCAACAGCAAATGCCCAACGTAGAAGTTTGTTTTATTCCTTATACAGAGGCGATTGCGAATCCAATGGAAGTGGCTAAAAAAGTGAATGAATTTTTGGGTGGTGAATTGGATGTGAGGGCTATGGCGAGTGTGGTGGATAAAAGTTTGTATCGGGAAAAAATTGAAGAATAAGGACTTAGAAGTCAAAAATCATGGCTATTGAAAAATCCAAAATATTAGTATTGCTGCCTGCCTTCAATGAGGCTTCTGTTATTAGAAGTGTGATACAAGGAATAAGAAATGTTGGTTATCCAAATGTATGTGTGGTAAATGATGGCAGTTCAGATGATACGTTATTGAATGCGCTTCATTCGGGTGCTATCGTTTTGTCGCATTGCATCAATCGAGGTGCTGGTGCAGCAGCGCAGACAGGAATTGCATATGCCAATAAACATCACTTCCCATTTATCATTATGATGGACAGCGATGGGCAGCATTTGGTAGAAGATATTGAAAAGTTGTGCTTTGCGATGGAAAACACGATGGCGGATATTGTGATAGGCAATCGTTTTGCCTTACAATCGAATGCAATTCCAAATCAGCGAATTGTTTATAATTCTTTAGCAAATATCTTCACCAACCTTTTTTGCAGTAAAAAGTACAGCGATACGCAATCGGGCTTTAGGTTGTTGAATAGAAAGGCAATTGAAAACTTACAACTTAAAAATAGAGGCTTTGGTTATTGCAGTGAAATGCTCATTGAGGCAGAAAAAAACGGGCTTCAAATTGCAGAAACTCCTATACAGGTAATTTATAACGAATACTCTATGAGTAAAGGACAAAATTTATTTGTAGGTTTCAAGACTGCTGCCAATATACTCTGGCGGATTGTTTTTAATTAATCATCATTTATCATGGAAATTCGCTACTTTCAAATCATCATTCCAATCTTTTCTTTACTGTTCATATTGAAGCAGATAAAAGAATATAGCAATAGAAAATCGGGGATTTACGAAGCTATTTTAATCGTTGTCCTTTGGGCAGGAGTAATGGCAGTGGCTTTATTTCCTGATTTTTTCTCGGAATTAATAGCCAAGGTTTTCGGTATCAAAGACAACATCAATGCTATTCTATTTTTTGCGATAGGAGTGCTATTTTACTTTCAACTTCAACTGTTTAAGATGGTGAAAAAACAAGATGAAACCTTGACGGAGTTGGTTCGAAAAATAGCATTGGAGCATCCTCAAAAAATAAACGAAAATCAAAATTGATATGAAAATCCTGTTCGTTCTCGAACATTTTTATCCTTATATCGGAGGGGCTGAAAAACTCTTTTATGTACTGACTACTGCTTTGGCAAAAAACGGCTACAAAGTGGTGGTAGTGACAACACGATTTGAAAAAGAATTATCCAAAGAAGAAGTCCACAAAGGGGTGCATATCATTCGGTTGAACTGCTGGAATCGCTATGCGTTCACTTTGTTTAGCCTGCCAAAAATTCTTCAACACGCCCAAGATGCACATCTAATACATACTACTACTTACAATGCTGCGCTGCCTGCCATCATTGCAGGGAAAATCAGACAAAAGCCTGTGTTTGTGACCTTTCACGAAGTTTGGGGAGAACTTTGGAAGCGGCTGCCTTTCACCTCTTTTCTTCAAAAATACAGTTACTATTTTTTTGAAAAACTGCTACTTCACCTTCCCTTTTATCGGTACATAGCCGTTTCGGATTTTACTGCAAAGGCATTGCAGCAAAACGGCATTTCGAGCGATAAAATAGTACGCATTTACAATGGTTTGGAATATAATGCTTTCCATTTTTCGCCAACAGCTTCAACGGCAACTTTTACCTACACTTACTTTGGCAGATTGGGTATTTCAAAAGGCTTGGACTTATTGATACCTGCGGCAGCCGAATTCAGAAAACTTTTTCCCAATACGACTTTGAAGTTGATTCTCCCAAAAAAGCCCAAAGCTTTTTTTGACAAAATCATGAGGCTGGTAAAAGAATATGAACTTGAAGATTATATTGACTTCAAACACAACTTATTGAAGGAAGATTTGTATCAGGAACTGTTGCAGTCTTCCTGTGTGGTAATTTCGTCTTATAGCGAAGGATTTTGTTTTGCAGCGGCCGAAGCAGTTGCCTTAGAAGTACCGATTGTTTCTTCGCATCAAGGAGCATTGCCCGAAGTGGTTAGCGGCAAATTTGTGGTGATGGAGAAAATGACGATAACGGCTTTGGTAGCAGCTTTGGAGGAAGCATATCATGAAAATTGGCAACACAAACCGATTCGATATTTTCCATTGAAGGAAACGGTGGAGGCTTATCAGAATCTTTACAAACTCAGTTTCAACAACTCTATCCACACATTTTTCTGACCATAAGTTTTTTCAATATTTCCTTTCTCAATCATTTATGAAAAGATTTGGAAAGGAAATAACTTTTATCACATGGAGGCTGTTTTAAACCCGATTTGTTGAGAAGCGGCTTTTGTCGCATCAATCATTTCCGTTAATATTTGCCGAATATTGTACTGATAGGCAAAGTTTGGATAGTGACTTCTAAATTTAGAAATATCCGAAACGTACCATATATGATCACCAATACGGGCTTTATCAGAAAGAGTAAAATTTAAGCGGTGACTACTTATTTCTTCAATACTTTTGATGGCTTCTAAAATGGAGATGTTGGAATGTCGAGAGCCTCCTATATTATATACTTCACCAGATATGGGTGCTTTGTAGTATTCCCAAAAAGCATTGATTAGGTCAATACTGTGGATATTGTCTCGTACCTGTTTGCCTTTGTGTCCATAAATAGTGTAAGGTTTTCCACTGATAGCACATTTGACCAAATAGGCTAAAAATCCATGCAATTCTGCACCTTGATGTGTTGGCCCTGTCAAACATCCACCTCGAAAAGCAACCGTATTCATTCCAAAATACCGCCCATATTCTTGAACCATCATATCCGCAGCAATTTTACCCACTCCAAAAATACTGTGTATAGACTGATCGATAGACATTTCTTCGGCTATCCCATTTTGAAAATAAGGATGAGATTCATCCAATTCCCAGCGATATTCGTGTTCGATAAGCGGCAGTTTGTTGGGTGTGTCTCCATAAACTTTATTGGTACTCGTGAAAATAAAAGCTGCTTTGTTGCAATATTTTCGGGTCATCTCCAGCAGGTTAGCAGTTCCTGTTGCGTTGATAGAAAAATCGGTTAGAGGTTCTTTTGCAGCCCAATCATGTGAAGGCTGTGCCGCAGCATGAATAATTAGTTTTATATCAGAACTATAGGTTGCAAAAATCTTGTTCAATCCATCAATATCTCGAATATCTGTATCAAATGATTGATAATTTTTCAGAGTAGCATTTAGTTTTTCATCTACGTGTTTGGTGCTGGCTTCTACTCCAAAAAAATATTTTCGCATATCATTGTCTATACCAATTATGCGAAACCCTTTGGAGTGGAAAAACTTGCAAGCCTCGCTTCCAATCAGTCCCGAGGAACCTGTAATAATCGCAGTATTCATACTATATTGTTTTTTTTGTAATGTTCAAGAAATGAAGAGCGGATTATGTCTGCCGAAAAATATTTTTTCCAAACCTTCAAACTGTTATCTCCCAGACTTTTGCGATAGGTAGAATCTGATAATTTCTGCATTGCAGTTTCCAATACTTCAATGTTGTCATCTATGAGAACTTCTGCGAATGGAGAGTCCTTGTTTAATTCTGCAAACTTGATGATAGATGCAATCTTAGGAGCTTGTAGGATGATAGGTAGTCCAGTAGAAAGATAATCTACCAGCTTGCTCGGAAAGGAGCATTGAATCATGTCCTGTTCACCCTTATCAAAATACATGGGCAAATATAGTATGTCTGCCTGTTCTTTACACCAACTCAGCAAATCTTCATTCTTCAAAAAACCATTAGCTTCAACATTTTTACTTTTCAGTCCATTCGCTTCAAAAAAAGACAAATCTCTATTCGTAAAAAGCACCAACCTCATTTCTTTTTTATCCAAAATATGGGCTAAATCAATTAAGGAAGGTTGATTTCCCCAAATATTTCCAAAATAGACGACAGTTAAGGGGTTTTTATCTTCTTTCTGTTGTTTTTCAAGACGCACTGTACTTTCATTGCCAATGGGGTACAAGACATCAGAATGAATGCCTGTTTGACGATAATAATACCTTTCCATTGTAGGACTGATACAAAATCGCTTTCGAGCGTATTGAAATACTTCTTTAAATTTAGGCTGTAAATAAGCACAAACATTTTTATTGCCAACATTGGGTTCCCAACGGTCGTGCAACACGAGGTCTAAGGGTATTTTTAATTCTTTGGATATCAAGTAAGCAATGTACCAATGAATATTCATCGTAAGACTTAGGATAATATCGGGCTGAAAGGCTTCTACCTCTTTTATGATGGAGTTTTTGCAGGCTTTAAAAAAAGGTTTGTAATGCCACCATTTTTGAAATATTCGCACTGGAGGATATTTTGAAGTAGGGTGGTTTGCCGTAGGAAAACCATTGTGTTCTTCAATGATGTAATATTTGACATTTGGCAGTCTTTTGATTTGAGAATCTGTTCCTCTGCTTTTATGAGAACCGATAACCAATAGCTTTTCAGGAGGGTATTTTTTAAAAAGTCTGTAAAACAGTATATGACTCCCTGTTAGTTCTTCAAAGGTAACAGCACCGATAAAGGCTATTTTTGGAAGATTGTTTTTCATGTATTTTATTTTTTTTGAGGTGTACTCATTGAAGTATAAATCCAGTGTTACTATCAAGAAGCTGCATATCCACGAGCTTGCAAATCAAAAAGTTGTGCATATTTTCCATTTTTTTCAATCAATTCAGTATGACTACCCTCTTCCAATTTCTGACCATTCTCCAAAAACAATATCCGATCTGCCATCCGAACCGTACTGAATCTATGCGATATAATCACCCCCGTCTTTCCTTTCATCAATTCTGAAAAACGCAGAAAAACTTCATGCTCGGCTCGGGCATCCAATGCAGCCGTTGGTTCATCTAAAATAACTACTTGAGCATCGCTTCGCATATAAGCACGAGCCAAGGCGATTTTTTGCCATTGTCCACCCGACAATTCTGTTCCTTTCTTGAAACCTCTACCCAACATCTGGTCATATTTATCCTCTAATTGATCTATTACTGTATCGGCAAGTCCTTTTGCTGCTGCTGTTTCAATCAACTCTTGATTGTCAAACTCCTTCACATTTCCCACTGCAATGTTGTCTCTTGCAGTAAAAATAAAGCGAACAAAATCTTGGAAAATCACTCCAATTTTGGAGCGATACGCCTCATAATCGTATTCTTTGATGTCAATTCCATTCAATAAAATACGCCCACTACTTGGCGTATAAAGGCGAGCGAGCAGTTTTACCAAAGTCGTTTTACCTGCACCATTTTCCCCAACAAGAGCGATTTTTTCACCTGTGTTCAACTCAAAACTCAAATTTTTAAGTGCATATTTATTTGTCCCTGGATATTTGAAACTCACATTTTCAAAAACAAAGTTGAATTGATTGGCAGGTGGTAGCGATTTAGTGCCTTTATTATCAATATCCAGCGGCTGGAGGGTAAACAGGTCAAACAAATCTTGAAGATAAAGAGCAATGTCATTGATTTGAGAAAACCTCCCTACACTGGCCTGCAAGGAACTCTGCATTCGCTGAAACACCCCCGCTAAAAAGGTCATGGTTCCGAGCGTGATAGCTCCTTTCACTGTTTCCAGCACGACAAAGATATAAATCCCGTAATAAGCCACTGCCCCTAGAACACCGAATATCATACCTGCCATAGTTCGCCTAATAGCCAATTTTTTATTGGCTTCATAATAACGGTTAGCTATATTTGCAAAACGATTGGTAATATAGTTTTCAAGACCAAAAATTTTAATCTCCTTTGCCGTGTAATGGCTAGAGCCTATAAGTCTTAAATAGTCCAATTCTCTCCGTTGTGGAGTCCAAGAATGGGTAAGAGAATAGTTTTCTTGGTTAAAATAATTTTCCAAAAAGAAGGCAGGTACAATCCCCGCACACATCACCAACAACAACCATGGGCGAAAGGTCATGATGGCTCCCGTTAGGAAAACAAGCGTTACCATATCCTGCAATTGGGATAAAACCATGGACATCAGCAAGGTGCGATTGCCCGTTTGTTCGCGAGCACGTTCCAGTGTATCGTAAAAATCGGGATTTTCAAAATAGTACAAATCCAAAGTTGCAGCATGTCTGATGATTCGCTCCGAAACTTCATTGCTCACCAAATTTCCCAACAATGTATCTGCTAATGCCACAAGGCTAGCCAATGAAGTGGTCAAAATGACCAATGCCAAACCAATTACAATCCAAAGCATTAAAAACTGCAATGCTTCCCAATTGTAAGCAGCCCCCTCAATGTCTATCAATCGAACCACTTCATCTACCACCATCTTTCCTGCAAAAAGAATGGCAATAGGAATGACAGCCTGAATCAAACGCAATGCAATGTTTAATACGGTATAACTTGCATTGGTTTCCCATATTATCTTGAAGAATGGCGGGATATTGCGAAGTGCACCAATTTGAATTATGAGGTTTTTTAATCTTTTCTTTATGTTGCTCACATTTATTTTTTTAAAATTAGCTGTTAGGGATTTACCAAAACGGGTTCAGGGATAACTGAACGGTAAATACTTCTGCTGATAATCAAAGCATAAGTCAAAAAATAGCGGCGAAATGGAAGATACCGCCATACATCATTGCGTAGAAACGCAGCAAGGTTTTTTAGACCTTTTCCGCCTTCACTAACATATACTTCAAGCAAGCGTTTTCCGTAATACTCCAAAAAAGTCTGTCCAAATGCTCCTGTTTTGGCCAAGTTGAGTTTCTCTTTAATCAAGCTGTCCACTATCGGAAGTGTTTCGAGGTACACATCTCCTCTAAAAAATGCACAGATAGTTTTATGTTCATTTTCAGTCAAATCATCCATGCCGAGCCATGTTTTAAAATTATGGCGACTGATTCTGCTAAAATTATTTACTTGTACCGCATACTTTTGATTAGAAATATTCATTCCATGTTGCCGATAGTGATAAAGTGGTTTTTGGATACAATATGTCTTCGTTTTGGTTATCACTTCCGATAAGAATAAGAAATCTTCGGCTGCCAAATATCCCTTCTTATATCTGATTTTGTGATATTCCAAAACAGAGCGGCGTATCATACAAGTAGCATGGGTCATAGATGTAGAAAATAAGCTATTCAATTGAATTTCATTGTGCTTTTCTGTTCCCCAAAATATGCCTGTCTTGTATCCAAAAAAATGAACGCAAGTGCTGCATATACCGATTTCGGGGTGTTGCTCCATAAAATCAAATTGTATTTGAAGGCGGTCGGGTTCACTGATGTCATCCCCATCCATATACGCGACATATTTGCCAGTCGCTTTGGATAGTCCGAGATTTTTAGAATCTTCCTGCCCTCTGTTTTCGGGATGTTCAAAGTATCGAATTTTTGGTGAGGCAAAGTTATGGATAATGGATTTTGTATTATCAGTAGAGCCATCATTAATGATGATAAATTCAAAGTCAGCGAATGTTTGGTTCAACATACTCTGAATGGCTTCTTCCAAAAAAAGACCATCGTTGTAAGTACATAAGATGATGGAAATGAAAGGTTTTTGCATAAGATAAGTATGTGTACAAAATTAGGATGAATCAATGGATTTATGAATAGTCTGATAAGTACCTAATCAAAATTATTGGTACATTTCAAAAATCACAAAATGTTTATTATTAATCTCTTGTGAAGATTTTAATATCCTTTTAAATCTGGTTAGGTACTTAGTACGCAATCTTAAGTCTTGCTTCTCTCTTCCTGCTCAAGTCTTATTCATTGGCGTGCAATATTTCTAAATGTGGCATGCCCCAACATTCATAGCCCATTTCATAAGCCATAATGCCCAATCCTTCGGTTTCTATTTCACCTTGAAACTGTCTGTTTAGAATACCTCCTAATCCAAATTTTTTCAACAAATCCCTTTTCATAAAAAAATGATTGCTGGCTCGAATCAGTGGGCTTCGATGTCCAAACAAAAAGGTCGGAAAAACCAAACCTTCTCGGTGAATGTCTGCTTTCACCAGCAACATCGTTCCGCCTACCCCATGTATTTTCACCAGTTTTCCCTTTTCTTTCAAATCGGACAAAAAGTACTTACCTTTATCGCTCCAAGCATTCATATCATAGCTTTTTCCGCCGTATTCTTTGACCGTATTTGGGTGGACAATTTCTTTTTTTACTGCCAATAACTGTTCGATTACATCTTTTGGGTATTCAATCAAATCGACATCTAACCAAAGC
This sequence comes from Chitinophagales bacterium, assembly GCA_041392475.1. Taxonomy (NCBI): domain Bacteria; kingdom Pseudomonadati; phylum Bacteroidota; class Chitinophagia; order Chitinophagales; species Chitinophagales bacterium. Next base: position 8,332 of record JAWKLZ010000001.1, on the reverse strand, counting down.
ACCCAGTCTTCGTCTTCCAAAGCTCTCGACAGTAAATAGTTTCTGCTTTTTGCCAAAATAGAACGACGTTCGATTTGAATGGAAGAAGACCAGCGAAAAAGCCCATCGGGAATCACAAAGGAATAATCTCTTTTCCAAATATTCGCTCTACGAAAAGTGGTATTCAACTCCAAAAGTTTCCCTTCAATAAAACCAAAAGTATCATCTCGGCTATCCCCTTCTAAGAAACCGAGACTGATTAATTCTTTTGGATAACTTAGGTTTTCCAATAATTGAAAATAAAGAGACAGGTGTTTTGTAGCATCTTTGACAGGGGTGAGGATTAGTATTTTATCTTTTGGTTGGTTCATTTGACAAAATTTCGATAAATACACTTTGCAATAATGAGCAAATATTTTTGATAATAAACTTTAAATGGAAGATTTTGCCAAGGCTTAGTCCTAAAAAAAGAAAACAAAGTAATAAACCCTTTGGGCGATTCAAAATTATAAGACCACATTAGTTTTTCCGAGTAAAACTTTTTGAAAGGCTTAACCAATTCAGAATCTGAGCTTTTTAGCTTTTCATACAAAATGAAATGTATTTTGTCTATTTCTTCAATTGTTAATTTATATGCGTTAAGTTTTGAGTGTATAAAAGAGTGTTCATCTCTTGGAAGATGAACGTTTAGAAGCTTTCTGAAAGCAATCTGGCTTATTTTAAGTGTATTTTCTTTTTGCAAATCTTTTTTCTCAATAGAAATATTCTTTCCATGCCAGCGATATCTGTACAGTGCTTTTTGAATACAGTATGCTTTTGTTTTTTCTAATAGTTTTAAAATAAAACAGTAGTCTTCCGCAGCTAAGAAACCTTGCTCATACTCAATACTGTGCTTTGTCAAAATATCTCTTCTTATCATCCAAGTAGGATGTGGCATTGGAGTAGAAAAAAGGGCTTGCAAACGAATATTTTCATCCGTCTCTACGGTTAACAATTCTCCATTCCTTTGCCCAAAAAAAGCAAGCCTTGTACTGCAAAGACCGATGTCCATATTTTTTTCCATAAATTCAACTTGAGTGGCAATACGTTCAAGTTCACTGATATCGTCCCCATCCATATAGGCAATGTATTTGCCTTTTGCTTTAGAGATACCCAGATTTTTGGAAAATTCTTGTCCTTGATTTTTTATATTTTCAATATATCGAATTTTTGAGGAGGCAAAGTTATGGATAATCGTTTTTGTGTCATCAGTTGAGCCATCATTGACGATGATAAATTCGATGTTTTTATACGATTGCTTCAATATGCTCTCTATGGCTTCGCCAATATAGTCTTCATCATTGTAGGTACACATCAGAATAGATACCAATGGATTTTTAGTGTTGTTGTCCATTATCTTGATTCCTATTTGCGGTATAAAGTCTATTAAAAAAAAGGCGATAGAACATTTTTTGAAAGAACTGCTTTACAACCGTTAACCTTTTATACAGCAATTTCCCCTCTCGTTTGGAATGCTCAAAATAGAACAGACGCACTTTCATCCAGAGTGGAGAAACATCTCCAAAATCAATTGCATAATCAAACGTACCTACTTTCATTCCCGACCAAAGACCCGCTCGACCAATGTGTTGAACAACAGAAGGTTTGGTGCATAAAATTGGGTAATTGTTTTCTTCCATCGCATCCCCTACCCTAAAATCGAAACTTAAATTTATCAATTTTGCTCTAATAATTTTCTGATACAAATTTTGATTGAAGAAAAAGTTGATTCCGCCCAAGGATTTTTTGATGTAGTAAGTTTCCTTTTCTTCAATAATTGGGTGTTGATACGCATTGAAACCCGTCACCAATATTTCTTCATTCTTGGATTGACCCAACTCATGCAGTTCCTTCAATGCACTTATCCAATGAGGCTGCACCAGTACATCGGGGTCTAAATTTGTCAAATATTTGCAATGGAAGTTTTCGGAAAGAAAATCCCAACCAAATTGTAGGTTTTCATACATTCGACAGCCTTCTTTTTCCTTTCTAAACGCTTTGATAACAGGCGTTTTTGCCAAGGTTAAGCTTTCCAAAAGTTGATTGGTGAGATAGTTCGTACTGTTATCATCAATCATCATGACAACTGTACTACTCAAATCGCTTTTTCGCAAACTCGCCAATGTTCGATGCAAATAGAAGGGACGATTATAGGTAGTAATCACCAAGCCCACTTCATAGGTTTTTTCCAGTGGTTGATTTGGATAAACGATGTCAAACAGTTCGGTCATGCTGATAAGCTCGAATTTATGGATTTTTCAAAACTATGTATCATTTTTTTCAGACGGTACAAAAGATGGGTCATTGGTCGAAACAAGCATCCCAATCGCCCTACTCCCAAGTCGTGAATATAGAAAGCTTCAAAATTAGCAGGAGCAATTTGGTAATACTTTTTGCTTTCTGCTGCAGAAGTGCTGACCAAACCTACATGCTGAAATAAAGAACGTGGTATCCGAAAAAAGAAACGTCCTTCTTTTTGACATTTCATTTCTATATATTTTTCTTGTAGCAAATCAACAGGCATGACAGTATATTTTTCTCGTAGCAAGTTGATAATTGGAGGTAAATCATTGCTTTTGAAGACAGCTCCTATTGTTCCCAAGGGGCAAACTCGAATCGCAATCCAATTGAAGTAACTCAGATAGCTGATGTCGTTCAAAATGTATTTTACAAAATTATCAGTAGTCCGAATATCATCATCCAATTGCACCACGTATTCTCCCAATGACATTGCCCTTTCTAATAAAATACTAAAATCAATATTCTGTTTGACCATCCATCGGTTATATCCATCTCCAACATCTTCTGGTAAATGTGGATAATCATTAGGGTTTGTCTTCTCTATAATCAAAACATTTTGAGCAATTTCATCTGCAAAACGCACTTTTACTTCTTCAATATAAGGCGAAATTTTCAACTCTGCATCCAATACAAAAACACAACACACACGTCTGTAGTCTTCATCCATACAGCTAAAAATAGACTCCAATGTTTTCAACAGTTCATTTTCAGGTCTTCCTAAAACCGTTGGAATCGCCAGTACAATTTTTTTAGGCATTGATTTCATTTTTTAAGAACTGAACATTCTCTTTTTACAAAAACCACAAGTTTTCTGCTTCTCAAATTTGCTCAAAATACGATTCTTTATTCAATCAATATTCTTTTCCAGCATAAATCCTTTTTCGAGTAGAGTCAAATGCAGGGTTTATTACACTACGGGTAGAATCCCACATTTCATGTCTGAGATCGGATAAATCAAGAATAGTGTGGATTAGGTCATCAGACATATACCGACAATGTATGCTGTTTGAAATATGATTTACTTTTTTAGGTTTTTTTTCTTTGTAGGTATCTGACAACCAAATAAAAAAAGGTATTTCAATCATATATATCGATCCACTTATCTCATTGTGTCCAAACATATCTCGATATTCATAAACTTCTTCGCCGTGGTCAGAAAGATAAAGCACAGCGGTTGCGTAATCTTTCTTTTTACTGATGATTTTTATCATTTCCGAGACGACCCAATCATTGTATAAAACAGCATTATCGTAGGAATCAACGATATTTTTTTTTGCTGAATCAAGAAAAGGTCTGTCTGCAAATAAACTACTGTCTACTTTGTGGTTAAATCTTGAAAAATTTTCGGGGTATCGCTCATCATACCATCCATGTGTTCCCATTAGGTGTAGAATAATCAGTTGATTAGATGTGGTGTCGTTTTGTATTACTTTCTCCAAATACGACAGTAAAACTCCATCAGGGGGATAAGCATTGGTTTTACGAAAATCTCTTGAAGAAACCACTCTATCATGGAAAATAGCAACATCTGCTTGATTTCCTAAAACAGTCCCAAAACGTGCCCAGATACCGAAAGTTTCTTGATTAGAAATCCAATAAGTTTTACTGCTACTTGCTTTGAATATATCAAACAGAGTAGGGTAGTCGTACCAATTGCCTTCATTGTCTTTGTTAAAATAGGTCAACACTTTTTTAAGAGTGGGAACAGTATGAGAATGAGGAGACATGACATCATCAAAAATGTATAAATCACCTCTCATTTTTTCAAGAAGTGGCGATGTCGGTCTTGGATATCCATATAGGCTCATGTGTGTGCGAGAGGTAGATTCTCCCATTATGATTACGGTGAGGTTTTTTTTTGAGGGAGAAATAGATTTTACTTTATGTTCCAAATTAAAATCTCGAACATTATCGGCTATTTCTTGATAGGCCTTAAGCTCCTTTTGATATTCGGGAATTGCTCGTAGAAACGTCAAGGTAGGTTGTAAGGCTCTCATACTTACGAATCCCTCTATTGGAGAGATAATAAACAGTGCCGTCATAGCAATTAAACTTGCGAAAAAAAAATGACCAATCGACGCTCTGATTTTGTCAAAAAACGAAGCTTGAAATATCCAATATGCTATAGCAGGTAATGCTAAGTAAAAATATACTGCCCAGGATTTCTCTCTATTGTGCATTTCGAGGAATTCAAAAATATCCGATTTGTTTGTTTCAAATAATACAAAAGCAAGACCTTTACTCATGTTTTGTTCATAATAGTTCAATAGAAATAAATCTGCCGTACAGATAAAAACATGAACAATCAAAATACCCCATACTGCGACTTGAAATAAAACCTTTCGATATTTAAAAATTGGAATAAGGAAACGTAAGGTACTGACCAATCCCCAGCAAAGAATTACCATCGTACAAACTCTAACCAATAACCCAATTGCTTCTTGCCATGTAGTAGTAGAATTTTCTGAAACAAGCGAAATAAGTGAAAAATAAAAAAATACAAAATAATAGAAGGAGTCCTTTTTAAATCCCTCAAATGCTTGTTGTAAAACTGAACATATTTTATTTAAAAATGTTATTTTTTCTTTCTTCATATTCTTTTTCTGAAAATTTTACACTCGCCACTTCCCAAATTTGCTCAAAATGTGGCTCATCAAAGGTATTTTTTCCATGAAAACAATAGGTATATAATTGTGGGAAATCCAACAGTGCAATCTTGCCGTTCAGCGATAATTGATTCACTGCATCAGATTCTTCTCCCCGCCTCGTTTCATGGTAAAGCGGCAATTTTTTGTTATTGCAAATCATAGAACCCTCCCAAAGTCTTCGTGCTGAATAACCGAATCTTTGCTTTGTAGGAAACCACAACTCTTCTCTTTGCAAGGTGCAACCGTCCAAATTCATTTTTTGTATCAAAGTCATTTGAAACAGTAGGCGATTGTAGTGCGAAAGGTCGTCATCATCCCATTGTGCCACAAATTCACCACGGGCTTTTTCACGGGATAAATTGCGTAAGACACCCAGTTTTTTGGATTTATCGGGCAAATGAAAAAATCGAATTTTCGAGTTTTTCAATCCTTCTACCCAATCTTTTAACTGCCTATCCTCTCCATCGTCAATGACAATCAACTCTCGATTTGGGTAAGATTGTCGCATGAAACATTCGACCGATTTTTTTGCCAATTGAAACCGATTTTTGGTGACCAAAAGACAGGAAACCAAAGGTAAAGCATCTTCTGATTGCTTTAATAATTTTTCAGATTCTTCTTCAAGGTTGATAGAAGCCTCTTTTCTGACTATGCCTTTTTTCAAAACTCTATACCAACAGTTTTCTGCTGTTGGAATCAAATCACTTGGTAATGCAAGAATAGAATAATGTCTTAAAAACAAATACCGTTGTTTGGGTGAAACAACAGAAATAGCAAGCCTTAAAAAATAGCCTATTTTTTGTCGAAAAGTCATTGAATAGGTCGGTTTAATAGTTGATCGTAAACTTTGAAAATCTTGGGAAAATTTACCCGCAGTTTGCCTGCAAAAATATCTATTCGACCAGGTTTTTTTACAAAATCTCGCCACCAAGTACCCGACCAATGATGAATGCCATAAGCCTCATTGGAAACAGATATGCCCGAATTGGACTTGTTTTTTAGATGGTCATATCCAATATTTTCATTGATGGGATAAAGCAATTCAGGCGGAATGAGTGTGATGGATTTTTTATCTTCAAACAAATCATAGCCCTGTGTCAGACAAAAGGGGCCCGTAGCCACCAAAGGGTTTTCTGCTTTATGGTTTTTGATTAACTGCAAAATCATATATTCCCAAAAAGGAGCTTTGGGAACGGATGCCATAAAAGCATTGCAGAGAATGTGTTTGAAACTATATTTTTGTAAAAAATTCTTCTCTAAATGGTCATTCGGTTCTAAACCAATCACTATTTTCTGATTCAAAATCAATGGTTCAATAGACTTCAATGCTTCAAAATCCAAATCAACATATAGTCCTCCAAAATGATACATCCAAAAATACCGAACCGAGTCGACCTGCATGATGGGTTTTGGGTAGCCATCATAAATGGGCAAAAACCAATCGTAATGTTTTTCTAAAAATGCCCGATTCATATCGTCTGTCCATAGGCGATACTCCCAATCAGGAAGATAGGTTTGCCAACTCTTTTGAAAAGGGAGGTACTGCTCAGGAATATTTATATCTTTCCACGTTTGGTGAATGAGTTTGGGAATCAGTGCATTCTTTTCCATTTTTTTGCTACTTCTGCCGCCTATAAATTGATGTAACCGCATTCTTTACTATCTTGAGTTTTTTTGGCAAAATCTGTGACTTGAAACTTTTGAAGTATATTGTTGAATACATGAAGTGTATGAAAATCAGCATACTCTCAAAAGAAAACTTCAAAAGTCTTTAACCTAAAACCATCTAATTAAAAAATATTAACTATGTTTGACTTCCATGCAAACTAAAATAAAACATGAAAGATATCACCTCAAATATAAGCTATATCATAGCTTTTAGAGCTACAAATATAGAAAGAATTGCAGCTTTGGTTTTTGTCCTAAAAAAACTCAGAAATTATTTTCCCGACTTAGAAATACTAGTAGTAGAGCAAGATAGTGAAGCCAAATTAGATTTGGATGCAAATTTGAATGTCAAACACCTTTTTATCTTCAATTCGGGCTTGTTCAATAAAGGTTGGTCTTTCAATCTAGCGGAGAAACACACCCAAAAATCGGTGCTTGCCTTTGGAGATGCAGATATTTTTTTGGAGAAAGAGGACTATCTTTCTTTCTTCAAATCGGCAGAAAATTTTGAAGCGATTACTCCTAATATGACAGAAGCCATCAATGTACGCATAAGTGATGCCAATACATTGAAGTACGAAAATATTGACAAACGACCATTGTTTGATACCTTTGCAGGAGGGCTGGTAATATTGACTCGTGAAGGTTTTGAAAAAATTGGAGGATGGGACGAAAGGTTTGAAGGTTGGGGCTGTGAAGACAATGCGGTTTCTCACGTCATTTACAACACTTTGACTTCAAAAACCTACTATTTCCCCATGTACCACATTGACCATCCTCGCTCACAACTAGATGGAAAGGAACAGGTCAAATACGAGGAAAACAAAAATTTAATGGCGGAAATTCTGTCTATGAACGAAACTCCACTTTTGAGATATATCCAATACCTTCAAGACCAAGAGAAGGGAATCGCAGAAAAATACACCCCTACTGCAAAGACAAAAGAAGCCTCAACTCACTCCAGACCATTGCAGTTTGTGTTGGCAATCACTACCTTCAATCGCTTGGACTACCTCAAAATCTGTATTCAATCTTTTTTAAAAACTCGAACTTCCTCTCCTATGGTTTCGTGGAAAATCATCGTAGCAGATGATGGCTCAATGGATGGAACTAAAGCCTATTTAGTCGAATTACAATCAAAACATCCTATCCACGTCATTTACAATGAAAGAATACAAATTCAAAATCAAGTCAATACGATTTTGAAGTATCTTACAACCATTGAGTTTGATGTTTGCTTCAAATCCGACGATGATGTGGTTTTTCGGCAGTCTGGTTGGGATATACTGTATTGGCAAACAATGGAAAGAACGGGCTACCAACATCTGGTTTATTACGACAAACGCTGGCGGCCTCATGCCAATCTTCAGCGTCCTATTTCCTTTGGTCATTTGGAATCCAATTGCCTTGCCGAAAATATTCAAGGAGCATTTTATACACTAACAAAAGCCATCATCCAACAGGTTGGGTATTTTGATACACAGCGATTTAGTGGAGTCGGTTTGGACCATGTGGATTACAGTTTTAGATGTTGTCGGGCGGGCTTCAATGTGTTAAAACATCCTTTTGATGTGAAGAATAGCAATGATTTTATTCGCCTTCAAGGTTTAGAATCCTATACAGGGGCATTGACTTCAAAATACAAATCCCTTTTCAACTCGAAAGAAACAGTAGAATACAAAAAAGAGGTGATGCAC